>JASFQK010000023.1:0-95290 GCA_050115495.1 Phycisphaerae bacterium | reverse complement strand
TTGCCTATCCCGGCCTGCGCGGCTCTGCCCTCTACCACGCGGACATGAACTGCGATGGCTATGTCAACAACTTCGACATCGCCCCATTCATACAGAAGGTGTCGGACCCTGCGGCTTGGTACGCCGCACACCCGAACTGGGAGCATCCTGATTGCGCGCCGCCGGGCGATTCGGAGGAGCGCGCCGGCGGTGGAGCCACCACGCCGGCGGCCGTCGCCGCGATGTTCGAAGGGTCCCTCTCCGCGGGTGAACTAAGCTTCGTCATAGAAGCGGCGACGGAACTCGCCGAGTACTACGGCGACAGCGAGGAAGGCGCGTTCTGGGCGGCCGTCGCGGCGGCCCTGGCCGACTGAACCCAGTCCATCCTGATACACGGATCCAAAGGCGGCGCGGCGTCCCGGTCTCAGACAGGCCCCCCGCCGCCGCCTTGAAGCCACGGCCGCGTTGGGCGGAACGCCCTACCCACCCAGAGCTGCGGAACACCCGCCCCACCCAGTGTTGAGGATTGTCTCACCCGGCGTTGAGGGGATCACACAAGTTCGACTGGCTTAGCCGCCGCCGCGCGGGCGCCCGCCACCGCCGCCCGAGGGCTCCTTGGGCTGGTCGGGCTTGTCCGGCTTCTTCGGCTCGGCGGTCGGTTTGCCGGCCGGCTTGGGCGGGTTCTTGGCGTTCTCTTCGCGCTCCTTCGCACGCTCCTTGGCCCAAGCGGCGGCGTCCTTGGCGCGCTGCTCGTCGCCGGCGGCGCGACGCTTGGCCTCCTTGGCGGCGTCCTTCTCTTCCTTGGTAAGCTCACTCAGCCGCTGGCGGGCCTTCTCCGCGAAGCTGGTGCCAGCGTGTTTCTTGATGATCTCATCGAGGCGCTCGCGGGCCAGGTCGTACATCCCCACGCGGGCGAAGCGCTCGGCCAGGTCGTACCAGCGGGCGGCCTGCTCCGACGCCTGCATCTGGCGAATCTGCGTCTGCACGGTCGGGTCGTTGTTGATCCGGTCCAACGCCTCGTTGGCCGCCTTGGCGGCCTCGGTATCGGCGTATTCCTCGGTGATCTCGCGGTACATCTGGCGAGCCTCGAGGAAACGGCCGGAAGCGGCGAGGTCGGCGGCGTCGTCATTGCGTTTCTCGCCATTGGCGTTGTCCAGGGCCTTCCGCACGATCTCCTTCGTGTAGTTGTCGCCCTGCAACCGGCCCAATTCGCGATCGGCGTCCTCCTTCACGTCCGAGCCGAGCATGCGCACGCTGATCTCGGCGAGCTTGCTGCACGCCGCGTCGTACCGCTTCGCCTCAGCGTCGTCGCGGGCCTCCTGCAACAGCTCCTTGGCGCCTTCCTCGATCTGCTCCAGCAGGGTCTTCACCTGCTGATTGGCCGAGGTGTCGTCCTTGTCCAGCCAGCTCTCCATCTCCTTGGCCAGCGTCCACGCCCGCCCGTACTCCTTGGACGCCAGGAACTGGGCCAACTGGGCGAAGCGCTTCTGCATGCTCTCCGGGTCGGAGCCGGGCGGCGGATCCTTCTCGATCAGCTCCTTGATCTTCCCCTCGAGGTCATCCTCGGCGTTGAAACGGGCGTAGGCGATGCGGCCGTGCGGGTCGATGATGTACGCGTAGCCCGGCGCGGGGAAGCGATAGGGCCGCTCCGGGTTGATATTCGCAAACCAGCCGAGTTCCAGCTCCTTGCCCTTCAGCGTGGCCTCGGCCTTCTCCTTCTTCTCGTCCGTCAGCGTGATGAAGACGACGCCGCGCTTGTAGTAGGTCTCGTGCAGCTCCTTGATCTTCGTCAGGAACTCCACCGAGCCAAGATCGATGCTGCGGTAGAAGTAGAGGACGACGATGCGGTTCGCATGTCGCTCCAGCATCGACTCCGACGTGTTACCGTCACGGCCGCCTTCCTGATCACCGTCACGCCAACGGAAATCCGGGGCCTCTTCGCCCACGTCCTGGGCCCAGCACAACCCCATCCCCATGGCCAGTACGCCGGCCAGGATCAATCGCTGCCACATGCGCATCGCGTCGCTCCTTGCACAAACCCCTTCAGCCGCCGCGGCCGCCACGATTCACCCGCCGAGCGGGCCAGACTCCGTCCCCGCCGGGAGCCCCGGCGATTGGCAGTTCCACGTATTCGTAGTCTACACACGCCCAGCGAGCGTGCCAACCGAGCCGGGCTCGCCGGCGCAAAGCCCGCCTGCCTAGAATGTTACAATTTCCGACAACGTCCGCCCGCGCCAACCGCGGTTTGCCCGACAGAGCGGCCGGCCCTATCATCCTCCGTATCGGGCACCGGACCTTGCGGCAGTCATCCAGCACAGAGAGGACGTAACCGTGCGAATCAGCATTACTTACTGCGCCGAATGAGACTACCGCCCCGAAGCCGCCAGTCTGGCGGCCACCCTCAAGAAGACATTCGGGTGTAAAGTCGAGCTCGTCGCCGGCAGCGGCGGCATCTTCGACGTCAACGCGGACGGCCGTCTCGTCTTCAGTAAGCACCGCATCGGGCGGTTTCCCAAGGACGACGAGGTCATCGAAGCCCTGCGAGCCCGCGTGTCCTGAGCACGGGCTGGCGGCCACCGCCTTCCGGGAGTGCAGACCATGCGTATCGCCGTCACCGGCGCCACCGGCTTCCTGGGCCGTTACATCGTCAACCTGCTGCTCGAACGCGGACACCACTGCCGCTGCTGGCACCGCCCGGACAGCGACTGCGAGGGCATCGAAGACGTCGGCGGACGCCTCGCCTGGCTGCCCGGCGAACTCGGCGAGCCCGCCACCACCACCGCCCTCGTCCAGGACTGCGCCGCCGTCGTGCACGCCGCCCTGTACCACCCCGGCGGCGGCTTCCGCGGCGGCGAGGGCGACGTCGTCGAGTTCGTCCAGCGGAACGTCGTAGGCACCATCCAGCTCATCGAGGCGGCCCGCGCCGCCGGCGTACGCCGCTTCATCTTCATCTCGACCTGCGCCGTCCACGAGAGAATCCTCGACGACCGCGTCCTCGACGAAAACCACCCGCTGTTCCCCACGTCGCACTACGGCGCCCACAAGGCCGCCATCGAGAAGTTCATCGCTAGCTACGGCCTCGGCCTGGGCTACGACATCTGCGCCCTGCGGCCTACCGGCATCTACGGCCTGGCTCAGCCCGTCATGCGCAGCAAATGGTTCGACCTCGTCCGCCGGGTCGTCCGTGGCGAACGCGTCGAGGTCGATCGCGGCGGTAAGGAAGTGCACGTCACCGACGTCGCCCAGGCCGTCGAGGTCCTACTCGAAGCCGAGGGCATCGCCGGACAGGCCTACAACTGCTACGACCGGTACATCTGCGAATACGACGTGGCCGCCACCGCGAAGGAGATCGCTGGCAGCGACGCGGACATCGTCGGCGAGCGCCGCGCTCCCCTCAACGAAATCGAAACGCACAAGATCGAGGCGCTCGGCGTCCGTTTCGGCGGCTGGACCCTCTTCGAGCAGTACATCGGGAACCTCGTCGAGGCGATCCAGGCCCTCTGATCGGCGACGCCACCGTCACCAGAGCTGTAACAGGATCCCCACCCCCAACACGAGTTGCACCAGCAGCAGCGGAGTCACCACGCGCCGGCCCCAGCCCGCCGGCGACCCGCGCAATAGCACGGCCAACAGCGACCAACCCAGCATATTCAACGGGAACAGGTAGCAGGCGGCGAGATTCCAGTCACCCCGCATCCCGAAATCGTGGTTCCACAGCAGCGGCACCAGGGCACACGGGCCGGCGGCGACGGCCAGCAGCCCTAGCCACCAGCGGTCCTGGCGTTCCAGCCGTTCGCGCCGCCGCCAGACGCACACCCCCGCGCCGATCAGCAGCGGGACGGCAAGGGGAGCCGCCACGAGCACGGCCGATAATAAGTCCGCCGCGTGCCACCAGGACAGCATCGCGTAGTACACGTAGCGCGACGGCGGCGCCGCCGGGTCTACGTGCCACGGCACGAACATGATCTCGTCTCCGCCGCCGGTGATGTTGCCGACCAGTCCGCGGGCGTAGAACGGCAGCACGATCACCAGCACGTACGGCAGCACGACGAGCAACCCGACCGCCGCCACGTTCCGCACCGACAGCGTTCGGCGGAGGGCCTGCCCGGCGGTCCGCTCCTCGCCGGCACTCTCTCCGACCAGCAACACCGCCGCCGACGGTAACAACAGCAGGCCGGCGGCGTGGGCCATTGTCGCCAGCGCCAGGGCGGCCAGCGCCAGCAGCAGCCACGGTCGGCGTTGCGGGCCGGGTGGTCCGTGCAGGACGGCCGCCGCCGCGCCCAGGTACAACGTCATCGCGGCCAGCTCCACCTGCGTCGTTTCGACGTAGCCGAAGAACATCGCCGTGTAGCCGGCCAGGGCTCCGCCGCCCAGCAGCATCAACCACTCGCCGCCGGTGCGGCTCGCCGCCCGGGCCAGGATGAGCAGGCTGACGAGGAACACATCGCCGGCCAGGCAGGACGTGACGACGATGGCCTGTCGGCTGTCGGCGCTGTCGGTGAACAGCGTCAGTACGCCGCGAACGGCGTGAAAAACGTGGTACGTGAGCACTTCCGAAGCCAGCGGATCGAGGTCCGTCTCTGCGGGGAGGATCGGCGCATCGGCGAAGAGGTCGTTCTGCGCCGGCGAAACGCGCGCCAGCCAGAACACTCCCACCGCGACGACTGCCGCAACCGCCACCGGCCAGCGTCGCCGGCGCCAAAGTTCGAACCGGCTGGCGTTCTCCGTTCGCGGACGTGCCGGCCACCAGGCGAGGGCCGCCAACAGAACGACCAGCCCGGCCCGAGCCGCCAGCGGCACCCGGCGGAACCCCTCCAGCGCCCACAGCAGGTGCAGCGGGGCACGCGTCGCATGGCTCTGGTGGATGAGGAGCGGCTCGCCGTCGGCGGGATTCACCGCGACGAACCAGGTCGCGGGCAGGAAGGGATAGGCCAAAACCGCCAGTCCCGCGACCAGGCACAGAAGCCGCAGGCACTCGCAGAGCCGGCGGCCGGGTCTCGGCGTGTCTGCCGTCATGGGCGTCCGCGGGAGTTGGGGTGCTTCTCCGCCGCCGCGAGGGCCGCACCACCGTCGCAGCGGGGCCGTCGGCGGCCGAACAGAGCTTAACGCGGCCAGCGCAGACGGCCAAGCCGGTGGCCGGCTCGGTTCGCGACGTCCGCTGGGGCATGATAGAATTAGGGATAGCTGTGAGATTCCGAATTCGGAGGTGCTTCATGCCACGTTCGCTCGCCCTCGTCGCCGTCTTCCTCGGGGCCGCAGCCCTCGCCCACGCCCAGTCCGGCCAGAACATCATCTGGCAGGACAGCCCGGAGCGAGCCGTCGCCCTGGCCCGCAACGCCAAACGGCCGATACTGGTGTACGTGCTGGGCAGCGAACTGGACCGCAACGATCGCCTGGAGCGCGACCAACGCCGCGCCCTGGCCGACCCGAAGGTCGTCAACCAGGCCCGGCGCTTCGTCTGCGTGAAGATCTCACGCGTCCGCCACAAGGAGTTTCTCCAGCCGTTCGGCCTCCGTGAGAACGCCAGCCTGGAGATCTCTTTCGTCGCCCCCGACGGCGAGCAGCTCGGCAGCATCAGCGGCAGCGGGGTGGCCACCGTCGACACGCTGACCGAGAAGCTCTTCCGCGTCTTCGACTTCCACCGGCAGCGGATGTTCGACCGCGAGCTGCGCCCGGTGCTGGAGAACAAGGAGTCGAAGCCCGCCGAGCTCCGGGCCGCCCTGAAGACCATCCGCGAGTTCACGATCAACGGCGCCGACGCCACCGTCGCCGCCCTGCTCGACCGCACCGATCTGGACAAGAAAACCACTGCCGACTGCTACAACGTGCTGTCCGACCTGTCCACCAAGATCAGCGTCGAGAAGCTCATCAGTCTCGCCGAGGAGGGTGATGCCAAGGCCACCGCGGCCCTGAGCAAGTGCACGCCCGCCGCGGCTGAGATGATGCTCGACCAGTGGATCACGCCCGATCGCATCCGCCTCGACCTGTACCAGGCCATGGGCAAGATCTGCCGCGTCAAGAGCGTCAAGAACGAGAAGTGGTGGCAGAACGCCAAGGACTACCTCAAGACCAAGGAAATCGACCGCATCACCGAGCTGGTGCGCCAGGCCGCCAAGACCTGGAAGGACGAGAATGCCTATCGTTGACCTGCGCAGCGATACGGTCACCCGCCCCTCCGCCGAGATGCGGGCCGCCATCGCCGCCGCCGAGGTTGGGGATGACGTCCTCGGCGACGATCCCACCGTACTCCGACTCCAGGAACACATGGCCGGACTGCTCGGCCAGGAAGCGGCCCTCTTCGTGCCCTCCGGCACGATGGCCAACCAGGTCGCCATCCGCGCCGCCACCGAGCCCGGCGACGAGATCATCCTCGACGCCGGCACGCACAGCTTCAACTTCGAGGCCGGCGGGCCGGCGGCCCTGGCCGGCTGCTCGATGCGCGTCATCCAGGGTGAGCGCGGCATCTTCACCGCCGCGCAGGTCGCTGCTGCCGTCCGCCCGGCTGATCATCACTTTCCGCGCTCGCGACTGGTCATCATCGAGAACACGCACAATCGCGGCGGCGGGACGGTCTGGCCGGTGGCGACCGTTCGCGACGTGGCCGAGGCCGCCCGCCGGCAGGGCCTGCACGTGCACATCGATGGGGCCCGCCTGCTGAACGCCTGCGTCGCCGCCGGCGTAGACCCCACCGATTACACCCGGCACGCCGACAGCGTGAGCCTGTGCTTCTCGAAGGGCCTCGGCGCTCCGGTCGGCTCGATCGTCGCCGGCCGCGCGGCCTTCATCGACCGCACGCACCGGTTCCGCAAGATGTTCGGCGGCGGGATGCGGCAGGCGGGCGTGCTCGCCGCCGCAGCGCTGTACGCCGTGGAGCACAACGTCGCCCGGCTGGCGGAGGATCACGCCAACGCCCACCGCCTGGCGGAGGGTCTCGCCCAGCTCCCCGGCATCCGCCTCGACCCGGCCCACGTCGAGACCAACATCGTCCTGTTCGACGTCGGCGAGTCCCTGGGGTCGGCGGCCGACGTCGTCCGACAGCTCCGCGAGCAGGACGTGTGGCTGCTGACCACCGGCCCGCAGCAGATTCGCGCCGTCACCCACCTGGACGTCACCCGGGCCCAGATCGACCTGGCCCTCGCCGCCTTCGGCCGCATCTGCGGGACCTGATCGGCGGCGCCCGGCCAACGTCCCAGAATCACAAATCGCCCGCCCGCCGCCTTTTCTGGAACCACCCGGCGGCCTGGTGACTTCTATACCATGGAGGAAACGCCCATCGTGGGAGATTCGGTGAGGCCCATGTGCTGTTCAGCTTGCACGAGCACGGCGAACTGGTTCGACGCGGACGAGGAGCGGCTGCTCATCGAGCAGGCCAAACGCGACCGCCAGGCTTTCGCCAGGCTCTATCGCCGACATTACGCGGCGATTGCCGGCTACCTCTACCGGCGCACGGGCGACGTGCACGCCACCGAGGATCTGACGGCGGACGTCTTCCTTTCCGTCCTGCGGTCATTGCCGCGTTACCGGCACCGGGACGTGCCCTTTCGGAGCTTCCTGTACCGGGTGGCGACGAATGCCGCGAACCGCTGGGCCCGCCGGCAGCGCCGGCGCCACCAGCCCCTGGAAGAGCAGGCGGCCCCCGCCGGCCACACGCCCGCCGATCGCGCGGAAGCGCCGGAGCTGGCCCGGCAGATCCTGCTCGGCCTGCCACCCAGGTACCAGGCCGTCCTGGCCCTGCACTACCTGGAAGGACTGGCCGTCGAAGAGGTGGCCGCGGTCCTGGGCTGCCGCGCCGGTACGGTGAAGTCGAGGCTCTTTCGCGCTCGGGGCCTGCTCCGGGCGCGACTCGAGAAACGGAGGTGAGCCGTGTCTGAACACCCCGATCCGCTGGAGCCGGTGCTGCACGCGCTCCGCAGCCGTGAATGGAAACCTACGTCACACAGACTCCATCTGGAGGAAGTACTCATGCACGAATTTGATGCGCCCAAGACCGTTCGCCCCCTCGCCCGACGCCCCTGGCTCATCGCCGCGGCCGTCGTGCTGCTGGTCGGCGGCACGGCCTTCGCCGCCACCGGCGGCCTGACGCTCGTCCACAACTGGGTCGTCGGCGTCTGGATCGGCGGCGAGCCCGTCGACGCCGAGGTCATCGACTACCAGGAGACCGACGACGGGGCCACCATGACCCTCGATCTCCAGGAGCATGGCCAGGCGGACGTCGAGATTGTCGAGACCGGCGGACAGAAGATGGTGACCGTCGATCTCTCCGCCACCGGCGCGGCCGCCAATGGCGAGCCGGTCACGATCGAAGTCGCCGAGCCGGCCGAGGAAGACGGCGGCGAGTAGTCCACACCACAATCCCCCCAAGCGGAAAGGCGCTCGCGAGGCCGATGCTCGCGGGCGCCTTTCGCTATACTGGGACTCCGTGGACGTCGACCTGACCCAACTGCCGATCCCCGATTGGGACCTGCGCTGCCCGCAGTGCAACTACCCGCTGCGCGGGCTGCCGTCGCATCGCTGCCCCGAGTGCGGCAGCGAGATCGATATTCCCGCGCTCATCGCTACCTGGACGCGTCTGCGACCGCCGCGCTACACCGGGCAGGAGCTGCCGCTGCCCGACTTCGGCCTGACCTGTGCCGGATGCCGGGCCGAGCTGGCCGGCGCGACGAGCCACGCCTGCCCACACTGCGGCCGGCCGTTCGACCCCGCCGCCCTGGTTCCGCCGCGCGAGTGGTTCATCCTCGACGAGGCCATGTGCGCCCCGCTGCTGGTTCCGGCGGTGCAGATCCTGCTGCTCGAGGAGCGCATCCCGCACGTAGTCGTCGAAGAGAAATCGCTGCGCGAGATCTACGGCGGCCACCAGTTGACGTTCACGCGCCTGCGCGTGCCGAGCGAGTTCTACTGCGAGGTCCTCTGGCAACTGCAACGCGCCCGCCACGAGGCTGCCGCCGCCCGCACCGCCGGCGACACGCAGGACTGGACCTGTCCCCATTGCGGCGAGAGCAACCCCGGCCACTTCGAGCTGTGCTGGAACTGCGAGCGCCCCCACGCCCCGCCGCCGGAACGCACGAGCGAGTAACGCCCGGTGTGCCACTGCTCTTGAGCAGTGTGGTCGAGAGGAGGGCGGACAGCAGACAGGGCTCGGGACGGGCTCCGTAGCCACCAGCACCATCACGCCATACGAAGAACGTATGACACGGGCACGGTTGGCTCGTAGTTGTGGCCTTCCAGGAACGGCAGCATGGTGAAACCACACTCGAGCATCGTCTTCGTGACCACGCTGCTGGCTACGTCCTCGATCTGCCGACGGCCGCCAACCGTGGACCAGTATGGACAGATCAGAGCCGTACCGCCCGGCGCGAGCAGCCGCCGCACCTTCCGTAACCAGCGCGACAGGGGAAACAACCATCCCAGAGGCCCGAGGAAAAGGTCATCCCGCGTGGCTGCCTTGCTCCAGACGAAATCGAATCGGCCGGCCTTGAACATCCCCAGCTTGCGAAGGTGGTTCGCCTGGTAGCCAGTCGCGAAACCCTTGAGCTGGTTGAACGTAAAGTAGACAGGATCGTAGTCGATGAACGCGACGTCGCGCGCCCCGCGCGCGTGGAACACGTCCAGCGAATCTCCATAGCCCGGGCCGATATCCAGCGCCGCCTTGCCGGTCAGGTCGATCTCCAGCGTGTCCAGGACGATCTCCATCTCCCGGCGCCGGCGCGCGACGTCCTCCTTCCGGTCCAGCGGGAACCTCTTGTGATCTCGCTGCCGAATGTACTGCAGGAATTCCTTCGTCGTATGCATTCCCCGCAAGTCCTGTGTGTACCTTCGCCATTCGGCCCGCTTCTCGAACTGCCGCTTCACCAGCGCTAACACGGAGGCCATCTGACACCTCTCGCAGATGTGGCCACGCCCGTCGCGGACGGCAGCGTCCGGCCCGCGGTCGCAGCAAACAAGAGTGCTACCGGTCACGCCATCGGCACCGAAGACACGCCTCCACGTCGTCAGGACGAGACATCGCCTCACACCGGCACTGGAGCGCGTCCTGCCGAATCAGCAGGCACGTATCCCGCAGCTCGCGCGGCGCGCGGTGCGTTACATGCACGGGCCAAGCGTAACTTAGTCGTACAGTTGGCAACCTTCCTCTCCCAGCGGACACGAAGCTGCCGGTCGGACAACCGTCGCGGTTGTCCAATCTCGGAGCTAGGAGCTTTCTCTCACAGCATACGCGAAGCGGACCTGCAGAATGATGTGTCCGCGATCACAAGTGCCCCTCGAAAACAGCAACCCGTCGACTACACCCAGATACACTATAGTCTCGACGATCGGAGGCGTCAAGAAATATAAGGCTGGACAGTCGTCGGCTGAGCAATGGATATGTAGAGGCGTCTGAACGCAACAGTGTCCGTCGACCCCCGCCGCCCGTCCCGCTGCGCCATCGCCTATCCGATCGCCGAGTGACAGCAAAGGAGGTCGCTTAATCTGATATTAGCGATCTCATATTTCGGATTTCAGCCTTCGCCCCCGGTGTGGCGTTCCTCGCCTCGTGCCACTGGTGGCTCACCCACCAGTGCCGAACGTTACTCGCCGACGATCTGGACGATGATGTCACGCCGGCGGGGACGGGTGTCGAAGTCGAGCAGGATGATCTGCTGCCATGTACCCAACGGCATCTGCCCGTCGATCACGGGCACGGCCAGCGACGGTCCCATCGCCGACGCCCGCACGTGGGCGTGACCGTTGTCATCACCCCAGGTCTGCTCGTGCTTGTAGAACTGGTTCTCCGGGGCGATGCGCTCGCAGTAGGCTTTCAGGTCGTGCATGAGCAGCCCCGGCTCGGCCTCGGTCGTGGTGATCGCCGCCGTCGAGCCGATCACAAACACCACCAGCACACCGTCGCGCACGTTGCTCGCCGCCAGTTCGCGCCCGACCTGCGCCGTGATGTCCACGACGTCCGTGTTCCCCTGCGTCGCCACCTGGAACCGCCCCGCGTGCGTCATGGCTTGTCCTCCGCCCGCGCCGCCGGCGGAGCTGCCGACCCGCCGACGGGCCGCGCCAGCCACTCGGCCAGCCGCAGCGTAACCGCCTGCTCCCGCGCCGCCGGTATGTGCACGTGCATCACGCGCGTCGCCGGCTCGAACACCACGCTGTGCACCGTCGTCTTTTGCCGAATCGAGTGGATCAGCTTCATCGCCTCGTCCACGTCGAGCGTCTCCTTCTCGCCGGCCAGATTCGCCAGCCGCTTCTGCACGCGCGCGAAACGGCGCGACTTCACCGGCTCCTTCCGCAGCCGCATGTGATTCGTGCACCAAATGGCGTCAGCCAGCGGCGTCGGGTTATCGGTCGCCCGTCGAACCGTCACGCCGTCCTCGAAGGCATTCGCGTCGTACTCGAAGACCACGGCCGCCGGTTCCCGCCCCCGCCGCGGCGCGCTGACGTGGATGTTGTTGCCGACCATCACGTGCCGCCGGCGGAAGACCGCCCGCACGTCTGCGACGAACGACTCCGGCGACGCCGCCTCGAGCGCCTCGCGCAAAATCAGCGACCGCGGCGTGAAGCCCTCGGTTTGCGCCGGCGGCCGACCGGTGGCGTCGTGCATCGCGATGGTGACGCCGCCGTCGTTCATCCCCGTGTACACGCCGACCAGCCCGGGCCAGCCGACACCCGCCCAGGGCCGGCAGTGCCCGTCGCCGCGATAGATCATGATGACCTGGCCCGCGGCCATCCCGCCGGCGGAGGGATAATCGAGGTTCCGCGCCGTGATCGTTTGCCCGTCCGGCGTGAGCGCCCCCCAGACCGACACGGTCGAGCAGAGCGACCCGAACCAGTCAGCCAGGGCGTTGGCGATCATCAGGTCCTCGACGCGCAGCGCTCGGTTCAGCTTCTTCGAGCGAACGGCATCCGCCCCGAGCCGCTCCTGCATACCAGCCAGCAGCGCTCGCAGCTCCTTCTCCCGCTCCGCCGGCCATTCGAACTGCCGCCGCACGCCCGGCACGAGTATCGACTCGTACAGGACCGGGCTGGCCAGCATGGATTCGTCGAGCACGTAGCCGTCGAACAGATCCAGGATCCGCTCGGCCATCAGGTAGCCGTGGGCCCGGGCCTCCTGCTCGGGCGTGCCCCAGACTTCGAGGACGGGAACGCCGCCGCAGTCGCCCAGCCGCCCGCACAACCCGGCGGGAACCGCCGGCTCGCCCGCCGACGCGGCCGGCAGGACCGCCACCGCCGCCACCAGGACCCACCACCAGACCCGTACCCTGCTCAGCCTCTGCACCACAGCACGTGCCTCCAGACGTCCCGGCCGGGCGGCCCGGCGACCGGCGACGATGACCGCGACAAGACCCGGACCATCGGGTACAATGATACCATTGTGTGGTTATGCGAAGCAGTTCCTGCGGACGGATCGGCCGCGCAATCCATGTTCCAATCGACGACGAGCCATGATCGCCCCCCTCTCCGAAGACCACCGTATGTTGATCGACGGCGTCCGGGACTATGCCCGCGGCGAGTTGCTGGAGCGTGACCGCCAGTGGGACCGGGCGGAGACGTCCTGTTGCGAGCTGATCGAGCAGTACGCCGAGATGGGTCTGTTGGGCCTGCGCGTCCCCGAGCAGGACGGCGGCCTGGCCTGCCCGATGGTGCCGTACGCCCACATCCTGCGTGAACTGGCCTACGCCTCACCGTCGGTGGCCGTGACCATCAGCGTGCACTCGATGGTCTGCGAGATCATCCGCATGTACGCGGTCGACGGCGTTCGCGACCAGTTGCTCCGCCAACTGGGCTCGACGGGCAACCTCTCCGCCTTCGCCATCAGCGAGCCCGACGCCGGCTCCGACCCGAGCTCCGTGCGTACGCGGGCCGAACGCGTCGAGGGCGGCTACCGCCTCACCGGTCCGAAAATGTGGGTCACCAACGGCATCACCGGCCGCTGGTTCGTCGTGCTGGCCCGCACCGGCCGTACCGGCACGCATAAAGACCTCTCCATGCTGCTCATGGATACGCAGCAGGACGGCGTCGAACGCACCGCGATCCACGGCAAAATGGGCATCCGCGGCTCGGAGACGGCGGAGATGGGCCTCGACGGCGTCTTCGTCCCCGAGGAGAACCTCCTCGGCGGCGAGGGCTGCGGCATGAAGGTCGCCCTGTCGGCGCTTGATGGCGGTCGCATCGGCATCGCCGCCCAGGCCATCGGCATCGGCCAGGCCTGCCTCGACGAGATGGTCAGCTACGCCAAGGAACGCGTGCAGTTCAAGCAGCCCATCTGCAATTTCCAGGCGATCCAGTGGATGATCGCCGACAGCGCCGTGGAGATCGACGCCGCCCAGTTGCTCGCCGATCGGGCTGCCATGCTCAAGGAGGAGGGTACGCAACCCTTCACCCAGGAAGCCAGCATGGCCAAGCTCTACGCCAGCGAGGCCGCCGGCCGCATCGCCGACCGCGCCGTGCAGGTTCACGGCGGTTCCGGTTTCTGCAACGACTTCCGCGTCGAACAGCTCTACCGCGACGCCCGCGTCACGCGCATCTACGAAGGCACCAGCGAGATTCAGCGCTACGTCATCGCCCGCACGGTGCTGAAAGCCGCCGACTGATCGCGCGACGATTCGCTCAAGGTGATGGGGGGTGGTCCAGAAAGCCCAGGATCCGTTCGCGCAGCTCACCGTCGTGATCGAAGCAGATCTCCAGGTGTGCCGAGCCCGGCGCCGACCAAAAGTCCTTCGGCGCCCCCGCCGCTTCGTACAGCTCCCGCCCCTGCTCCGGGAAGCAGATCGTATCCTTCTCGGCGACGATCACCAGCAGCGGCCGTGGCGCGATCCGGCCGACGTAGTCGAGCGGGTCGTAGCCATCCGATATCGCCAGCCACGCCAGCGCGCGGGCCGCCCACGAAGCGTACACCAGCCCCTGAGCATGCCGGGCGGCCACCCGCCGATAGCCGCTGAATGGTGACTCGGCCACGACCGCCGCCACTTCCGGCCGGTCCGCCGCTACCACGATCCCCACCGCCGCGCCCAGCGATTGCCCGTACAGATACAGCGGTTTGCCCGCCACGTCCGGCCGCCGCAGTGCGTAGTCGATCGCCGCATTGCCGTCGGCGATCGTGCCCACCCGCGTCACGCGCCCCTCCGACTCGCCGTAGCCGCGATAGTCGAACAGGAGCACGTTATAGCCGGCGGCGGGCAGCCACCACACCAGCCCGACGTGCGCCGTGATGTTGGCCGCGTTGCCGTGGAACTGAATGACCGTGCCGCGCGCCGTCCCCTCGGCTGGCAGGAACCAGCCGTGCAGCGTCAACCCGTCGGTCGTGGGGAAGTGCACGTCCTCGTAAACGAGCCGGAGGTCCTCCGGTCGCTGATGGACCTTGCGATCGGGATAGTAGAACTTGCTGTCCAGTCCCACGAATTTCAAGTATCCGATCAACAGGGCAAGAACGCCCAGGCGAATCGCCCAGCGCCAACGCATCAGCACCCTCCTCCAGGTACTGCGGGCAGGTGATGCAGCGCTGCTTCCTTCTGCCGAAACCTCGGTGGTTGCTTCGACCTCGTCGCCCAGGGCACGCCCTCCGCACTGTCGTCGGCCCGCAGCTCCGGCGACCTACCCGAGCAGGATCTCCACGAACCGCCTGATGTCCGACGTATCAAGTGTACCGTTGCCGTCCAGGTCCCCGTTGAGCACGCGGTCGACGTTGGGGTACTGCTCGGCGAAAGCCTCCGGATCATCCAGGGCCAGCAGGAACGGACGGATGTCGAAGTTGTTCACCAGCCCGTCGCCGTTCAGATCGCCCGGCAGACCGACGGGAATATGCCAGATACCGCGGCCCTGCGTGCAGGCGATGAGCCGGCCACGCTCGGGCTGGAAGCGGAAGTCGATCGTACAGGCGTTCGGCAGGTGGACGCCGAAGCGGTGCCACGAGCGGCCGCCGTTGACCGTGCGATACACGCCGGAATCGGTGCCGGCGAAGATGATGGGCAGGTTGCCGCGCACGTCGACGGCCACGACGTTGACCGGCAGATCGGGCAGATCGCCGTCGAGCGTCTCCCACGTCTGGCCGCGGTCGCAGGTGCGCCGCACGTGCGGCAGGCCGTAGACGGCCCCGGCCAGGTAGAGCGTGTCCGGATCGTACGGATGCACGTACAGCTCGCGCGTCACGCGCGGCCAGCCCGCGGCGTCCTCGAGAATGAGCGTGAAGTTCGCCCCGCCGTCCGTCGAGACGAGCACGCGCCCGTCGTTGGTGGCCGCGTACACGGTCGTCGGCTGCGAAGGGGCCATGACCACGGCCCGGATCGAAGCGTCCTCGTCAGCGGTCAGGTCCTCGCTGAGCGCCGTCCAGTTGCTGCCCCGATCCGTGCTCAGCCAGAGTCGCTGCGTCGCGTAGAGCATGCGGCCCGGAGTGGTGGGGTCGATCAGGTAGGGTGGCAGGAAGCAGTTGCGGTCACCGCTGGCGATGCCCCCGCCGATGGCCTGGAACGTGGTGCCGCCGTCGGCGGAACGGAACAGGTTGCCCGTACCCTGGTATTCGCCGAACACGTAGTTGGGATCGGCCTGATCGATCTGGATCCAGCCGCCATCGCCGCCGATGCGGTTCATCCACACGCCGTCGACGTCGCGCTGCACCGTGCCGTTGTCCTGGAGCCCGACGACCATGAGCTCGTCACCGGTCGGATGCGTCGCCAGGCCGGCGTAGCACTGAGCCAGGCCGAGCCCCTGGTTGCACGACTCCCACAGGCTGCCCTGCCCGGACGAGAAGTGCACGCCGCCGTCGTCGCCGACGACGAGGTTGTTCTCGGCGTTAAACGTGATCGCGTGGATGTCCACGTGTGGCGGCGTGATCGTGCTCCAGGCCCCGCCCGCGTTCGTCGAACGATGCATCGTGACGCCGCCGGCGTACAGGTTCGTCGGATACATCGGGTGCACGGCCAGCACCGACAGGTACCAGCCGTACGTCGCCTGCATGCTGGGCGTGCTGGTCTGCTTCGACCAGTTCTCGCCCGAGCTGATGCTGCGGTACAGACCCAGCATGCCGGCCGCCCCGCCGCTGGCGTTCGCCTCGTGGCTGATCATCGCGAACACCCAGTACGGCCGGCTCGGCGGCAGGGCGATGCTGATGCGGCCCACTTCCTGTAGTGGCAGCCCGCCCGTCAGCCGTGTCCACGTGTTGCCGCCGTCCGTCGTCTTGTACACGCCGTTGTCGGCCGAACCGAAGATGTGCCCGATGCCGGCGTACAGGATGTTCGAGTCAGTCGGATCCATAACCAGGTCGGTCGCCGACAAGTTGGGCAGGCCGTTCGTCAGTTGCGTCCAGGTCTCGCCGCCGTCCAGCGAGCGGAACACGCCCACCGGTCCGAGCCGCCCCGGATGGCCCTTGGCCGCGGCCATCTCCGGGAAGCCCCCGGCCCGCGTGATCGAGGCGAAGACCCGTTGGGGATTCTGATGGTCGATCTGGATCTTCGAGAAGCACCGGCCGGAAAACACGTCCGCCGCCAGCACCGTCCAGCTCTGCCCGGCATCCGTCGACTTGTACAGGCCCAGACCGTAGCGGCTGTGGTTGGCGTAGTTCGCCTCGCCGCTGCCGGCGTAGATGATGTCCTCGTTCAGCGGGTCAATGGCCACCGCCCCGATGGCCGTCGTGGGCATGTCGTCGGTCAGCGGCGTCCAGGTCTGGCCGGCGTCTGTCGTCTTCCACACGCCGCCGTCGGCGCCGCCCACGTACCACAACCCGGGATCGACCCGGCTGCACGCGATGGCCGCCACGCGACCGGTGTGCGCATAGGAATCTTCGAGCAACGGCGCCGGGCCCAGCTCGACCCAGTCGACCGCCCAGGCCGCGCTCGCCGTCACAGCGATCACCAGCACAGCCAGCCGGCGGGCCACGCGTCGCTTGCTTGTCGACTTCATTCTCCCGCTCCTTCCGCCGGCACCTCGAACGTTAGCGTGCCGCTATAGATCACGTAGTCGGCGTCCGGATCCTCGGTGAGGGCCTCCACGTAATGAAACTCGATCCGCCAGGTCCCCGTGCTGGTGATGCGGAAATGTGTCGTCGTCGACGCGTCGGTCAGCTTCGTCTCGCTCTGGCCGGTGGCCACGCTGGTCGCTTTCACCTGCACGCCGGCCCGGGCCGACCCGCCGGCGTAAATCCGCACCGGGAAGTCGCTGCCGACCTTCAGCATGGTCGGGTCGAACAGGCAGCGGATCTCCGCCGGCTGACCCGTCTTGCTCATCGCGATGCTCGACGGACGCCGCTTCCCGTCCGCACTGGGCACCCGCACCATCGTCAGGGCTGACTCCACCCGCCGCACGCGCACCGCCTGCTGTCGGCTGGCCTGCCCGAGCACGGCGCTCCGCGCCCCCTCGGCGACGTTCTGCTCGACGAACCTTTGCAGGTCGGCGACCGGCGTCAGGACGACCTCGGGCTGCATATCCAGCCCGAGCACGGCCACGCCCGCGTGCGTCAGCCGGATCGGCTCGCTCCGCGTCGGGGCATCCTGGGTGGCGGGGAGGGTATCACGGTTCTCCTGCGTGCCGCCGCTGCGGATGAAGAAGTACCCCAGCCGCTCGGCCGGCCACGAGGACACCTTCGTCGTTGTGGCACTGCCCACCTCGAACCGGGCCTGCACCTCACCACCCGAGGCCACGGTGAACTGACTCGGCATCAGATAGCCCACCTCGGGAACGGCGGCGAGCGCCGCCCCGACCGCGAACAGGGCTACCGTCAGCCCGCCGAAACATGCTCTGGGAGCGCTCACGACGTGCCTCCTTCAACTGCCAGTGGGATTCAACCTATCCTAGCATATCGGACGGGCGTCACCAAATCGGGAGCCTCGGCGCAGCCAAAGCCTGCCCCGAACCCACCGTCCGGATGAAATGAACCGCCCCGGGTCGTTGCCCGGCGTCGCGCCTTAGTTGCGCAGATTGTCCAGGAAGCCCTGCAGCTTCCGCGACCGCACCGGGTGCTGGAGCTTGCGGATGGCCTTCGCCTCGACCTGCCGCACGCGCTCCCGGGTCACCTTGAAGATCTTGCCGACCTCTTCCAGCGTGTACGTGTACCCGTCGCCGATACCATACCGCAGCTTGATGATCTCCCGCTCGCGGTAGGTCAGCGTCTTCAGCACCGCCTCGATCCGGTCCTTGAGCATGTCGCTCGACGCCGTCGAGACCGGCGAATCGACCTTCTCGTCCTCGATGAAGTCGCCGAAGTACGAGTCTTCGCTCTCGCCCACCGGCCGGTCCAGCGAGATCGGGTGCCGGCTGATCTTCATCACCCGCCGGGCCTCGCTCACCGGCATCTTCGCCGCGTGGGCGATCTCCTCGATCGACGCCTCGCGACCGAGATCCTGGAGCAGCCGCTTGCTGATGTTGCGCAGCTTGCTCATCGTCTCGATCATGTGCACCGGGATGCGGATCGTACGGGCGTGATCGGCGATGGCCCGCGTGATCGCCTGGCGAATCCACCACGTCGCGTACGTGCTGAACTTGTACCCGCGGCGATACTCGTACTTGTCCACCGCCCGCATCAGGCCCGTGTTGCCCTCCTGGATGATGTCCAGGAAGCTCAGCCCGCGGTTGCGGTACTTCTTGGCGATCGATACCACCAGCCGCAGGTTACCCCCGGCCAGGCGCCGCTTGGCGTCCTCATACTCGCCGAAGACGCGCCGCGACTCGTCCACCCGCACCCGCAAGTCGTCCGGCAACTCCGTGACCAGGTCCTGCAGGCCGTGGTATTCCTCTTTCATCGCCTCGACTTCGTCGGGCGGCAACGACTTGCCCCGCTGCTTCAGCTCATGGCCCACCTGGTCGAGCTTCGACGACATCGCCATCATCTTCCGCAGCAGCGGCGTGATCCGGCTCGTCCGCAGCGACAGCTCTTCGAGCAGTGTCACCGCCCGGCGGCGACGCTGGCTGATGCGGTCGCGGGCCGCGTTCCGGGCATTGGCCGGCGCGCGGTGATCGCTGCACATCGCCCAGTCCGCCCGGTTCAGCTCCAGCAGCTTCCGCACGGTGGCCAGGTTCGTCGGCAACCGCTTGATGATCGCCGTCTTGGCCATGCTCTCGGTCGTCGAGATCTTCATCGTGCGGTCGAAGGGCATCCGCCCGTCGGCCACCGCCTGCATGATCTCGACCGCCTGCTGCATGCTGAAGTCGTTCTCCAGCACCTTTCGGCGGAAGGCCATCCGCGTCAGTTCGATCTTCTTGGCCAGGGCGATCTCTTCCTCCCGCGCCAGCAGGGGGATCTCGCCCATCTGCGTCAGGTACATGCGCACCGGGTCGTCGATCCGCCGCGCCGATACGTCGGTCAGATCAACCTCGGTGACCTCGTCGAGGCTGTCGCCGCCCTCGAGCCCGCCGGTCCGTTTCCGGGCCGCGTCTCGCATGCGATCGGCCTCGATTTCGTCGATCATCCTGATGCCGGCCTGCTCGATGCGGTTTAGCACGCTTTCGAGCTTCTCCGGCGAAATGGCCTCATCGGGAAGCGTCTCGTTCAGCTCTTCCCAGGTGAGGTACTGACGCTTGATACCCTGCTCGATGAGCTCGTTTACGCTCTGCTCGATTGGGTCAATGTCGGGTTTGCCGACCACCATACGCGCTCTCCGTGACTCCCCAACTACCCGCGCCTCGTCCGGTACAGTCGCCCGCTTGGGCGCTTTGCGCCGCTTGGTCCCTTCACGCCTCTTCGCGCTTCGCTGGTTCCCTTTCGGCGACATAGCCACTCCCCGGCTGCCGGACCACACCCACTACGGTCCGCATGCTCCGCCCGCTCGGCTCCGTGCGGGCAAGGCGAAATCCTGGCCGCGCGCCGTCTCCAACAGCCGCCCGAAGGCTTCGCCACCGTCGACGTCCGCCGCCGGCGACTGCCGCAGACCACGCTCCAACTCCTCCATTCGCTGAACGCCCAGCTCTCCGGCCAGCCGTTCCGCCATCTCGTCCCACGCCTCGGACGTGAGTGCCACGCCGGCCACCTGGGCACAAGCCCGGCCAACCAGGTCGCAGACCACGCCATCCTCACAACGCCGGATCACGTCCGGCCGTTCGTAATGTCCCAGTTCCTCAATCAAATCCCGTACCAACGCGTACAGACGCCGCCATACGCCGTTCGTTTCCACGACTTCCACGAACCGGTCATCCACCCGGGCGGCGAACCGGCTGTCCGTGATCAGCAGACCCAGCAACCCTTCCGCCGCGGCCACCAACCCGGGAGGCATCCCGTCGATCGACTGCTCGTAGTCCGACTCGAGCGGCCCGTCCGTCTCCACGGCTGCCGGCCCGCGCGGCCGCCGTCGAGGCGACGCGAGCAGCGGATAAACCGCCTCCGCCGGCAGGCCCAATAGGCCGCTCAGCCGCCGAACCAACAGCCCTTGTTCGAGCGGGTTCATGCCGCCGGCCGCTACCACGCCCGCCACAAACTCAAGCAGCGATTCGATCGCCGCTCGCCGCGCGCGTGACCCTCCGCCGGCGAACTTATCCTGGGTCAACGACCACTTGAATTCTAGCGCATCCTTGGCCGCCTGCAATGCCGCCTCGAACCCCGCGGCTCCGTCGCGCAGCACGCAGTCCGCCGGATCCAGCCCCGGTTCCAGCGCGACGACGCGGACCTCGACCCCGCCCAGCAGCGACACCTCCACCGCCCGGTCCGCCGCCCGCATGCCGGCCTCATCGCCGTCGAAGCACAGGACCAGCCGCTCGACCCGCTGCCGCAGCAGCTTCACGTGGGCGTCCGTCATCGCCGTGCCCAGGGCCGCCAGCGTGTGCGTGAACCCGAACTGGTGCAGCAGAACCGCATCCATGTACCCTTCGACGACGATCGCTTCCTGCCGCTGCCCCAGGGCGTCCCGGGCCAGATCAAACCCATAAAGGACCCGCGACTTACTAAACAGCGCCGTCTCCGGCGAGTTCAGGTACTTCGCAGGGTCATCCCCCAGCGCCCGACCGCCGAACGCCACGCACCGCCCCAAGGCATCATGAATGGGGAACATCAGCCGGTGGCGGAACCGGTCGTAACGCTTGCCCTTGTCGCTCACCACGACCAGCCCGGTCTGTTCCAGGGCCGGACCCGGTACACCCGACCGACCGGCGGCCGTCAGCAGACCGTCCCACGAATCCGGGGCATAACCGAGACCGTGCCGAGTGATCGTCTCCGGCGTCAGGCCGCGCCGGCGGGCGTACTCCATCGCCGCCCGACCGCCAGCCGTGTCTTGCAGGCACCGCTGGAAATAGGTTCGCGCCCACTCCATCGTCCGCCGCATCTGCTCCCGGAGCTGCTCACTCCGCCGATCCTCATCTGTGACGGACAGGCTGATGCCGGCCCGGGCGGCGAGGCGGGTGAGGGCTTCCCGGAAGGGCAGGCGTTCACGCATCTGTATGAACTTCAGTGCGTCGCCGCCCGCACCGCAGGCGAAGCACTTGAAGATCTGTTTTTTCGGACTCACCTGAAGAGAGGGCTTGTGGTCGGGATGAAACGGGCAAAGGCCGACAAACTCCTTACCCTGGCGGGTAAGGGGTATGTACTCCTGAATCAGCTCCACGAGGTCCGTGGACTGCAAAACCTTTTCAGTAATAGAGTTAGGCATTAAAGTCCGCCGGCCCGCTTGGCCCCGGGCAGGCCGGCCAACCTCCCTCGCCGCCCATTGCCGGGATCCCGCACTCACCTCACTCGAAACAGTGTGTAGTATAGCTCAGCTTTTGGACTTGGTCAATTTACTTCGGACCTAGTACTCCGAATATGAAACACCGTAACAGGCTGTCAATTAATCGGTTACGACCGTTGCTCTCCAGTTATACAGCGACGAAACCGCTCACGAACACCAACCAAACATCGACGTTTCAGATCCCCGTACTCCCGCATGGAGTAAATCGTCCAGGAGAGTTCTCAGAGCCATGCGACATCCTCCGCCCGGCGCCGAGCCGTCGCGCCCCGCTGCGCCTCTGGACTGGCGCTGTAACATGCGGTGGGGGACGGTGCCGCTCGGCACGGGCGGCGCCGCACATGGTCCTATATCTGTCAGCGAGGGATCACCATCATGGCACGCCGACTACCCACGCTCAGCCTGCTGCTGGCTGCCTTGCTCACCTGCTGTGTCGCGTCGGCGGAGGGCCCGCTCCGCGAGGCGGCCTCCGCGAACAAGCGGTTTCAACTCCGCCTGCGGCCGGGACGACCGGGGACGGATGCTCTCCGCGGCTGCAGGGCCACCCTTCTGGAGCAAGGCGAACGGGAACACCGTACCCGCAAGTGTTGGGAGCGGTTCCTCGTCAACGATGTCTGCCCCGAGGTCGCCCTCATCAGCGACGACGGCCGCTACGTCGTCACATTAGATGAATATCGCGTGGGCGGAGCACGCCACGCCCTGGCGATCTACGGCGATTCCGGCTCGCTGCTGCGACACTTTCTGCTGCCGGACCTGCTGGGCCCGGGCGACTGGCGATACGTCAAGGTGCAGAAACGCTCGATCGATTGGCTGCGCGGGGCCAAGTACGCCTTCGTCGATTCGCCGCCGCAGTTCGTCATCACGTTCGAGCGCGAGCGGGAAATCCGCATCGATCTGAAGACGCTCCGCGTCGTGCGGGACGGTGACGCCGCGGCGGCGCCGTCCACGGAAATCCCGCCCGAGATCCTGGCTCTCCTCTTCGGCGAGCCTGGCCCGGAGGACGCGAGCGCCGAGCTGACCGAGCAGCCGCCAGCGGAACCAGGCGAAGAGGTCACCAAGCCCGAGGTAGCGTTGGTGGAGGAAGAGGCGGAAGCTCCGGTGGATGCCGACGCCGAGACTGAGCTCGCTGCCGCTCAGGAACCGGAAGCGGTGATGGAGAAAGCGGAGGCTCTTGAGGAATACACCCCGCCCGAGGCAATCGTCACCCCCAGCGGCATGGCCGTGCCCTGGCCCGATCCGGCACACCCGGCGGACTACCTGGCCTGGGCCAACGAGATGACCTTCACCGATGGCCCCAACGCCGGCCCCGAGTTCGAAGCCGCCATCGACAGCATCGTCCAATGGGCGGGCGACAGCGAGTTGTACCTGGCCGCCGAGCGTGGTGACGCCGCGGCGCTCGCCGACCCGCTGACCCAGCAGTATCTCGACGCCAACTACCAGGCCATCACGCTCTTCCGCAACGCTGGCCAGTTGGACTTCAACGGCTGGGAGTTGCACAGCGAGGACGGCAGCATGCTCACCGCTCTGCTGCCGAATCTGTCACCCATGCGGCAACTGGCCAAGCTCACCGTGATGGACGGCAAACGGCTGGCCAGCGAGGGATTCGCCGACGGGGCGGCGGCCAGCTACGCCGACACCCTCGCCGCCGGTGCCTGCATGGCGCGGGGCACGACGCTCATCGAGAACCTGGTGGGCGTCGCCGTTCAGGCCCTGGCCTCACAGGCCCTGTTGGACCTGCCGGCGTCGCCGGCCAGCGAGGAGCTCGACTACTCGGCGTTGGCCGAACGGCTCGCCACTGCCGGCCCGCCGCCGCGCCCCCTGGAGGAAACGCTGCAAGTCGAACGGGCCATGTTCCTCGACAGCCTGCAACGCTCTTACCACCTCGACCCGGCCACCGGCACGTACACGCTCGATCGCGAGTGGGCTTCGGTGCTGTCCAACCTGACCGGCGAAGGCAGCGCCGTCGGAGAACTTCAACCCACGCTCGGCCGCGACGACTACGCCAGGACGGTCCAGGACGTCAACGCCCTCTACGACGCCGTCAGTGTGGCGGTCACGCTGCCCTACCAGGAAGCCCAGGCGCAGATGGCCCTGCTCGAGGCCCAGCTCGCCGCCGACCCCACGGTCAACCCGGTCATGAAAACGCTCGTCCCGAGCTTCTCTCGCGTGCACACCGTGCAGGCCCGTGGCGAAAGTTGCCGCCGGGCGGCGACACTGGTAACGGAGCTCATGGCCTATCGGCAGTTGCACGGCGTGCTGCCCGCTTCACTCGAAGCACTCGGCGCCGGCACGACGGCGGTCGATCCGTTCTCCGGGCAGCCGTTCCGCTATCGGCTCGATGGCGACGACTTCGTGCTGTACACCGTGGGCGCCAACGGCACCGACGAGGGCGGTGTTCACGACAAGCGCTTCGACACCAACGACCACGTCTTCTGGCCCCGGCCCGACTGATCGGCGCGTGACCGCACGCCGTAGCGGCCGACCTCCGCGTCGGCCGTCGTAGCGTTGGCCCCCCGTGGCCAACGTCGATCGTCGAGGAACGCGCGACCCGCAACGTAGCAGCCGACCTCCGCGTCGGTCGTCGGTCGGAGAAGACATCCGGCACTGGTGGACAAGCCACCAGTGGCACCCGGCGCTGCGCTTATTCCTGCGGAACGTAACCCGGCAGGTTCTGCTGCTCCCCGAAGAAGAACGCCTCCATATGCTGCCGCAACACCGCGTTCGACTCGTCCGACGTCGGGTCGAGCCGGAACTCGTTGATGACCATGCGCATATGATCGGCCCACATGCCCCACGCCTCGGCCGAGACATGCTCCTTCACGCGCTCGGCCAGCTCCTTGCCGCCGAAGAGCAGGCACATGCGCAGCGCCTGACTGCCGGCGGGCGTTGATTCGTCGAGGCCGGGCAGTGTCTTGCCCAGCTTGGCGCAGGAAACCGTCTTGGTCGCCATGAGCGAATACTCCGTGTTGTGCTCGCCGGCCCGGGCACCGCGCCCAACCTCGGGATTGTAGCCGCCGCCACCCGAACCGCCTGCTTCTCATCCAGCGTCACCGACGGTACGCTGTGCCGATCAACGGCGATGAGGGCTCCCGCTGCCTTCGCCGGCGAAAGAGAAGGGGACCCGACGTGAAGAATACGCTGGTTTGGCTGCCTCTGTTGCTGGTTGTGCTCGCGGCGCTCGTTCTGTCGCCCGCTGTCGCCGGCGATCCGGATCCGCCACAGTGGATCGTGGTCACCGCACCGGAACTGCGAGCGACGCTGCAACCGCTCGTTGCCCTGCGTGAGCAGCAGGGTTTCGCGGTGACACTGCTCGAAGCGCCGCCGACGATCGACGCCGACACGGCCACCGCCCTGCGCGACCGCGTCCGCGCCATCTGGCAGCAGCGGCCCGAGGCCAGCTATGTCCTGCTCGTCGGCGTGCCGCAGGAACCCGACGCCGAGGCCCCGCCGCCCTGCTGCGTGCCCGCCCTGCCCGGCACGGTCGCCCGCATGGTCAGCCTGCACACCGACAACGGCTACGGCTGCGACGACGGCGAGGTCCTGGCCCGCGTCCCGGTCGGCCGCTTCCCGGCGGCCAACGTCGCCGAAGCCGCGGCGATGGTGCGCAAGACCGTCGCCTGGGAGACGACGTCGCGGCCCGGTACGTGGAAGCGCGAGTTCGTGCTACTGGCCGGAGCACCCTCGTACAACCCGATCGTCGACCGCGTCGTCGAGAACCTGGCCATGTCGCGCCTGGGCCAGCTCGATCCGCTATGGGCCGGCCAAGCCATCTACCAGAATCCGCAATCCCGCTTCACACTGGCCGACGACGAGCTGCTGCCGCGGGCCATCGAGTACATCCGCCGCGGTCCGGCCCTCATCCTCTACATCGGCCACTCCAACGCCTACGGCTTCTGGCCGTGCACCTTGTGGCTCGCCTTCGATCGCAACGAATGGGCGCAGACCGACTTCGGCCCGCACGGCAGCCTGCTGTTCACGTTCGGCTGCAACGGCACGCAGCTCACTGGCAAGCGAGCCCCCAGCTACGGCCTGACCGCCATACGCAACCCGCGAGGCCCGGCTGCCGTCATCGGCTACCAGGACATCTGCTGGGCGAACATGGCCATGCTCTCCACCGAGGGCCTGCTGACCAACCTGCCCAACGCCACCGCCGCCCCGCGCCTCGGCGAGCTCTGGCTGGCCATGCGCCGCGCCCTGGCCGAAACGCCCGTCAACCCGTTCATCTACCGCACGCTCGACGCCGTCGACGGCGACCCCTCGACCCCCGAGCCTATCCAACGCCGCGAACACCAGGAAATGATTATCCTCCTCGGCGATCCGGCGTTGCGTCTGCCGGCGATGACGCACGAGATTACGCTGACGGTGAAGGCCACCGACGCCGGCCTGACGGTGACGGGCTCAGTGCCCGAAGCCCTCGCCGGCGCTGCCGGTCAGCTCACGCTCGAACGCCCGCTCACCAGCGAGCCGCCTGACCTCCAGCCGTCCACGCCCGACCTGTCCGTCGAGCAGCAGGTGGCCCGCCTGCGCGCCAACCACGAGAAAGCCAATCAGTTCGTTCTGGACACGGTCCCCCTGAAACTCGACGAGCGCACGTTCGAGAAAACACTGCCCTGGCCGAAGGCTTTCGCCGGACAGGAGCTCGTGGTCCGCGTGTACCTCGCCCGGGCCGAAGCCGAGGGCCTGGCGGTGCAGACAATCCGGTCGCCGGCGGCGAAGCAGTAGCACCGCCCGCGCCCGCTTCTCAGCTTGCTTCGTTCGTGTTCTCTACACAGGCGAGGCTCACCCGGCGGGCACCGTCCTGGAGCAACGACCACGTCGCCGCTGCCAGCCGCCCCAGGGCCGCCGTCAGCAGCAGCCCCAGCACGATCGCCAACAGTGGCATCCAGCGTTTGGACGTCGCGGAGCGGCGACGACTGCGCCCGCCCCGCCGCATCGGCTCGGCTCTGACTTGCGCCATGTCGATCACCTACCGGCCGAGCTGCATGAGGATCGCGACGGTCAGTGCCCCCAGCGCCCCCACGACAAGAACCGTCGCCACGATGATGACCAGCAGGAACCGCCGGCTCTGCTCCTGGACGAACGTCGTCAGCGCCGCGTGCTGCTCGCGTTCGGCGCTGTTGAGCCGTTCGAGCGTCTGCACCTGCACCGTGGCCGACGTGCCCAGCGTGTCCACCGCGCGGCCGAGCTGCTGCAACGAATGCATGAGCTGCGTATCGGATTCCTGCGAGATCTCCAGCCGCTGGAGCATCGTGCGCACGGCCTCGGCCTGAACCTGCATCGACTTCGGCATCTGCGCCAACGACGCCGAGATCGACGCCGCATGCTCGCCCACGTTCGCGACCTGGTCGGCGATGGTCTGCACGTGACCCTGCTCGACGCGCTGCACCTGCTCGAGCTGGCCCAGCGTGCCCGCCACGCGCTCCATCGAGTCGCTGAGGCGTGCGCTGCGCTCGTCCTGTTTGCGGAAATGCTCTTCGAGCGCGTCCATCAGTTCGACGACGCGGTGATAGCCTTCGCGCATCTGGGCGACGCTCGGCTCGCGCCGCCGCCAGCGGCTCAGCGCTCCGCTCTCCGCCGAACCGTCGCTATGTCCGTTGGTGCCCCCGTGTCCGTTATCGGACATTTGGCTCGCGCCGCCTCCGCGAAACAACGCGCCCATCCGCCGCCAGAATGATCCCTGGGAAGGCATTACCGTACCTCCGTGTACGTGGCCCCGGCGTTCCTCGCTCGGGCGGGATTATAGGGCCAAAGGCCCATCCTGGCGACCTCCCGCCGAACAAAAGTCCACACCAAAGTCCTCGGGCCACGCTTTCTTATTGAACTGCTTTTTTCCTCCAGCCGATGCTGCCGAGACGCGCCGTCGCGGGCGACGTTCGATTGAGGAGTATATGACTATCGCCGGCCTCATGTCAGGTGTTGCCAACCCGCTGGGGGCGGGCTACCTGCTGGCCCGCGCCGCCGCGGAGCTTGAGCCCATCCGCCCGAGCGACGCCGTCCAGCGCCGTTCAGACCAGCGGACGCGCCCGGACGAGGCGCAGCCCGAGTCGGCCCGGGCACCCTGGGATGAGGTGGAAGACACGGTCGAGCTGAGCCCGTCGGCCCGGCGGATGCTCGCCGCCGAAGATCAGGCCGCTGCCCGCTCGTCCCGCACGGGTTCGCCGGAATCCGCCGGTGAGCAGCCGCTCACCGAAGAGGAGCAGGCGGAGGTCGACGAGCTCGAGCAAACCGACGCCGAGATCCGCCAGCACGAGCAGGCGCACCTCTCCGCCGCCGGCTCCTTCGCCATCGGCGGAGCCCGCTTCGAATACACGACCGGACCCGACGGGCAGAAATACGCCACGGCCGGCGAGGTGCACATCGACACGTCGTCGGTACCCGACGATCCCGAGGCCACGATTCAGAAGATGGAAACGGTGCGGGCGGCCGCGCTTGCCCCGGCCACGCCCTCGGCCCAGGATCGCGCCGTCGCGGCCAAGGCAGCCCGCCTGATCCAGGAAGCCCGGGCCGAACTCAACAGCCAGCGCGCCGAACAGACCGGCGCCGCTCCCGCCGACACCTCGGCGGACACCACGAGCAAGTCCATGGATGCGGCCGACACCGGCTCGAGCCGGCTGGACGCCCCGCGCCTCAGCGCCGCCTACGCGACCACCCCCGCCACGCCGCAGTTCCTCGACACCTACGCCTAGCGCCTACGATCCCGCCAGCAGAAGGTGCACGAACCCGTGGATATCCAACTGGTTGACCGCGCCGTCACCATTGCAGTCGCCAAGCATGACGTTGCAGTCCGGGTGATCCACGGCGTATGCCTCCGGATCGGTCATCGCCTGGACGAATGAACGGATATCGAAGTTGTTCACCCGCCCGTCGCAGTTCACGTCACCGAAGGCGAAGTACTGCAGCACCGACTGCGGCAGCAGAATCACCGGCCGCACGCCGTCATCCGCCGTCACGAGGAACCGGTCGATGCCGGCGTGCGTTCCCGCGGTCAGCGTCACGGTGTACGTGCCGCCGCCCAGGTCGGTCACATCGCCGATCGTCGACAAGCCGGCGCTGTCGGCGGCGTGCGTAACGGTGAGGCTGATGGGGTCGGCCGTGATCGGCAGATCCTGCCAGTCCAGCAGCGTGATGGTCAGCGTGGTGACCGAGGCGCCGTCGGGGAGGATGGGCAGCGGGCCGATCGCCGCCTGCGAATGCACCGCGTCGGGCCGGCCGACCTGGTCAGCCCGCCAGTCGTCGAACTTCTCCTGGAGGCGCAACACGGGGTCGGGCCGGTAGCCCGGCTGGTGGGCGACGTTGAGCCGCATGAAGTAGTCGCCATCGGTGCAGCCGTTGATGTCGCAAACCGGATCGTCCATGTCGCCCAGGCGGGCCACGATCATCCCGCCGATGTGCCCCGACTTCGTGAACGACGATGGCGGACAACCGCACCGCGTCGGCTGGCTGACTGAGCAGGAGCAGCGCCCATCCCCGCCGGCGGCGCGGGCCGCCTGCATCGCCGCCATCAGCTTGTCCGGCAGGTCGCCCGGCGTGGTCAGCAGGGCTTCCTCTATGTCCTCCACAACGCAAGCGCCGGTCAGCACGTTGCCCTGCACGGCGTAGACCATCGTGCCGCTCTGCCCGGTCAGGCCGCCTTTCCACTGCGAGGCACCGCTGCCGGTGAAGGTCACCGTGCGACCCTGCGTGTCGGCGATCCCGTATTGCCGCGACTGGTGACCGGTCACCTGGGCGAGCAGTTCGAGGATCTCCGCCGGCGGCGTGCCGGCGGCCAGATGGGCAAAGAGGATCGGCCGGCGCACGCCGTCAAAATCACCCGACGCCTGGCACGCCGCGGCGCCCTTTCCGACGACCACCACAGGCACCAGGGCCAGCAGGTCGAAGTCGTTCAGGCACGTCACGGTGCCGACGGCAACCTCTTCCGTCGCCGTGTCGGCGATGACGATGGACCACGTAGCGTTCGTACCGGGGGCGGCCGCCAGCAACACCAGGGCAGCCACGCCGCAAAGCAGCCGGTTCTGCGTGTGCATCGCAGCACCTCAGGGTCGCCCGCCATCCCGCGGCACACCGCGCCCGCCCGGTACGGATGACCGGCCTCCGGGCCGGCGCAGCGTCTACGGCTGCGTGATCCGCCGGATGAACGGACTGATATCGAAGTTGTTCACCAGGCCATCGCCGGTGAGGTCGCCCAACATGTAGTCGCAGTCCGGATACGCCTCCGCGTACGCCTCCGGATCAGTGATCGCCAGCACGAACGGGCGGATGTCGAAGTTGTTAACCAGCCCGTCGCACGCCATATCGCCCAGCCGGAACGAGCCGTACTCGTCGGCGCCCATGTCCACGCGGGCGGTGTCGTCGCCATCGCCGTCCCAGACACGCAGCTCACCGTCGAGGTCGAGTTCACCCGAGGCCGCGACGTACGCCGGATCGCCCGCATCCACGCAGGGCGAGCCGCCGCTAAGGCGATCCTCGTACAACGCGTACGCGTCGCCGACCGTCACCGACGGCCAGCCGCCGATGATCGTGGCCGCATCGGCCCACGTCGTGATCGTAGTCGCCGTGTTGGCAATGGCCACGAAGTGCAGCCCCTGCGACAGATCCGGGTTGACCCGCTGGTTGACGAGCGCCCCGGGCGTCCAGGCCGCACCCGCGTCGGTGAAGGTGATCTGGCACGTCGCTTCATCGAAGGCCACCGCGGTCCACGTGCCGCTGCCGCCGTCGACCAGGAGCGGATCGTCGCCGGTGTTGCCCGTGCCCGACCAGCCGCCGGTCACGGCGCTGTAGTTCACGTTGATCGTCGAAGCGTCGTTGTTCCAGGCCTCATCGCCGCCGTTCCAGATGATGCAGCTCGTGAAGTGGATCGTGCTCGGCTCACTCTGCTCGTACGAGTCGCAGCCCAGGGTCCTCCCGGCGGCGGCGCTGTTGTCCGCCAGTGTGCAAAGGCTCAGGGTCAGGGTCGCTTCGCTCCGCGCCCACAACGCGCCACCGTACTCCTCGGCGACGTTGCCGGAGAGCACCGAGTTGTGCACCGTAAGCGAGCTGCGGTCAGAGGCCAGCCCCGCCCCGTCGGCCTGGAAATCGATCGATCGGTTACCGACGATCCGGCAACTCGTGATGTTCACGTCGCTCGAACTGGAGCAGTACACGCCGCCGCCATAGCCGGCGGACCGGTTGCCGGTGATCAGGCAATCGCTCAGCGTGGGCTGGCCGTTGGAGCACAGCAGGGCCCCGCCGTAGGCGTCGTTGTCGTTGCCAGCCAGAACACACCGCGTGATCGTCGGATCACTGTGATTCCAGCAGGAGATGGCCGATGCGCCCGAGTTGCCGACGATAGTGCACTCGATGATGGTGGGGTAGCTCCAGTAACAGTAGATGGCGCTGCCGTGCCCCCACGTCCAGTTCCGCCGAAACGTGCAGCCCTCAATCCGCGGGTGGCAATTGTTGTGGCAGACCAGCCCGCCGCCGGTGTAGTCATTCGCCCGGTTGTCCTCAAACGTGCAATCCGTGATCGTCGGGCTGCTGTAGTAATAGAGCCAGGCCCCGCCGCCATCCTCGCCGGACTCGTTGCCCACAAAACGGCAGCGGGTCATCGCCGGACTGCTCGACTCGGCGGCCAATCCGCCACCATTGCGGGCGCAGCGATTGGCCGTGAACAGGCAATCCACGAGCGTGGGCTGCGCGCCGTCCAGACGCATTCCGCCGCCCTCGGACGCATCCCCCTCGCCGTCGGCGTTGCCCCCCGTGATGGTCACCCCGTCCAGCACCGCCGTCGACGACACGCCCGGGCCATAGACCACGTGCCGGCTGTTCTCCGCATCGTTCACAAAGCCGGGCTCGTCATCCTCAGCGAGATCGCCGCTGAGGATCGACTCGTATAGCGACAGGTTCCGCACGTCCGGATGCTCCGGATCGGCCAGACCCGCATAGCCACCCCGCACCGCCACGTGCGCCCTCAGCATGAACGACGCCGACCGATCACCCGGCGTGATCTCCCCGACCTCGTCGCGATCCGGGAAGTACCGCCCCCCGGCCACGCGAATCTCCGTCCCCGTGCCGGCGACGGCGATTGCATCCTGGAGGCACCGAAACGCCGTCGTCCAACTGCTTCCGTCGCCACCCGCCGGCGCATCGTCGTCCACCCGGATGATCTGCGCGCCGGCCAACCCCGTCCCCCACACCGCCAGCAGCGCAATACACAACCCCTTCGCCGTCATCCTCTTCTCCTCCGGTGTCGACAGACGAACCCAGATACGGCCGGCCGGCCCCATGGCCGCCGGCGGCTCGCCTGATACGCCAGTCTCAATCTTAGTGGATGCCGCCCGCGGGATTCAACACATGATCGGCGGCGGGAGCCGCGCTACAGCAGCGCCGTGCTGAAATACCGCTCGGCACGGTCCGGCAGCACGGTGGCGATGTTGCCGCGGAACCTGTCCTTGAGTTGTCGCGCCGCCCAGACGTTCGCCCCCGACGAGATCCCGACCAGCAAACCGTTGTTGGCGCCGAGCTGCCGCGTCGTCTCGATCGCGTCCTCGTCGGTCACCTCCACGACGTCATCGACGAGCGAGACGTCCAGCACCGCCGGGATGAACCCGTCGCCGATACCCTGGATCTGGTGCAGGCCGGGCTCGTGGCCGAGCAGAGCCGCCACGTTCTTTGGTTCGACGGCGATGATCTTCACGCCAGGCCGCCGCTCCTTGAGGAAGCGACCCACGCCCTGCAACGTCCCACCGCTGCCCACACCGGCCACGAAGCAATCGATGTTGCCCGTCATCTGCCGCCACAGCTCCGGTGCCGTCTCTTCGTAGTGGGCCCGCGGGTTGTCCGGATTCCCGAACTGGTCGGGCATGTAGACACGGGGATCGTCGGCGGCGATCTGCCGGGCGCGAGCCACGGCGCCGGGGATCGACTCGCGATCGGGCGTCTGCACCAGCTCGGCCCCGAGCGCAAGGATGAGCTTCTTCCGTTCGACGCTCATCCCCTCGGGCATGACGATCCGCACGCGGTAGCCCTTCTGCCGCCCGACCAGCGCCAGGCCGATGCCCGTGTTGCCCGAAGTCGGCTCGACGATGACCGAGTCCGGCTTGAGCTCCCCGCGCCGCTCGGCCCCCTCGATCAGGGCCCGGGCCACGCGGTCCTTGACGCTGCCCCCGGGGTTCAGAAACTCCGCCTTCGCGTAGATCCGCTCGCCATTGAGCTTCAACAAAGGCGAATTTCCGATCAGGTCCAGGATGTTGTCGGTCAGCATGGCTCGGCCCTGCAGCGCTGGCGCACGTCCGGCCTGGGGCACATCCCTGCCTGGCCGTCGCGCGCGGTAGTTTTTCTGGGGCGTGCGGGATGCTTCCTTCCCCGGCCGCCATCAAACGTGCTTCGACGGATTCTTCCCCCCAAACCGAGGCTGGTCAAGCAGACGGCTACGTCCGCGAACCATGCGGCCGCGGACGCAGCAAACACCAATGCTTCGGCTCTGTCGGCCGGCCCGCTTACTCGGTGCCGAGCACGCGCACCTTGAAGCCCAGCGCCTGACTCAGGGCCACCATCTCGCCGAAGATGTCGCCGTAGGCCACGGCCACGTGGTTGCTCAGGTAGTGGGCCATGATCGTATCGAGCCGCACGCCCAGGTCAGCGGTCATCAGCGGCCACTCCCGCGTCGTGCCCGACCACCAGGCGTCGCGCTTGGCCGGCGGCAGCTTGACCACTTCGCCGCGGCCGACGTCCATCCACAACTCGCCGCCCTTGAGGTACGCCCGCGACCAGGTGATCCGCCCGGGCAGGCTCTCGCCGGTGAACGTCCCGCCCGGTACCGGGAAATACCCCGCCGGCTGGCGATAGGAATGCACGCCGGCCAGCGAAGCGGGGTCGTGGTTGAAGGCGTACGCGCTGCACGAGCCGCTGTTGAGCAGCACCCACACGTCGCGGCCGTCGTGCTCGCCGCACCAGCGGACGTCGTGGAACATCACGCCCTGGTGCAGCTTCCGCGCCTTCAGCACGCGTTTCATCAGCTCCATCGGCACCAGGTTGCCCTGGTCGCCCTCGGTCGCCGTGGCAATCGTGTCACCGTCCCCTTCCGGGCGACACGCGCTGTTGAGCAGCCCCTCGGCGAAGTCCGACGGCGGCCGCAGCGGCAGCAGGCCCAACTGGTACTGCCAGCCGACGCAGTCGGCCCGGAATTCGCGCACCAGGTCCAGCACCACCAGGTAGTCGCGCAACTGCTCGCGGGTCGCCTTCTCGTCGAAGTCGGCGGCGTCGCCCTCGCCCCAGTGGAACGTGACGCCCTTCTCCTTGACGAAGGCCAGGGCCGCGTCGAGCCGCTTGTCCTCGATCCGCCGGCCGCGGTCGATGATCCAGGCCTGATCGACCTTGTGCTCGGTGAAGCCGATCGGGTTGAGCAGCCGGTGGCCGAAGTAGCCGTTGATCATGCCCATCGAGGTATCGCCGAGCATGAGGGCCAGCGCCCGCCGCCGGCGGATGTCGCCGGCCACCTGCTCCGCGACTTGCCGGGCCTCGGGCGTGATCGCCGCGGTGTAGTGCAATTCGTCCTCGGGGTAGCGGATGCGTCCGGTGGTGCACCACTCATCAAGGTGAGCCATGAAGGCCGCGTCACTGGTCCAGTCGTCGGCGCTCGTCCAGGCTCGGGAGAAGCTGCGCCCGACGCTTTCCAGGCAAGCCCCGGTGTTCAGCAAACCCACCAGCCCGGGCCACGTGCCGGAGAAGTTGCTGGCCAGCAGCAGCGGGTTGTCCTTGCCCACGACGCCGTCGGTAGTGTGCGGTCCGTAGAACCAGTGGACGCAAACGCCGATGAGCGGGTCCTCAACGGGCCCGAGCTTCTCGATGGCCTCGTGCGGGCGAGTGAGAAATCCCTCGATGCGGTAGCTGGGTCGACCGAGCTTCTTCAGCGCGCCCTCGAGCTGGGCGGTAGCCTGCTGCACGTTGGGCAGGGCCTGCTCGTTGGGTTTGGGGCGATAGTCACCAGGCCAGAAGATCGCGATTTTCGTAGGCATTCCCGCACGTTCCTTTCCCGAGTGCGCGTCCCCGGCCCGCAGGCACTCGTGCGCCCGACAGCTTACCCCGACCCGCGCGCCCCGGGTAGGCCAACGGCCGCCCGACCAACCCCGCGACCCCGACCCCAATTTCGTGACGCAACAGCGCCAGAAAGGTCGTTGACTTGCCGGTGGCCATTTGCTAGATACTGCGGCGACTCACAAGCGTTTGTGGGCAAAGTCTCTTGGAGGAATGCGCCATGGCCAAGAAGAAAGTCGCCAAGAAGAAGGTGGCTAAGAAGAAGGTGGCCAAGAAGAAGGTCGCCAAGAAGAAGACCGCCAGGACTGGCTGCCGCTCACGCTGCGCCAAGTAGGCGATCGCGACCGATCACCGTGCTCCGTGACTCGGCCCCCCGGCCGGCTCACGGAGCACTCTTTTTGGCCTTGCCCCGGCCACGCACCGGGGCCGCCGTCGGCGCCGCCGAGTCACACGGCGCCTCGCTGTAGGCGAACTCACCGGCGGGCATTTCGATCGGCGTCCGTTGCGCTCCCCAGATGTTCTCGGCGTATTCCTGCACGGCCCGGTCGCTCGAGAAGCGGCCCATGCGGGCCACGTTCAGAATAGCCGCCCGGCTCCACGCCTCCTCGTCACGCCACAGCGCGTCGACCCGCTCCTGGGCCTGCGCGTACGAGGCCATATCCGCCAATAGCATGTAGTGATCACCGTCGCGGGTCAGCCAGTCGCGGATCTCGCGGAACAGCCCGGGCTGCCCGGGGCTGAACTCGCCGCCGGCCAGGCCGTCCAGCGCCCGCCGAACCGCCTCGTCGTCATTGTACACCCGCCACGGGTCGTACTCCGCCCGCCGTCGGGCCACCTCGTCGGCGGTCAGCCCGAACAGGAAGAAGTTCTCCGCCCCGACGGCCTCGCGAATCTCGATGTTCGCCCCGTCCAGCGTGCCGATGGTCAGTGCCCCGTTCAGGGCGAACTTCATGTTGCCCGTACCCGAGGCCTCCGTCCCCGCCGTCGAGATCTGCTCCGACAGGTCCGTGGCCGGAATGATCGCCTCGGCCAGCGATACGTTGTAATTCGGCAGGAACAGGACCCGCAGCCGCTCCGCGACGCGTGGATCGCGATTGACCACGCGGGCCACTTCGTTGATCAGCTTGATGATGAGCTTGGCCCGCCCGTACGCCGGCGCCGCCTTGGCCCCAAACAGCACCACCCGCGGCACCACGTCGAGCTGCGGCAGGTCGACCAGCCGCTGATAGTGCATCACCACCCGCAGGATGTTCAGCAGTTGCCGCTTGTACTCGTGCAGCCGCTTCACCTGTGTGTCGAACAGCGCCCCCGGATCCAGCGCCACGCCCAGCCGCCGGCGGACCCACGCCGCCAGCCGCTGCTTGTTGGCCCGCTTGATCTCCCGGAACGTCGCCCGGAATTCCGGATCGTCCGCGTACGCCTCCAGCCCTTGCAGCTCGTCCAGCTCGCGCGCCCAGCCGTCGCCGATCCGCTCCGTGATCGCCCCGGCCAGCGCCGGGTTGCACGACAGCAGCCAGCGTCGCGGCGTCACCCCGTTGGTCACGTTAATGAACTTGTCCGGCCACAGCTCCGCAAAGGCCGGCACCACCCGCGACGTCAGCAGCCGCGTGTGCAGGGCCGCTACGCCGTTGACCTTGTGGCTGCCGGCGATGGCCAGGTGGGCCATGCGCACCTGCTGCACCGGGCCCTCCTCGATCAGCGAAAGCTGTTGCCGCCGGTGGGCCTCGTTCGGCCAGCGCTTTCGCACCTCGCCATCCAGGAACCGCTGGTTGATCTCGAAGATGATCTGCAAGTGCCGCGGCAGCACGTTCCGCAGCAGCGGCACCGGCCAGCGCTCCAGCGCCTCCGGCAGCAGCGTGTGGTTCGTATAGGCGAATGTGCCCCGCGTCAGCTCCCAGGCCCGCTCCCACGGCAGCCCCCGCTCGTCCACGAACACCCGCATCAGCTCGGCCACCGCCAGCGCCGGATGCGTGTCGTTGAGCTGGATGGCCACCTTGTCCGGGAAGGCGTCGAACGTGTCGTGCGTCTTCTCGTACCGGCGGATGATGTCGCTGAGCGTGCAGGCCACGAAGAAGTATTCCTGCGTCAGCCGCAGCTCCCGGCCGGCGTCCAGCTCATCGCTGGGGTACAGCACCTTCGTGATCGTCTCGTTGAGAGCTTGCTCGCGCACCGCCTCGACATAGCCCCCGCGGTTGAACGCCGCCAGGTCGAATGTCGCCGACGCCCGCGCCGACCACAGCCGCAGGATGTTCACCGTGTTCGCCCCGTACCCGATGATCGGCACGTCGTACGGCAGGCCGATCACCGTGCGGTACCCGCGCCAGCGCGCCTGGTACCGCCCGCGGGCATCGTGCTCCTCTTCGACGTGGCCATACAACCGCACCGGGCACGTGAACTCCGGCCGCGGAATCTCCCACGGCGAGCCGAACCGCAGCCAGTAGTCCGGCCGCTCCACCTGCCAGCCGTCCGCGATGTCCTGCTCGAAGATCCCGAACTCGTAGCGAATGCCGTAGCCGTAGAACGGCAGCTCGAGCGTCGCCGCACTGTCCAGGTAGCACGCCGCTAGCCTGCCGAGACCGCCGTTGCCCAGGCCGGCGTCCGGCTGCAGCTCGAACACCTGGTCCAGATCCAGCCCCAGCCCGGCCATCCGCCGCCGGCATTCCTCGTACAGCCCCAGGCACACGAGGTTGTTGCGCAGCAGCCGCCCCAGCAGATACTCCAGCGACAGGTAGTAGACGCGCTTCACGTCCTGTTCTAGGTACGTCTTCTGCGTCGCCACCATGCGGTCCACCAACTGGTCGCGCACGGCCAGCGCCAGGGCGACGAAGTGGTCGTACGGCTGCGCCGACGCCCACGCCTCACCCTGCGTGAACCGCAGGTGGTACAGGAAGCCCTCCAGCAGCGCGTCGGCGGCGCAGGGCGGTCGGGCGGCAGGACGCTTCGTGATCGTCTTCGTACTCATCGGCAGGCTCCCTCGGCACTCGCGGCACCGGCCCGCAGGCCGCCGCCCTGGTCACCAGTAGCGTTCCACGTGGATGTTGCCCGGCTGATCGTCCGTCTGCGTTCGGAAGCCGCGTTCATGCAGCAGGGCCTCGACGTCGTCGATCATCCCCGGGTTCCCGCAAAGACACACCTGGCAGCTCGCCGGATCCAGCGGGCTGCCCACCAGCCGTTCATACGTCTCCGGTTCGAGGACCGCCGGCACCCGCCCGTGCAAGCCGTCCCAGCCGTCCGCCTTCCCTTCCCGCGACACGACCGGCACGTGCCGCACGCTGGCGTCTTCGCGGCAGATCGCCTCCAACTCCGCCCGGTAGCCGAGGTCGCTCACCCGCCGCACGCCGTTAATCAGCACCACGCGCCGCCACCGCCCCGTCCCCCGGTAGTGGCGCAGCATCGACATGAACGGAGCAATCCCCGTCCCGGTCGAGATCAACACGAGATCCTGCCCCGCCGGCACCCGCTCCAGCGTGAATTCCCCCTTTGCCACCTCGTCCATCCACAACCGGTCCCCCTCGCTCAGCGTCCACATCTTCGGCGTCAGCTTTCCCTCCGTCACCAGCACGACGAACAGCTCGTACGCCTCGGTCTCGCCCGGCGGCGAGGCGATCGAATACGCCCGCCGTGTCATCGGCGTCCGACCCGGCCGCCGCGGCCGAATCGCGGCCACCTCCGCCGGTATCTCCTTCGGCAGCCCCAGTGTGATGAACTGTCCCGGCGTGAAGTCCGGTACCCGCCCGCTGTCCGGGCGCACCCGCACGATGCTCAACATCTCATTGAGATCATGGCGCTCGATCAGCGTGGCGTTCAGGGGATCCGCGCTCATGGTCAGGATTCTAGCCCCCCACCCCGGTGCGGCACAGTGATCGGACCTTCCCGACCCCCGGTCGCGACCGGTCAGGGATTGGCAGGACGCCGCGGCGTGGCCACCCGCATGGGCCGGTTGGGCGCCGGCGGCGGCAGCCCCTCCGGGTTCGACCCCACCGGCTGCGTCGTCGGCGCGGCCGGCGCCGCACCCGCCGGCGACCCGCCGGCCGGTGCCGCACCCTTGGCCGGCGGCGGCGGCATCATCTGGTACCGCGGGTAGATCGGGAACCAGTCATGCTCCAGCGGATGCTCCGGCGGCACATCTAGGCCTACCTGCTCGCGAAGGCAGGCCACCGTATACGTCTCAAAACTGCGCGTGGCCTGGTAGCGGGCATCCATCTCCCGCAAATCCTCGTGCTCGTTGTCCAGGGCCACTTCGTCGCCGTCTTCGTCGAGGATGCGTTGCGACGCACCCACCGTCGCCAGCGGCGAACCACTCGCCACGTCGTACAGCACGCCGAACACCTGGGCCGAGTTCGGCCCGTAACGGTTCACGACGTGCACGAGAAGCAGCGGGGCGTTGATGCGACCGGCCGCGGCCAGCAGCGCCTGCATGTCGTCACGCCCGTCGGGCAGCAGGCTGCGCGGCGCGAGGAACACCAGGTGCCGGATCGCACTGAACCCGCGAAACGCCTCGGCCCAGGCCGACTGTTCCGCGGGCGTCATCTTCGCCGTGACCAGCGCACCCTCTTCCGCATCCTTCCCCGGAACGAGCCGGGCAATGGCCAGCGGACAAGGGAAACGGTTCTGCGTCTGACCCCCGGTCAGTTGCGTGAAGGAGTTGTCCGGCATGGGCAGCCCCGCGTGCAGGCTCGTCATTTCCAGGCGCGCCTCGTATGCCACCCGATGACCGGTCTGACAGCCGGCCAGCAGGACGGACAGCACGCCCGTGATCAGACAAGCGCTAACAGCGCGAAGCATCCTGGTACTCCGTCGATCGCGTCTTGGTGTTGTTATCGAAACGGAGTGGTGGGGACATGATTTAGAAGACCACCAAAGTGGACCAGGGCCCCGATCCACTCGTTTTTCGCAGCGACGAAGGGGAAACCGCGGTTCTCGGACCACCCCGTTGCCGCGCCGCCCGGCCGCCTCAGGACCGGTAACGGCGGCGCGGAACGTGCGCCCCCGAACCGCACTGCCGTAACTCACGGTCCACCCAGGGGCAACCGATGACTTCGAGGAAGTGAATCCCGAGGCACAGGGAAGCATGGTACGCGCATGAGTATTGCGGCAGATTCTTCAGTAACGGGAACGCCTACCGCTCAGGCCGTCGCGCCGTCGCGCCCGGGGTCACCGACCGTCGCCCGCCGGCGGCCGCAATCCCGCAAGCGGCCGGTCCCCGGTCTGTGGCGCACGCTCGGCCACGCCGGTCCCACCCTCTGGGCCTACTTCGACTTCATCTTCGTGGCGCTGGCCACCTACGGCGCGCACTCGCTGCTCGTCTTCGGCCACGGCGGCTTCACCTGGGTCGCCGGCCCCCTCCTCAGCGGCATGACCTTCGGCGGCAGTTTCATCCTGGCCGGCCTGGTCTTCGGTCTTTATGAGAACAAGACGCTGGCGGCCCGCAGCCGCATCATGGTGCGCACCATCATGACGCTGGGCTTCGGCCTCATCCTGGCCCACGCCTGCATCTTCCTGCTCTTCTACAGCGCAACGTCACGCTGGCTCAGCCTGCTCGTCGCGCTGCCCTGCTGCGCCGTGACCATCGGAGCGCGCCTGTTCGCCCACGAAGCCGTCACCGACGTCCGCCGGCGGGTCCTCTGCGTTGGTTGTGGCGACTCGGTCCGCGACGCCGTCGCCCTTCTCGGACGTACGCCGCGCCCGCACATCGAGATCGCCGGCCACCTGCGCCTCGATGACCAACCTGTCGTCTCCTGCTCGACGCAGACGCGCTTCATCGCCGACAGCGAACGCGAGTTCCGCCGATCCTGCCCCTGCCTCGGCACCCTCGACGACCTCGAACCGGTCCTCAAGGAACACGACATCGACGAAGTGGTCGTCGGCGCCGAACTGAGCGCCGATCCGGCGGTCGGCCGCACCGTGCTGACCTGCCTCGATCGCCGCTGCCGCGTAACCGACCAGCCCACCTTCGTCGAAAAGCTGCTCAGCCAGGTGCCCATCGAGGATATCGACGCCCAGTGGTTCCTCGTCGCCGACGTCCAGAGCGACAGCGGTTACGAGATGATCAAGCGCCTGCTGGACGTTGTCGCCGCCACGATCGGCCTCGTCCTGTCGCTGCCGCTCTGGGTCCTTATCGCCATCGCGATCCGCCTGGACAGCGCCGGCCCGGTCTTCTTCCGCCAGCGCCGCGTTGGCCGCCACGGCCGCATCTTCACGATCTACAAGTTCCGCACCATGCGGGTCGACGCCGAGAAGGACGGTGCCCGCTGGGCGGACAAGAACGACCCGCGCGTCACGCGCATCGGGCGCTTCCTGCGCCTCTCGCGCATGGACGAATTGCCCCAGCTTTGGAACATCCTGTGCGGCGAGATGTCGATCGTCGGCCCGCGCCCGGAACGGCCCGAGTTCGTCGACCATCTCAGCAAGGCCATCCCGCACTACCGCCAGCGCCACCTGCTCAAGCCGGGTCTGACCGGCTGGGCCCAGATCCACTTCCCCTACGGCGCCACCGTCGAGGACACGTACCGCAAGCTGTGCTTCGACCTGTACTACCTCAAGCACCGCTCGATCGACATGGACTTCGGCATCATCATCCGCACGATCGGCACGTTCCTCCTCGGCGCCCGCTGATCCCCACGGGCCGCCGCCGTTATCGGTCCTTCCGTCACCCGCCAACCCAACCGATAGAAACCACTGGTGCTGTCTCTGACTGCTGTTCGCATCCCAACTTGGGTGGGGCAGGCGTCTCGCCTGCCACTCGCTGGGCACCCGGCGGGCGAGACGCCCGCCCCACCCGTGTTGCAGAGCTTACGACCGGATACGCTGTTGTCCCCACAGCCGCCAACATCCTCCCGCGACGTCATCTTCGCCTGCTCCGGTACGGTCGCCGGCTGGGGTGGTGCATTGTCCGTGGCCCGCGGCCTCATCGCCGAGTGCCGCCGTCGTGATCTGACCACGCTCCTGCTCGGCACCACTTGGCAGCGCCCCGCCGGCGATGCCGATGATCCCGCACAATACGATGTCCCGCTCCGTCGGCGGCCGATCCTCTGGCGCGTCCCCAGTTGGCACCTGGCCGGACAGCTCGCCCGTCACCTGCGGCACCTGCCCCCGCCGCGTCATGCCTTCGTCGCCCAGAGTATGCATTGGGTGGTCGCCGCCCGGCGAGCCTGGCCCAACGCCCGGATCATTTACGTCTACCCGTGTCTGCTAAGCCATTGCCTGCCGTGCACGTGGTCGCCACACCGCGCGCCCTCGTTGTGGCAGCGGGCGGACCTCGCCGGCATTCGCCACGCCGAGCACCTCGCCCTCGCCGCCGCCGACCTGGTCTTGCTGCCCAGCCGCGCCAGTTGGCGCGAAGCGCAGGCTTTCCATCCCACCGCGACGCAGCGCCTGGCGCTGTGCCACTTCACCTGCCCGTCAGCCGACGCCGATCCGGCCGAGCGTCGCCGGCAGCGTCACGCGCTGGCTGTGCCCGATGACGGTCTATTGGCGTTGGCGGTCGGCGTCTGCGATCACAACAAGAGCTTCGACTGGCTCCTGCGCGAATGGACCCACCTCGACGGCCGCGAACACGTCGTGATCGTCGGCGACGGTCCGGAGTTCGCCGCCCTCGCCGCCCAAGCCGAGGCCGCCGGCCTCAGCGAGCGCGTCCACTTCGTCGGCGGTCATCCGCACATTGGCCCCTTCTACGCCGCCGCGGATTGCATCGTCTCCACCAGCCTTTACGAAAACTTCGGCCTCACGCTGCTGGAAGGCATGGCTCGCGGCCGGCCGGCGATCGTCCCGCGACACAACCCGCCCGCCGTCCGCGCCGGCTTCGCCGAGGTCATCACCGCCGAAGGTGGCGGCCTCGTATACGACCGCGAGCAACCAGGCGCATTGGCCGCCGCCATCCGCCGTTTGTCGCAGGAACCCGGCCTGCTGGCGATTCTCGGCGACCAGGCGCGCACGCTGGCCTCGCACCGCTCATCCTGGGCCGACTGCCTCAACCAGATCCTCGGCCTGGACGAACCGACGACCCCCGCGGACAACGCGTGCCCCACTCAACTCGTCGAATCAACCCCCGTCTGACCGCCGCCGAACGCCGCCCGGCATGCCGACTCGATCAGCCGATACCACTCCCACCGCGAACGTCCCCACGGCCGATGCAGCAGCGAATGCAGACCATAGCGCGCCGCCGTCGCAAAATCGCCGCGGCGATAGGCCAGGTCGCGTAGATCCGTCAGCGCCCGGGCCAACCCGCGGTGCCAGTGCGGCCGGCAATCGGGCCGCCGGCGTAATTCACTCGCCAGCCGATACCGAATGCGCAGTTGATATCGCAGCAGCCGCTCCAGATCGCCGGACAAGCCATCCGTCGCCGCCCGGAACGTCGTGAGCGGCTCAGCCAGGAACACGCCCGGCCCGCGACATGCCAACCGTGCCCACGTGTACCCATCCTCCGCGCAGCGCAGCCGCGTATCGAACAGCCCGACCGCATGCAATGCTCGCGTGCGGACCATCACCGTCGGCGTCGGCACGAAGTTGTTCTCGAACAGCGGCGGCGCCAGGTCGGTCGGCCCGTCCAGCCGAATCGCCGGCACACCGTGCAATCGCTCGCGCCCGTCTGCGCTGCGGGCCCGCGCCAGGTTCGTCACCAGCACGGCCTCCGGCCAGCGCGCCAGCGCCGCCAGTTGCCGCTCGATCTTCTCGGCGGCCCACAGATCGTCATCATCGAGAAACGCGGTGAACTCGTTCGGGCAGGCGTACACGGCCGTGTTGCGTGCCGCCGACACGCCGCCCTGCCGCTGCCGGATGTAGCGAATACGGCTCCCATATCGGCGGGCGACGGCGGGCGTATCGTCCGTGCTACCGTCGTCGACGACGACGACGTCACACCGCTCCGCAGCCGTCTGACCGAGGGCGCTGTCGATGGCCTGCGCCAGCAGCGCGGCGCGGTTCCGCGTCGGTATGACGACGGTCACGCGTCCGCTAGCCAGCTCGGCGCCCGCACTCACCACGGTTCCTCCGCTCATGCCGCGTCTACCCGGGGCGCGTCACCGCCGCCCGCCACAGGCTCCCGACCAGTCGGCCCCATTCCCACGACGGCCGCGACCACGGCTGGTGCCAGAGCGTCGCCGTCGCCAGCCGCGCCGCCTCGCCGAAGCGCCGCCCGCGATACGCCCGGTCGCGGGCACTCGCCAGCACACGAGCCAGCGCCCGCTGCCAGTACTCGCGCCCGTCCGGCCGTTCACGCAGCACGTCCTTCAGCAGGTATCGCACCTGGATCTCCGCGGCGAGCATCGCCTCGCGGTCCTGCGACAGGCTCCCCGGCGTGTCCGCGTTGTACGTCGCCAGCGGCGCCGACACGTACACACCCGGCCCGCGGCACGCCAGCCGCACCCACAGGTGATAATCCTCGAACCGCTGCACGTCCTCGGGAAACAGCTCGATGCCCGCCAGCGCTTCGCGCCGCACCATGACGGTCAGCGTCGCCAGGAAGTTCGTTCGCAGCAGCGGCAGGAAGAAGTCCGCCGGCTCGTCCAGCGCGATCGGCGGCAACGGATGCAACCGCACCCGTCCATCCGCAAACCGATCCGCCGCGCGTCCGCCCACGAGCACGGCCTCCGGCCAGCGCACAAACGCCGCCAGTTGCCGTTCGATCTTGTCCGGCTCCCACAGATCATCCGAGTCGAGGAAGGCGACGAACTCGCCTGTCGATGCCCGGATGCCCGCGTTGCGCGCGGCGCTCGCGCCGGCGTTTGCCTGCCGCAGGTAGCGCACGCGCGAGCCGTACGCGGCCACGACGTCTGCCGTGTTGTCCGTGCTGCCGTCGTCGACAACGATGATTTCGCACAGCTCCGCCGCCGTCTGCGCCAGCGCACTGTCAATCGCCCGGCCCAGCAGCTTCGCCCGGTTGTACGTCGGCATTACGACGCTCACCCGGCCGCTATTCTCACTGGCGCTGTGCGACACGAACGCATCCTCTCAATCAGGCACGGCCGGCGATGGCACAACGGCCCGCCACAACGCCCGCAACGGCTTACCCCATTCCCACCGCTCCCGCTCTCGCGGCCAGTACCACAGCGACTCGATCCCGTACCGCGCCGAGGCCAGGTACCGCCGATCCCGGTACGCCCGATCGCGCATCATCCGCAGGTGATCCGCGATCCCCCGCCGCCACACATCCCGGCAGTCCGGCCGCCAGCGCAGCTCACGCCGCAACAACCGGCGGGCCGCGAGCTCTCCCTGGCGCATGCCCTCCTCATCGCGCGTCAACGCCCCCGGCGTCTCCACCGCATACGTCGTCACCGGCACATCCATGTAGACGCACGGCCCGCGACACGCCAGCCGCGTCCACATGTGATAATCCTCAACCCGCCGCAGCCGCTCGCAGAACAGCCCCGTCTGTTCCAGGTACTGCCGCCGCACGAGCAGCATCGGCACCACCAGGCAGCTCCGGGCCATCAGCAACGGCGCGAAATCGGTCGGCTCGTTGAACGGCACCGGCGGGTCCGGATGCGGCAACGTCCGGCCGTCCGCAAACCGCCTCAGCGCCCGCCCCGCCACGAACACCACCTCCGGCCAGCGCTCCATCACGGCAATCTGCCGCTCGGTCTTGTCCGGCGTCCATTCATCGTCGTCGTCGAGAAAGGCGGCAAACTCGTTGCCGAGGGCACTGATCCCCGTGTTTCTCGCCGCCGCCAGCCCGCCGTTGCCCTGCCAGATGTACTCGATCCGCGACCCGTACCGCGCCGCGACCTTCGCCGTCTCGTCCGTGCTCCCGTCGTCGACGACGACGACGTCGCACCGGCCGGCGGCCGTCTGGCGCAGAGCGCTGTCGATGGCCTGCGCCAGCAGGTGCGCCCGGTTGTACGTCGGGATCACGATACTGACGCGACCGTTGGGTTTCGTCGGGGCGCAATCCATGCCGCGACACCTGCGCAGAACACAACCCGTCGCGCCGCCGCGTGCGCGCGGTATCGGCGTCCGGGTCAGAACCAGAGTTACTATCGGGTCTCGCTGGGGAGCGCTTCAGATACCCGCCGTAACCGCGCCCGAGCGCTGCCCCACCCGCGCCAGCTCCAGCAATCGAGCCACCGCCAACTCCGGACGCGTCTCTTCCAGAATTCGCGGCGGCCGGAAGCCCGCCCCCACCCATGGCACCTCGCCACGCCACGCCCGCAACAGCACATCCGCCAGCGCCGGGACGTCATCGACCGGCACCAGCTCGCCGCTGCCGCCGGGCTCGACGAGTTCGTCCAGGCTGGCCCCGTTGGTGCCAATCACGGGCACGCCGAGCGCCAGGCTCTCCAGGGCCGTGTTGGGAAAATTATCACAACGTGACGGCAGTATCGTCGCCACCGCCCCCCGCAAGACGGCGTACAGGTCCGGCTTTCGCAGACTGCCGAGCCAGAAAACGCGGCCCGCGTGCGTGCCCCACTGCTTCCGCCAACTCGCCACCAAACCCGGATCCGCCTCCTTGCCAGCGAGCACAAGCGCAAACTCCGGCTCCTGCGCCCACACGTGCGGCAACGTCGCCGCCAGCCAATCCGTACCTTTTATCGGGCCCAACGTGCCGAAGTGCAGCATGTACCGCGGCGGCACATCGGCCGGCACTTCCGCCGCCGGCCGCGCCTCCAGCAAAAATGGTGGACGAACAACGTTCAGCCGTAACCGGTGGCGGTCGGCGTAGTGCCGAGCCGTCGTCTCGCTTGGGGCATAGGCGACGTCCGCCCGGCGCAAACACCGCCGCTCGAGCGCCGCGATGACCCGCAAATCGATCGAACGCGGCCGGCCCAGCACACGCGGGAACAGGTCGCTCGTCGAGCTGCTCCGCGCCACGTGCACGCGGTCATCGCTGTGCGGCACGAACAACCCCGCCATGCCGTAATCCGACGTGTGCACCAGGTCATAGCGGTGCACGCGGTCCCAGCGGTTGAAGAGCTCGCCGAGTGCAAGCGCCCCGTACACATAGTGGTGCGTCCGCGGCAGCGGCAGCGGAAAACGCAACCGCCAGTGCAACCGCGACAGCCACTGCGAGAGCCGCCGCAACGGCGGATGGCGTCGCGGCCACGTGCGATACACGCGCACGCCGCCGAAATCGATCTCCGTCGGCTGCTGCTTGCTGAGGGTGAAGACGTCCGGCTGGTGCCCGCAGGCGAGGAGCGCCTGCGTGAGGCGGTTCACGAAGTTGGCCAGACCGCCGTCGCGTGAAGACTCGGTGACGAACTCCGGCGTGATGAACGCGATCCGCAGCGAGCGGGCCGGCGGCGGCGCGCTCACCTCCCGCGGCAGCGCCGTGGCGCTGACAGAACAAACACGCCGAGGAGGAGCCGATATGGTCATCGCTGGTGTCGCTGCGCAAGCCCGGCGCGGCTCGGCGCCGGCCGGCAACACCCTTGCCTATCGGACATGCCCCCGCGTTGGGTGAACACCCCCAACAATGCGGGGCCGAAATGCCGTCAATCGCGCAACATCTGCGCCAGCCCTGGCGGTGCATCGTCACAACCGGCCGACAGACGCAGCAGAGGCGACCGCGGATGCCGCGGCGCGTCGCTCGTCCCGGGGACGCGGTTTGACTCTATCTGTGTACTAAGTCGTCCGATATAGCTCGGCATGCAGCCCGCGACGATCACCATTGAAGCGGGACGCCCGGACCTGCGCTATTGGCACGATCTGTGGCGTTCACGCGAGCTTCTGCTGTTTCTCGCCTGGCGCGACATCCTGCTGCGCTACAGGCAGACCACCGTCGGCGTGCTCTGGTCGATCCTCCGGCCACTGCTGACCATGATCGTCCTCACCTTCGTCTTCAGCCGCATCGCCAAGCTGAGCTCCGCCGGCATCCCCTACGGCGTGCTGGTGCTGGCGGGACTGGTTCCGTGGCAGCTCTTCTCCGCCGCCCTGAGCAATACGTCGGGCAGCTTGGTCGGCAGCGCGGGGCTGATCTCCAAGGTGTACTTCCCCCGGCTGGTGATTCCGCTCAGCCGGCTGATCGGCAACCTCGTGGATTTCGGGATCGCCGGCGTCCTGCTGGTGGTGCTGATGGGCTGGTTCGGCGTGTGGCCGGGCTGGCGGATCGTGCTGTTACCGTGGTTCACGCTGCTGGCCCTGGCGGCGGCACTGGGCGTGGGACTCTGGTTCGGAGCGCTCAACGTCAAGTACCGCGACTTCGGCCACATCGTGCCGTTCATCGCCCAATTCGGGCTCTACATCTCGCCGGTGGGTTACGCCAGCGGCGTCGTGCCCGATCAATGGCGGCTGCTGTTCTCACTGAACCCCATGGTCGGCGTGATCGACGGCTTTCGGTACTGCCTGCTGCCGGGCAACCAGCCGCTGTATTGGCCGGCGCAGGTGATCTCCACGGTCACCATCGGCGCGATGCTCTGGGCCGGTGTGCGGCACTTCCGGCGGACGGAACGTTCGTTCGCCGACGTGATTTAGAACGCGGGAAGACGTCCGGTGCAGAGCCCGGACGCTACAGGAAGTCGGCGGGCGTCACAGGAGACGGGTTTGTCCGGCGCGGCCATCAGGGTTGAGCACCTCAGCAAGCGGTACCGCATCGGTCGCCGCTCCACGGGGCAATTGCGCGAAGCCCTGACGCACGCCGCACAACGTTTCGGCCGGCTGCTCGCCCGACCGTGGTCCCGCTGCGCCGGGTCGGACGACGGCCGCGATGAGTTCTGGGCGCTGGACGACATCTCCTTCGAGGTCACCGAGGGCGAGGCGCTGGGCGTCATCGGCTGCAACGGGGCGGGCAAGAGCACGCTGCTGAAGATCCTCAGCCGCATCACCGAGCCGACGCTCGGCCGCATCACCATCCGCGGGCGGGTCGCGTCGCTGCTCGAGGTCGGCACCGGCTTCCACCCCGAGCTCACCGGCCGCGAGAACGTCTATCTCGCCGGTGCGATTCTGGGCATGACTAAGGCCGAGATCCGCTCCCGCTTCGACGAGATCGTGGCTTTCGCCGAGGTCGACAAGTTCCTCGACACACCGGTGAAACGCTACTCCAGCGGCATGCACACGCGGCTGGCCTTCGCCGTCGCGGCGCATCTCGAACCGGACATTCTCATCGTCGACGAGGTGCTGGCCGTCGGCGACGTGGCTTTCCAGAAGAAATCACTGGGCCGGATGCGTGACGCGCGAGCCCAGGGCCGGACGGTCGTGTTCGTCAGCCACCACATGCCGGCGGTGCGGCACCTGTGCCCGCGGGCGATTCTGCTGCGAGATGGCAAGATCGTCTCGTCCGGGCCGACACCGGGCGTGGTCGACGACTATCTCCAACTGGCCGCCGACACGGGCGACGCCCTCGACGTGGACGCCCTGATTGCCGCTCTGCCCGCCGACCCGGCCATCCGCCTGCGCAACGTGTCGCTGTACCAGGACGGCTCCGCCCGCACGCACTTCGCCACCGACCGCCCGATCGAGGTCATCGTCGAGTACGACGTGCTCGCCGGCACACACGGGCTGCGGCTGAGCCTGCTGCTCACGGACACCGAGGACGTCGGCCTGTTCCGCAGCTTCTCGCACTCCGACGGCAGCGAATTGCCCTATCTCGCCCCGGGCCGTTACGTCTCGCGGGCGACCATCCCCGGCGACCTGCTGGCCCCGATCCCCTATCGCCTCGCGATCGGCGCCGCCGTCGAGAATGTCCGCCACTGCTTCGACGGACAGGCCGTACGCATCCCCATCAGCGCCGCGGACACCGGACGCGTCCGCAACGCCTACGCCCAGAGCGGCCGCATCGGCGTCCGACTGGCCCCGCACATTCCCTGGACGACGGAGGTGGATGCGCATGCGCATTCTTGTGCAGGGGCATAACCTGTCGCGCTACCTGGCGAAGTGCCACGAAGCGTTCCGCACCGGGCTGCGGGCCATGTTCGATACGCGCTGCTTCGGCCGGGGCTATCCCGGCTACCTGCCCTGGGGACCGCTCCGCCGCTCGTACCCGGAGATTGTCCGCCACGCCTGGGGCGACCAGAAGCCGGACCTGCTCATCGCCAGCTTCGACTACCGCCGCGATCACCGCAGCTTCCCCCACCCCGGCATCGCCGACGTGGGCTGTCCGACGGCGTTCGTGCTGGGCGACTACTGGGACGTCTCCGACCACTACCTCGACGAGTTCGTGGAGATCGTCGAGCAAGCCCGCATCACCTACATCCTGACCTACTTCCCGCAGCCGCAGCAGATCTGGGGCCATACGACGATCGCCGACCGCTTCCTCTACCTGCCGCCCTGCATCGACCCGCGTCTCTTCAACGACTGGCAGGAGCCGAAGGTCTACGACGTGGGCTTCCTGGCCGCCGGCACGACCGAGCCGACCCACTTCTATCCCGAGCGGCGCGTCATGCACGAGAAGCTGCTGAGCGCCCGCGGCCTCCGCTACCTCAGCGCGAAACATCCTGGCTTCGGCTATCACCGCCACGGTACGGCGCTGGTCGGCCGCAACTTCTCGCGGGCGATCAACTCGTGTCGCATGTTCGTCACGACGGGCGGCCGCTGGGGCAACCTGCACGCCAAGGTCTACGAGGCCCTCGCCTCGCGCACCATGCTGCTGATGCCGACGCCGATCGGCGCCGCCCGGAGCGGCCTGATCGCCGGCACGCACTACGTGCCCGTCACCGAGGACGACCTGCTCGACCAGGTCGCCTACTACCTGGCTCACGAGGACGAGCGGCAGACCATCGCCGACGCCGGCCACCGGCTCGTCCAGTCCCGGCACAACTGCTACGCCCGGGCCCGGCAGATGGCGGAGTTGATCGAGGACCGGCTCCGGCCGCCGACGGAAGAATCCGCCCCGCCGCCGCCCGTGATGGTGGAAGGAGAAGTGTGTTGTCCGACGCACTAGAGCCCATTCAGCTATTCGTGCCGACGTATCGCATCGACGAAACGCTGGCCGAGATCCGTGCCTGCCTCGAATGCGGCTGGACCGGCCTGGGCTTCAAGACGGTGACGTTCGAGGAGGCCTGGTGCCGTTACACCGCCCTGCCGCATGCACACATGCTCAACTCGAACACCGCCGGCCTGCACCTGGCCCTGCGCCTGTTCAAGGAAGCGGACGGCTGGCGCGATAGCGATGAGGTCATCACCACGCCGTTGACCTTCGTCTCGACGAATCACGCCATCCTGTACGAGAACCTGCGCCCGGTCTTCGCCGACGTCGACGAAACACTCTGCCTCGACCCGACTTCGATCCGCGAGCGCATCACCGACCGCACCCGGGCGGTCATCTTCGTCGGCATGGGCGGCAACGCCGGCGGGCTGCGCGACGTGCAGCAGATCTGCGAAGAGCACAACCTCCGCTTCGTGCTCGACGCCGCCCACATGAGCGGGACCCGCTGGCGGGGCGGCGCGCACGTCGGAGCCGAGGCCGACGCCGCCGTATTCAGCTTCCAGGCCGTCAAGAACCTGCCGACGGCGGACGCGGGCATGCTCTGCCTCGCCGACGCCGCCCTCGACGCCGAAGCTCGCAAGTACTCCTGGCTGGGCATCAACAAGGATACGTATTCGCGCACGGCGACGAGTGGCGCCTACCGCTGGCGCTACGACGTCGAGCACGTCGGCTTCAAGTATCACGGCAACTCGATCATGGCCGCCATCGGCCTGGTCGCCCTGCAATACCTCGACGTCGACAACGCCTACCGGCGGCAGATCGCGGCGTGGTACGACGAGTTGCTCGCCGGCACACCCGGCCTCGAAATCGTGCCCATGTCGCCCGAGTGCGAACCCGCCCGCCACCTGTACCAGGTGCAGGTCGACCGTCGCGATGAAGTTTTGCTGGCCCTTAACGAGGCCGGCATCCACCCCGGCGTGCACTATCACGACAATACGACCTACCGCATGTACGCGCATGCCGCCGGTACGTGCCGCCGCGCCGCCCGGGCCAGCGCCCGGCTGATGTCGCTGCCCATGCACCTGCGCCTGCGGCACACCGACGTCCAGCGCGTGGCCACGAGCTTACGCTCGATACTCAGCCGCCAGACCGAGTCGCGTCCGGCGGCGGCGCCAACGCCGGTTCGGGAGCCGGCGCTGACCGGAATTCAGGAAACGTAGATCGTCCGCCCGCGCGCAGCGCGCCGGGCGGCCCCTGGGAGTGTTTGCAGTCCTTCGCCCGGCCTGGACCGGGCCTGAAAGCGAGGTTGCTGATGTCGATGGAAGAGAACGTGGACGTGTTCGGCGAACGCCCCTGGCAGAACTGGGACAACGGTCAGGCCACGGCCTGCATCGACGAGTACTGGGTCAAGAACGAGCAGGGCTGGCGCGACCAGCTAGGTAACTACCTGGCCACCGAGATCTCGCCCAACGAGAACATTCTCGAGGTCGGCTGCGGCTCGGGCCTCATCTGCCAGACGCTGCTCCAACGGGGTCTGACTCGTCCCGACCGCTACACCGGCGGCGACATCAGCCGCAAGATGCTCGAGATCGCCCGGAACCGTCTGCCCAACGTGACCTTCAACGAACTGGACATCTTCCGCCTGGCCATCCCCGACCGCGCCATCCCGCAGGTGCTCAACGTGCACGTGATCCAGCACCTGCCGAATTACGCCGACGCCGTGGGCGAACTGCTCCGCATCACTCGCGACAAGCTGGTGCTGGTGAGCTGGTTCACCGACAAGGCCGAGGACCAGATCCAGTTCTCTGAGCCGTCGGAGCGATGGGACCACCAGCGCTTCTATAACAACTTCTACTCGCTGCCCCGGCTGCTGGCCTTCATCCGCACCGCCGCCGGTCGGCCCGTAGCCGACATTCGCACCCACCACTTCTGGGAGCAGGCCTACGCGATCTGCGTCGATTTCGTGAACCAGGCCTCGCGTCCCCAAGATCAGACTGCGTAGGAGGCCGCCGCCCGGCTCACCGGGCGATGCTGGCCGGTTGGGCTACGCAGGCACAATGACCAGATGGGAGTCTGTCGCCCATGATTGACGGCGTCGTGGTCCAGGAACTGGTAACGCACACGGACGAGCGCGGCTTCTTCCGCGAGATCATCCGCGTGACCGACGAGTTCTTCGGCGAGGGCTTCGGCCAGTGGAGCCACTCGCTGATGCACACCGGCGTGGCCAAGGCCTGGCACGTCCACGCCCACCAGGTCGACTGGTGGTACGTGGCGGCGGGCACGCTGAAAGTGGCCCTCTACGACACGCGGCCGGACTCGCCCACCAAGGGCGAGACGATGGAGCTGATGATGGGCGATCATCAGCCGGCCCGCGTGGTGCGGATTCCGCCCGGCGTGGCCCACGGCTGCCGCTGCCTGCTCGGGCCCGCGCACCTGCTGTATGTCACGTCGCGCATCTACGACCCGCAGGACGAGGGCCGTATCCCGCACGACGACCCGGTCATCGGCTACGACTGGCAGAAGGGACCGCCGATCAAATGAGCGCGAGCGAGCGAGCCCACGCGGCAAACCAACCCGCGGACGCCGCCGCTAACCGGAAGCGTCCGCGTATCGCCGTCTGTGCGGCCTTTCATCCGGGCTGCGAGGTGGCCGGCTTCGTGCTGGCGCAGCCTTATCCGATCGAGTTCGTGGCTACCTGCGACCGCGACGATTCGCCGTACGAGGCCCGCATCGCGGCCCTGTGCGACGAGCGCGGCGTCGAGTGCCACCGGCGCGTAAACGTCAACGAGCCGGCGTTCATCACCCGGCTCCGCGAGCGGCGTATCGATCTGGTCATCCTGGCGTGGTGGCCGTCGATCGTGAAGAAAGAAGCACTGGCCGCGCCCGGCATCGGCTGGGCGAACCTCCATCCGACGCTGCTGCCCTACGGCCGCGGCAAGCACGGCTACTACTGGTCGGTCGTCGAGCACACCCCCTTCGGCGTCAGCGTCCACCTGCTCGACGAGGGCATCGACACCGGCCCCATCCTCTTCCAGCGCGAGCTGCCCGTGTACATCCACGACACCGGCGACACGCTCTACGAACGCGGCGTCCGCGAGGTCGTGCAGCTCTTCAAGGACTCGTACGCGCGGCTGACGACGCTCGACTTCACGCCCCGGCCGCAACCGCCCGACGGCGGCACGTTCCACTGGGCCCGCGAGATCGAGCCGCATTCCGCCATCGACCTCGAACGCACCTACCGCGCCGGCGATCTGCTCGACATCATCCGCGCCCGTACCTTCCTCCGCGGCGATTCGGCCTTCTTCATGCACGAGGGCCGCAAGTACCGCGTGAAGCTGATCATCGAGGAAGCCCCGGCTCCAGCCGCCACCCCGGCACCGGAGCGACCGCGGCCCGTGGCTGGCACGGCGGAGGTACGCTGATGCCGCGCATGCTGGCCGTGCTCGAAGCGGGGGACCGCTATCCCAGCGGGATGGTTCGCGGCCTCATCTACGCCGACCTCCTGCGGGTCCACGGTTTCCAGACGACGTTCACGGCCCGCCTCTCGCCGCACTGGCTGCGCATGGTGGAGGAGCCGCCGCCCTGGTGGCGCCGGCTGCACGGCCACAACGGTGCCCGCGTCGCTCGCCGGATGTTCGAACGCGCCACGCCGCTCAATGAGCAGCGTATCGTCGAGCAGGCCGCCGACTGCGACATCGTGTATTTGTCCAAGGTCCTCTCGCTGCCGCTCGTGCAGGCCCTGCGGCAGCAGACGAAGGCCCGACTCGTGCTGGACTTCGGCGACGCCGTGTGGCTGTACACGCCGGACCCGGAGCCTTTTCACGAAGTCCTGCGTACGGTGGACGCCGTGACGACCATCAACCGCGCCACTGCCGACTACATCCGCCGCTTCAACACGAACGTCACGATCATCCCCGATTCGCCGCAGCTCGAACTCTTCGACGAGCAGCGCGGCCGGCGTCCGGAGCGTCCGCCCAGCGTGCTGACCATCGGCTGGCTCGGCACGATGAGCACGACCTACAACCTCTTCGTCATCTGGGAAGCGCTCGAACGCGTCTTCGCCCGCCACCCGGAGCTGCGTCTGCGTCTGGTCGGCGCGAGCGAACACCTGCCGCTGTTTGACCGCATCCCCTACACGCGCCGCCCGTTCTACACGCAGCAGGACATGATCGCCGAAGTCCTCGACATGGACATCGGCCTGTTCCCGCTCCAGGATGTCGAGCGCAGCCACTACCGTGGCGTACTGAAGGCCACCGTCTACATGAGCGGCGAAACGGCGGTCATCGCCTCGCCGATCGGGCAGACCTGTGAGCTGATTCGTGACGGCCAGAACGGCCTGCTGGCGGCGACGTCCGCCGAGTGGGAGGATCGGCTCGAACTGCTGATCCGCGACGCAACCCTGCGCCAGTACTTCGTCGCCGAGGGCCTGCGAACCGTGCGAGAGGGCTTCACGCTGGAGCACTGCTTCGGCCGGCTCAAGCGCGTTCTGCTCGCCGAAGACGAAGCCCCCGACGACCGCTGCCGCGAAACGCCTCAGTTCTCGGCGGACCCATGCGCCGTCGCGCCGTAGCCGGAGGCAATATCTGCGCGGCACAAGATCCGACGCGGTCTGCCATAACTGCCTATACGGCAACGCAGATCCGAAACACCCCCATCTCGATCGCCGGCGTCGCCAACCGCACCCTACATTTCCTGCTGCAAACCAACCGATCCCATAACCAGGTAAACAGCGTCCTCAGCGACGACACCCCATTGGGACGGATCGCCGAGATCCGCCACACGCACGTTCGGAGGCGTGCGGTTGGGGCTCGTGGAGGTGGGCCGCCACCATGCAGACGATCCTCGTCACCGGCGGAGCCGGGTTCATCGGTAGCAACTTCGTCCGTCACGTGCTGGCCCATGCGCCCGACGTGGCCGTCGTTAATCTCGACCTGCTCACCTACGCCGGCAGCCGGGCCAACCTCACCGACCTGCCCGCGCCGGAGCGGCACACGCTCATCGTCGGCGACATCGCCGACCAGCCGCTCGTCCAGCGGCTGCTCAGCGAGCGCCACATCCGCCACATCGTGCACTTCGCCGCCGAGTCGCACGTGGACCGTTCCATCGACGGCCCGAGGCAGTTCCTCGATACGAACATCATGGGCACGTTCACGCTGCTCGAAGCGGCCCGCCACGTGTGGCTCGCCGACGCGGACGGTGCCGACGGCGCCCGTTTCCACCACGTGTCCACCGACGAGGTCTACGGCACGCTCGGGCCCGACGATCCGGCGTTCACCGAAACGACGCCTTACGCCCCGAATTCGCCCTACGCCGCCAGCAAGGCCGCCAGCGACCACCTGGTGCGGGCCTACGCCCACACCTACGGCCTGCCGGTGAGCATCTCCAGTTGCAGCAACAACTACGGCCCGCGCCAGTTCCCCGAGAAGTTCATCCCCGTGCTGATCCTCAACGCCCTGGCCGGCCGCCCCCTGCCCATCTACGGCGACGGCCGGCAGATTCGCGATTGGCTCCACGTGGACGACCACTGCGCCGCCATCTGGCGCATCCTCGAAGCCGGCGAGCCGGGACGAACATACAACATCGGCGGCGGCAACCAGCCGACTAACCTCTCCATCGTCCAGCAGATCTGCACGCTGCTCGATGAGATGTGCCCCGACTCGCCCTATTGCCCGCACGAACAGCTTCTGGCCTACGTCGCCGACCGCCCCGGCCACGACCGCCGCTACGCCATGGCCACCGCCCGTATCGAGAGCGACCTGGGCTGGCGGCCGCGCTGGACGCTCGAAGCCGGGCTGCGGCAGACCGTCCACTGGTACCTCGATCACGCCGAGTGGGTGCAGGCCATCCGCGAGCAGGGCGGCTATCAGCGGTGGATGAAGAAGAATTACGCCAGACGCCAGGCCCTCCAGCCGGCGGAGATCTGTATATGAAAGGCATCATCCTCGCCGGCGGAAAGGGCACGCGCCTCTACCCCCTGACCCTCGCGGTCAGCAAGCAACTGCTCCCCGTCTACAACAAGCCGATGATCTACTACCCGCTGACGATGCTCATGTTCGCCGGCATCCGCGACGTGCTCATCATCAGCACCCCCGAGGACCTGCCGCTCTTCCAGCGCCTGCTCGGCGACGGCGCGCAGTGGGGCATGTCGCTGCGCTACGCCCGCCAGGACGAACCCCGCGGGCTGGCCGACGCCTTCCGCATCGGCCGCGACTTCGTGCAGGGCGAACCGAGCTGCCTGACGCTCGGCGACAACATCTTCTACGGCGAGGGCCTGCCCTTGCAGCTCGCCCGCGCCGCCCAGCACGTCCGTCACGGCGCCCTCATCTTCGCCTACCGCGTCCGCGACCCGGAGCGCTACGGCGTCGTCACCTTCGACGAGAACTACCGCGCCCTGACCATCGAGGAGAAACCCCGCCGCCCGCGCAGCAACTGGGCCGTCCCCGGCATGTACTTCTACGACGAGCAGGTTGTCGACATCGCCGCCAACCTCCGCCCGAGTGCCCGCGGCGAGCTCGAAATCACCGACGTCAACCGCATCTACATGGAGCGCGGCCTGCTGCGCGTCGAGCTGCTCAGCCGCGGCAAGGCCTGGCTCGATGCCGGCACGCATGAATCCCTCCTCGAAGCCTCCGAATTCGTTCGCGCCGTCGAGCAACGCCAGGGCCTGATGATCGGCTGCCCCGAAGAGGTCGCCTATCACATGGGCTTTATCGACGGTCACGATCTCGAACGCCTCGCCCACTCCCTCGGCCAGAACGAGTACAGCGACTACCTGCTGCAACTCCGGCGACCCGAAGCGGCTGTCGCCGCCCAGACGCCGGCGCCAGCCGAACCTGTCGGTGTATGAAAAGCCCCCCCGGTCCACCCCGGAAGCCTCCATCGATCGTTAGGGAATGAGGGCCGAAGTCCGCTCGGCGTCGCCTAGCTGCTCGCGACGGCCGCTTCTTCCACGGCCTCGTCGTCGTCCATCACTTCTGACGGGCTGACGTCGACAATCTCGCCCACGACCGGCTTGGCCACCGGCGCCGTGTAGCGGGGTCGCACGCTCGCCCTCGACGGACGAACCGCCCCCAACGCATTGGCCAGCCGCCCCTGGAGACTGAAGAGCCGCTGCTCGACGCTGCGGATGTCAGGCGCGACCGGCTTCGGCGTGGTGATTACCGGACGCTCGGCCACCGCCGACTCCGGCTCGCCTGCCGTCCACGCCGACGCCGCTTCCGCGGGTGCCGGTGCAGCTCCCGGCAGGGCCCGGCGCCCGCCGTCTCCGAGCGCCAGCCCGACGCTGGGCCGTCGTGGCAACACGTGCAGTGCACCCACGATCGCTCGGCCGGCGGCCATGATGTGCCTGACCGTGATCCGCCGCTCGTTCGCGCTGAATGCCTCCAGCAGCGCGTTATCGGCCACTTGGTTGATCAGGCCGGCGTTGCCCTTCGTCAGCCGGTGCAGCAGCGCCAGGGAGTCATCATCGAACAGGCCGTTGTCCTTGTTACCGGACGCCGCCAGCCGACAACGGACATATTCCGCTACTTGTTCGGCGTCGAACGGACCAATGGCGCACGTCCGAAAAACACGCCGTCGCAGACGCATCAGCTCCGGTTGACCGAGCCGGGCGATCAGCGGCGGGGCGCCGAACAAAGCCAGATTCGTCGGCTGCGGGAATTGCACCTCGCGCGACAGCAGCGAAACCACGTCGTGCCACGCGTGCGGCGGCATGTCGTCCGCATCATCAATAACCATCAGCGGCGGCGTACCCGTCACGTGCGGCTGCCGCGTCCAATCCGCCAGCGTCGTCAGCGACGTCGGCGGCTTCGGCTGCGCGTCGGCCAGCGCCCCTGGCGAATACACGTTCAATTCGGTCACTTTTTCAGGCTGTCCAAGCCCATGCACCCACAGCACGCTCGTTTCGCGGCTTATTTCGGCCGCGATCAGCCGGGCCAGCATCGTCTTGCCGGAGCCCGACTCCCCGACGACCACAGTACATGTCTTGTTGGCGTGCACCGTGTATTCGAGCGTGGCCAGCGCCTCGCCGTGCTGCGGCGAGCTGTAGAACATGCGCGGGTCGGGGCTCGGCTCGAAGGGGGGCCGCACCAGGCCGAAATGCCGGTAGGGCTTCATGGGTAGTCTCCGCGTTTATCGCACCAGCAGAACATCGGTGCTAAGGGGGACCGGCTGAAGTCCTAAACAACGGGCGACCGGAAAACGACGAGTTGCCGGTATGTATTTCATTGATTGTGCAGTTTGGACGATAGCTCACGACGTGGGTGCGGGAGCATCCGTGAACGCCGCCAAGGAGGGCGTTCATGAATTATAGGGCTTTGTGAGCACGATGGGCCATCACCGGCCGTATCCGACCTCGTTGCGGTACCGAGCGGTGGACGCCGCCCGACCGATCGCCTTCGTGGCGATGGTCGTCTCCGCCGCGCTGCTCACCGGCTGTGCTGCCAGCTCCCACGCCGACCTGGTCTCCTTCCTGCGAGCCCACGAGGACGCGGTTGGCACCGGCCAATACACCGTTATGCCCCCCGATACCATCACCGTGCATTCGCCCACGGCCCCCGAGGTCGACGGCGTCACCGCTCGCCTGCGGCCCGACGGCAAGATTGTCCTGCGGCTGCTCGGCGAGGTGGACGTGGCCGGCCTGACCACCGAGCAGGTGGCCGAGAAGCTGCGGCAGCAGTTGGCCCGCTACTACGTCGATCCCGAGGTGGTCGTCAACGTCTCCTCTTACAAGAGCCAGTTCTACTACGTGTTCGGCGAAGGCGTCGGCGCCGCCGGCCGCCGGCCGTTCACCGGCCGCGTGACGCTGCTCGGCGCGCTCGCCGACGCCGGACTGAACAACCTGGCCTGGCGCTCCCACATTCGTGTGGTGCGGCCCTCGGCCAACGAGGAGGAACGCAAAACCATCATTGTCGACCTGGACCGCATGGTGCGCAGCGGCGAAGTGGACCAGAACTTCCTGCTGCAGCCGGGTGACATCATCGAGGTGCCGCCTACGCCGCTCGCCTGGACCGGTTTGCGCGTCCGCGAGTTGCTGTACCCGGTCGGTCCGGTTGTGAACGCGTACGCCGCGCCGATACGACCGATCGACGCCACGCGTACGTATGAGGATGAATTCGGCGGCGACGACAGCGAGTAACGCGCCGTTATCGCCACCGCGGATGAGTTCGCTCCATGACGACGAACCACGAGAGAACCTTCGAAGACCTGCGCAGCACGCTCAGCGAGTACGGGCGCATCGCCCGGCAGCGCTGGCGGCTCGGGCTGATCGCGCTCAGCCTGGTCAGCACGGCAGCGTTCTGGTACAGCCAGTACCTGCCCCGCCGCTATGCCGCCAACACCGTCTTCGAGCGGCGCGACGACGTGGTCCTGCGCAACCTCGTGCAGAGCAACTCCCCGTACAGCTTTGACAACCTCAAGTCCACGCTCGTCCGCGATATGACCGGGGCCCGCGCCCTGGCCGAAGCCGCCGCCGACCTGGGCCTGCTGGACCGGGCGATCATCCCGCCCGAGGGCGCCCTCAGTAACGAAGCTGCCGCTGCCCTCGACGCCATGCTCGCTCAATATCGGCTGTCACCCTCGGTGCAGGTCGTTCAGGCCGCCAGCGGTCTGGATACGATCCGCCTGCGCTGCGAGGCCAACGATCCGGCGGTAGCCCGCGACTTCGTCGTCACCCTGCGCAACCGCTACATCACGCAGATGCGCGAGCGCATTGGCGACATGCTGGTCAGCACCCGGCAGTTCTTCCAGAACGAACTGGATCGCCTCCAGCGCGACACGGCCGACGCCAACAGCTCGCTGCGCGAGCGGTTCCGCGACTACCCGGGCATCGATCCCATGGACGCCGCCAGCGTCGGCTCCCGCCTGGAAGAGCTTCGCGAGGCGGAGGCCACCCTCGGCCGCCACCAGGCCGAGCTCGAAGCGCAGATCGCCGCCCGCGAGGAATTCCTGGTCTCCACCCTGGCGATCGAGGAGGACGCGGTCGACGCCAGCCCGAACACGGCGAACACCCCGAGCGCGCCGCCGGCCCTGCCCCAGTCCGAGCAGGTGATCGCCAAGGCCATCCGTGACGTCGAGCAGGAAATCGCCGACGCCATGCTCGTTTCGCGAATGACCGCCGAGCACCCCACGGTGCAGAGGCTACGGCGGCGGATCGAGGGTCTGGAAGCGGCCCGTGAGGCCCTCCGTGCCCAGAACGCGGCCGCGCCCGAAGAAACCGAAACGGTCCAGGCCCAGACCGCAGTAACCGCAAAGCGCCCGCGTCTGCGTTTCGAGGGCGAGCGCCTCCGCGTCGAGCTCGAGATCGAGGCCCTCCGCCGCCAGTACGACATCGTCCGTAGCGACTACGCCGTGGCCCAGCAGCGGACGGAGAAGCTCGGCGACCTGTACGACGAGCTGCTTGGCCAGAGCGCCGAGCTCCGCAAGATCCAGGAGCAGCTCGGCCAGGACGCCACGACCATCGCCATGTGGCGCCAGCACATGGGCCAGTTGGACCGCATCCTCTCGGCGGAGAACGTCGAGCGCGGCACGCAGTTCCCGCTGATCGAGGAGCCGCGTGACGGCAGCCGGGCCATCTCGCCGCGTACCGCCTCGGTCTTCGCCGTCTGCACCGGTGCCGGCCTGGCCGTCGCCGCTCTGCTGGTGGCCCTGGCCGAGCTGATGGACCGCTCGTTCCGCACGGCCGGGCAGGTGACCCGCGTGCTGGGTATCCCGGTGCTCGAGAGCGTGGGCGTGATCGCCACGCCGCAGGTTCGCCGACGGCGTCTGCGGGAGCGGATCATCTGGGGACCGGCACTCGCCCTGCTGCTGGGCGTGCTCCTGATCGCCGGCGGCCTAGCCTACACGAGTCTGGAACAGCCCGCGCTGTACCAGCAAGCGATTGTCCGGCTGGATGACGCGTTGCAGGGGATCGGCATACCGGGCACGGGGCTGCTGAATCCTCCCGAGAAGTGAGGCGGTGTGATGGGTTCGATGTCCGAGGTCATGCAGAAGCTGCGGGAAGACGAGAGCGTCCAGGCTCCCGTCCAGGAGCCGCTTGCTGAGCAGGCCGAAATCACGCCGATCGACGAGACGCCCATCTCTCAGGATGGCGGACCGACCGCCGCTCAGGATGAGCTGACCGACGAGACGCCGGTGGCTGAGGCCCTGGACTCCCTAGCGGAAGAGTTGATCGGCGCCCAAACCGAGTTGACCGACGAGACGAACCTCGAGGCCGAGGTCCAGGAGGCCACCGCGTCAGCGGAGGCTGAGCCGGATCTCGCCGCGCCCGAACCGGCCGATCTGTCGGCGATCGATGAGATCAAGCAGATCGACGAATCGGCGACCGACGACGAGGTCGAGTTGACCGACGTCGCGCCGGCCACCGAGACCGAGATCACTGACACCGCGCCCGCCGCCGAGACCGAGATCACCGACACCGCGCCGGCCGCCGAAACCGAAATCACTGACACGGCGCCGCCGGCCGAGACCGAAATCACCGACGCTGCACCGCCTACCGAGCCCGAGATTGCCGACGCTGCACCGCCGGCCGAAACCGAGATTGCCGACGTTACGCCGGCCGTCGAGGCACCGCAGGCGCAGGAAGAGGAGGAAGAGTGGGTCGACCTCGGAACCGAGCCGGCCCCCGAACCGCCCATCGCCGCGCAGCCGACCGCCAAAACAACCGACCTCGACGACGTGTCGCCAGCCACCGAGCCCACCGCGGTTCCGGCCCCCCAGCCTGCACAGTCGCCGGCCGGCCGGTCGCGTTTCGAGCCCGTGCAACCGTCCGAAGAGCGGCGCGAAGTGCCGGGCGGAGCGGCGAACGGCAACTGGGACCCGAAGCAGATCGACCCCGCCGTCGTTGCCTTCCACGAGCGCTATTCGTCCGTGACCGAGCAGTTCCGCTCGGTGCGGGCCCGCCTGCTGAGCATGAATGGCTCCGCAACGCACCGCATCATCGCCATCACCAGCAGTGTCCCCCAGGAAGGAAAGAGCGTCTCCGCCGTCAACCTGGGCTTCGTCATGGCCGAGGGCGGCGAGCACCGCATCCTCGTGGCCGACGCCGACTTCCGCCGCTCCTCCATCGGCCGCATGCTCGGCCTGGCGGCCCGGCCCGGCCTCGCTGAGCTGATTCGCGGCGAGTATCCGGCGGATGAGCTGCTCTGCTCGACGCCGATGCCCAACCTGTACGTGTTGCCCCCCGGCAAGATGGCTCCGCAGAGTGCCTCCGAGCTGCTCGGCTCGCCGAACACGCGCGACGTGATGGCCCACCTGCGGGCCTCATTCGACTACGTGCTGCTCGACCTGCCGCCGGTCAACACCGTATCCGACGTGAGCATGCTCGCCCCGCAATGCGACGGCGTGATCCTAGTCGTCGAGATGCACCGCACGCCGGAGCCCACCGCCCAGCAGGCCGTACGCACACTCCAGGCGAACAACGCCCGGATCCTGGGCTGCATTCTAACGCGGCACGAAGACCGGCGAACGCATTACTATGACCGTTACTACGGATACTACTACCGCGACGCCTAGGCAGGACCGTCTGCCGCGGCCGGATGGGGTCGCGATAGCGGCGGTCGCCGACGAAGGAACGAAGGCTGCCTGGCAGCGCTACCTCCACAGCGCGCCCGGTGCCACCGTCTTTCACGACCCGCTCTGGAGCGAGGCCGTCGAGCGCACCTTCGGCCACCACGGCGTGCACCGCGTAGCCTGGCGCGACGGCCGGATCGTCGGCGTGCTGCCGCTCGTCGAGGTGCGCAGCCTGCTCGGCGGACGCATGCTGATCAGCGTGCCCTACGGTACGTATGGGGGTCTACTGGCCGACGACGAGAACGCCCGCGACGCCCTGGCCGCCGAAGCCGTGCACCTGGTCCATCATCGCGGGGCCCGCGTGCTCGACATCCGCAGCGCCGACGCCGTCATTCCCGGCTGGGAAGTCGTCGAGCGCTATGACGCTTTCGTGCGCGACCTGCCCCTGCATCCCAACGAGCTCGACGCGTTCCTGCCCAAACGAGCCCGGGCCGCGGCCCGCCAGGCTCGCGAGCGCGACGGCGTCACCGTTCAGCACGATCACCGCCTGCTGCGGACCGTCTGGGATCTCTACTCCCGCAGCATGCGCCGCCTCGGCTCCATCAGCTATCCGTACCGCTTTCTCGTCGAGCTCGCCGAGCGCCTCGGCGAACGCGCCTGGGTGACCGTCGCCTGGCACGAGGACCGCCCCGTGGCCGGCGCCCTCAGCCTCGCGTACGGCGACACGATCACGCCCTACCTCCTCGGTCTGGACGAGCACGCCACCTGCCGCGGCGCGGCCAACGCCCTCTTCCACGCCGTCATGGAGCGCGCGATTCGCAGCGGCCTGCGCCGCTTCGACTACGGCCGCACCCGCAAGGACAACCCCGGCTCCGCCGGCTTCAAGAAGAACCAGGGCTTCGAGCCCCGGACCCTCGGCTATCAACGTTACGTCCGGCCCGGCCAGGTCGCCCCCGACCTGACGCCGTCGAATCGGAGTTTCGGCCTGGCCCGCCGCCTGTGGCCCCATTTGCCGCTGCCCGTGGCCCGTTGCCTGGGCGGCTGGCTGTCGCGTTCGATCCCCGGATAGGGACTGGAGCTGATGAACATCCTGATGGTCACACCCCGGTTCCCCTATCCGCCCAATCGGGGTGATTGCATCCGGGCCTGGGGCGAACTGCGGCACCTCGCCCGCCAGCACCAAGTCTGGCTCGCCTGCGTCGACCATCAGCAACCGACTCCCGACCAGCTTTGTCGTGTACGGACCCTCTGCGCCGATATGGCCGTGGCCGTGCGTTCGCCGCTGGCCGCCCTGTGGCGTGGCGGTCTGTCGCTGCTGAGCGGGGCCAGCATCGCCGAAGGCTACTTCGCCGACGCTGGCCTTCGCCGCCAGATCACCGCCTGGGCCGAGAAGGTCCGGTTCGATGTCGTCCTGATCTTCGCTCCGGAGATGGCCGACCTGGCCCGCGACGTGCCCGCCCGCCGCCGCGTGCTCGACATGAACGACGTCGAGAGCTTCAAGTGGCACACGTACGCCCAGCAGGCCCGCGGCCCGCTGCGCTGGCTGTGCGCCTGGGAAGCCCGCCGTCTCGTCGCCGCCGAGCGCCGCTGGGCCAGCACGCACGACGTCTGCCTCCTGGTCAACGAACGCGAACGCGGCAAGCTCCTCGACTTCACGCATCCCCAATGCGCGGCCGTGGTCCGCACCGGCGTCGATCTGGCCGCCCTCGCCGGCGACGGGGCCCTCCCCGCCCTGGCCAGCGTGCCCCGCTTGCCCGTCATCGGCTTCGTCGGCTCGATGTTCTACGCCCCCAACGTCGACTCCGTGAACTGGTTCGGCAAGCACGTCTGGCCGCTCGTGCAGCAGCACGTGCCCGCCGCCCAGTGGCTTATCGTCGGCAACCGGCCGCGACCCAGCGTCCGCCGCTGGGGACGCGAACCGGGCATCACCGTCACCGGCTTCGTGGAGGACGTCCGCCCCTACTACGCGCAGATGCGCGTCTTCATCTGCGGAGCCACCACCGAGATCGGCGTGCAGACCAAGCTCATCGAGGCCATGGCCGCCGGCCGGCCCTGCGTCGTCTCGTCGGCCGCCGCGGCCGGCATCGACCATGAAGGCTCGCTCCCCTTCCTCGTCGCCGATAACCCCGCCCAGTTCGCCGCCGCTGTCGTCCGCCTGCTGAAGGACGACGCCCTCGCCGACGAGCTCGGCGCCCGCGCTCGCAAAGTGGCCACGCAGTATTACGACGCCGAGGCCCAGTACGCCGAGGTCGAGCACTGGCTCACCGGCGACGAGCCCCCCGCCGCGCCAACGCCGTCCATCCCGACCGACACCACCACGCGACGCACGCCGGAGCTGGTCGAGGTCGGGTCATGATCCGCGGACGCAACATCGTCTGCGTCGCCAGCGGCTGGTTCGACCATCCCACCAGCAAACACCACGTGATGCGTCTGCTCGCCGAGCACAACCACGTCATGTGGGTTTCCTGCCATGCCTCACGCCGGCCGAGCCTGACCGGCGGCGACGCGGCCGCCGTGCTCCGCCGTCTGCGACAGGTGTGGGCCGGACCACAGCGTGTCGCCCCCGGCATCGACGTGATCACGCCGCTGCTCGTCCCGCTGCCCGAGAGCCCCCTGATCCGCTGGCTCAACACGGACCTGCTCGCCGCCCGCATTCGCTCCGCCCTGCGTCGCCTGCCGCCGCGCCCGGTGCAGCTCTGGCTGTTCGCTCCGGACGCCCCCGGCCTGGCCCGCCGGCTCGACGCCGAGCGCGTCGTGTACTACTGCGTGGACGACTTCGCCGCCTTCGCCGGCTTCAATACCGAACTGATCGAGCGGCTCGAGCGGCAGACGCTCGCCGCCAGCGACGTGGTCATCGCCACCAGCCAGGAGCTCTACGACGCCCGCCGAGGCGAGCATAACAACGTCCACCTCGTGCCCCACGGCGTCGATTATGAGCACTTCGCCGCGGCGGTCGATGCACCCGCCCCCATTCCCGAGGACCTCCGCGCCATCCCGCGGCCGATCTTCGGCTACTTCGGTCTTATCAGCGAGTATGTCGATCTGGAACTGCTCGGACAGGCCGCCCGCCGGCGTCCCGACTGGTCCTTCGTCCTGCTCGGCGACCGCCGCACCGACGAGCAGCCGGTCGTCGGTCTACCGAACGTGCATCTACTCGGCGGCCGGCCCTACGCCGACCTGCCCGCGTACTGCCGCGGCTTTGACGTCGGGCTGATCCCCTTCCGAATGAGCCGGCTCATCCGCGCCGTGAATCCGATAAAGCTGCGCGAGTATCTCGCCGCCGGCCTGCCGGTCGTCTCCGCCCCGATGTCCGCCGTGCAGTCGTATGCCCCGGCGGTCCGCACGGCCGAGGAGCTCGATGACTTCCTCGCCGCCTGCGCCGCCGCCCTGGTTGATGCCGAGCAGGTGCCCCCGTCCGCCCGCCAGAAGCTGGTCCAGGCCGAGAGCTGGCGCAGCCGCGTCGAGTGGCTGAGCCGGATCGTCGCCGGCGAGTCCAGCAGTGAACAACCCCCCACGCTCTCTAGAGCAGGCTGAGCACCCGCAACGAGAGCAACGCCGCCACCCCCAACAGGAAGAGCAATAGCACGGCCTGCTCGTGGTTCGAGCGCCGCAGCATATGCGAACGCGCCGACCGCCTTCGCCGGCGGAACATCCGCTTCAGCACCACATCCGCCGGCGTCAGGACGTGCCCGCAGCTCGTGCAACGCGGTTCGGCCCCCGCCCGCCGCACGGAAATCCGCTGCTCGAACCCGCAATGCAGGCAATTCACCCACGCCCGGTCCGGTAGCGCGTTGCGCCGCCGGCACGCCGGGCAGCGCAGCGTCGGGTTCCCGTCCACTTCCGGCAACGGCGTCAGGCAGTGCCCGCAACGGAACAGGAGCGCACCCTGCGACACGTGCAGCGAGGCCTCCCGCTCGACCACAAATTGAGACGTCGCGACTCCGATATGCTCGTCGGGATCGCCTGCGGTCAGCCCGGCGGAGTGGAAAACACTATGGTTGCACGATGCTCCCATGTCGCGTGCATCGTCCCCGATACCCCCGCTGATGAATAGCGGGGGCCATTTCCCCCCGGTCATCCACTGTAGCCGGCTGCAAGCCGATAACAGCAGTATGCCGAGCACGCTGGCCCGCGAAACCGATCCCGGACCTGCCACCGACGGGGCACTTCCCGTAACTGCCCCCGGTCCGCAAAAAAACGCGGTTCTGAGCTGTCTCAGCATCGACGTCGAGGAGTACTTCCACGCCGAGGTGTTCGCCGGCACCGTCCCCGTAACCGAGTGGCCCCACCGCCAACGCCGCGTGGCCCCCTTCCTCGAACGCATCGCCCAGCTCCTGCAGCGTCACGAGGCGCGGGCGACGTTCTTCGTGCTCGGCGACACGGTGCCGCACCTGCGCCGCCAGTTGATTGACCTCGCCGACGCCGGCCACGAGATCGCCTGCCACGGCAGCATGCACGAGCACCTGGCACGGCTCGATGCCGCGCGCTTGCGCGACGATCTCCGCCGGGCTCGCGACCAACTGGCCGATCTTCTCGGCGTCGCCCCGCGCGGGTACCGGGCGCCAACCTTCTCCCTCACCCGCGCGACCTCCTGGGCCGTCGACGTCATCGCTGATGCCGGCTTCGAATACGACACGAGCATCTTCCCCGTCCGGCACGATCGTTACGGCGTGCCCGACGCCCCGGTCGTGCCCTTCTGGCTCACCGGCCCGTCCGGCAAGCGCCTGCTCGAGTTCCCGCCGCTGACGCTGGATTGGGGCCTGCTGCGTGTGCCTGTCGCCGGCGGCGGCTACCTGCGCCTGCTGCCCGGGCTCATCATGCGCCGGGCATTGGCCTACCGCGTTCACCGCGGCGAGCCGGCGATGCTCTACGTGCACCCGTGGGAATTGGACCGCGACCAGCCAACGCCCCCGATCAGCCGTCTCGCCCGCTGGCGACACCGCGTCAACCTGCACACCACCGAACCAAAGCTCGCGAAGTTGCTGCGCTGCTTCCGCTTCGATACCGCCGAGCGCGTCCTCGCCCGAGTGCGCGAGCGCGGCGACGTCCCCAACTTCAACCTCGGTTGATCGCCCCCGCGACCGCCGGCGGCGACGGTTCCACCTCATACCGCTCCAGCCGCGGCGCGACGTCCGACACCATGTACCGCCGTTTGCCCGACGGGTCCGGCGGAATCGCGTCCACGACGATGCAGTTCACCTGCACCTGCGGCCCGAAGTATCCGTGAAACCGCTGCTGGATGCCGGCGATCGAGTCGGCCGTGAACCGCTCGTTGACCACCAGCAGCACATCGAACTGCTCCAGCGTGCGCTGATGCACCTTGAATTCGACCACGCCCGGATCGACCCGCACCAGGTATGCCACGAGATGCCCGTCGCGCAGCCGGCCGCCGGGCATCGCCACGAAGCCCGTGATCCGCGCCGCCCGAATCTCCAGCACCGGCAGCGGCAACCCGCACGGACAGCCCGCCGGCGAGATCGCTCCCACGTCACCCAGCCGGTAACGCAGCAGCGGCTGCGCCCGCGTGTTCAGGTTCGTGCAGGTCACGTTGCCGAACGTGCCGTCGGGCACGCGCTCGTCGTTCTGCGTGATCTCGACGTGGATGTGCGGCGACACGACGTGCAGCCGGCCTTGCGGGCACTCGTACCCGATCAGCCCGACCTCGCGGCTGCCGTATTCGCTCACCACCGGGCAACCAAAGACCTCGCCGATCGCCCGCCGATGCTCGTCGTGAATCTCGTCGCCGGTCAGCACGAACGCCTGGAGCCATGGGAAGTCACGCGGCCCGTAACGCTTCGCCGCGTGCCGCGCCAGCAGCAGCCCCGCACTGGCGTACGCGCTCAGCAGCCGCGGCCGATACGCGACGATCCGCCGCAGGTACTCATCGAGCCGCGCCGTCGAAATGTCGAACGCGTCGAGCATGATCTCGTTCAGCAGCCGGTCGCGCCACGTGTACAGCGGCGATTCCTTCAGCTCACGCGGCGAGCCCCAGAACCACATCCGCCGATCGCCCGGCCGCACGCCCCAGAGCTGCTGCATGAACAACCGGGCCGCCAGACTCTGCGAGTTACGGACGCGGTCGACGAAGAAGTGCAGCGTGTCGCCGGTGGTCCCGCCGCTCACCGCCGGCAAGAGCCCGCCGGGCACGTCGCGCCAGGTCATGCGTTCAGCGTTGGCCCGCACGTCCGCCTTGTGCAACACGGGTAGCCGGGCGAGCTCGGCGTAAGGTTCGTCCGCCTGCGGCCGCACGCCGTACCTCGCAAACTGCTCCGCGTAGTACGGCAGGTGTGTCCCGGCGAATTGCAGCAGGCTGCTCAGCCGGCGGGCCGATTCCTCTGGCACGCGTTGTGGCGTATCCAGGACGAGACGTTCCAGGGCCCGCACTTCGCCCGGCGTCTGCCGCTTGCGCACGCGCTCGAACACCGGCCAGACCACGTGCCGCACGAGCGATTCCGGCATCGTCAGCGTCCGCCGTCCGCCCCGTCGCCGCGACAGTACGTCACCGTAGATCGCCGCCAGCCGCTCGCTCACGCGCTCCTGGCCATAGTGCTCCAGCAGATGGGTCCGGAACGCGGTTCCGAACCGCCGGCAGATATCCGCATTCCTCGCGAACCGTCGCATCTGCTCAGCCAGCTCCGCCGGCTGCCGTGGCGGCACAAGCGGCAACGGCTCGTCCGGTCCGAGCACGCCGGCCAGCGGCGCGTACACCTCGCCCACTGCTCCCACGTCGGTCGAAATCACCGGCAGACCGGTCGCCCCCGCTTCCAGAATCGCGTTCGGCAATCCCTCGCTGTGGCTCGGATGCACGAAGCAGTCCGCCGCCGCCAGCAATCCCGCCTTCGCCCGCCCGTGCACCGGCCCGACGAAACGCGCGATCTCGTCCAGCCCCGCCTCGTGCACTTGCCGCTGCCAGCGTTCCAGCCCCGCCGGACCCGCCGGACCGGCGATGTCGAGCGTAAACGGCACGTGCTCCGCGCGCAGCCGCCGGGCCGCCTCCAGCAGGTCACCCAGCCCCTTCGCCTCGCTCAGCGGCGCCATGTACAGGAGCCGGCACGGCCGCCGCTCATCCACCCGCGGCGACGCCAGGAGCGCCGGCGTCCCAAACGTATTCGGCAGCGACAGCAACCGCGCGTGGCCCGCGTGGCGGCGCAAAACCCGCGCCCACCCCGGCGACAGCACGATCACCGCGTCGGCCCACTCCAGCCCCCGGCGGATAAGCCATCGCCGCAGCCGAGACCCGCCCGCACAGAACTCCGCGAACCGTCCGCCCCGAATATGCAGAATGACCGCCCGTCCCAGCAGCTTCGCCGCCGCCAGGTCCAGCAGGTTGCGGTAGAACGTGAAACCGCTGCACGTGTGCACGTGCACGAGGTCGATCCGCCTGCGCACCACCTCGCCCACAAACGCCCCCAGCGTCTTCACATGCCGCACGATCGAACTGACGGGACCGAGCCATCCCGTAGGGCGGGCTTTGCCCGCCGTTCGCCCTTGCGTCAACGTCGCCGGGTCAATCGTCGTCGCAAACCGATGCAGCTCACACGTCTCCCGCAACGGGCTATCCATCAGCAGGCCGATCGACGTGACCATGCCCCCCACTTCCGGCGGAGCCGGCCCAACCATCATCACCCGCGGCCGCCGCCCACGCTTGCGCCGCCCGCGGCCAACACCACTGGCGACGTACAGCTCCTCGTACCGTTGAACCATGCGCTCAGCCGTGAAGTGCCGCTCGTAATCCGCGCGAGCCTGCACCACCCGCTCCGCCGCCCGCGCCCGATCCGTCAGCGCCCCGTCGAGTGCCCGAGCCAGCGCCTCCGGATCCTCCGGTGGCACGAGCAACGCCGACCGCCCCTGTTGCAGCACATACCGATCCGACCCCGCCGCCCGATCGAGCCGCCCGACGCCGCCGACAGCCGTGGCCACGATCGGCACACCCTGGCTCATCGCTTCGAGCACCGCGAGCGGCAGGGCCTCCGTCCGGCTGGACAGGCAGAAGACGTCCGCCCCCGCCATGAGTTCGCCGGCGTCCGCCCGATAGCCGGGCAAATGCACAACGCGTTGCAGCCCCATGACGGCGATGTTCTGCTGCACCTGCTCCCAGTACGCCGCGTTCGTCCGCTGACCCAGGCAGACCAGCCGCGCATCCGAATGTTGGCGACGCAGCAGGGCGAACGCTTGCAGCAACCCGCGCGTATCCTTCTCCGGCCGGATGTTCGCCACGCTCACGATGACCGGCCCGTCCAGCGGCCCGCCGCACACGTGTTCCAGCCGCCGCCGCGCCGCCGCTCGCTCGACAACCGGCGCATCGATCCCGTTCGGCGTATACACCGCCCGCTCTCGCCAGCCGGCCGACAACCGCTCACGCAGCGGTTCGGCAACGATCGTCAGCCCGTTGAGCAGCGGCGCGAGCCGTCGAGCCAGCACGTGCTCACGCGTCGGCCGGCCATGGCGCAGGCTATGCCGCGTGTGCATTACCGGAATACCCAGGAGCTTGGCGACGGGCAGCACGCTGACCATGGCCGCGCTGCTGTGCGCGTGGGCCACATCGATGCGATCGCTCCGCAACCACCCCGCCAACCGCCACATCAGCCGAAGCTGCCGCCCCTCACCATGCCCCTCGCGTACGACCACCCCAGCCGCCCGCAGTTCATCCGTCTCGCGGCCGGCGCTTCTCAGGCAATACACGAACACCTGGTGACCGCGCCCCGCCAGCCCCAGCGCCAGACGATAGACAACACCCTCCGCGCCACCGCCCGTCAACGTGTCGATGAGCAGGGCCACTCTCACGGGACCAGCTCCATCACCGCGGCCGTGCGGGCCTTGATCACCAGCGACGCCGGCCGCGGCACGTCCGGATCATCCACCAGCTCGTCGACACACGCGCCGCAGACCGACGCCAGGATCCCCAGGAAACGCTGCCCCGCATCGCTCCAGCGATGCGCTCGGCAAACCCAGTCGTAGCCGCGCTCGGCGAGCCCTTCCGCCCACCGCGGATGATGTAGCACCTGCTCCACGCGCGCCGCCCACGCCGCCGGCGACGCCGCCAGCAACAGGTCGCGTCCCGGCCGAGCGCTCAACCCCGCGACGGCTCGCGGACTGGCGATCACCGGCCGCCGCATCGCGCACGCTTCGAGAATCTTGTTCTTCAACCCCCCGCCCTTTCGCGTTGGCGCGATGACCACACCGGCCCGCGCGAAGTACGGCCGCACATCCGGCACGTCCGCCACCAGCTCCACTCCCGCCTGCGACGCCAGCGTTCGCACCGCCGCCACCGGATGCCGCCCCACGATCAGCAGCCGTCGCCGCCGATCCCTCTCGTACAGCCGTCCCCACACCCGCCGGACGAAGAACGAAACCGCGTCCACGTTCGGCGGAAAGTCGAGCGACCCGACGAACAGCACTGTCCCCGGATCGGGCGGCGTGGCCGGCGGCTGGAAGTAATCCAGGTCCACGCCATTGGCCACGACTTCAATTCGACGATCCCCCACCCACCGCCGAGCAACCGCCGCATCCACCGACGACACGAACACCGTCGCCGCCGCCCGGCTCGCCGCAACGTGCTCGTACCACGCGCACACGGCCGCATGCCGCAACGCCGCCGGCCACCGCTGCCACGGCCCGTATTCCGCGTCACGAACGGCGTGCAGCACCAGCTCGTCCACCGGATCCCACACGACCGGCACACGACACGCCGCGACGTAGTGCCCGAGCGCCGTGCCGTGCAGCAGCACCGCGTCGAAGCGTTCCAGCCGGGCATTCCGCCGCAACCACGCCTCGATCGCCGGCGAGTACGGCACGTGCCGTCGAATCAGCCGATCCAGCGCTGCCAGCCGCCTCCGCCGCCGCTGCGACGCGTGAGCCACGTCCGGCACTGTCTCAACGCGCAACCGCCCGCGCAGCTCGTCGTCCCCCGTCGCCGGCCGCGGCAGCGCCAGCGTGACCTCCGCTCGATCCGCCAGGTGTTTCAGCACGTGGTAGAGGTGCAGGCGGCCGCCATCGTTGGGTGGCCAGGGCTCGCGGGGTGTGACGACCAGCACGCGCATCGCGGCCGATAATCCTCGCTATCCAACAGGCGGCGCGATCGAAACACCCACACCGCGCACGTCGAACCGGACACGCCGGGCGGGTCGCCCTGAGTCTGGGCGCAACATCCCCGCCCGGCGCGCAGTCCGGCTCAGCTCTTTTTTTCGGTCGCTTGATTGTCGGACTGAAAGGGGGGGCGTGCGTGGATGCTACGCGCGGGCTCCGGAATCGTTCGCCACCGGCCAGGTGCCCAGAGGGGGCACGCCCGCGTTCAGCGGCTCCTCGACCCCGGTCGTCTGCGCCGCAGATTCCATATGTATGCACGCGTTCTGTAGACAGGCGGTCAGGCCGAGCAGGATCCACAGCCCCTCGGCCCACAGGCGGGTCGTGAACAGGGAGCACGCCAGATAGCCCACCAGACCCGATTGCAGGGCCATGGCGTGCCACGCCAAGTGGAACCGTGGCGACGTATACCCCATGGATAATGTGATATCGGACCTGAACTGGTACGCGGCTTTCCGCACCTGGCTCGTCCGTCGGAGTGCCACCAGGATCGCCGCGAGGAACAGGGTCATGCCGGGCAGGCCGAGCTCCGCCAGGCACGTCATGAACGTGTTGTGGGCACTGTGGCCGTAGTCGCCGTCAGGCAGGTAGTCGCCCACACGGTAGTGGAACTGCCCGAGGCCCACGCCAAACGGGTAGTCGGTCACCATGTCCACGGCGGCCTGCCAATAGACGATCCGCCGGGCGGCGGAGGCATCCGACTTGTAGTCCTGGATGGTGCGCATGCGGCGCCACCAGCCGGGGTCGGCAAGCTGGGCGGCCAGGAGCATGCCGGCGGCGATGGCCACGATTCCCTTGGCCCGATAACCTCGCGGCAACCAGAGCACCGCCACACAGGTAACGGCGGCCAGACCCACGACCGCGTTGCGCGTGCGCGTCGCGATGATCGTGTTCACGGCCAAGGCCCCCGTGACCAACCACGCCACACGCGCCCACCACTTGCGCGCCATGAAGACCATGGCCCCGATGATCGGCAGCGTGCCCACTAGGTGCACGGCGAGATCGCTCGACTCGGCGAAGTCGGGCCCGCCGAGGCCCCAGGCCAGCCGTCCGCCGCTACGCCCGCCGACGCCGCCGTGCGCCTGATAGCCGATGTACGCCACGCCGATGAGCCACGCCACAATCACGAGGTGGTAGTGCTCCGGCCGGCGCACGCAGCGCACCAGAATCACGGCGAAGATGGCCAGCTTCACCACCTTGTCGCCCATGAACAGGCTACGGCTGAAGGACAGGTCCGCCCACGTCAACGTCAACAGCGCATAGAGGGCCAGGGCCAGCATGAGCTTGGTTTGCAGCGGGAACTGCCGGGCCCCCGGCGAAAGCCGCGGTCGGCGCAGGATGATGCCCAGCGCCGTCGCCGCCGCCACCGTCAGTGACGGCCGCAACCCCGTCGCCGCGAAGCTCTCTCCCCACCACTGCGTCTCCGGGTTCAGGTGGTACACCAGGATATACAGGGCCACGCCCACGACCGGACGGGCCACGGCGGTGCACACGCCGCCGGCATACACGATCCAGAACAGGATGGCCGTCAGCGACACTGCAGCACCTCCTGCGCCACGGGAGACCGACCAGCCGCGGCCACCGCACGGCTGTACACCTCACCCATGGCCCGCGCCGTCCGCTCCCACGTGAATGCCTGCACCCGCGCCCGCCCACCGGCCACCAGCCGCGCCGACACCTCCGCTCGCAGAACTTCCGCGAGCCCGGCGGCGATGCTCTCCGGCGACGTCGGGTCGCAGTAGACGGCGGCTTCTCCAGCAACCTCCTCCAGGCTGCCGCCCGCCGCCGCCAATACCGGCACACCGGTCGCAAATGCATCGAGAATCGGCAGCCCAAACCCCTCGCACAAGCTCGGAATCAGCAGCGCCCGCGACCCCGCCAACAGCGGCGGCAGGTCCTCGTGCGGCACGAACCCGAGTATGCGGCAGTCGTCGCTCACGCCCAGCCGCTCGGCCAGTGCTGCCAAATCCCGCCGCACCGGCTCCGGCGAACAACCCACCAACACAAGCTGATGTTGCCCGCGCAGCTCAGGCGACAGGCGAGCCAGTGCCGCCAGCACGGCGGTCGCGTTCTTTCGCCGAGAGCCACCGGAGAAATTCACGAGCCACGGTCGCGTGATTCCGTAGCGTTCGCGCACGGCACAAGCCGCATCGTCGGCCAGGCCGCCGGCGCCGTACGCCAGCATGGCGTTGTCCGGTGCCCAGGGAATGACGCTGATGCGCTCCGGATCGACGCCGAATTCGGTGCACAACTCGTTTCGCGTCGCAAACGACGGTGTGATGACGTGCGCTGCCCGGCGCACAGCCCGCAGCACGCCCGTCCGGAACCGCTTCTGCTCCGCGAGCGTCGCTTCGCCCGCCACTTTCAGCGGGATGAGATCGTGAATTGTCGCCACGTACGGCACCGGGCACCACGCGGGCGCCGCGTTCGCCGGAAGGTGCAGCAAGTCCACACCATCCCACCGTGCCGCCAGCGGCAGCCCCACCTGGAACCACGTGTCGTAGCGGTCGCCGGGGACATTCAGCCGGCGACTGCGCACGTTCATGCGTAGCGGCAGCGCGCCCGGACCGCTCAGCAGCGGGCACTCTTCGACCGGTCGATGGTGATACAGGGTGAACGTCCAGTCCGGCCGCAGTTCCGGCAACAGACGGAAAGCGTCGGCGAGATTTCGGCCCGTTCCCCGCGGTCGCGGAGAGAAGATTGTGCGGGCATCAAGTCCGATATTCATCGCCCTGCCTTCTCGGCTGCGGGCCGGCCTCCTCGGCGGGCCTCTCTGCTTGCGACGGCGCGCACCCTGTCTGCCTCAATAGCCTGTTGGCCTTATCGGCTTGCCGGGAGCCGTCTGTGAGCCGTCGCGCGCATGCGGACTGTGCGGCGTCGACGGGGCGCGCGGCGCAGGGCGTGCTGCCGTTGCTGGTTATCGGTAGTACATAAGGGAAGCGCGGCCGTCCTGCGGCGTCAGCCGGACAGCACGCCGCAGAAACGCACCGTTACGTCGACGGCGGCCGCAGTGGAACCGTGGCGAACGCCGGCATCGGCGGCGCCGGCTCCCGTGGCACCATCGCCGACCAGAACCGGCAAGCCAGGAACCACGCGGACAGCGCCAGGATCGGCGCGGTCACGTCGGCCGGACCCAGGGCGGAGAGCATGCGCGTACACTCCAGCAGCACGGACAGGCTCAGCACGACCAGCAGCGCCAGAGTCTGCCGATCCCACCGGGCCAGCACGAGACACAACATCGCCAGCGCTCCGTACAGCAGCATCGATTCGATCAGGCCGGCCAGGGCATGATGAAACGGCTGGGCGAAGTACGTCTGGAACGGGACCCAGCAGACGCCGAGTTCGACCGGGCCGGTCGCCGGCGCCGCCGTCAGCCGATGCAGGCCGAACAGCACGATGCTCGCCAGGATGCAGGCCAGGGCGATGGTCTGGATGATCCGGTGGGAACGGTGGCGGTCCAGCGGTTGCCGCCTGGTATCGCCGATGATGTGCAGCTCGGCGAACTTCGTGGCCATGGCGCAGCCGGTGACGCCGCCGAGGGCGGCGATGAACATGTCGAGCAGACCACAGGCGTGCGTAGTGATGAAGAGCTGGGCCGTCTCGAAGACTACGGCCATCAGCAGCACGGCCGGCATCGCCGCCCGCACCACACGTGGCGAGTCACCCCACCGCCGCACGGCCGCCGCCGTCCAGCAGAAGCCCACGATGACGAACATGCCGTAGCGGCGGACGTCCTCGAGGTCGAGATGGCGCGTCACATCGATTTCCATCGGCGTCCGAGCGACGCGAAACGGCACGAGCATCAGGCCGGCGGTGACAGCCGAAGCCACCCAGGCCAGCAGCGTCCAGGAGCCGCCGTGGTTGGCCTCGTACGCCTCGGCGTGCGCCACGCGCAGCCAGCGCTGAAGGAGCGGGGCCGCCAGGCAGCCCAGCAACGCTCCCAGGCTGTTGTACGCGCAGTCCATCAGATTGGCCGAGCGGGCCGGCATGAGCTGCTGAGCGAGTTCCGTCCCGTAGCTCAACATCACCGAGAGCGCCAGGGCCGGCACGAGATCGGCCGAGCCGGCGCGGCCGCGACGCCGCAGCAACAGGCGCAGGGCCATGCCGACGGGGATGTAGACGGCGACGTTGGTGAAGGCGTCGTCGGCGTCCGAGTGCACACTGGGCAGCATCCAGCTCCAGTGCGCCGGCCGGGCGAGCCACTTCCTGCCGTGCGGGTCCAGCGGCCCGAGCGTGCCGTAAAGCACCAGCACCAAGCTGGCCAGGCACAGGCCGTGGAGCGTGCTGCGACCGAGAATCGGACGTTTGTTAGGAATGCGTTGTGACGGGTCGTCGTCGCGACGGTCGCGGACGGCCCTGCCCAAGCTGTCGTGTGGCATGGCCTTGATTCCAATCCTGAATGCTCGCGCCCCGCCGGCGAGTCACGTCCCGCGGGATACGCCTAATATAGAACTACGAATTGTTGGCGCCGGAGACCAACACGCGGCGTGTCTCGAATTCCCGCCGGCCGGTCTGGCAGCGGCCCCGCATGACCGATATAAGAAGCGCTTCCGGCGTCGCGGCACGCAGCGCGTGGCGGCCCGCCGGGCAATTGGCTCCAAACACTGGTGAAAGCAGCATGGCCAGGATCATCAACATCTGCGGGGCGCGTCCGAATTTCATGAAGATCGCGCCACTCATGCGGGCCTACGCCGCCCACCCCGAAATCGAGCCCATGCTCGTCCACACCGGGCAGCATTACGACGACAACATGTCGGACCTGTTCTTCCGGCAGCTCGGCATCCCTGAGCCCGACGTGAACCTCGAAGTCGGCTCCGGCAGCCACGCCAAACAGACTGCCGAGATCATGACCCGCTTCGAGCCGCTCGTCGCGCAGCACCGGCCCGACTGGGTCGTCGTCGTCGGCGACGTGAACAGCACGATCGCCTGCGGCCTGGTGGCGGTGAAGCTCGGCGCCAGACTGGCCCACGTCGAGGCCGGCCTGCGCAGCTTCGACCGCGACATGCCCGAAGAGATCAACCGCCTGCTGACCGACGCCATCTCCGACCTGCTCTTCGTCAGCGAGCCCAGCGGTATGGCCAACCTCCAGCGCGAGGGCGCCCCGCCGGAGAAGCTGCACTTCGTCGGCAACGTCATGATCGATACGCTGCGGGCCAACCAGGCGGCCGCCGAGAAGTCGAACGTACTCGAACGGTTGTCGCTTTCGCCGGCGCAATACGCCGTCGTCACGCTGCACCGGCCGAGCAACGTCGATGATCCGGTCGTGCTCGGCCGCATCCTGGATGTGCTCGAAGTCGTCGGCGGCGATATGCCCATCGTGTTCCCGATGCACCCGCGCACGCTGGCCAACCTCTCGCGGCTCGGCCTGGCGCCCCGCATCGAGGCCCTGCGCAGCCTGAAGGTGGTGGAGCCGCTCGGCTACCTCGACTTCCTCAAGCTCATGGGCCGGGCCGCCATCGTCCTGACCGACTCGGGCGGTATCCAGGAAGAAACCACGATTCTCGGCGTGTGGTGCCTGACGCTCCGCGAGAACACCGAACGTCCGGTGACGATCACGCACGGTACCAACACGCTGGTCGGCACCGATCCCGACAAGATCCTGACCGAGTATCGGCGCTGCCGGGCCACGCCCGTCGGCAACGCCCGCATCCCCGAGAAGTGGGACGGACGCGCCGCCGAACGCATCGCCGCCATCCTGGCCGAGCACTGCGCCAAGTAGCGCCGGCCCGGCCGCGACAGACCAATCGAGAGTAGCTCAGCGTGCCCCGAAAAATCCTCTTCGTCTTCGGCACTCGCCCCGAGGCCATCAAGATGGCCCCGGTCATTCTGCACATGCAGGCGCGCCCGCACGATTTCGACGTGCGCATTTGCACCACCGGCCAGCATCGCGAGATGCTCGACCAGGTGCTGACCCTCTTCCGCCTCACGCCGGACGTCGACCTGAAGCTCATGCAGCCGGGGCAGGATCTCTTCGACCTGACCGCCAACGTCGTCCGCGCCCTCAAGCCCGTCCTCCACGACGAGCGCCCCGACTGGGTGCTGGTGCAGGGCGACACGACGACCGTCTGGACCGGCGCCCTCGCCGCCTTCTACGAGAACATCCGCGTCGGCCACGTCGAGGCCGGCCTGCGCACCTTCGACAAGCGACAGCCCTTCCCCGAAGAGATCAACCGTCGGCTGTGCACGCAGCTCGCCGACCTGCACTTCGCCCCCACGCCGCGCAGCCGCGATAACCTGCTCGCCGAGCGCATCCCCGCCGAGCAGATCGTCGTGACCGGCAACACCGTGATCGACGCCCTCTTCCGCGTACTGGACCTCGTCCGCCGCGATCCGCCGCCCGACGTCCGCGACTTGCAGCGCTGGACCGACGAGCACGTCGGCCAGGCGCCGCTGGTGCTCATCACCGGCCATCGGCGGGAAAGCTTCGGCGAAGGCTTCGAGAACATCTGTGCGGCGATCGCTGCCCTGGCGCAAGCGCGTCCGGACGTGCACTGGGTATACCCCGTGCACCTCAACCCCAACGTTCAGGAGCCGGTGCGGCGTTTGCTCGGCGGACGGCCGAACGTGCACCTGCTGGCCCCCCTACCGTATGCGCCCTTCTGCTGGCTGATGCAGCGCAGCACACTCATTCTGACGGATTCCGGCGGTGTGCAGGAGGAAGCCCCCAGCCTCGGCATCCCCGTCCTGGTGATGCGCAACACCACCGAGCGGCCGGAGGGCGTCGAGGCCGGCTGCGTCAAACTGGTAGGCAATCGTCGCGAGAGCATCCAGGCCGCCGTAACTGCCTGTCTCAGCAGCAACAACGAACCGCGCTCCGCGGTCGTACAGAACCCCTACGGCGACGGCCGAGCCAGCGAGCGTATCGCGGACGCACTACTGCACGGCGATTGAACGGCGCGGCAGGAACAGGCCGCGCTGCCGTCCCGGCGGGAGTGGCCTCTGCAACGGCACTCCGGCCGGCGCTTCTTCCTCCACTCAAATCCCCGGGCCGAAACCAGGCACCTTATCGCCACCAGTTTGTACGGGGACGCCGGCCGGTGGTTCAGCGCGTGTTAAAGAATTTCACCGTCGGAAGTCCGGAATATTGCGGCCAGAGGGGGTCTTTTAAGGCCTTACCCGATCAACCCGATACCTATCGTACGAGATCCGCGACGCGGGTCCCCAGCCGGCCCCGGTACACGGCAGGTCAGTAGACCGGGTGGCATGGCGGCGCGCCCTCGCTCGCCCGAGATCTCGACGGAAGACGGTGATGCCGGACTTGCGGTCCATCATGGACGGCACGGCGTTGCGCGAAGCGCGCTGGTCGGGCATGCACGTCCGTCTTGACGGGGTCACGTCGGGCAGTGTCGCCGGCAACAACCATTTCCCGCACGGCGCAACGCGCATCGTGATGCATCGGACGGCGTAGCGGGTACGGCCCGCACGAACGCCTCCGGCCGCGGCGAGGAGCAGGGACGCGATGAGAGTCACGCTGAAAACGCGCGTGTTCATCCTGGTGTCGGTGCTGGTGGTGTTCTCCACCCTGGCCCTGACCTACCTGCTCATTCACGATTTTGGCAACCGGCTACAGCGCGACTTCGAGACGCGCGGTCTCATCATCGCCAACTACTTCGCCCTGAACTCGGTGGAAGGCATCACTACCGAGGATCAGGAGGGTCTGGCCCAGGCCGTCGAGCGGCTGCTGGGAGTGGAGGACGTCGTCTACGCCGGCATCTTCGACGCCGCGGGCGCGCCCGTGGCCGGCAAGGTGGCGCTGCCGGGAGGTCCGGACGCGGAGACGCTCAGTGCCGGCCGGCGCACGCCGCCGCGGATCGAGGTGCAACGTGTCCTCGCCGGCCGTAGCGGCGAGGTGCCGGTGCTGGATTTCCGGGCCCCCGTCGTCGACAGGAGCGGCGAGCCGATCGGCGCCGTGCAGGTGGGGCTCAGCCTCCAGAGCATCGCCGACGAGATGCACTGGATGATCGCCCGGGCAGTAATCGTGCTGGCGATCTTCGTGGCGGTCGGCGCCGTCGCTTCGCTACTGGTGGCCAACAGCATCGCCGGTCCGATCAAATCGTTGAGCCGGGTGTTCGCGGTCATCGCCGGCGGGGACCTCGATCACGAGATTGACACGAGCCGGCAGGACGAGTTGGGCAGCCTGTCGCGGAACTTCGCGGCCCTGCGGGACGGGATCCGCCACAAGCTCTGTCTCCTCGAGCTGGAGGCGCAGGTGCGCCGAGAGGCCGAGGCGGCCCTCCAACAGCACCAAGCCAACCTCGAGGAGCTGGTCCGCGAGCGCACGGCGGAGCTGGCTGCCGCCAATATCGAGTTGCAGGCGGAGATCGCCGAACGCCGCAGCGCCCAGGAGAGCCTGAAGCAATCGCTCGATGAGCTCGAGCGGCACAACCGCGGCATGCGCGGACGCGAGCGGAGAATCCTCGAGCTCAAGGAGCAGGTGAACAGCCTGCTGGTCGAACTCGGACGTGAGCCGGCTTTTGCCGGACCGGAGGGCGTGCCGGCGGGGTGCGCGTCCTCGGTGGCGGCGACGCACGACGAGACGCCGGACGTGGGCGACGACGCGGTCGGCACGCTCCGGAACATGATCGGGCTGCGCGAGCTGCTGGAGAGCTACTGCGAATCCACGGGCATCGCCGCCGCCGTCATCGACTTGCAGGGCGAAGTGCTGGTCGGCGCGCGGTGGAAGAGGATCTGCACGCACTTCCATCGCCAGCACCCCGAGACGCAGAAGAAGTGCATCGAGAGCGACACGGTCATCGCCAACCAGTTGCGCGGCGGCGGGTCGTCGTCGGTGTACATCTGCCGCAACGGCCTGGCCGATGCGGCGTTTCCCATCATCGTGCACGACCAGCACGTGGCGAACCTGTTCATCGGGCAGTTCCTGCTCGAGCCGCCCGACGTGGAGTACTTCCGCGCGCAGGCGGCCCACTACGGCTTCCCCGAGGAGGAATACCTGGAGGCCTTGCAGGATGTCCCGGTGCTGGACCGCGCGGCCCTCGAGCGCATGCTCAGCTTCCTGAGCAAGTTCGCCGCTTTGCTCGGCGCCATGGAGGTCACCCAGACCGGCCTCACCCGGGCGAACACCGACCTGCGGGACAACCGCCGGGCGCTGCTCAGCCTGATGGAAGACCTGATCGAGGCCCGCGAGAAGGCGGAGCAGTACGCCCGGCAGGCCGACGGGGCCAACCGCTCAAAGAGCGAGTTCCTGGCCAACATGAGCCACGAGATCCGCACGCCGATGACCGCCATTCTCGGCTACGCCGACGTGTTGCTGGAGGACGGCGACCTTGAGCAGGCCCCGCCCGGGCGGCTCGAGGCGGCGCGCACCATCAAGCGCAACGGCCAGTACCTGCTGCAGATCATCAACGACATCCTCGACCTGTCGAAGATCGAGGCCGGCAAGATGACGGTCGAGCGCGTCCATTGCGCCCCGTGCCGCATCGTCGCCGACGTGGCGTCGCTGATCCGCGTGCGGGCCGACGCCAAGGGTCTGTCCTTCAACATCGAGTACGCCGGCCCGATCCCCGAGACCATCGAAACCGACCCCACCCGCCTGCGGCAGGTGCTCATCAACGTCATCGGCAACGCCGTCAAGTTCACCGAGGTCGGCGGCGTGCGGCTGTGCACCTCCCTCATCGAGCACGGCCCCACCACCCTATTGCAGTTCGACATCGTGGACACCGGCCGCGGTATGAACCTCGCCCAGGCCGCCCGCCTCTTCCAGCCCTTCACCCAGGCCGACACGTCCACCACGCGCGAGTTCGGCGGCACCGGCCTCGGACTGGCCATCAGCCGGCGGCTCGCCCAGATGCTCGGCGGGGACGTCACACTCGTCGAGACGACGGAAGGCGCCGGGTCAAGGTTCCGCATCACCGTCGCCTGCGGCTGCCTCGACGGCGTGTATCTGATCAACGACCCGCTGGCCGCCACCACCGTCTCGGTCGATCACTCGCCGCGGCCCGCCGGTCCCGAGCTACCGCGTCTGCCCGGCTATCGGCTGCTGTTGGCGGAGGATGGCCCGGACAACCAGCGGCTCATCGCCCACGTTTTGAAGCAGGCGGGCGCCATCGTGACGGTCGTCGAGAACGGCCGGCTGGCCGTCGACACCGCCCTCGCCGAACGCGACGCCGGCCGTCCCTTCGACGCCGTTCTGATGGACATGCAGATGCCGGTGATGGACGGGTACGAGGCGACCCGGCGATTGCGGCAGGCGGGCTATCGCGGCCCGGTCATCGCCCTGACCGCCCACGCCATGGCGGGCGATCGCGACAAGTGCCTGGCCGCCGGCTGCGACAGCTATGCGGCCAAACCCATCAACCGCTGCCAGCTCATCACCACCGTGCGCGAGTGCCTCGGCCAACCGCTCGCCACGCCGACGACCAGCTGACGCCGGGTGCCACTGGTGGCTCGCCCACCAGTGTTTCCCCCTACGGCACCTCGATATGGTCGAGGACGTACCGCACCGCGTCCTCGCTCGTCTTCTCTTCCGCCTCGGCTTCGTAGCTGACGATCACGCGATGCCGCAGCACGTCCGGCGCGATGTCCTTCACGTCCTGCGGCGTCACGTAACCCCGCCCCGCCAGGAACGCCATCGCCCGCGCCCCCATCGCCAGGTAGATCGACGCCCGCGGCGACGCCCCGTACTCGATCCACTCGCCGATCTCGAGCCCGAAATCCGCCGGCCGCCGCGTGGCGTGTACCAGCGTGACGATGTAGTCCTTGATCTTGTCGACCATGTAGATGTCGTCGAGCACCTTGCGGGCGGTGAAGATCTCCGCCGCCGTCATCACCGGCTGAATCTCGACGGCACCGCGATGCGTCGCCATGCGGTCGAGGATCTGCCGCTCCTGCTCCTGCGTCGGGTACTCCACCAGCAGCTTGAGCATGAAACGGTCGACCTGCGCCTCGGGCAGCGGGTACGTCCCCTCCTGCTCGATCGGGTTCTGCGTCGCCAGCACCAGGAACGGCCGCTCCAGCGGGAACGTCTGCGCGCCAATGGTCACCTGCCGCTCCTGCATCGCCTCGAGCAGCGCGCTTTGCACCTTCGCCGGCGCCCGGTTCACCTCGTCCGCCAGAATGAAGTTGGCGAAGACCGGCCCCTTCTTGACGGCGAAGCTCCCGTCCTGCGGCTGAAAGACCATGGTGCCCAGAATGTCCGCGGGCAGCAGGTCCGGCGTAAACTGGATGCGCTGGAACCGCGTGCTCACCGCCCGGGCCAGGCAGGCCACGGCGGTCGTCTTGGCCAGCCCCGGCACACCTTCCAGCAGGATATGCCCATCGGCCAGCAACCCGACCAGCATCTTCCGCAGCAGGTCGTCCTGCCCGACGATCACCCGCCGAATCTCGGTCAGCAGCCGCTCGAACGGCTCATAGTGCCGGCGAACGATGTCGCCGATTTCCTGGATCTCTGCATGCGTCACTGACATACCGCCAAACCTCCGCACCCCGCCGCTGCACGTCACGCCCGCGAGTATCCACACCGCGGGCGGGTCGCGTCAACCGCAACGGGCGTCTTAGGCTCAGGACGGCGCCGGCGGCGGAATCCCGCCAGAAAACGGTAGGCGACCCGACCCGACCGCCGCCCGGCGTCATTGAATCCTGACATCCCGGGGCTATGCTGCCCCCCATGAAACGCCTGCTACTGGTCATCCCCATCGCCTTGGTGGCGCTGGCGGCGCTGATCTGGAGCCAGCAGCGCCACGAGCCCTTCTTCGTCTCCGGCTTCATCGAGTCGCACCAGATCCGGGTCGGCTCGCACGTCGGGGGCCGCATCCAGGCCGTGCACATCGCCGAGGGCGACCGCGTCTCCGCCGGCGCGAAGCTCCTCGAGTTCGAGCCGTACGACCTGAGCGAGCGTCTGGCCCAGACCCAGGCAGCGCTGGCGGCGCAGCAAGCGCGGCTGGAGAAGCTGCGGGCCGGATCGCGTCCTGAGGAGATCGCCGGCGCCAAGGCGGCCCGCGACCGCGCTCAGGCCGTGCTCGACAAGCTCGTCGCCGGACCGCGTCCGCTCGAAATCAAGATTCGCGAAGACGCTCTCGCTCTGGCCCAGGCCGATCTGGTCAAAGCCCAGAAGGACTACGAGCGCATCAGCCGTCTCGTCGCCGCCGAGCAGGGGGCCCAGGAGGAGCTGGACGACGCCACCCGCGCACTGGCCGTCGCTCAGGCTCGCGTCGACAGCGCCCGCGACGAGCTCGCCCTGCTCAAGGAAGGCACCCGCGCCGAGGACATCGCCGAGGCCACCGCGCTGCTCGCCCAGGCCGAGCAGACGCTCGCCCTCCTCGAAGCCGGCGCCCGTGCCGAGGACATCGCCGAAGCCGAAGCCCTGGTCGCCTCATCACAGGCCGCGGTGGCAATCATCCAACGACAGATGGCCGAGCTCATCGTGACCGCCCCGGTCGACAGCGTGGTCGAGGCCGCCGACCTGCGGCCCGGCGACTTGATCGCTCCCGGCGCACCGGTCATCGCCTTGACAGACATGTCCGATCTGTGGGTGCGGGCCTACGTCCCCGAGAACCGGCTCGATCTGAAGCTCGGCCAGCGTGTGTCGCTGCGCGTCGACTCGTTCCCCGACCGCCGCTTCGCCGGCCATCTGACCTTCATCTCGCGTGACGCCGAGTTCACGCCGTCCAACGTGCAGACGCCGGAAGAGCGGGTGAAGCAGGTCTTCCGCATCAAGGTGACGCTGGACGAGGGTCGCGACGTACTGCGGGCGGGCATGTCCGCCGACGTGTTCCTGGAAGAGACGCCATGACCGCAGCGGTCGCGGCCGATACGGTCATCGAGGCCGACGGACTGACCCGCCGCTTCGGCGACTTCGTCGCTGTCCGCGACGTGAGCTTCACCGTACCGCGGGCGGCGATCTACGGCTTCCTCGGCCCCAACGGCAGCGGCAAGTCCACCATCATCCGCATGCTCTGCGGCGTATTGCGGCCGACGCTTGGCCGTGGCACGGTCCTCGGCCACGACGTCGCCCGCGAGTCCGAGGCCATCAAACGCCGCATCGGCTACATGTCGCAGAAGTTCAGCCTCTACGGCGATCTCAGCGTCGACGAGAACCTCGACTTCTACGGCCGCGTCTATGGCCTCCGCAGGGCCCGCCTCGCCGCCCGCAAGCAGGCGCTCATGGACCTAGTCGGCATCGGCCCCTTCCAGCAGCGCCTGGCGGGCCGTCTCTCCGGCGGCTGGAAACAACGGCTGGCCCTGGCCTGTGCCCTGATCCACGAGCCGGACGTGCTCTTCCTCGACGAGCCGACTGCCGGCATCGACCCGGTGGCCCGTCGCGAATTATGGGACCTGCTCTTCGACCTCTCCGGCCAGGGCGTCACCCTCTTCGTCACGACGCACTACATGGACGAGGCCGAGCGCTGCACGCACGTCGGCTACATCTACATGTCGCGGCTGATCGTCTGCGGCCGCCCGACCGACCTCAAGCAACTGCCCGCCGTCACGCCCGCCGGCACCCGCCGACTGGAGATCTACTGCGAACGGCCGGCGGCGGCCCTGGCCCGCCTGCGCACGGCGCCCGGCGTTCGCGACGCCACGCTCTTCGGCCAGACCCTGCACGTCCTCGCCGCCGACAGCACCGCCGACGACGCCCTCGTGGCCGCCACCGGCGAGGAGCCCGCGGCGGTGGAAGTGCGGCCGATCGCCCCGACGCTCGAAGACGTCTTCGTCACGCTCAGTCGCGAGGAAACGCAGCGGAGGGCGACGTGAACGGCCTGCTCGCCATTCTGCTCAAGGAATTCGCCCATATTCGCCGCGAGCCGGCCACGCTCTTCTTCGCCTTCCTCGTGCCCGTCGTGCAGCTCACCATCTTCGGCTACGCGATCGGCACGACCGTCGACCACATTCGCACCGTCGTCTTCGACCTGGACCAGCGCCAGGACGCCCGCGACTTCGTCGCCGCCCTCGAGAACTCGCGCAAGTTCCACGTCGTCGAGGAAGTGCACGACCAAAGCGCCTTCGACGCCGCCCTCTCCTCCGGGCGGGCGAAGGTCGGCGTGCGCATCCCACCCGACTACACCGAAAAGCTGCTCCACGGGCAGCAGGCCTCGGTACAGGTGCTCATCGACGGCAGCGATTCGCAGGTGGCCAGCACCGCGCTGAACAGCGCCGCCCTGCTCGGGCTCAACCTCTCGCTGCACCGCGGCCTGGCCTTCGCGGAAAGCCGTCACGCCGCCCCGGCCCGCGACCCGGCCGGCCGGCTGACCATCCCCATCGAGGTCCGCCCCCGCCTGCTCTACAACCCCGACCTGCGCAGCGCACACTTCTTCGTGCCTGGCCTGATCGGCATCATCATGCAGCTCGTCACCCTCTTCCTGACCTCGTTCGCCGTCGTCCGCGAGCGTGAGCTCGGCACACTCGAACAGCTCTTCGTCACCCCGGTCGGCCGCGCCGGCCTGCTTCTCGGCAAGCTGATCCCCTACGCCCTCATCGGCTTCGTCGAAACGCTCATCGTGCTGGTCGTGATGGTCTTCGTTTTCCAGGTACCCATCCGCGGCGACCTCGTCCTGCTCCTGTCGCTCTCGCTGCTCTTCCTGCTGACGGCACTCGGACTGGGCCTGCTGGTCTCGACACTGGCGACCACGCAGCTCCAGGCCATCCAGTTCGCCTTCATCATCATGCTGCCGTCGATCCTGCTGTCCGGATTCGTCTTCCCCCGCGAGGCCATGCCCACGCCGATGTACCTCGTCAGCTTCGCGATACCGGTGACCTACTTCATCGAGATTTTGCGCGGCATTATCCTGCGCTCGGCCACGCTGGCCGACCTCCTCCCGCACGTCGCTGGTCTGTCCATCTGCTGCACGGCCATCCTCGCTCTCAGCGTGCTCCGCTTCCGCAAGCAGCTCGACTGACCCACCGCCCGTTATCGCCACCCGCGCGGGCGTCATCCACCCCGGCGACACCGCCCCGAGGTCCATTGCGAGTACCACGCAGCGGCCATAGCCCGCCCCACCGGCACAGTCCACCGATATTCCGCGCGGGCCCCAAACAAAGGGCTCGTCACGGAGTACCGGGAAACCACCGAGTAGGGCGGGCCGTGCCCGCCAACTCCCAAGTACCCGGAGAACCACCCGACCACCGCGGCCCCGCGGCGATAACCAGACCCCACCCTGTCTTCCCAGCTCCCCGTTATTCCGTGAAGAACCAAACAAAAGGGGGCCGCCCTAAGCGGCCCCCCAGGGAGGCAGGTCAGAGGAGGAAAGGAGTAAGAGTGCTTTCAGTGCGCCCGTCGCCCTCCCTGTAAACGGAATACGGACGCCACGAATTGTTCCACCCGCTGCATCAAGCACTCGTGCTTGTCACGCCCTGCGACTCAGGATGGCAGGCAGGCCATCAACGAAGACGCTTGGCATCACGAACGACCACCGGACACAGAACAAACCCACGCATCTCTCCCTGATAGTCGCCAATGCCGACTATCCACCCTTGGTCGTTGATGTCAGAAGCACACCAGAGATCCCAATCCGCTTGCGCCGACGGCCGAAGCAGATCGTTGAGGTCGGTGAAAACACCGTCCTTCCAAAGAAACGCGCTGTCGTCCCCAGAACCGACAGACTCATACGAACCCACTACATCGCCCGCATTGTTCATACCTCGCGCGATGCCCCAGGCAGTCTCTTCGTTCAGGATTGTCACACCCTCTTCAGTAAACAACGCCGGCTGGCGGTTGGCCGAGCCATTGCGAATCGCACCGACCACATCACCCGCTTCGTTGATATCCATCGCAAAACTGTATGTACCGAGCGGCGCGATCGGCGATATCACCCACTCCCCATCGACGTGCTCCCAGCGCACCGCGCAGGACACTGCGGCCTCCGGGTGCTCGGGGTTCACGTAGTCAGCGTAACCGGCAATCTGCTGCGCATTGTTGATCGCAATCGCCGTGCTCTCCGGACCGTTCAGTCTGGGAAGGCCCGTCAATACGAAGTCATCCCAGAAAAAGGCCCGTCTGTCGCCGAACGCGTCTTCGTAATCGCCCACAACCTGATCGCAGTCATTGATGCCGTACGCAAAGCTGTACGACGGAATGCCAAGGTCGATTTCCTCGCCGTCGCGCCACATGATCGCCTCGTACGACCAGAGGGCACTCCGGGTCGCCACGGCGTGTCCAGCCTCGTTGATGTCGTGTTGCTGACTGGCAGAGCTGTCTACCGTCGTCAGTTCGCCGTCCCGCCAGATCGCCCCCGTATAGAAGATGAAGCCGGGCCTCGAGTAGTTCCCGAGCACCTCACCGACGTTGTTAACAGCACAGGCTTGCGTGGTCGACGTGGGTGGCGCCTCCGGCGGGTCAATCAGGATGATCTCATAGCCGGTTCGCAGAAGGGCGGTCTGAGGCAGTGTTACGCCAAGCCCCTCCTGTACGTGTGCCGGTTCATGCGGTTGGCCCAAGGCGGGTAACGTACCAGCACACCCAATCAACGTGAGCCCCAATCCCAGCCTGCTGCATAGTCTCAACATGGATGCTTCCTCCTTCATGAAATCCTGGACAAGTGCAACAACCAAAGGCTGGCCTCATTGTAACAGAGCGGCGCAGTATCGCTACCATGTCTGAGACATAACCGAAATACGACCCATGTTTCTCAACTGATCCCAGGCGCCAGGCGTAAACAATTACTGTGAATGCGCTTATGGCTCACTGCTGCCGGATCCGAGAACTCCTCACGGGATCCGGGCTTACACAATCCCTGCGTTCGCTGTACGAGAGGTCTTGGCTGCAGCGCATCACTGTTTGCGGCGTCGGCCAGCAGGGCGACGACTATTGGCAACGCGTGCTCCGCCGAGCGCCCACACCGACGCCGAGCGCCTGCCGCCATCGCCTCTGGCGTCGGTGCCACCACGTGCTACACTGGCGGCGACATGCGTAAGAACTACATCCTGGATGCCAACGTCCTCCTCCACGACCCCCAATCGGTCTTCGAATTCGCCGACAACACGGTCATCATCCCCGTCGGCGTCATCACCGAAATCGACCGTTTTAAGAAGGAAATGACCGCCCGCGGCTACAACGCTCGCGCCGTCGTCCGTGTCCTCGACGCCCTGCGCAACGGCCAGAGCCTCGCCTCGGGCGTGACGCTCGACAGCGGCGGCGTGCTCCGCGTCTACTGCGCCCCGGAAGAGGCCATCAGCGACCGCCACACCGGCTCCGCCGACGCCGAGATCCTCCGCGTCGCCCGCCGCATCCACGAAACCGAGCCCGACGTCCCCGTGGTCGTCGTCACCAAGGACATCAACCTCCGCGTGCGGGCCGACGCCGTCGGCGTCCGCGCCGAGGATTACGAGTCCGACCACGTGCAGCTCTCGGACGTCTACACCGGCCAGACCGACCGCCAAATCACGTCCGAGCAGTTCGAGACCTTCCGCCGCGACGGCCACCTCGACTGGCCCGACGACGACCTGTCGCCCAACGAGTACGTCCTGCTCCACCCGGCGGACGGCGGCCACGGCTCCGCCCTGGCCCGCCACGACGCCGACCAACACCGCCTCGTCACCCTGCACGACCCCGAGACCGGCGTCTGCGGTATCCGCCCGCGCAACAAGGAACAATACTTCGCCATCGACGCCCTGCTCGACGAGCACATCCAGCTCGTCACGCTCATGGGCAAGGCGGGCACCGGCAAGACCCTGCTCGCCATCGCCGCCGCCCTGCACATCACCCTGCGCAAGAAGCGCTGCCGCGCCGTCCTCGTCGCCCGGCCGATCATCCCCGTCGGTCGCGACCTCGGCTATCTCCCCGGCGACATCGGCAGCAAGCTTGCCCCCTGGATGAAGCCTGTCGTCGATACGGTCGAGTTCCTCATGGACACCGGCGGCCCGATCAAGGGCCACGCCGACTGCGGCGGCCTGCTCCGCGCCGGCGTGATGGAGATCCAGCCGCTCACCTACATCCGCGGCCGCAGCATCGCCCGCCGCTACGTCGTCATCGACGAGGCCCAGAACCTCACCCCCCTCGAAGTCAAGACGATCATCACCCGCATTGGTCAGGACGCGAAGGTCGTGCTCACCGGCGATCCGTACCAGATCGATAACCCCTACGTCGACTCCGAGAGCAACGGCTTCACGCACCTCGCGAACCGGTTTCGGAGCCAGCCGATCGCAGCGCACATCGAGTTGCGCAAGGGTGAACGTAGCTCCCTGGCCGAGCTCGCCGCCAATCTCCTGTAGCCCGCCGCATCTTCACAAAAACACAATCAGTGGACAGCATGTGGATAACATGTCAGCGAAAGTCTTTTCGATAGATTTAACCGTCCGATATATCGACGCCTACTCATGGTGCTTCCGTCAGTTACGAGTGTGGCCTTGCGCGCTGCGCATTTCACACACTGTCAATACCCGAACTCGTTTTTGACCTTACGCTAAACGTGTGCTAACCTTACTCTTGTGACGATGAGGTCGCGGGCTCGGCACCGAAGCGAGTCCCAGCAGCTCCGGCAGGGAAGCGGGGCTCTCCAAGGAAGGCTGGTCGGTCGGCAGCAATGTACGACGCGGTCTGAGGTGAATACATAACCCGGAGAGCGCGCCCCCGAATGTTTGGGATTTAGCAGGTGCGGAAACCCTATGAGGGCTGTCTTGGCCGTCCGTAGCGGCTTGCCGTTATGGCGGGTGGGACCAGCCGGAGGCTGATCGAGACTCTGGGGCGCCGCGGGCCCGTCTTCGGGCGGGTTCGGCAAGCGCGTGAGAGGAGGCCGGGCGAAAGCTTGGCCAAGGCTTCCGGTGGAAAACCCTGGAAGGGTGAAACCCATGGGAGCAGCCAGTGGTCGGAGCGCTAATCCCGCTCCGGTCGCCAGGGACTCTCGCAAGGGTCAAAGCCCAGAAACCGCGGCCTGCCGGGCCGGCTCGGTGCTTCGGCACCGGTAGAAACGGCAGGAGAAACGGTAAGTGGGTCCTTCCTCGCGGAGACGCGTGGATACCTTGTGAGAGGGGAAAGCTCCGAAGGGTGAATCCCATGAGCGCCGCCGGTGCGAAAGAAAACCGGCTGGGGCTCGGAGGGAGTAAGCCGCCGAGAGGGTGACCAAACCCTGAGGGCGGAACGTAGCGGGTGAGGCAAGCCCGTGGTAAGTGGACCTCCGAGTCTGAGCGTGCTGAAGGGATGTGGAAGCCCATGAGAGGAGTCGGCCGGCTTCGGCCGGGCGACTAGGGTCCGCTGGGTAATACTCTGGCGGAGAGCGAAACCCGAAGAGAGGTTCGCGTGGGCGCTTAACTGTGTCCTCCGGGCCTGCCCGAGGGAAAACCGCAAAGCCGAGGAAACGGCCAACGGCATAGCGGGAGCGTCTAACCGATACGGGCGCTACTTCGGCAGGTGAAACTCTGAACGGGCAGCCAACTCCGAGAGGATGGCGTCGGCCGGTGACGGCGGGTGCCAAGCAGCGGAACCGAATACTCTGAAGGGCGCGGCGAGCTCCAAACCTCACGTCGCTTTTTTCGTGCCCTCAACACGTCGGCCGCCGGCGACACGCCCTGCGTTGCACCGGCGGCCGACTCCGCATATGCTCCCCCTGTTACGTTTCTGCGGGCCATTCCGGCCCCGATCGGCGTACCCGAAACCTGATCACGTTTAGCCGATTTCGATGTCGGCCACGGGTTCACCGTCCAGGAAAGCAGGAGATACCGAATGGAGAAGGCGGAGTTCGACGCACTCTATCGGCAGTCCATCGAAGCCCCCGACCAGTTCTGGGGCCAGGCCGCCGAGGACATACACTGGTTCAAGAAGTGGGACCGCGTCCTCGATGACAGCCGCAAGCCGTTCTACCGCTGGTTCGCCGGCGGCGAGCTCAATACGTGCTACAACGCCCTCGACTATCACGTCGAGAACGGCCGGGCCGACCAGTTGGCCCTCATCTACGACAGCCCCGTCACCGGCACGACCCGCAAGTTCACCTACCGCGAGCTGCGCGACCTCGTCGCCCGCTTCGCCGGCGTCCTCACCGCCCAGGGCATCACCAAGGGCGACCGCGTCCTCATTTACATGCCGATGATCCCCGAGGCTGTCGTCGCCGTCTTCGCCTGCGCCCGCATCGGCGCCATCCACTCCGTCGTCTTCGGCGGTTTCGCCGCCAAGGAGCTGGCCAAGCGCATCGTCGACGCCCGGCCGAAGCTGATCGTCTCCGCTTCCTGCGGCATCGAGGGCAAGAAGACGATCCCGTACAAGCCCCTGCTCGACGAGGCCATCCACATGTCCTCGCCCAAGCCGGAGCATTGCATCGTCTACCAGCGCCCGCAGCTCACCGCCGACATGCAGGCCGGCCGCGATCTCGACTGGACCGAGCTGATGGCCGACGCGCAGCCGGTCGACTGCGTCCCGCTCCAGGCCACCGACCCGCTCTACATCCTCTACACCTCCGGCACCACCGGCGTGCCGAAGGGCGTCGTCCGCGACAACGGCGGCCATGCGGTCGCCATGAAGTGGACCATGAAGGCCATCTACAACGTCGAGCCCGGCGACGTCTACTGGGCCGCCTCCGACATCGGCTGGGTCGTCGGCCACTCGTACATCCTCTACGCCCCCCTGCTCAAGGGCTGCACTACGATCCTGTACGAGGGCAAGCCCGTCGGCACGCCCGACCCCGGCGCCTTCTGGCGGGTCATCTCCGAGCATAACGTCAACGTGCTCTTCACCGCCCCGACCGCCTTCCGCGCCATCAAGCGCGAAGACCCCAACTGCGAATTCCTGAAGAAGTACAACCTCGGCGACTTCCGCGCCCTGTTCCTCGCCGGCGAGCGGTGCGATCCCGACACGCTGCACTGGGCCGAGCAGCACCTGGGCGTTCCGGTCATCGATCACTGGTGGCAGACGGAAACGGCCTGGGGCATCGCCGCCAACTGCATGGGTCTGTGCCCGCTGCCGGTGAAGGCGGGCTCGCCGACGCGGCCGTCGCCGGGCTACGACATCCGCATTCTCGATGAGGGCGGCCACCCCGTTCCGGTCGGCAAGATCGGCAGCATCGTCGTCAAGCTGCCCCTGCCGCCCGGCTGTCTGCCGACGCTCTGGAACAACGACCAGGGCTACATCGACTCGTATCTGTCCGCCTACTCCGGTTACTACCTCACCGGCGACGCCGGCATGTTCGACGAGGACGGCTACATCTACATCATGGCCCGCACCGACGACATCATTAACGTCGCCGGCCACCGCCTCTCCACCGGCGGGATGGAAGAGGTACTGGCCTCCCATCCGGCGGTCGCCGAATGCGCCGTCATCGGCGTCGCCGACCAGCTCAAGGGCGAGTTGCCGTTCGGCTTCGTCGTGCTGAAGGCGGGGATCGAAACGCCGCAGGAAGACATCGCCCGCGAACTGGTGCAGATGGTGCGCGAGCGCATCGGTCCGGTGGCGGCGTTCAAGCTGGTGACGGTCGTGAAGCGCTTGCCGAAGACGCGCAGCGGCAAGGTCCTGCGCGGCACGATGAAGCGCATCGCCGACGGCTCGGAGTACCAGGTCCCGGCGACGATCGACGACCCGACGATCCTGGACGAAATCACCGGCGCCCTGCGCGAAATGGGCTACGCGCAGAAGAAGGAGTGAGGGGAGGCAACGAGGTGTAGCGGCCGGTCTCCGTGCCGGCCGTCTTCTGTAGCGTCGGCCCCCCGTGGCCGACGTCGACCGCCGCGCGACGCTCTATGTGTGTGCATTCGCACGTTTGCGGCGGGCTGATCTCCTGGTGGAGGTGGCGGGCGTTGGGGGTGGTTGTCGGCGGGGCAGGAGGGTGGCGAGGAGGCGGGGGAGCCAGGAGCGTGGCGGCGGCTGGCGGTGATTGGCGGGAGGTGACGCCGGCTGGCGGCCGTTTTGCTTCCAGATCGCGTAACGTTGCGTGAAGTACTGGCCGGCGGCGAAGACGATTCGCCGAGCTAAGCCGGTCCAGGCGTCGTCGGTTACGCCGTAATGGCTGCCTCGGGCGGTGGCGACGCTGTAGACGTATTGCAGAAGCTCGTTCTCGTCGGGGTCGACGAAGCCGGCGTCCAGTAAGCAGCGGCGGTGGGTGCGGAACGCCGTTCCGGCCTGGACGCGTTCGCGGAGCGGGGGATCGGTGCAGCCGGGCAGATCGCGGCGGATCGTGCAGGCAATGCTGACGATGAGGGCTTCGAGGGCGGCGCGGGCCTCATTGATGGCGGCGTGGCTATGACCGTTGGCGGCGGTGGCGTCGGATTGGCGGAGGTGGTAGGCCATCGTCGGCAGGTCGAGTTCGGGGTGTGGCTGGAGATCGGAGAGCAACGCCGTCAGGGCGAAGGCGTGCGGTTGGTGCGTGGTCGGTGTGGTCATGGTGTTCGTCCTCTGCTGCGATGAGCTTCTCCGGTTCGGCGACGGATT
>JASFQK010000022.1:0-99859 GCA_050115495.1 Phycisphaerae bacterium | reverse complement strand
CGCGTCGTTACTCTCGTGCATCGGCGTACTCCTCTGCCCAGCGTGGGCGGCTCGGAACCAATCTTGATCCCGAGAGTACGCCGCCTTTTTTCATCCCGCCATCAACGAAATTCGGTTATAGCTCTCCGTACCGCGAGGAACGGTCATGCTCGATGGTCGCCGCCTCATCCCACGCCGCCCGGTTCATCAGCCGGGTCAGCGGGTCGAGGCGGCTGGCCTGCGACAGCTCAATGTTCGACTCGGCGATGTGCTTGACGACACGCTCGCGCGTGCGGGCCAACTCCGCCTCCGCCTTGCGCTGCCTGTAACGTGCCAGGGCCAGCTCCAGCGACCGCCGCAGGCTTTCCGGGCCGAGATCGGACTTGGCGAGGTAGTCGTCGGCGCCGGCCCGCGTGAGCTCGGCGGCCACGTACTCATCCCCGCGCCCGGTGAGCACGATCACCGGACGCAGGTCCCCCCGGTTCCGGATGCGCTCGACCACGTTCAGGCCGGTGTCGCCGCCCAGTTGGACATCCAGGAAGATGACGTCCACGTCGTCCTCTTCGAGCCAGGCGAGGCCGCGGTGCGCATCGGTGGCGTGGATCACGTCGCTCTTCAGTCGGTCGATGCTCCCCAGGTGGCGGCGTAGCAGCTCCGCGTCGCCCGCGTCATCGTCAATCGCCAGAATCCTGAGTTCACGGTCTTCCATGGGCCGGCCTCATTCAGATGGGAAGCGTCACAAGTTCAAACCAGTACGTCTTCAGCCGCTCGAGGAGCTGCACGAAATCGCTCAATTCGGCGGGTTTCGTGATGAAGGAGTTGCAGCCGAGCTGGTAGCAGTCCCGCACGTCCTCCACCCGGTCCGACGTGGTGAACACGACGACCGGGATGCGTTGCGTCTGCGGGTCGGAACGTACGCGTTGCAGCACCTGACGCCCGTCCAGCCGCGGCATGTTGAGGTCCAGGAGCATCAGATCCGGCCGGGGGGCGTCGCCCGGCGGCGCATAGCGTCCACGCTGGTGGAGGTACTCCAGAGCCTCCTCGCCGTCCGCCACGACGCGCAGTTCGGCGTCGATGCCCGCCGTCCGCGATGCCCGACGAACCAGTTCCTGGTCGCCGGGATCGTCGTCGGCTAGCAGGATGACGAAATGCCTGTCGTCTCGACCGCGCATTCACACGCCTCCTGGTCCGTGTTCAGGGTGAACCGAAAGTGCGCCCCATCGCCCGGCTGTGACTCCACCCAGATTCGACCGCCGTGGCGTTCGACCGTCTTGCGACAGATGGCCAGGCCGATCCCGCTGCCCTCGTACTCGCTGCGCCCGTGCAGACGCTTGAAGGGCGAGAAGATCTGCTCCGCGTACTCCGGCGCAATCCCGATCCCGTTATCGCGAACGCCCAGAGTCCACCCGCCGTTGCTGCGCTCGGCGGTGACGTGGACGGCGGGCCGCTGCTCACCGGGCACGAACTTCAGGGCGTTGCCGATGAGGTTCTGATAGAGCTGCGTGAGCAGCGTGATGTCGCCGTCGACCTCCGGCAGATCGTCGCACGTCACCTCCGCGCTGGTCTGTTCGATCCGGCCGGCCAGGGCGGTCAGGGCCCGGTCCACGCATTCACCGAGCGACACGCGCGTGCGTTTCAGCTCGGTACGCCCGGCCCGGGACAGCTTCAGCAGGTCCTGGACCAGGGTCTGCATCCGCCGGGCCGCGTCCGTGATATAGTCCAGGTCCTTCGCCGCGGCTTCCGGCAGGTCACCCCCCAGGTCCCCGCGGAGCAGCTCGGAAAAGGAGATCAGTTTGCGCAGCGGCTCCTGGATATCGTGCGAGGCGACGTAGCTGAACTCGTCCAGCTCGGCATTCTTCTGCGCCAGGGCCTCGTTGGCCTCGGACAGTTGGGCGACGGTATTGGCCAGGGAACGCTGCGTCTCCTGGAGCGCTTCGTTGGTGGCGGCGTGGACCATGTTGAGCTCGTCCAGCTCGGTGTTCTTGCGCCCCAGGTCGGCGTTGACCTGCGATAGCTGCGTGATCATGTTCGTCAGATCACGCTTGGTCTCGCCGAACGCCTCGTTCATGGCCGCCAGGGTCATGGCGTTCTCCGCCAGGGCCTCCTCGGCCCGTACGCGTTCCGCAATCTCCGCCTGCAAGTCGCTGTTGGACTGCCGCAGCTCGGCCATCAGGCGCTCGTTCTCCTCCACGGCGCGCGCGTCCAGCAGGCGGATGATCTGCGATCCGCCGCCGCTGCCGACGATCGTGTCAACGGCCCCGCTGCGGACCGCTTCGGCGAAGTCCTTCAGCTCCTGTCGCTCCGCGCGGAGCGCCTCCAGCAGGCGCTGACGCTCCACGGCATAGCAAAGGCTGCGCTGCAGGACGTGCTCCGCCTCCCGGCCCTTGGGGATGTAGTCCTGGACGCCGGAGGTGAGCAGGGCGTCACCCAGACCCGAATCGTCGTAGCCGGTCAGCACGACGACCGGCACGTTGGGCGCGGCTTCCTGGATCTGTGTGACGGTGGTCGTCCCGTCCGAGTCGGGCAGCGACAGGTCCAGCAACACGACGTCCAGGCCGCCGCCGGCCAGATCCGCCAGGGCATCCCGGAGATCCTGGACATGAGTTACCTGAAACACGCCGAACGACGTGTCACGCAACGAGCGCAACACGTGCTTCGCGTCGATGGGATCGTCCTCGACCAGCAGCACGCGCACGGTGTCCATCCGCAACGATTCCTTCCGCTTCACACATCGGCCAGGAGTGTCGTCCACCTCTGAGGGATCTCGTCGCGCGACAGCCGGACAAAACCCTCAATTGCGGTCGAAATCCTCGGAATGAGCGGGCCCTTCGCCTGGCTACACATGGCCGCGGCACTCCTGCTGTTCGTCGGGATGGGGCAGCTCCAGCATGTCCAGGATCCTCCGTTCGTCCGAAAGGTCGCCGACGAGCATCTGCACGGGCGTGGGCCGCTCCCGGACCAGCGTCGGCGCGGCGCGAATGCCGTGCGCCGAGGCCGCCTCCGGTTCGGCGTCGATGTCGATAACGTGCAGTTCCACGTCACCGTTCAGGTGTTCCAGGCAGATACGCCTGATCGTCTGCAGCGCTCGTACGCTGTTGTCGGCCTCCCCGGCGATGTACAGCGATAGTCGGTGTTGCATGTTCAGCGCTCCGGCAAATGCCCCGGTCGTACCGTCGGGGCGTGACAGGTGTTCGGCGAGGCTCCCGCGAACTCCGCAAGTGCCCGGCGCGCATCTTCCTCAAACGACACGATGTGAACGGGTTCCGTCAATGGCGACCTCAGGAGGGGAACTCCACAACGCGCCAGTAGTGGTCCAGCATCTCCACGGCGTTGATGAACTCGGCGCCGGCGTCGGCCTTGACCATGTACCCGGCCACGTTCAGTTCGTAGGCCTGGACGCGGTCCTGCTCGCCCCGGGATGTCGTCAACACGAAGATCACCGAATCCCGCAGACGATTGTCCCCGCGGACCTCCCTCAGGAACTCGATGCCGTTCATACGCGGCATGTTCAGATCGAGCAGCACCAGGTACGGCCGCGGCAGCGGCGCGGTCCCGTTCTTGCCGCGAATGATCTCCAGCGCCTCGAGGCCGTCGCGCGCCTCGACGATCGGGTTTGCGATCTTGTGCTTGGCGAAGGCCCGGTGGACGACCTTGCGGTCGATGTCGTCATCCTCCACCAGCAAAACGGTTACGGTACGGCTGTCAGGCATGGCTCTGCCTCCGTGTTCGACCAATTTTTCCTCCAGGTGAAGCGGAAGACGGCGCCGCGGCCGTCGGGGCCGCAGTCCAGCCGAATGGTCCCGCCTTGCCACTCGACGAGCTTCCTGACCACGGCCAGACCCATACCGCTGCCTTCGACCTCGTCGCGCGGCCGTAGCGTCTGGAACATCTGAAACGCCTTGTTGCGAAGCCGGTCCGGGATGCCGGGACCGTCATCGGCGACAGTGAACTCGTAGAACTCGTCACCTTCCTCGACTGAGACCTCCACGCGTCCGGAGGTGCGATCGTGGTGCTTGATCGCGTTGCCAATCAGGTTACGCAGCACCTGCTCCAGCGGCCCGACCGCCGTCCGGAACGTGGGCAGAATGCCGAACGTCTCGACGGTGAAGCCGACGGGAGGGTCCAGGAGGGCCACGATGTCCTGCACGGCCATGGCCGTGTCCATCTCACGCACTTCGGTGCCCACACGCCCGGCACGCGAGTAGTCCAGCAGATCGTCCAGGAGTGCCTCCAGCCGCGACACCCGCCCGCGCAGGAGCTGCATGTTCTCGCGCGTCTCCCCAGTGAGCAGGGTCGCGATATCCTCCTCGATCCACTGGGAGAGATGGTCAATCGCCCGCAAGGGGGCCCTCAGGTCGTGCGAAGCGATGTAGGCAAACTGCTCCAATTCGCTGTTCGAGCGCGCCAGTTCGGTGGCCTTGACGGCCAGATGCTGCTCCGCCTCGGCGCGCGCCTGCTCCTGACGCTCGCGCTGCAGCCGCGCGCTCAGAACCGGCGCGATGGCTCCCGCGAGCATTTCGAGCAGTCTGATGTCCTTCTCCGTGTAGTCGGTCTTCTTGTTGGCGACCTGTATGACACCAACCACCGTGCCTTGATGAATGATCGGCAGCGACACGTGCCGCGTGATCGGTATGTGGCCGGCGGGCACCTTCATGGAGGGTTCGTTCGAGTGTATCGTCCGCTTCTCACGAATGGCCTGAGGCCACGCACTGTCCCCCCAGCTCTCCCGTGGGAAGACAATGCGCTTGTCGGCGACCTGGCACTTGTCCCAGATGTGGCGCGTCATCGTCGGAACGACGAAGGTCCCGTGCTCGTCGATGTATCCGAACACACCATATTCGCTCTCCAGCGCCTTCATGACGATCTTGAGGACTTCGGTGTACATGTCGTCATCCGAGAGCGTGAGAAAGCTCCGGGCGATACGATTTCGAATGGCCAGCTCGTGGCGCGACTTACGCAACGCCTCCTCCGCCTGCATGCGTCCGATGACGTGGCCGAGGCGTTCGGCGATCGCCCCGACCAGGACCCGTTCTTCCTCCAGGAGCGGTCCCTCGCCAGCCTCCGGCGGCACTTCGCCGTAACCGAGGGAGATGTCACCGACCCTCTTCCCCCGGACCTCGATGGCGACCGAGACGAACTCCCCGTCCGTATCAAATCGGGACGTTTCGAACACCGCCTCGTGGTAGCGAACGCGGGCGCCCGCGTATTCGGGGTACTGCGATGACGGCGGCAGAAGCTCCGCCGCTCTTTGCAGGATCTCCAGTATGCTCAGTCCGGGCGTTTCGATCACGCGGCTCAGGCCGTAGAGGCAGTCCAGTTCCTGGACGCGCTCGCCCAGTTGATGCAGCAGTTGGTCCTTCTCCACCTGCCGACGCCGTTCCTCCGTCACGTCGCGGAACACGAGCACGACGCCGAGCATCTCCCCTTCATCGGCCTGGATCGGCGCTGCGCTGTCGGAGATCGCCCGCTGCGTGCCGTCCCGGGCGATCAGCATCGAGTGGTTGGCCAGCCCCTCGATCTGACCCGATTGCAGCACGCGTCCCACGGGATCAGCGGCCGGCGCACGCGTGTCCTCGTTGATGATTCTGAACACCTCGTCCAGCGATCGGCCCAGCGCCTCGCTGTGGCGCCAGCCGGTCAGCTCTTCGGCAACCCGGTTCAGACGCACGACAGTCCGGCTCGTATCCGTCACAATCACACCGTCGCCGATGCTGCTGAGCGTGATGTGGAGGTTCCGCTCGGCGATTCGGCGCTCGCGGTTCTCCGTTCTGAGGTCTTCATTGGTCCGCGCCAGTTCTTTCGTCCGTTCTTCAACGCGCTGCTGGGTCAGATCGCGGGACTGCTGCAGTTCGACCTGTCCCCGGTGGTACAGGGCGAAGAAGTAATAGAGCGTGACTCCGTAGGCGAGTATGCGGAGAACGTGCCACAGCCACCATTCCGCATCCCAGAGCAGCGACCCGTGGAAGAGGATGCCCGCCACGCCCAACAACAGGCACTGGCTCACCCACACCAGCGCGCCGTGCCGTTGCGCGCGGCCCCGAACGACGATGAAGTATGAGGCGGCGGCGAGGAAGCCGATGCCGCCGGCGACGTTCAGGGCCTGGGCAGTGGGCGTGAAGCCGTATGTGCCATCCATCCTGGGTAGCCATGCGGGCTTCGCGATCGAGAAGATGCCCAGCGCCGTGCTGACGCTGAGCATCACGGCAGGAAGCGCCCGAACCACGCGAGTCGTGGCCCACGCCTGGGGCAGCCAGACGCAAGCAAACAGGGTGCCGCCGATCAGTGTCGCCAGGCTGTGGAGCCAGACGAACGAATCCCCGGCGTGCACGGCTCCATGGAAACCGTCCAGCATCCCCATCCCGATCATGCCGCTGGCCAGCCAGACGTGCGCCGGTTGCAGGTCCTCGTGCCTGCGCAGCAGGAGAATCAGCAGGGCGATGGTCAGCGCGGCGAAGGCGCCGAAACCCTCCAGGGCCGCATGTACGGGGTAGTGCTGCCAACTCCAATGCGGAGCGAACGCGGTGACCAGCTCGGTCACGCCGAGGGCGAACACCCCAACCAGAACGAGTGCGCCCAACCGCCGCAGCTTGGCAACGGTCTCGTTCATCGTGATGGGCTCGCGATGTTCGCTGCCCAGCGCGTCTTATCGAACCCACGGACGTGCCGGGTCTGGAACGATGCCAGAACTTCGTCTTGCAGAAAACGCCACGGGCCGCCGGTTCGGGCGGCTGGAGTTGCGTCGTCACGAGTGCCCGGCCTGCGGGCCGGGTGAGCTGCGCCCTTCACTTGACTCAGGGCGTGAGAATCGCACATTTGTAGTAGGTGTTCGTAGCGAAAGGGGGCCCGCTTCGTCGTCCGGGAGAGGCACATGTCACGTCCGAGAATGCTCATTGCTGACGACAACGCGCACGTGCGGAAGGCCCTGCGTTTGCGACTCACCGCGTTGGGATACGAGGTGACCGAGGTCGCGGACGGTTTGGGCGTGTTGCGGGAGTGCCAGCGGCAGCGGTTCGCGGTCGCCATTCTGGACCATGGGATGCCCAGTGGCGACGGCCGGTCCATTGCAAAGGCCCTGCGCAACGAGAGCGACGTACCCATCGTGTTTCTCTCCGGCCATGATCGTGAGGACTTCCGATCCATCGTGACGCGCCTGCCGAATGTGTACTTCCTTTCCAAACCGCTGGACGAACACCGACTCACCGATCTGCTGGCGTCCCTGGTCGGCGCCGGAGCGAGTTCCTGATCGGACGGACGCGGGACACGCTCCGGCGGTCCGTCTGGCCGCGGCCTCTCACGCTCGTTGGTGCCATGCATTCGGTCACACTCCCGCATGGCACGCCACGACTTCGCCGTGCACGCCGTGCTCTTCCAACTGGCTGCGAATACTCTGGATCAACTGGCTGCGACAGATAGGCTTGGTGGCATACTCGTTGCAGCCGGCGGCCAGGCACCGCTGCCGGTCTCCCGCCATGGCGTATGCGGTCAGCGCGATGATCGGGCTCTCATATCCGCTCTGACGCAGCAGTCGCGTGGCGGCGTAGCCATCCATCACCGGCATCTGCATGTCCATCAGGACCACATCAAACGGCTGGCCGGTGTCGCGGGCGGTCAGGGCCGCGTCGACGGCCAACTGCCCGTTCTCCACGATCGTCACTTCGGCGCCGCTTTTCCTGAGCACGTGCGCGATCAGACGCTGGTTATCCGGGCCGTCCTCGGCCAGCAGGATGCGACAGGTCAGGCCCTCCTCGTACTTGCTGCCGCTGTGCGCACGGCTCGCCGTGACCTTCGTGATGATTGCCGACTTCGGGTTATCGAGCATCGGCACGTTGGCGAGTGACCCGGCGTCAATCGTGATCTTGGCCCGTGTACCACGCGCCGGTTTTGTCTCGACAATGGCGATCTCTCCGCCCAGCAGCTCGACCAGGCGTTTGCAGATGGCCAGGCCGAGGCCCGTGCCGCCGAAACGTCTGGTCATTGACGTGTCCGCCTGTCCGAATGGCTGGAAGAGCCCGGCCACCTGTTGCGGCGTCATGCCGATGCCCGTGTCCACCACCTCGAATTGCAGGGCCGGTTCCGGACCGTCGGCGTCGAGAACGCGCGTGATGAGACGCACGCTGCCGACTTCGGTGAACTTGATCGCGTTCCCCACCACGTTGACGAGGATCTGCCGGAGCCGCGTTGGGTCGGTTTGTACGAACTCGGGAATCGGCCCGTTGAACTCCAGCTCGAAGCTCAGGCCCTTCGCGTCGACGTGGACCTGCGCCAGCGACGCAACCTGGGCCAGGATCTCGCACGTGGACACGCGAATGCGCTCGACCTCGAGCTTGCCGGCTTCAACCTTCGAGAGATCGAGAATGTCGTTGATCATCGTGAGCAGATACTGGCCGTTGGCGGCGACGGTGGCCGCGTGGTCCCGGTGTTGGCTGCGCGTCGGGCAGTTTGCGTGACTGGGGCACACCGTGCAACAGAGCACATCGCCGCTCAGCATCTCCGAGAAACCGAGAATCGCGGTCAAGGGCGTCCGAATCTCGTGGCTCATGTTGGCCAGGAACTCGCTCTTGGTCCGGTCCGCCGCCTCCGCCATCTCCTTGGCGAGCCGCAGTTGCTCTTCGCCCCGCTTGCGATCGCTGATGTCGACAAAGCTGTCGACGAGGAATTCCCCGTCGTCGAGCACCAGCGGCGTGACGGTCTCGATAATGGGCAGCGTCTCCCCGCCCGCCGTCAGCAGCACACGCTCCACGTTGTCCCCGAAATGGCCAGGATCGGCGACGGGGCCGCAGTCCGCGTCGGCGGGACGAGTGAATTGGTGGTACGGGCGACCGAGGGCTTCCGCCCTGGTGACGCCGATCATCTGTAGCGCCGCCGGATTGGCCTCCACGATCTCGTGTGTCCGGGCATCCTCGATGACGATACCGGCCTGGACCGTGTCGAGGATCGCCTGGAGTCTCTGCTCGCTACGGCGCAGTTGGGCCTCTTTCTCCTTGCGATCGGTGACGTCGCGAATCATGGCCACGGCGACGGGCCCGTCCGCGCCCTCGTAGCTCGACAACGACAGGTCGATCGGGAACTCCGTCCCATCCTTGCGCAGCGCGGTTAGTTCGATCGTCTGGCCGATCAGCCGTCCGTGGCCCGTGCGGGCGAACTCGACCATCGCCTGTCGCTTCGCCTTCCGATGCTGGGGGGGAACGATCAGCTCCAGCATGTCGCGGCCGAGGACTTCGCTGGACGTGAATCCGAAGACGCGTTCGGCCGCGGCGTTCCAGAAGCGAACGACGCCGGTGGCGTCCGCCGTGATGATGGCGTCGCGGGCGGTCTCCGCGATGGCGCGATGCTGCGCTTCGGACTCGCGGAGGGCTGCCTCGGCCCTCTGGCGGGCGCGGCGCTCCTCGCTATCACGCAGCTCGCGTTCCAGGGCCGGCCGGAGTCTCGCGAGCTGGTCCTTGGCGAGGTAGTCGTGCGCGCCGGCTCTCATGGCCTCGATCGCCCGCTCCTCGCTAATCGGCGCCGAGACGAGCAGGAAGGGCACGTTGCCGGCGACCTGCCGAACGATCCGCAGCGCTTCGAGCCCGTCGAAACCCGGCAGGACGAAATCGGAGATCACGACGTCCCAGCCGCCGTCGGCCAGGGCTGCATGCAGCTCTTCCAGCGTGGACACACGACGGGCGGTCACTTCGTACTCCCCGCGCCGCAGCTCGCGAAGGATGAGCGCGGCGTCCGCCTCGGAATCCTCGATCAGCAGGACTCGTAGCGACTCGTGCATGTTCACGTCCTCCTGACGTCCTGTAGTCCGCATTCCGACATCGTCAGCAGGGAAACTCGACCACGCGCCAATAACGATCCAGCATCTCCACGGTCTTGATGAACTCGGTGCCCACGTCGGCCTTGACCATGTATCCCGCCACGTTGAGTCGATGCGCCTGCACGCGGTCCTGCTCGTCGCGGGAGGCGGTCAGCACGAAGACGACGACATCCTTCAACTCGTCGTCCCTGCGGATTTCCTCCAGAAATGCCATCCCGTTCATGCCTGGCATATTGAGGTCGAGCAGCACCAGGTAAGGTCGCGGCAGGGGGCCGCGGCCGTGCTCGCCGCGGAGCGTCTCCAGCGCCTCGGTTCCGTCAGAGGCGTCCACGATCGGGTTCGCGAGCCCGCGCTGCGCGAATGCCCGGTGAACGACGCGGCGGTCGACATCGTCGTCTTCCACCAGCAGAACGGTCACGGTGTCGGCGCAGGACATGGCTATGTCTCCTTGCCTCGCTCACCCGCACGCGACGCGTCTCCAGAAGAGGGGCCGGGTGATTTCAGCGCGAAGTTCGCGATGGCCTCTCTCTGGAATCGCCACACCCGACCGACCTTGTGGGCGGGGAGTTCACCCCGGGCGGCAAGGCGGTAGACGGTCGCCAGTGAGACGCGCAGCAGGCCGGCGACCTCGGAGCCGGTCATCATCGGTTCCATGTTTTGTTGCTCGCTGCGAAGTGGGCAGTTGCGTCGCGAAGAATCTGTCGACTTCAGCCACAGACAGTGCTGTGGTGATTGTATTGCCCGTCATCGGCAGATTCGGTCGCCGACTGGAGCGCGTGTCGCTTTCGCAAGCCGCCGCAGGCGTGGCGTGCCGGATAGAGCGACGTTTCAACCACGCAATATCGACTTCGCGTATGGTGTGTCGCGGGAAGCGCGTGTGGACATGGGCGCTCGGCACTGTGATTGAGGGGTGGCGCCGGCTGTCGGTGGGGACAAAGGCGGCGCGGTGGGCGATCGGGGATGCAATCGCCCACCGCGCAGATTGAAGGGGGAGGGGTCTCGTTCTTCTTCGTTGCCAGTCGCCTGTGCAGCCGGGCGTGCCCGGGCCGCACAGGCGAGCCAAGCTCAAAGGCCAACAGGTTCAGCTCAACCGGTGTCTTCTCCAGCCGACGGCCAGGAGACCACCGATCGCCAGCAGGCTGAACGGCGCCGGCTCCGGCACGAGTGCCAGGCGGAAGCCGTTGCTCAGAGCGTACTGAATCGGGGAGTGGCTATCCCAGTATGACGCTCGCAGGAGGGCCTCAACGCTGATGTATGCGCCGCCCCGGAAGATGCGGAAGCCCGCATGGTACTTCGTCTCGGTCCATTCGGAGACGTTGCCACCCTGGTCGAACGTGCCGTACGGGCTGGCACTGTTTTCGAACTCACCAACCACCGTACGCCAGTAGGGAGCGCCCAGCGTGTAGACATCCGTGTGGTAGTTGGCGCTGTTGCCGGGATCCGGATCGACTATCGTATTGGCCGGCGCGTCGTCGCTGCTGGTGGCGTAGACGTAGTAGTTCCCCGTCTGACCGTCGTTCATGTGAAACGCCGACTTGTGCCACTCATCCTCGGTGGGAAGAACCCACGTGGCGTCCGGTTGTCGCTCAACGGCCTGAAGCGCGGCGTTGTCTATTGCGCCGTTGACGAAGTACGAGCCGTCTTCGGTCGTGGTTAGATCCTGCGCGCCGGTCGGCTGGCCGTTGTGCATCCAGTTGGCGAACCGCACGACATCGCCCCAACTCACGGCGCTGACCGGGCGCTCGGCCCAATCCGACGCCACCTGGTACGTGTAGCTGCCCTCCTCGCCGAGACGTTCGATCTTGCAGCCCTGATCGGATGCCCACCAGCCCGGGTCGTACAGGCCGTACGTATCCGTCGCCGCGATGGCATTGAGAAACTCGGTATACTGCCCGGCCGTGATCTCGAACTTGGCCATTTGATACACGTAGTCCACGGCGCCGTAGGTTCGGGAGTATCGCGTGTCGGGTAGGTTGCCGGGGTTTCCGACGGTGACCGTGTCGACAACGACGGCGGCCTCTGCTCCGATGACACAAGCTCCCACGGCCAGGACCGTCAGGAATCTGCACCGCATCTCCGTTCCTCCTCGTCTATGCCTCCGATTCCACTGTGTCGCGCCCACGCACGCCGTGGATCGCCAACGGAACAACTCCAGCGACACGCCCGGTGTCATGGAGTGTTAGACTCGTCTGTGCCGCGGGCCGGCTGCGGCCGTTCGGGCAGCGGGTGCTCCATGCACACCATCGTGGGCAGGGGCGGATACTCCACGCGCGCCCGATACACGTGGAAGCGGTTCGGGTCCCAGCCGAATCGCTCAAACACGTAGCTCACCATCTCCGCGTACCGATGCACGTCGGGCATGCGGATTCCGGAGAGCCCCTGGCCGAGGTGCCGCACCGTTTCGAAGACCGGCATTTCGTCCTCTTTCTGCCGGGATGTGGCGCCCGTCGGCGGAGCGCCGATGAGGTCGCGGTACATGTGCAACTGCGGCTGTATGGAGCCGAACACGTCCTCGTGTATGAACTGATCGAGGATCAGCACCTCACAAGGTGCGCGAACCACGCGCCCGAGCGCCCACGTCCAGCTCTGCTCCGTTCGATACTTGCACATGACCGCGCGGCAGAACTCGCCTACGAAGCAGTCGATGGCCCCCGTGTTGCCGACGGGCCCCGGCGTGATCTCGTCGACCACCCAGCCGCCGTCGAAGACGCGCCGCCGCGTTTCCGGCACGGGTTGCGAGCAGAAGCGGCGCAGCAGCGGCGGCTCGTCGGCGGCGACGGGCGCATCGTCCAGCGGCTCGCGCAACGGCTGTTCCAGCTCGCTGGCGTCGTCCGCGAAGTGCTTCGAATAGCGGAGCGGCCAGCACACCTGCGAGCGCATCCGGCGAAGCTCCACGAATCCCATGATGTGTGCCAGGTCGAAGAAGTCCTCTCGCGTCGTGGACGGCGACAGGAAGACGGTGGACAGTGACGTCTTCGCCTGCACGCCCCAGATGTAGCTGCCGGCCGAGAAGGCGGCCCGGCGCTGCACGAGGTCCGCCTTGCGGGCGGCTTCGCCGCCCCAGCCCGTGAGCATGAGGTTCAGCGACTCGCGGTCACCGGCATGGACCTCGACCAGACGCTCGAAGCTCTCCACGGCCGCACGGGCGGATTCGATCAGCCCGGCGTTAACCTTCTGCTTCGCGACGGCGTCGAGGAACCGCCGAATCGACGCCGCCCCGGGAACGTGTTGGGCGGCGGCGAGCGGATCGGACTCGTATACGAGCTTGGCGATCTGCCAGCCGAGCTTGCGGTGGATACCAAGGACCTTGGCGACCTCATGGGCCCGGCCGACACGCTGTGGCAGGCTCTCCAGCAGGGCGGCGAAGGCCTCGCGAATGTTCTGGAGCGCCCGGAGGGCGTCCTCTTCGAACGCGTGTGGGGGCTTGTCGTGTGTCTTGGACGTGGCCATGGATGCCAGGGTATCGAGTCCCGGAGTCGATTTCAATCAGAATTTCAGAAACGCAAACAGAAACTAGAAATGAACCTGGGCGGCGGGGGCGACGAGGATGTCGCGGTCGTCGTGGCGGAAACCGCCGACGCCGCTAGAGTTCCGACCGACTGAGTGGGATCCGCGCGGAAGTTGCTCTTAGGAAATGAGTTACATGAATGTCGTGCCGCTGGCTTGGAGGCGGCGATGGCGAGTGCCAGTGACCGGCGCCGGTCGGGTGGCTTCGTTATTGGGCGCAGTCGCCGCCTCGATCGGCGGCTCGACCAACATGTCGAGCCGCCGGTTCGAGGGGGCGCTGTAGCTTGGCGAGTGGGCGGGTCAGGTTCAGGCACCCTTGTAGCAGAGCACCGGGCGCAGTCGGCGAACGATGCGAACGAGATCACGCTGGGCACGCATAACGGCGTCGATGTCCTTGTAGGCCACCGGCGCTTCGTCCACCAGCCGCCCCGCGGTGCGCGGATCGATCCAGACGTCCGCGAGCTGCCGAGCCAGGTCCTTTCGGCGGACCTGGGCGCGGGCTGCGCCACGGCTAAGTCGGCGGCCGGCACCATGCGAGCTCGACGCCAGCGCCGAAGGCTCACCGCGGCCGGCGACGTGGTACGTGGGTGTCGCCATCGATCCCGGAATGACGTTGTCTGCGCCATCCTGCGCCACGTTGGCGCCTTTCCGGTGCACCCACAGCGTCGCGTCGCCGTGCTGCTCCGACTGAACGTGATTGTGGTCGGTGTTCAGGAACGTCTCCCAGTTCGGCTCGATGCCCAGGATGTCGGAGACCACTTCGGCGACCGCTACGAGCATGCGTCGCCGACTCTCGGCGGCGTAGGCACGGGCCCAGCCGGCGTCGCGGAGGTACGCTTGTCCGGCGTCCGTCTCCACGTCGAGCCAGGCGAGACCGCCGCCGGCGAATGTCGCGGATCGTGTGTGATGGTTGGCGATGTGTTGTCCCATGGCACGCGAGCCGCTGTGCACCATCAGCCACAACCGACCCTCATCGTCCTCCTGCAACTCCAGGAAGTGATTTCCGCGCCCGAGCGTGCCCAGCTCCAACCGTCCCTCACTGGCGGCCTGGGCGGCCAGGGCAGGGGCGCTGAGCCGGTCGACGGCGAGGTCGTCCGGATACTCCGGAAGACCATCTCGCCGCTTGTGACGCATGACCGGTGCCGCGGTCGGCAGGGCGTCCAGCACGGCTTCCGCCGCGGGCCGGCGTTTCAGTGTGGCTGCGCTCCCGTTGAGCGCGACAACGCCGAATCCACAGCCAATGTCGCCCCCGACAGCCGCCGGATAGACCAGCTGCCGGGTGGCGACGACAACACCGTTGCTGACGCCGGCTGCGAGGTGGACGTCAGGCATAACCGCCACGTGCACGACGTCGGGAGCGCGGGCGAGTCGGTCCAGCGTCTGGCGAACCGCCGGCTCGGGCGGCTGTGTTACCCACATCTTCATCATGGCACACTCAGCCACGGTCACCTCCTTCCACCAGCACGTCGAACGTGAGCTCCGGTGCACGACGCCGTGTGATGGCCGCGGCGACTTCGGCACGCAGTTGGCGGGCGTGCTGCCGGACGATCGCGAGCACCTGGGCCGCGCGGTCGGGAACGGGCACGGCGATCACCACCCGCAAGCGCCCGGCGTTCGGCGCCGGCGTTACTTCCGACACGGTTACGCCAGCGAGCGCTGCGGCTTGCGGCAGGGCTCCGAAGGCCAGTTGCAGCGTCTGTTCCACTTGCTTGCAGAGCTGCCAGATCTTACGGTCCGGCTTCCTCTCGTACTCGGCGTCGCGCCGCCTGTCCTCGCGCGGGTCGACGCCGTCATCTGGATGCAGTTGCGCGCACAGCGCGCGCAGGTCCGTCTTCTTTCGCTTGTGCGAAGGCATATCGCTCCTCGTCTCGGGCGACGCGCGCAGCGTCGTCCCTGGTCGTGTGCACGAATCACAAACCAACAGGGAGGAGCCTGGCTGCGATCAGCCAGCGATCAGGCGGGAATCAGCCGCGGCTGACTGCGCAGAAAGGCTCCACGAGAAGCGTCAATGCAACGAAACGCACGGGATACCTCCTTTCTGCAAACGAGTCATCGGTTCCGCAACCGCACTCCATTATGCGCACGAGGCAGTCTTTTTCAAGCCCAAAGCGGCGACGGTGGCGATCTGGGGGTAGAGCCGCTCGGCATACCACAGGTTGGCGAAGTACAGGCCGATGGGAGCGGCGGGGAAATCTCGTCCGGCGTGCGTGGTCTGGGCGAGCCAGTGTGTGCCGCGGTCGATCGCAGGGAGGACCTCATTCTGCGCCGCGGCGTGCGCCGCCACCAGCGCCTGCACGGCCTGGCCGGTCTCTTCAATGGATGATGGCACGCCCGGTGCGCCGCCCCAGCCGCCATCGGCGTTCTGCGCCGTGAGCAGCCAGCGAACGCCGCGGGTGACGGGCTCGCGTGTCGTCGACACGTGCGTTCGGCAGCGGTTCAGCGCCAGCACGACGCGTGCCGTGCCGTACGTCGGATTCCGCTCGTTTGGCGCATGCTGATTGCCGAACCAGAGCGGTAGCCATGCCCCGTCCAGTCGTTGTTGTCGGCGGAGGTACGCCAGGGCTCGGCGCGTGGCGTAGTGCACCTTGCTCGCCAGTGTTGCAGGCAACGAGTCGTGCCACAGACTCCACGCCAGCAGAGCGTGGGCCGTGATCTCCGGCGTGCTGCGGTCAAACGGCAGGCGGCCCCAGCCTCGGCAAAACGTCGGGATGCCCCCATCACGATTCTGAAGACCCAGCAGCCAGCGGATTCCGTCAGCGGCGGCATCTGCGGCGTCCTCGGCGCCGAACTGATGCAGCGCGATGAGTGCTCCCGCCGTGTCGTCCGCGTCGGGCACGCCGCCGGGCAGATCCGTCCAGGCCCAGCCGCCGGGATCGGCGCCCGTGTAGAGGTGCCGCTGCCGGTACTGCTGTCCGAGCAGCCACGTTTTGATGGAATGCCGCTCGCCGTCGCTCAGCGACTCGGACAGTGCTCCGGCAGTCGCGAGCGCTTGGATGGAGAGTGTCGTGACCCACGTCGCCAGGTTCGTATCAATCGGCCAACTACCATCGGCCCGCACGGACCGCGCCAGGAACTGCGCCGCGCGGGTCGCAACTGCGCCATCCGCCTGCCCGCTGCCGGCCAGGCTCATGAGCACGAAGCTCGTCAGTGGCGTCGCTTCGAGGAACCCGCCGCCGGGTGGCTGAATTCGTTCCAGGACTCGTTCCGTTCGGCGACGCGCGGCCCAGCGCAACGCGCGCAGCAGCGGATTGCGCGTCGGCCGGCAATGGTGACGCACGCGACCGATGGCGATCAGCGCGGGCAGGGCGTAGCTGACGACTGGCAGGCGCAGGAACTGAAACCACGATTGCGGCAACGCCGCCAACTCGAATGGCAATTGCGCCACGTGTCGCCAAGCCTGCGCATCCGGGCCCAGCCGGCCGGCCAACGCGCACATCGTGAGAATCGGTGCCGAGAACGTCCGGTCGTCGCCGTAGCGGTGGACGATCGCCCGCGTCAGCGTGTCTGCGTCACGTCCGCCGGCGGCACGGTCCACACAGGCGTCGGCCTTCTCGCGAGCGCTCTGCACGGCCTCATCACCGTCGATGGCGTGCAATGCCGCCCAGCCCAGCACCGTCGTGCTGATGTTGCTCGGACTCTCCGGCGTGTCGCCCCAGCCGCCGTCGGCATTCTGGTGACCGGCCAGCCAGTGCGCGCCAGCCTGCGCCAGCCGGCGACATTCGGCGCGATTCGGCCCGTCGCGTGCGCCAGACGAACGCTCGGCATACAACCACAGCGCAAACGACGCCGTCGCGGTCGAAAGGGCACTGCTGGATAACAGGCCCTCCCAATGACCCGCGTCCGTGCGGGCCGCGAGCAGACGTTGGCGGGCGTTAGCCAGCGTCTCGGCCACGGCGTCGGTATCCGTACTGCGAATCGTCACTGACTCAGACATCCCAGTGCCAGAAGGGCGTAGTACGTGTACTCGCAGTCCACGACGTCGTCGGCCCAGTTGCCGCAGAACGCCCCGCGATTGGTCCACAAGCTGTTGATGAAGTCGAGGCACGGTTCGCGCACGGCTGCGAGATCGGCGTGCAGGCTGTGCAGTGCGAAGAGCGCCGTGGCGGTCGACAGCAGATCCGGCATCGGCGCCGCGGGCGTGGCCAGAAACCCGCCGCCGGCACAATGCTGTGCCAGGAGCCACGTCCCGACTTCCGGCGGTACAGGCCGGCCGAGGTTTCGCAGCAGCGCAACCGCCGCCGCCGTGGTTGGCACCAGTCCCACGGGCAGGTCCGTGCCGTTGGCGTAGCCGCCGTCATCCGTCCGCAGTCGTTCGACACAAGTCACCAACGCCGCGGGCTCGGGCAGGTCGGCGTCGAGGTCTTCGTACGCCCCCAGTGCGAGGAAGCAGCCGTACAGCGTGCCGTGCGTGCTGCCTGTCGCGATGTCGTACGCCCCGTCGTCGCTGCGAAACGTGGCCAGATGTCGCAGAAGCTCGGCACGCGGCATCCCGGCTTTCTCCGCTGGCGGCAGGGCGGCCCAACAACGTGCCAGACTCGCGGCGTGAACCAGGTCGAATTGCGTCCCCGAACCCAGCGAAGCGAGATACTCCGCGACAGGCCCCAGTGGCACGTCAGCGTCCAGTGCGATCAGCCCCTGCAAGCCGAACACGGTGTAGTAGACGTCGCTCTGGCCGGCGCGATCGCGAAACCCACCATCCGCGTTCATCTGGCTATGCAGGAAACGACGGACGAGGTCGGTCGACTCACCCAGCAGATGCGGTGCCCGCCGCGCGGTTTGCAGCATGTCCAGACGCAGACTCACGACACCAGCCCCTGAAATCGACCCCGTAGATCCTGGCCACCACGCGGCGCAGCAGGTTCCGCAGATCGGGATTCTCCAACTTCGCCAGATGGCGGAGCGCTTCCTCCCGATACGAATCGAGCAGCTCCCGGCAATGCGCCTCCGCACCGGACTCCGCAATGATCTGCCGCAGCCGGTCGCCCAGTCCCTCGGTCCGCTGCCACGCCGCCTCCACCGCGGTGTGCGCGTCGCCGGTTGTGCACTCGTACGCCACGGCCAGCGGCAACGACAGCCGCCGCCCGGTCAGATCGTCCGGAGCGTGCCCCGGCTGCAAGTCATCCAGGTCGTCGCGAATCTGATAGGCGATGCCCAATGCGGCGCTGCATTGTGCCAGAACCTCCGCCACGTCCGGCGTTGCACCCGCGTACGCCGCGCCGAGCCGCAGTGCCACCTCGAAGGCCGGGGCCGTCTTCTGCCGGAAGATGTCGAGCACCGCCTGTGACGACAGCGGCCCACCGTTGCGGGCCCAATGCAACTCGGCGCCCTGCCCGAGACAGGAAACGCACTGTCCCGCGGCGGCGATGCGCACTATTTCCGTCCGCACGGCCGGCGGAACATCGATGCCCACGAGCTGGCGATAGCCCTCGCCGATGAGCAGATCGCCCACGTTCAACGCCACCGGCACACCGTGTTCCGCGTGCAACGTCGGGGCCCCATAGCGCAACTCGTCGCCGTCCTCGATGTCGTCGTGCACCAGCGACGCCTTGTGGAAGCACTCCACCGCAACGGCGATCCGCTGCACCGCCTCCGACAGCGGGGCCCGCGGGTCCGGCGCCAGCGCGGCACACGTGCACGCCGTAAGGAACGGCCGCCAGCGCTTCCCGGCGCCGGCCAGCCAGTCGCGGGCGATGCGTTCCGTCGGCGATTGCACCGGGCCGAGGATGGCCTCGAGCGCCGCCGGCTCAAACCACGCGTCCACCGTCTGTCGCAGGCCGTCGAGGTCCAGCGGGCACGAGCGTGCATCGCTGGTCAGGTGAATCGCATCCCACGCCCACGCCATGTCGAGCGACGTGTCGTGGCACCCGTCCTGTAGCAGGGGGATGGCGACGCCCGGAATGCCGGCGGATTGCATGTGCGGAAACGCCTTCTCCAGCACGGACAGGCAACTGATGCCGATGATCGCGTCGATGCCCCCGGTCTGGATGAGCTCGATCACCCGGGCCGACCCCTCGGCGCAGAGGACGGCATACCCAAGCTGCTCGGCCTCGGTCTGCAACTCGTCGATCGCGCAGCGCCCGCAGCCCTGGCACACGAGCCCGAGCTCGTCAAACGACGCCGGGCACGCGTCCGCCGACCGCAGGCACTTGGGCAATAGCAGTAGACGCCGCGAATACGGAACGCCCGCCAGCGTGTCGCGCCACACTTCGCTGTTGAGCAGCACCGATGTGAAGTCGCGATATTGCCCGTCCAGTCCGAGCTGGGCACCGAGTCGCGCCGCGTGCTCGTGCAGCTCGGTCAGCGACAGCGGCGGCACCGGACGCGCGGACGCCACGTATTCACGCGCCGCCAGCCGGATCCGCTCGCGCTCCGCATACGTCGGCGGGATGCCCTCCTGCGGCGGGCGCACCGACTTCGGCGGCGCCGCCGGCGGCGTATCGGAATTCTGCATCGACATCGCGTCGTGTGTCATCCGTATGCACCGAATCCGAAGAACCAATGTCGCTTGGCGAACCGGTACAGCCAGTGCCGCTCCGGCACCTGGAACTCGGGGTCGTGCTGGCTCTCGCGCGGCACCATGGCCTCAAGCTCCGCCAGGCCGGTGGCCCGTTGGGTCGTGTCCGCCGCACCGTGGGTGCGAACCAGCTCCTGCACCAGGTCCGGCCTCTCCAACAGGATACACCCGCGCGTCGTGGCTGCGGCGGTTTCCCGGCAGGCACGAACAAATTCCGATCGGATCAGCAGATCATAGAGGCCACCGTCGCGGATCGTCTCCGTGGCGAACTGGATGATGGGGCAGGGCTCGATGTGCCCGCCGGGGCCGATGTGGTGGCTGATCCCCGCCGCCATCGGGCAGAGGGCTACGCCGTCAGCGTCCCAGTAGGCGTCGACGATGCCGATCGGCAGCCGGCTCCGCATGGTTACGATGAACTCGCGAAGCTGCCGCATTTGCTCCCGGCGGAGGGCCAGCTCCGGCGTCGGCCGCGGGCCGATGACCCGGTACGTGTAGAACCACACGTAGTGCACGCCCAGTTCGATCAGCCGCCGGAGCCACGTCTCGCTGACCAGGTCGAAGTTCGTCTGACACACGCTCGTGGCCACGCCGAGAATCAGCTTGTGCCGGCGGCAGTTCTCCAGCCCCGCCAGCGTCCGCTCCAGGACGTGCGACTGGCCCCGCCGCTCATCGCTGGCCGCCTCCGACCCTTCGATGCTGATGAGCGGTGTCGTGTTGCCGACCGCCCGCAGCCGCCGCGCCGCCTCATCGGTGAGCAAGTGCCCGTTGGTGAAGAGCTGGAAGTAGCAGTCCGGATGGGCTTCGAGGATTTCGAACAACTGCGGGTGCAGCAGGGGCTCACCGCCGAGCAAACCGAAGAAGCGGTTGCCGTAGCGCTTCGCCTCGTCGATGAGCCGGTTCATCTCCTCCAGTGTGATCATCCGCCGCGGGGCCGCGACGTCCACCCAGCAGCCCTGGCAACGAAGCTGGCACGAATTGATGATCGAAACGTAGAGAAACGGCGGGAAGTGCACGCCGCTGCGCAGCCGGCGTTTGAAGCGCTGCACGGCCCGCATCCCGTGGAAGCCGAAGTTCCACATGAACTTCCACAGGGCGCGCCGATCCACCTCGGTCAGCAGCCGTTTCGCCAGGGGCAGCAGCATGCGCGTGCCTTCCTCAGTCGGTGGATCGCGGCGGCTCGCCCCCGGACGCCTCGCCCGAACGGGAGCCGGGCGTCTGCAGCGGCACGCCGGTCGCCGTGCGGCACTTGCACATACAGCGCTTCCGCTCCTCCAGGGCTCGCTCCTGCGTTTGGTCCGGCGAGAAGCGGCGCTTCGCCTGGGCACTGCGCTCGCGCAACATCTGGTGGAGGTTGCCGCCCAGCCGGGCGGAGACATCGACCGCCATGGCTTCGCGCTGCACGTCCTCGGGCCGCACTTCGGCCCCGTTGATCGGCGGCGCTCCGTATTTCGGGAAGATGATGGCCGCCTCGGGGCAGATGCGGGCACACGCCGGGCAGTCGGTCTTGCAGTTCTCCGGCCGCTGCACCTCAACCTGACCCGTTTCCGAGTGACCGTACACGCCGAACAGGCAGAACGACAGGCACTGCTGGCAGTTGCCGCAGCGGTCGGCGTCGATCACCGGGAACCAGGGGATCCAGCCGTCCGCCGGCCCGGCTTCGACCGCTGTGCGCATGGCCGCAATCTGGTCCGTCTCCGCCGCGTCACGGGTTGTGTGTTCTTCACGCACGCCTCCCAGCAAGCCGACGACCACCTCATCCGCCGACATAGTCCGCATGTTCAGAATCTCGACGCCCTCGGTCGGCAGGGGGATACCCGCCGTGGCCAGCATCCAGCGCACGGCACGGGGGAAGCAGGCGGCGATTCTGAGCGGCCGCTCGGATGCCAGTTGTCGCAAATTGTCGTCTCGCTTCGCCGCCAGCCCGCAGAGGTCGGGAACCGCGTCGAACGGCACGCCGGACGCATGCAGCCGATGCAGTACTTCCTCTCTGACCGCCTCGGGCACAACCTGCGCGTGGGCGCAGTGGCAGTAGAGGATGCGGCCGAAACCCGCCGGCGTCTGCGCCTTGGCCATCACGCACCTTTCCTCAACAACGGACGGGTGAACCGGCGATCGTCCTCGTCCCGCCAGCCCTCGTCGGTGCCGGGCCGGACGGCCTCAGCGCGCCTGCGGCAGGCTTCGCGACGCGGACCCCAATGGCAACCGCCTCATCATCAATCCGAAAAATCGGGCTCGCCCATTCGGCATCGGAAGCGAAGTCGGCCGCGGCGTCAAGGACATAGCTGTGAACGCAGCGCACAGCTCCGGTTGGCATGAGGTTTCGAGCCGATAAGGGCCGCCGACGCTTCACAGAGATGTGGTTCGTGGGCTACTCTGCCGTTGCCGCATGGCGGCCAATGAGCAGTACGCGTAGTAACAGGAGTCGAACCGATGTTGTCCAAGCGAATCGTCGAACGAAACCTGCGGTGGGGCTGGCCAATACTCGCGGCGGCGGCCCTTGTCCTGCCCGCCGGCTGTGTTTCCACCCAGCCCGCCGACGTGCGGGCGAACCTTTCGAAGGCCGGCCGTCACCGCGGCGAGCTCGAACGTGTCCTCCAGCACTATCAGGAGTCGGGCGACACGCAGAAGCTGCTGGCCGCCCAGTTCCTCATCGCCAACATGGACGGACACGGCTTCGCCGAGATGGCGATGTACGATGAGAACAAGAAAGAGATCCCGTACGATGCCCTGGCCTATCCCGATGTGCACGCCGCCCAGGATGCGTACGACGTGCTCCAGAAGCAGCATGGAAAGCTGCACACCGATCGCAAGCACGTCCATCCCGACCTGGAAACGATGCCCGCCGACCTGCTGATCGAGAATATCGATCTCGCGTTTCAGGCCTGGCAGGAGCGTCCCTGGGCCCGGCAGATACCGTTCGAGCAGTTCTGCGAACTGGTGCTGCCGTATCGTAGCGGCAAGGAACCGCTCAACTCGACCCGCCCCGCTTGTCTCGCCCGCTACGCCGATCTGCCGTCGCGGATGAAGGCTCCGAGCGATCCGCGCGAGGCGGCGGCCTTGATCCTCCGCGACGTCGACAACTGGATCCGGTTCAACGAGCAGTTCTATTTCCACCCGACCGAGCAGAGCTTCGAGGAGATGTGCCAGCGGCAGCAGGGCCGTTGCGGCGACATCAGCAACATGCAGATGTACGCCCTGCGGGCGAACGCCGTACCGGCCGCCCGCGACTACTCGCCGCTCTGGGCCAACCGCGACAACAACCACGCCTGGGTGGTCGTGGTGGACGAGCACGGCGTCGGTCGAGCGCCGCTCACGGCCGTGCCCGCCAAGGTCTATCGCACGACGTTCGTCAAGCAGCGGGAGAGCCTCGCAGCACGCGTGGGCCCGGAAGAACCACTGCCGTATTGGCTGAGACGCTGGAACTTCGTCGACGTCACGCCGCAGTACGTCGAGACGACCGATGTCACGGTTCACCTGACGCAGCCCGCGCCGGCGGGGACGCGCTATGCGTACATCTGCGTTTTCAACGACGGCGAGTGGGGCCCGGTGCACTGGGGCGAGATCCACGACGGACTGGTGACCTTCACGCAGATGGGGCGTAACGCCGTCTATCTGCCGGCGTACTACATCGATGAGAAGGTCGTCCCCGCCGCACCGCCCTTCATCGTCGCGAAGACGGGCACGGTCCGCGTGCTGGCCGGCGCCGGTGACGAACTCGCCACGTTGCAGCTCAACGCCACGGCACCGGACGGGCTGTACTCGCCCGGTGAGGCGGCCAAGCCACTGACCCGCATCGAGCCCGGCCGGCAGTACGAGCTGTTCGTCTGGGACAACGGCTGGGTCTCGGCAGGGGAGCAGCAGGCCGAGGGAACGACACTCACATTCAACGAAGTTCCCGCAGACCGGCTCTACTGGTTGCTGCCCAGGGACTCACGCAAGCTGGAGCGGATCTTCATCTTCGACGACGGCCAGCAGGTTTGGTGGTAGCGGCTGCGCATGCTGCCGAGCCGTCGGGCGGATCGAGTCGAGCCGTTCCACAGGAGCACGTACCATGCCCATTGCCCATAGCCGCTTCGCCGAGGCCGGCACCATCACCGTCAACACCGAAACCTGCAACCACTGCGGCCTGTGCGTTCGCACCTGCCCGGGGGACGTTCTCCGCCTGGACGGCGAGCGTGTCGTCCAGCAGCCCGGCGACTTCGGCTGCATCGCTTGTGGCCACTGCATGATGGTCTGCCCGACGGCCAGCATCACCGTGACCGGTCGCGGAGCCTCGCCGGCCGATCTCCGCGAATTGCCTCCGCGCAGCGAACGGGCCACCGCCGACGCCCTGGCCGCCCTGTTGCGAGCCAGGCGGAGCGTCCGGCGTTTCGGTCCCGGCGAGGTCGAGCGCAGCGTACTCGAGCAGATCGTCGAACTCGCCGCCACCGCACCGATCGGTATCCCGCCCTGGGACGTCGGCTGCGTCGTCGTCCAGGGCCGGCCGGCGGTGCAGCGGCTCGCCGCCCGGGTCGTCGAAGGCTACGCCTCGTTTCAGCGCATCTTCCGCCCGTGGGTGCTGACCCTCATGCGTCCCTTCGTCAAGCGGGGCATGTACGAGCAGTTCCGCACGTTCGTCCTGCCGCTCGCCGAGAAGCTCGTCGCGCACCGGGCCGCCGGCAAGGACGTGTTGTTCTGGGACGCCCCCGCGCTGCTCATCTTCCACCACTCGCCGTACGCGCAGGCCGAAGACGCCGCGATCGCCTGCACGTACGCGATGCTGGCGGCGGAGTCGCACGGTCTGGGCTCGACGATGATCGGCAGTGCCGGCCCGATCCTCCAACGCGACGCTGCCCTGTCGCGCGAATATGGCATCCCCGCCGGCCACAAGGCAGCGCTCGTGCTGATCCTGGGCCACCCCGCGGTCACGTTCCAGCGCACCGTACAGCGGCAGTTCGTGGACGTGCACTGGGCCTGAACATGGTGGCTACCACATCTTCTCGAGGAGTTGAGGGCGTTCGGGCGAACCGGCGATCTGCCGGACTTCATCGTGGTGTACCTGCCGCAGGACCATACCAGCGGCGTGTCGGAGGGCAAGCCGACGCCGCGGGCCTGCGTCGCCGACAATGACCTGGCCGTGGGGCGGATCATCGAGGCGCTCTCGCACTCGCGCTTCTGGCCGAAGCTGTGCGTGTTCGTGATCGAGGACGATCCGCAGAACGGCTGGGATCACGTCGACGGGCACCGCTCGCTTTGCCTCGTGGCCAGTCCCTACGCCCGGCGTGGGGCGGTGGTCAGCGATTTCTACAACCAGGCGTCGGTCGTGCACACGATCGAGCGCATCCTGGGCGCGACGGCCCAGAACCAGCTCTACGGCCTGGCGCCGGTCATGACCACGTGTTTCATGGATACGCCCGATTTGACGCCGTATACCGCGCTGCCCAACCGCATCCCCCTGGACGAGCTGAATCCGCCAAAGGAAGCCGCCCGGCCCGATCAGCAGCCGCTGTACGCCATGACGGCCAGCCTCGACCTGTCGCTGCCGGACCGCGCCGAGGAGGACATCTTCAACCGCGTCCTCTGGCACGCCGCCTGCGGCGACGAGCCCTATCCGGCGGAATTCGCCGGCGCGCACGGCCGCGGGCTCGCCGCACTCGGCCTGCGGCTTGATCCGAACGTCGAGCCGGACGACGATTAGAGCCGAAATCCCTCTCGTCCCTGGCAGCGGATTCGAGTCCGGCCCCGGCGCGGATCGCCGCGCGAAGGGATGCTCTGCATTCGATGAGTACGTGCCGAAGCCGACGCCGGCGGCCTTTGTTGCCTGGTCATCGTTCGCTGAGCGTCCTCGCGACACCCTCTTCGAGCGTGGTGGGGGGGGGGCGGTTGTACCCAGCCTGACGCAGCCGAGTCATGTCGGCCTGCGTGCAGTTCTGGTACTGCCCCGCCACATCCGCTGGCATATCGATGAACACGATGCGTGGTTCTCGGCCCAGCGTTGAGAACACGGCATGTGTCAGGTCGAGAAACGTACGCGCTGCGCCAGTGCCGGAATTGTAGATGGCGTTGGGGGCCGCATTTCTCCAGAGCCACAGCATGTGGTCGATGCAGTCCTCAACGAACACGAAGTCCCGGCGTTGCTCGCCGTCAGCAATGGCCGGGTCGTTGGAGCGAAATAGCCGCATCTCACCCGTCTCGATGATCTGCCGGCGGGCATGCCAGACGACGCTGGCCATACGCCCCTTGTGCAGCTCGCGGGGGCCGTACACATTGAAGAACTTAAGCCCCGCCCACCGCGGCGGCGCTGGCCGTGCGGCTGCTGTCTCCGCCAGCGCCCAGGCGTCGAAGTCGTTCTTGCTCTTGCCGTACAGGTTCAGCGGCTGGAGAGACGCCGGCGGCGTACGGTCATCGAAACCACGGCTCCCATCGCCATATGTGGCGGCGCTGGAGGCGTAGATGAAAGGGCGTTCGTGCGCGGCACACCAGCGCCAGAGACGCTGCGAATAGTGGATGTTGTTCTCGGCGAGGAAGTTCCAGTCCACCTCAATCGTGCTGCTGCATGCCCCGAGGTGGAACACCGTGTACGGCGCGGCGCCGCCCGATTCAAGTTGCTGAAGGAACTCGTCGGGTGGCACGACGGCGCTGACCGGAACTCCTCTCAGATTCGCCAGTCTTTCCGGCGAGGCGTCTGGGTCCACGAGGAGCAGGTCAGCGCCGTCACGTGCCAGACGCTGGGCAAGGTTGGAGCCGATGAAGCCCGTTGCCCCGGTTATCGCAATCATCGCACACCTTTGCGCCGGCCACCTCAGAAGAAGGCCTTGGCCAGTCGCAGGATGCCCTGTTTCCAGGGCACGCGATGCGAGATGCCGCTGGCGCCACGGAACTTCGCGAGATTCTCCAGGTACCACTCGTAGTTGCGCACCAGGGCGTCGCGATTGCTGAACTTCGGTTGGAGGCCTAGCACAGCCTGCGCCTGCTCGATCGACACGAAGGAGTCCTTCGAGGCCGTCTCGTAGACCCACTTGTACAGCGGGCTCAACCGCAGCAGTTCGAGCAGACGCAGAACCCAGATCATCGGCGTGGCCGGAAAACCGATCACACGCTTTCCGAAACCGGCACGGTCCAGAACGGCCTGGTAGTCCTCGCGCATCGTGAGGTATTCGCTCGCCCCGACGTTGAAGACGTCGTTGACGCGTTCACGCTCCAGCGTACAGCAGAGGTAGATCGCATCGCAGAGGTCGTCCACATCGAGCAGTTGGTAGCGGTTGCGCCCGGAACCGATCATCGGAAACCCGCGGCCCTCCCTGGCCCAGTCATAGAAAAGCGCGAAGACGCCCAGTCGTTCCGGGCCAACAAAGCTCTTGGGACGGATGATGGGTATGCACATACCATGGCGAGCACGCATCTCGCTACACACGGCCTCGGCGTCGACCTTCGCCTGTCCGTACGGTCCCACGCCGTCCAGCCGGTCATCCTCGATCAGCGGATGGTGATCGGGAATGCCGTATACGGCCGTGGAGGAGACGTGAACCACGCGCTGGCAACCGGCCTCGCGGGCGGCCTCCAGCACGTGGCGCGTACCCTCCACATCGGTGGAGCGGATGTCTTCTGGCGAATACAACGGCAGCGCCGCGGCGCAATGCACTACGATCTGCGCGCCGCGCACCGCCTCGTCGACGGTCTTCCGGTCGCGAACGTCGCCGCGTATCTCGCGAATCCGCGCCCGGCAATCCTCATAGTCAAACGGGGCCAGGTCCAGTGAGGTGACGTGGTGCCCGCGGGCGAGCAGGTACCGCACCAGATTGATGCCGAGAAAACCGGCACCACCCGTGACCACGTAGTGTTTGGGCGACTCATCCGCCGGCAGGGGTAGCGCGGAGACGGTCGATGTTCCTGTCGCGGTCCACGCGCTCATCCGATGTACTTCCCACGCGGCGTATAGTGCGTGTGCAGCAAGTGATGGCTCTGATGTCCGCACGGGCCATCCATCAGAAACTCTCCATACACGCGCAGCACCGCCGGGTTGTCGTGGCTCTTGCGGGCCTTGCCGGCGTCGCCGTAGGCCGCGTCCTCGGCGTAGATCGCCCGGGCTCGGGCCGCGCGGATAGCCGGGCTGGTCGGAATCGGTTGTCCGCCGCCGCCGAGGCAACCGCCCGGACAGGCCATGAACTCGATGAAGTGGCACTCGCTGAACTTGCCGCCAGCCTTGATGTCTTCCATCACCTTCCTGGCGTTGGCGGTGCCGTGAGCGACGCCGACCTTGAGCGTCGCGCCCTTGAGCCAGTCCCAGTTCGGTACAAGGTGCTTAATCAGACCGGGCACGGGGCCGACCTCATTCGGGATGGTGAGCTCGACGTACCGGCAGCCATCGAAGCCACGGATCGGTACGATGTCGGCGTGCTTGTAGAAGTCCTCGACCTTCTTGCCGGTGACGAACTCAATGACCGAGCGCAACGCGGCCTCCATGACCCCGCCGGTCGCCCCGAAGATGACGCCGGAGCCGCTGGCCGTGCCAAACGGGTCGTCGAAATCGCTCTTGGGCATCTCGGGCAGGTTGATGCCGGCTTCGCGGATCATCTGGGCCAGCTCGCGCGTGGTCAGCCCGTAGTCGACGTCCTTGTGCCCGCTGTCGCACATCTCGGGGCGGTTGCACTCGAATTTCTTGGCCGCACACGGCATCAGGGCGACGGAGACGATGTTCGCCGGATCGATCTGGTTGACCTGGGCGTACCACGTCTTGATGAGCGCCCCGAACATCTGCTGCGGGCTTTTGCAGCTCGAAACGTGCGGCAGATATTCCGGATAGAAGTGCTCGATGTACTTGACCCAGCCCGGGCTGCACGACGTGAACTGTGGCAGCGGCAGCGAGGCGTCACCCTGCACCAGGTTCTTGTACAGCCGCAGGATCAGCTCGGTGCCTTCCTCGATGATGGTCAGGTCGGCGGTGAAGTTGGTGTCGAAGACCTTGTCGAAGCCGCAACGCCGCAGGGCGGTGTTCATCTCCCAGGTCATCGGCGTGCCCGGCTCCAGGTCGAACTCCTCGCCAATGCCCGCCCGCGGGCTCGGCGCCGTTTGGATAACCACGTGCTTGGTCGGGTCATCGATGGCTGCCCACACTTCGTCGGTCGGGTCGTTCGCCCGCAGGGCGCCTGTCGGACAACGGTTGATGCACTGGCCGCAGTTGATGCAGATTACGTCGGCCAGCGGCTTGTCCAGGTACGTCGAGATCGTGGTCTGGTCGCCCCGGCCGACGGTTTCCAGCACGCCGACTTCCTGCAAGTCGATGCACGTACGCACGCAGCGGCGGCAGAGTACGCACTTGTTCATGTCCCGCACGACGGCATAGCTCGAGTGGTCCACCTCGTGCCGCGGCTCGTCCGGATGGCCGAAGCGGAAGAAGTCGACGCCGTACTCCTTGGCCAGCGCCTGGAGCTCGCAGTTGTTGTTACGGAAGCAGGTGTAGCACTCACCGTAGTGCTCGGATAGGAGCAGGTCGATGATGTGCCGCCGCGCCTGCCGCACCTTGCGTGTGTGTGTGCGGACCGTGATCGGCTGGGTGATCGGGTAGGCGCAGCTCGCCTGGAGCGTCCGCTGCCCCTCGACCTCCACCACGCACACGCGGCACACGCCGGCCACGCACAGGTCGTCGTGGTGGCACAGCGTCGGGATGTGGACGCCGATCTGCCTGGCTGCCTCCAGAATGGTCGTGCCGATGGGCACCTTGATGGCGTGATCGTCGATGTTGACGCTGACCAGGGCACCGATCTCTTCGGTATTGCGTGGGGCGTCAACCACTTGTGAACGCTGGCTGGTCGGGGCGCGGCAGCTTCCATCGGCGCAGGGTTTGTCTCTGTTCATGATTTACTCCCATGCCTCGATCGTCGCGCAAGCCCGGCCCAGGACCTCGTGACGGAAATGCTCAATGATTGAAAGGAACGCGTTGGGGCTGGACTGGCCCAGGCCGCATTTCGAGGCGACCTGCATCGTCTCGCCCAGGGCACACAGCTCGCGAAGATACCCCGATGAGCATTCGCCGCGCTTCAGCCGGCGAACGCCTTCGAGCAGCTTCACGTTCCCGATGCGGCACGGCGTGCACTGCCCGCAGGACTCGTCCACGAAGAACTCGAGGAAGTTCTCGGCCACGTCGAGCATGTCCCGCTCTGGACCGAACACGATCACCGCGCCGCCCGTGGCCACGTCCTCGTAGCTGATGGCCCGGTCGAACTGGTCCGCCGGCACGCAGTGGCCGGACGCGCCGCCGATCACCACGGCCTTCGCACCGTCACCGCCCGCGGCCTTCAGCACGTCCCGTACCGCCGTCCCCAGCGGAAACTGGTACACGCCGGCACGCTCGACGTCGCCCGAGACGCTGAGCATCTTGGGTCCGGTCGATTTCTCCGTCCCGATCCCCTTGAACCAGTCCGCGCCCTTGGCGAAGACCGCGCTCGCCCAGGCGAACGTCTCCACGTTGTTCACGATCGTCGGCATGCCGTTGAGACCCGTGTTCACTGGGAAGGGGGGCCGGTTGCGCGCCTCGCCGCGATGGCCCTCCAGGCTCTCGATCAGCGCGGTCTCCTCGCCGCAGACGTACGCGCCAGAGCCCATGTGCAGGTGGATGTCGAAGGAGAAGCCCTCCTTGCCGCCGGCGCCGGCTCCCAACAGCTTTGCCGCTCGGCGTTTGGCCAGGCATTCCTCCAGTCCCTTCCGCAGGTAGCTGTATTCACCGCGCAGGTACAGGATTCCCTCCGCCGCCCCGATGGCGTAGCCGGCGATGGTCATCCCCTCGAAGACTAGGTCGGGCCACTCGCTGAGGATCACGCGGTCCTTGAACGTTCCGGGTTCCCCTTCGTCGGCGTTGCACACGACGAACTTGCGTTCGCCACGCGCGCCGGCGGCGAGGTTCCACTTGACCCCGGTCGGAAAGCCGGCGCCGCCGCGCCCCTTCATCCCGGAGTTGCGAATCTCGCCGATCACGCCGGCGCGATCCATCTTCAGCGCTGCCGCCAGGCCGGCGTTCGGCACCACGGCAGCGAGCGTCATGTCGTTGCGGATGGTCATAGTGCGTGCTCCTCCTTGGTCTGGAGAGCGTGGGATCCGAAGGCCCGTTCGCACGCTGTGAGGATGTCGTGCACCTTCTCCGGCGTGACGCGGGTGAAGACCTGGTCGTTAACGAGCAGGGCCGGACCCTGGTCGCACATGCCGATGCAGTTGGCCCATTCCAGCGTGAAACGCCCGTCGCGCGTGGTCTCGCCGAAATCGATGCCCAGGTCGTTGCAGAGTTGCCGCGCCACCGCGTCCTTGCCCGCCATGTCACAACTGACCGTGCGGCATAGCCGAATGACGAACCGCCCCTGGTGCTTCTCGCTCAGAAAGGCATAGAACGTCACCACACCGTACACCTCGACGGGGTGTATGCTGAGTCGGTCGGCCACTGTCTGCATCGCGAAGTCACTGATGGCGTGGTAGCGCCGCCGGACATCCTGGAGAATCGGAACCAGGGCGGACCGCCCGCGGCCGTGGCGATCCACCAGCGCGTCGATCTCCACCGCCAGCCGATCCTGTTGCATGCTTAGCATGTCCCCTCCTTTGCACCGCCCAGTAGGGCCTGGACCTTCGCCCGAAGTGTGTCCGGGGCGACCGGTTTGTCCACGAAGTCATCGACCGGCGTGATGGCGTCGTCCCGTCCGTAGGACAGGCCCGTGGCTCGGGAAATACTGGACATCATGAGGATCGGCTGGGCAAAACCCGCTTTGCGCAGCTCCTGCGCCATGGCGATGCCGTCATCCGGCGCGGCCATCATGATGTCGAGAATCAGCAGGTCCGGCTTGTCTCCCAGCGCCTGACGCATGCCTTCCTCACGGTTTGAGGCGCTCGCGACCCGGTGCCCGTCCCTTTCCAGGATCAGACGCACCGCGTCCACGAGGTCGATGTCGTCATCCACGATCAAGATCCTCGCCATGTCGCTTGTCCTTTCCGCTTGCTGATTTGGCCGGTCAGTATTACGATTCTCCGGACCGTAATATCGACGGCACTATACTCGGGTAAGCCGTCGTGTCAAACGGCGTGACGCATCGCGACGGACGGAACTGCCCGTTCGTCTACCGTCCGTTCAACGGAGTGGTGGGTTGCGCGCTGAACGCGGCATGCCACACTCGGCGTGATGTTCGGAAGGCGGCTTGACTGGCGGGGCCGGCTACTCGCCGCTCACCAGATTGACATGCACCGCGGCCCGCTCGAAGTCGGTGGCGGCGATGAGCGGCTGCGGCTTCATCACGCTGATCGCCGCCACGAAGCGATCGGGGATGACTTGCAGCCGCGTGTTGTAGAACGTGGCGATGCTGTTGAAGTACCCGCGGGCCAGCGAGATACGCTGCTCGGTGTCGATCAGGTTCTGTTGGAGCTTCATGAACGCCTTGTCGGCCTTCAGCTCCGGGTAATGCTCGATGATGCCGCGCAGCAATGAGGCGCAGCCACGCGGATCGGGTCCCGCCTGGCCGGGTGCCGTCGCGAGCAACTGGCTGCGCAGCTCGGCCAGCTCCGCCTGAACGTGACGCTCGTGATCCCGCAGGCCCTCGACCGCGCGGACCAAGTTGGGGATCAGGTCGTTACGCCGCTTGAGCTGCACGTCGACATTCGCCCAGGCCTGCCGCACGCGCTGCCGGAGGCCGACCATGCTGTTGTACGCCATCCAGAGCCAGCCGAGCGCCCACGTCGCCAGGGCGGCGCCGACGACGGTCAGTTGCCACGTTAGCGGATCCGCCGGAACGACCTGGTGTCCGTAGTCCAACCCGATCACGCCACCGGCGCAGAGCACCACGAACAGCACGCCGCAGCACCAGAACTGGACGTTCAGGCCGGCGCTGATGCGGGCTTCGCTGCGCGTCGAGATCAGAAACAGGGGGGTGTCACGTCGGTACCTGATCTCGGGCGCGACGACGTCATCCCGTTCGCGTGCCGGACCCATGACGTAGATGCGGGCGTGCAGTGGGATGGCTTCCTCGAAGAATCGGCGGCGGTGATCGGAATTGCTCACGGCGTGGGCCGGCCCTTTGGCGTAGTAGAGCGGGTCTCCGCGGTCGCACGTGGTCTCGAAAACCGTTACCGGCTCCACTTCGGCACGGTCAGGGTTGACGAGGACGACGCCACAGTCGTCGCGAAGATAGAAGACGCTCTGTTCGCCGCCGCTGGCGACCGTCTCCCAGCCGCTTTCGTGGCGGGTGCGGGTCTGGGTCTTCCCCTCGCTGTCGGTGTACGTCTCAGTCACGGTTCGCGACCAGTGCTCGTCGACACTCCACTTGTAATGCACGCACAGCCGCTCGGCGAGGTAGCTGACGAGCGGCTGTGCGGACTCGGCAGTACCCTTGAGCTCGACCTGGCCAATGAAGACGCCGGTAGTCTTCGAGGTGGGCAGATTGTCAATGAGCCGGCGGCGGCGACCGGCGCGCAAGGCCGCGAAAAGCGAAAGGAGGCCGAGCAATACGCCGAGCAGGCAAACGACAACCTGCGATGTCATCGCGTCGGTACTCCTCGTGCTGCTGAGCGACGCTCTCGCCCCGGGCCACGGGGTGAATCGTAGCATGGGGCGCTCGCCGTGGGTACGCGCTCGCCCCGGGCGCTTCGGTTTGCTGCCGGCCGCTCCGGCCCGTCACACGACGGCTAGTCTCGCCCGATCCGCCGGCGTCAGCGACGTTCGCGCCCTGCCAGGACACGTTGTGTGCGAACCGCAGGCCGGACGAGTACGTGTTCGAACTGGATGCGGACAGCGGCTTCTGAGCGTGCCTCCGGCGGAAGGCGGGCTTCGCCGGCGTGCGTTACTCCGGGCTCCCGATGAGGACGAACGGGGCCCAGAAATACGGGTGGTCGTAGGGCAGCTCTTCTTCGGACTTCGGCAGCTCCCAATCGACGAGGCCGAAGCCGACCGGTTCGGCGGGGCGGGCGACGTCGTTCGCCGCAACCGCCGGCGCCAGCCGTCCTCGGTCACTCAACCAGCCGAGCAGGCTATCGCCGTGCTTCTCATCACAGTCGGTCGGCCCTTCGCCGGCCGATTCGTACAAGCGTTCCCTGGCGGCCTGGGCTTCGTCGTGCGTCAGCGTGCGCAGCCACAACTTGGCTTCGTCGAGCGCGTCCAGTTTGGTGAGGGCCTCGTTGGCACCATAGCTCCGGCCGCGGATGGAGCGCGTGTCGTTATGTGCGCCGAGCAGGTTTTCGTAGAAACGCTGCATCAAGAGCGCTGTCGCCTCGTCGTCCACCTGCCACAGGCTGGCTACCACAGTTGGCGCGCCGGCGAAGAAGAACCCCCACGGCAGACTGATCATGCTGTCGCCGCGTTGCTCGCCGACGTTCGTTTGGCAGGCGGAGAGCGTCACGAGCTCGGTCCTGGCCAAGTGACCCTGCCAGTTGCCGACTAACTCCTCCAGCCGGAGGAACCCGATGTCCTCCGCCGTGGGGACTTTCGGTTGAGTCAAGGCAAGGCTTACGTCGTACGGCCGCTGCGCGTCACCGAGGAGCCCATGCGTAGCGAGGTGCAGGAAACGGGGTGAGTGCTTCGCGGCGGCGGCCACCTCCGGTGCAGTTGCCCGGGCCTGCAGGAGCGCCGTCGAATCCAGACCCTGAGCCTGTGCCAGGCGGTCGATCGCCAACGCCTCCAAGCGCGTACCGCACAGGCGACTCAATCGGCCGCCGTGCAGACGCAGGTCGTCCAGGGAGTTGGCCCGGGCAGAGACACGCTCAAGGGGCTCGTCCAGCGAAGGAGTACGCGTCGGAGCGGGCGCATTGCCAAAGTCGGGATCACCGACGACGAGGACAGCTTTGGAACGTTCGGTATCGGCCTGCGCCCGCGCAGCCCGGACACGATCCACGTACATCGTGGCCGAGGCAGCGTAGGATACCTCCTTGTCCGGCAGGAGCAGACCGAACGGAAGACCGTTGAGCGGACCGTCCGGTATGATGACGACCCGCTTCGCGGCATCGATCATCTCCCCGACCTTCGAGGGGAAGAGCCCCTCGCGAAGCTGACGGAGCCGCACATCATCTGCGGCGAGCGCTCCGCGTGTGGCGCAATCGTGCTTCAATGCCTCGACACTCGCCTCGAGCGCCTCAACAGACGGCTCACGCACGCCGATCTCGCCGCCCTCCAGGTGGCGTGCATCGAGTGCCATTGCCAATGCAGCACCGGCATTCAACCAGCCGAATTGAACGATGGCTTCATCTGCGCCCAGGCTCGCCTGTAATTCACTCGCCTGCAGCGGTCTTGCCACCGGGTATGCATCGCGCAGCAGTCTGAACACAGCCAGAGTTCGTTCGCTGAGAAGCTGTCGCAAACGCTCGACTTCCGCTCTCTGCATGCGGACTTCCTCGGCGCGCCGTCCGGATCCTGCCGCGTCTCGCCGCAGAGACTCACGCATCGTGGCAAGGCGGTGTTCTGCAGAGACAACCGCCTGCCGCGTTTCCGACTCGCGCTCCCGTGCCGCAGCGATACGGGCGAGCAGTGCCGGATCAACGATCTTCGCCGCGCCTTCACGGCCTCGCTCGATCAGATCCAACAGCGCCCGCGACGTGCTTCGTTCCATCGCCTCGTGCGCCAACCTGCAGTCGCCTTGGTCCAGTTCCAGCCAGGCGAGGTATCGCCCGGTCTCCGCCAGGTCGTATTCGTTCGCTTTCTCTGCGCGCTGCAACTCGGTGGCGACGGTCTCCACTCTCAGTCGCTCGGTGATTTCCAGCAACTCACGGTACGCTGAGAGAACTTCCCCTGCATCGTCCGTGTCGTGAAGCCCCAACACGTGGCTCTGGAGAACCGAGAAGGTCAACGGGTGGTTGTTTCCCAACGTGCGCCGACATCCTGCCAATGCGTCGCGAAGGCATGACCGGGCCTCAGCCGGCCTGCCCAGGTCGTGCAGCAGGTTGCCGTAATCCGCAAGTGAGTCCAGGTACTCGGAGTCATCATCCCCCCGTATCTGGCGCCATCCTTCGAGTGCCTGGCGACAATACGGTTCAGCGTCGGTCGGTCGGTCCAACAGGCGAAGCAGGCAACCCAAGCGACCAAGTGACCGCAGGGTGTGCGGATGCAGTTCGCCCAGCACGCGACGACGCCCTTCCACGGCCGCACGCAGATACGGTTCGGCCTGCGCCGGCCGATCCAGCGCCCAGAGCGCGGAACCGTAATGCTCCAGCGATCCCAAAGTCAGCGGGTGATCCTCTCCCAACACGCGACGGCGACCGTCCATTGCGGCCCGCCAGTACAGCAGAGCCTCCGCATTGCGCCCCAGTGATTCCATGACCAGCCCGTAGGCATCCAGCGAATGCAGCGTGTCCGGATGGTTGTACCCCAGGACGGACTGGCGCAATTCCAGGGCTTCGCGAAGGTACGGTTCGGCCTCCATTGGGCAATCGAGCGCCAAGACGCGAACCCCGTAGACATAGAGCGAGGCCATGGTGCTTGGGTCCTCATTGCCGAGTATTCGTCGTTTGCACTCCAGCGCCTGCCGCCGATAGGGCTGAGCTTCCATATCGCGGCCGAGAGCGTGGAGCAGGTGGGCGTAATCCAGCAAGGAGGCAACCGTGTCGCGATGATTGCTGCCGAGCACACGGCGCCGGCCCTCCAGCGCCTCGCGGTGGTAGGGCTCGGCCTCCCCCGGTCGGTCCAGCCGCGCCAGCACGGCACCATACAGGGTCACCGAGAGCAGTGTGGAAGGGTGATCCGGGCCCAGCACCCGGCGCTGCTTCTCCATCGCCTCGCGGAAGTAGGGTTCAGCGTCAGTGTACTGGTGGAGGGAATACAGCGCATAGCCGGAATAGATGAGCGCTTCGAGTACATCCGGGTGATCATCTCCCATGATGCACTGCATCACGAGCCGACTGCGATCGGCATCGCGCAGCGCCTCTGCCGCCGTCTCCGGAGTGGCGCTTTCGAGGGCGATGTCGAACTCGATGCGGGCGTCACGCAGTTCTGCCGTCTCTTCCGCGGAGCGTGTCTGAAGCCGTCTCAATTCGGCGACTTGCAGTTCGCTGTCTCGCAGCTCCCACCAGGGGCCTCGGCCATCAGGCCAGTCTGCCTGATGCGATTCCCTGATGGCGACGATCTGCTCGGCTGACGCGATGGTGCTGGCCAGCAAGCGCATGTCCTGTTCCGCAAACGCCTGCCTGCGGTCGTCCATGTCGTCCTGCAATTCAAGCACCGTGGCGAGCGCGTGAAACGGTAGAAACGGGCCGCCGGGTGTGCCAGAGGTGAGCAGGAGCCTGTACCGGCCATACTCGCCGGCGCCAATCGAAGTAACCGAAATGCACACGATCCGCGCATGCGTCAGTTTGAACGCAAGGCGGCTATCCGTATCAGCGCCTCCGTCATCATCACCAATCGTCGCGAGGTGACCATCATCCTCTTCCAGCGCGACGTGCAGGTAGGTGTCGACATCCGACGAGTACACGTCGATGGCGATCGGCCCGCCGGGGACGGTGACGATGTACGTGTCGACAGGGCGGCTACCGTTTGGATGTGGGTCCGCGGTTGTTAGCTCTCCCTCGATGATGATCGTAGCGCCCGGTTTGAGCAGATGCGTTTCCTGGGCTGGCGCGGGTGGTGCCGCGACGAGAAGCAGCAGGCAGATGCCGATGCTGCTCGTTCGGATTGCGTATCGCCAGGTGCGGATCTGGTCTCGCTGTGGGCAGTAGGTCATACGCATCTCGTCCGGCTTTCACCCCGCCTCATTCACGATTCTTAACGAGCACGAGCGGACCTTAGAAGTGCGAGTGGTCGCCGGGCTGGTTCGGTTCTGACGGTACCGGATTCGGTCGCCGATATATGTCCCGTTCGTGTAACCAAGCCGCTCCCCATCTTCACCGCGTGACCGGAATGGAGCGCCAAAATAACCCTCCCATCTCGCGGGCAGGCGTCAGGAAGCACCACGTCGCGGCCGCCGTCAGGACGCCGGCGCTGCCGCCAGGCGGCAGATCGAAAAGCGTCGACGGGCAGCCATCACCATGATGCCGCCCCGCCCCGCCGGCGTAAAGAACGCGGGCCGGCTCCGAGGTTCGGAACCGCTCACGGGCCGGCTTCCGGACTCCGTCGGCGGCCGGCTCGGCGGCGGCGGACGCGCGAGCCGCATCCAACGCGTCCGGGCCGTCGCGTGCCCCCGGTCAGGCATGCTTCCGACGTGCTATCGTGCTTGCTACAATGGGTTTCCGTTCTTGTCCGGACATGTCTCCGGTTCGACGCCGGGCGAGGGGCGGAACTCTCGAGCGAGAACTGCATCCAAATGAGCGAGCGGGTGTCGTAATTGCCTCGATGGGCGAGCGCTCGCCAGCACCCGTGCGCAGGCAGATTGTTCGTGGATGGAAGATGAAGCCCGGCTCTCACATGAGGGCCCAGAGCAGCTCAGAAAGGGGACTGCCGATGGACGCCAGGATTGCCGCCGCCATCATCGCGACCGCGTGCCTCAGCCTGTTCACGCTCGGCCTCGATTCGCCGGCCCCAGCCAAGCAGATCACGGCCGAACTCGAAGCCCCCCACAAGATCATGCTCAAAGGAGACTTCTCCGAGACCAGGGAGCGGAGGACGGAATACGGCCGGCTGGACAGCTCCGACACGCAAATCCGCGACGGATCGCGGGCCGACGCCTACACGGCGAGCTTCTCCGCCGGCGACCGCGTGGTGATCGCGATGTCCTCGACGGACCTGGATGCGTACGTGCTGCTCGTGCGGCGTACGGACGAAGGCCTCGACACCGTCGCGGAAGATGACGACAGCGGCCCGGGGCTGGATGCCCGGCTGGAGGTCACGATCGAGACCGGTGGTGAGTACCTCGTCGTCGCGAACGGCGCGGACCGCTCCGATCGCGGCGAGTACACGCTTACGATCGACGTCGAGCGGGCGGGTCGCCGGTCGAGCTGGTCCGGAGACGATTCGGGAACCGACGCGCCGCCACCCGTTCATCGCGGCCGGCTCTCCGCGTCCGATGATGATCGCCTCAGCGACGGCAGCCTCTTCGAGCTCGTCTACTTCCAGGGCCGTCGCGGCCAGACCCTGGTGCTGACGCTGACGTCCTCGTCCTTCGATCCTGTTCTGGCCATCGGCATCGTGGAAGATGACGATCGCACGGTGCTGACGTCGAATGACGACTTCGGCTCGGGCAACAGCAGCCGCATCCGCATCCAGCTCCCGCGCACCGGCCGGTACTTCGCGGTCGTCAACGCCTACTCCGCACGGGAATCGGGTGACTACGAGCTGCGAATCCGGGAAGTCGAGGCGGTCGAGCGCGCGGCCCCGATGCCGTCCTTCAGCACCGGCGGGTCGTCCGACGGACGATACGCGCTGCTGGTGGGCATCGACGACTACCCCGGCGAGGAATCCGACCTGAGCAGTTGCGTGATCGACGTGGGCGTGATGCGGGACCTGCTGGTCGATCGCTTCGGGTTCAGCGAGGAGAACATCCTCACGCTCACCAACAACCAGGCCTCGCGTGACAACATCATCCGCGGTATCCGCGAGTTCCTCGGTCAGGTCGGTCCGGACGGTCTGGCGCTGTTCTACTACTCCGGCCACGGGGCGCAGATGGACGACGTCGGCCGCAAGGACGAGAAAGACGACCTGGATGAGGTGCTTTACGTGTGGGGGCTGGAGGACGCCTCGTCCGTGCTCGTCGATGACGAGATCGGCGCTCTGCTCGACGAGTTGGATTGCGACCGCGCGCTGGCTATCTTCGACTCCTGTCACGCCGGATCCGGCACGCTCGGCGAGGACTTCAAGGCGGTGAACCTCAAGGCCCCCTGGATCCAGGAACACCTCGTTCTGCCGACGGAGTACATCCCGAGCAAGGGCGACGCCGGCGAAGGACACTTCGTCGACAGCCCGCGTCATCACGTGCTCTGGGCCGGCTGCGCGGATGACGAGACCTCCCGCGCCGGCGTGAACGGCCGGCCGAGCGTGTTCACCCGTTTCCTGGTGGACGAGATCGACGGCAACGGCACGCGCATCACGATGCGCGAGTTCATGGACCACGTTCGCGCTCGCGTGCATGAGTACGTCTCCGAGAAGCTGGGATCTGCGCGCCCACAGACGCCGCAGATCGAGGGCGTGAAGCTTGATCGTACGCTGGCTCAGATCTTCGGCGGGGGGGCCTGATGACCTATTGCCGGTCAGCCAATTCGCCCGGCAGAGTCTGGCTCGCCGCGTGCGTCTTCGCCTTGCTGGTCCACTGCGCAGCACTGGCCGAGGACCGCGAGATCATCGGTCTCTACATCGGCATGGGACACTACCAGGATGCCCGTCCAACGTATGAGAGCAATGCCACGCACAAGGACCGACTGCTGCCGTCGTTGACGAGGTGCTTCGGCATCTCGTGGGGCGAGCCGCTCATGGACGGCTCGCGCGAGGTCGTGCGCGATCGCCTGCGCGACTTCCTCGAGCGCATCCGGCAGGCCCGTAGCGAGGGACGCGAAGTCACCGCCGTCCTCTACTACTTCGGCCACGGCAGTCGCGTCGAAGACCAAAACGGCGATGAGAGCGACCACCTGGATGAAACCTGGGTCACCGTGACCAAGTCGGAGGGACACGGCGAACACGACATACGCGACGATGACGTCGCCATGTGGCGTGCGGCCGTGGCCGACCTGGGCGCCGATCTGGTCATGTTCGTCGACGCGTGCCACTGCGCGACGAGTTGGCGGGGCAGCGACGGCTTATCCGTCAGTCGCGGAGAGCACTTTCCCCCCGGCCCGCGCGAACCGCTCTTCCCTGAGCTCTGCAAGCGCTTCGGCAACCTGCGTCCGGACGCCAAAGCGGGTGAGTTTGTGGACGCCTGCGGACCGCCGAAGGATACGCGAACACGCCGGCCACGGTTTGTGTGCTTCGCCGCGACGCAGGACAACGACGTGGCCGAGGAGACCGACGCCCCCACCGGTCCGGATGGGTGCCAGGAGATGTGGGGACGGTTCTCCTACGCGCTGCAGCAGTCGCTGCTCAAGCATCGCCCCGGTCACAGCTACGCAGACCTTCACCGGGACATCGGCGACTACATGCAACAGCGCGGCTGGAAACAGCAGCCCGCGCTGCATGCCGTCGAGCCGGCGGACCGCCGCACGGTCTGCTTCGCCACGCAATTGCAGCCCGTGCATTTCCACGTGACCGCACGTCAGGACACAGCGGAAGATGGCGAGTATGAGGTCGACGCCGGCCTGGCCCTGGGGCTGGTGAGCGGCACGCAACTCCGGGTCCTCGCCAGCCTGGACGCGCTGTACAACAACGAGCCGCCGGTGGCCGAGGCCCTCGTCGAGAAAGCCATTCTCGATCGGGCGATCATCCGGCTGGTCGATCCCTCGCCGTCCCCGGTTCCGGAAGGTGCGGTCGCCGTCGTTAGCGCCTGGGCGGCCAGTGATCTTCCGGCGTTCGTTTCAGCGAACGTCCCCGAGGCGGTTCGCGACGAACTGCTCGCGCATGGCAAGGAGGGCCGGCTGGCTCTGTGTGACGACCCTACCGACGCGGATTTCATCATCGACAAGGCGAAATCGGACGCGACCCTGGCCATCTATGCCCACGACGACGCCGTCTTTCGCAAAGGTGCGCCGGATAGCGCCGAGCCCGGTGCGCCGCTGCGTACGATCGAGATCTCATCGAACGGGCAGGTGGACACCATCGCCGACCAGGTCGCCGTCTCGCTCGATGAACTCACCCGGCAGCAGCGCTTCTGGGGCCTGACCGGCAACGAGGCGAACCTCGAGATTCAGGCCGGCATCGCTGTGTCGAGCGACACGAACGAGATCATCCCGTTCATGGAAGTCGGCGGTGTGGCCCAGGTTCCGGACGGAGCGCGCATCCGCATCAACATCACGAGCCGCGGCACCGAGCCGTATTACGTCTATCTGTACTACCGCGTGGAAGCACTGGGGCAGGGGCCGCTTCTGATGCGGATTGGCGACACGCACCGCATAACGCTCGGAACGGGCAAGAACGACAGGACGCACTCGTGGACGACGACCGCCCGGCTGGGCGACTTGCGCGTCGACCGCCTGCCGGTCGGTATCAAGGTGCTGGTCGCCAGCAAGGAGCTGGACTTCGACTGGTTGATCGCCTCGGCCAGGGCTCGCGGCGCCCGCGGTCCGCGTGATCCGTTCATCCAGAAGCTCGACCGCGCCTGGAGCCGGCAGACCGCCCGCGGCGCGGACGCCACCCGTGCCCGCGGCGACTTCGAAAACGCCGTGAACTGGGCGGCGCGGAACGTGTCGTTCGACATCGTCCCCGCCGCCGAGCCGCGCGCCGAGGAATAGCAGGATACGTTCGCCTGTTCGTCTGTTTCTCCGTTTGATCGGAATCGTCGGGTTGCTGGTGGCGCAGTTGGGGCACTCGGACGTCGGGGTGTCCATTCCGTTCTCACCCGATGGCAAGCACGTCCTGACGCGAGGTGGTGGCGAAAGCAGCTTCCGGCTGTGGGATGTCGAGAACGGAATCGAGCTGCTGCGATTCCGGGGGCACACCGTGGCGGTTACGTCGGCGACATTTTCCGGCGACGGCACCCGCGCCCTGTCCGCCAGCGAAGACGGCACCGCCCGCATGTGGGACGTGTACAGCGGCCGCGAGTTGCAGCGGCTCTCGCCTTCGCTGGCCGTGACCCCACACGACGGTCTTGCGTCACGCTTGTGGTAGCGTGATGTCGTTTTGAGATTGATACTTACCCTTGCGGTCAGCGTAGCTGGTCTTGCAGGGCTGCGCGGCTTCGAAGAACAGCACCTGGGCCAGGCCCTCGTTCGCATACACACGAGCCGGCAACGGCGTCGTGTTCGAAATCTCCAGCACGGCGCGACCTTCCCAACCGGGTTCGAATGGCGTGACATTGACGATGATGCCGCAGCGTGCGTAGGTCGATTTGCCCACGCACAGTGTCAAGACGTTCCGCGGGATCCGAAAGTACTCGACGCTGAGCGCCAGCGCGAAGCTGTTCGGAGGAATCAGACAGACCTCACTCTCGACTGCCACCAAGCCCTTGGGATCGAACGCCTTCGGATCGACCACAGAGCCGTAAACGTTCGTGAAGATGCGAAACTGGTTTGAGACACGAACATCGTACCCGTAAGACGACACGCCGTAAGAAATCACGGGACGGTTTTCGATCTGGCGCACCAGCCCGGGCACGAACGGGTCGATCATGCCTTCGTTGCGGGCCTTGCTGATAATCCAGGTATCGGGGCAGATGCTCATGGCGTTCTCCGATCAGCCACTAACCAGCCAGAGCCGCGTGAGACTGATTCGCAGCAGCTTGCTGACGCAGCGCCGGGTCCCGAGCGTGCTCCGGCTGGAAAGTCTGCAAGCGCAGTTCCTCGTTCTCAGGAAGCAGGCGGCGAATCCGCGCAATGTCGGCGGCATGGAGCAGTGAAGGGACTACCGTTGTGCGGAACTGGTGGGCGATCGTGCTGGCCGAGATCAGCTGGATCGATTCCAGGATCTCCGCTGTGTTCACGCGTGTACCGGACAGGACGTCATATCGTTCCAGCGGCGCCTTCACGTCCATCGCAATGAAATCGACGAACTCGGCTGCGATCAGCCGCCGGATCACGTCGGGCCGCGATCCGTTCGTGTCGATCTTGATCGCGTAGCCGAGTCGGCGAAGTTGGCACAGAAAATCCGGCAGATCGGGCTGTAGGGTAGGCTCGCCACCGCTTAGAACGACGCCGTCGATCTGCCGCCGGCGGTTCCGCAGGAAACGGAGAACATCGCCGTCTGACAACTGCTCGTCAGGGACGCCGTTGGACGAAACCAATTGTCCGTTGTGGCAGAAGGGGCAACAGAAGTTGCAGCCCTGGGTGAAGATGACGGCGGCCACCCGTCCGGGGAAGTCGTTGAGGCTGAATGGTTGCAGGCCACCGATGTTCATGCTGACGCTCCGAGCAGGTAGCGGCTGCGCTCGTCGAACTCAGCTTGCTTGCCATCGTTCCATTGCTTGACCGGGCGCAGATAGCCGACGACACGCGAGTACACCTCGGTTTCCGCGTTGCATTTTGGGCAACGCGGTTGTCGGCCGAGCAAGTAGCCATGTGACGCACAGATCGAGAACGTCGGCGTAACCGTGAAGTAGGGCAGTCGATAGGCGTCACAGACCCGTTTGACGAAAGCCTTCACCGATGCGGGATCAGATACAGCCTCGCCCAGGAAGATATGCTGGACGGTCCCACCGGTGTATCGAGCCTGCAGTTCATCCTGAAGATCGAGAACCTCAAAGATGTCATCAGTGTAATTGACCGGCAGTTGCGACGAGTTCGTGTAGAACGGCTCGGCGCCGCCGGCGACGGAGCGATCATTGGCCACATGGATGTCGGGGAATCGCTGCCGATCCAACTGCGCAAGCCGATAGGTCGTCCCTTCGGCCGGCGTCGCCTCGAGATTGTAGAAGTTCCCGGTCTGTTGTTGAAACGTGGCGAGTCGGTCGCGCATGTGATCGAGCACCCGCGTGGCGAACGCGACTCCTTTCGGCGCACCGATGTCGCATTGCAGCAGGTTCAGGCAAGCCTCATTCATGCCCACCAGCCCGATCGTCGCGAAATGATTGTGCCAGTAGCGATCGTGCCGCTCTTTGATGTGCCGCAAATAGAAGCGGCTATAGGGATAGAGATTCCTCTCGGTCAGTTGCTCCAGGACTTTGCGTTTGGTTTCCAGGCTGGCCCGGGCGATTTCCATGAGCAGATCGAGCCGGCCGAGGAAATCGTCCTCGGACTGTGCCAGATAGCCGAGGCGCGGCATGTTGATCGTGACGACGCCAATCGAGCCCGTGAGCGGGTTGGCGCCAAACAGACCGCCGCCGCGTTTGGCCAGATGACGCAGGTCGAGACGCAGTCGGCAACACATCGAGCGCGCGTCGTCCGGCGACAGGTCAGAATTCACGAAGTTCGCGAAATACGGGATGCCGTACTTGGCCGTGATTTCCCACAGTTTCTCGAGTTGGGGCGCGTCCCAGTCGAAGTCGGGGCTGATGTTGAAGGTTGGAATCGGGAAGGTGAACACGCGGCCCCTGGCGTCTCCCTCGCTGAGCACTTCGAGCATGGCGCGGTTGAACACGTTCATCTCTTCCTGGAACTCGCTGTAGGTCTCTTCCCGCGGTTTGCCGCCGATGATGACCGGTTGGTTGGCGAGGGCCGCGGGCGGCTGGAGATCCAGCGTGACGTTGGTAAACGGCGTCTGGAAGCCGACGCGAGTGGCGACGTTGACGTTGAAGACGAATTCCTGGAGCGCCTGCTTGGTCTGCTCGTATGACAGGTTGTCGAACCGGATGAACGGCGCCAGGAGCGTGTCGAGACTCGAAAACGCCTGTGCCCCTGCGGCTTCACCCTGAAGCGTGTAGAAGAAGTTCACGATCTGGCCCAGCGCACTGCGGAAGTGGCGCGCCGGAGCGCTCTCCGTTTTGCCCGCGGCTCCCCGGAAACCGACCAGCAACAGGTCGTGCAGGTCCCAGCCGACGCAATACACCGACAGCACGCCGAGGTCGTGAATGTGCAGGTCACCTTCGCTGTGCGCGGCGCGGATTTCCGGCGTGTAGATCTTGTTGAGCCAGTAGACCTTACTGACCTCGCTGGAAACGTAGTTGTTCAGGCCTTGGAGTGAATAAGCCATGTTGCTGTTTTCCTGAACCTTCCAGTCCAGGCGTTCCAGGTATTGGTCGACAAGGTCCACGTCGGCTCGCGCCATCAACTCGCGGTTCCGTGCATGCTGGTCCCGATAGAGAATGTACGCTTTAGCCGTCCGCTTGAAGGGGGATTCCAGCAAGACGTGTTCGACGATGTCCTGGATTTGCTCCACCGTCGGGATGCCGTTGCCCAAGGTTGCCTGAGCCAGGCTGAGTATGCGGAGCGTCAGGCGTCGCGCCGTCGCTTCGTCGAACTCGCCGGTCGCACCGCCCGCACGTTGAACTGCGTCCGTAATCTTGCGCGCGTTAAACGGTGTAACACGTCCGTCACGCTTGCGAATGTCCGTAAAACCAATGACATCGCCGAAAAGATCGCGCTGCGGCTGCTCGGGGGGAATGACTTGCATCGACGGTCTCCATACCTGCGCGTGGCCTTGCGGTGAGTTGATCTATCGATTCACGGTTGCCGCCGTGCATCGACACTCCGCCGCGGTCCGTCCGTGCACAAAGCGACACCGCGCAAATGCGCGGTGGGGAGAGTGATTCAACTCGTTCTGCTACCGGCGGCAACATCCACGCCGCTCGAACGCCGCGTTACCCTCGACGCGACGTACCCAGTCCCGTGCGGCTAACACGGCTGCCGGCAGGTCTTCGGACTCGTAGGCGCCCCCCAGGATTGGAGGAGTTCCACTGGTCGTCGCTTCCCGGTCTGCGAGGAGACCAGTGCATGAGACGACGGTCGTACCTACTTACCGCTGCGGGGCAGTCCCGGATTCTCACCGGGTTCCCTCTTGCGATGCTCACCGCCCGAAGCGGCGGGCAAACCGGCAAGATGGCACAATATGCAGTACGCAACAGACTGTCAAGCACAGCATGTTGGAAGTGTCGCGTCGGCCACATCTGCGGCCCCACCTAGGCCGGTTCCGCGCATTCCCGGACGCGGTCACCGCTCTGACCGAGACCGTGCGCGTCGGAGTCGGGCGAGGCGTCCTCCGGTCCACGCGTTCGACCGTCTGGCACCAACCATGAGTTGGCGATCAGGAGTCGCACCGCCCACACGGCATGCAGCGCATACGTATGGCCGATCGGCGGGGTGACTCGGTCTGTCTGAAGTACCGGGCGCGAACGACTGCAGGTCCGGACGTGTATCAGATCGCCGGCAACTACCGGGCGACGAAGGATGTCCTCGAAGTGGACCTCGCCCTGAACCACCTCGCCGCCCAACCTGGAGCAAGCGCCGAGGCGGCGGACACACCGTTGGACATCCAGCAGGTGCAGCGCGAGTCCATCGCCCTGACGGACGAACCCGACGCGGCATCGCTCTGTGGGTGTGTTTGCTCGTTGACTGAGCATTTGTATGTCGTGTATCATGGGGACGTTTCATGAATGGACCAAGGCCAGTGAGGGACCACCGCCCATGAGTCAACATGAGTTTCCTCGATTTACGAGATATTTCGGCCGGTCGAGCGTGGCCGTGGGCTTGGTGATCGCCGCCACGCTGGCGGTCGTCTTCGCGGGTGGCTGTTCCGCCGGCGGGGCGGGGCGGTCCGCTGTCGTCGATCACAGCACGGAGATGTTCTTCCCGCCCATCGGCGGTCCGCAGCAGCTCGGCGACTGCACGTGCTGGTCGTCCTGCTACTACTACAACACGTACACGCAAGCCCGCGACGAAGGTTTGGACGCCTCCACCGGCGACCCCAACGTCCTGTGCAGCCAGCGCTTCCTCTTCGCCCTCATTGCCGAGGGCGCCGGCGGGGCGGAGTGCACGGCCAACGCGATGGCCCGGCTGGCCGACGTCGGCTGCGCGACGGCCGCCAAGCACCCCGTATCGACGCACTGCGCCGTGTGGCCGACCGAAGACGCCTGGATCGCCGCCCTCCGCAACCGCCCCGGCAAGCTGCACAAGATCCGCGTCGACAATCCGGCAGGGCTCGAAACCGTCAAGCAGCACATCGCCGACGGGGGCTGTGCCGTCACCCGCGCCCTGTTCCACCGAAACTACGTCGACTACGGCGACAGCGCCGGCGGCCCGGGCATCGACAACCACGTCCTCTACGCCGGCGTCGGCCCGAACCACCTGCGCCATTCACTCTGCATCTGCGGCTACGACGACACGCTTAGCTACGTGGATGACCGCGACGGCGAGACCTACAGCGGCGCCTTCCTCATCGCCAACAGCGAGGGGCCCGACTGGGGCTGGCACAACAGCACCGGCGCGGGTACGAAGGGCTTCCTCTGGGTCGCCTACAACCTGTTCCTCGAAGGGGGCTTTGGCCTGTACGACCACGACGATAACCCCTATACGGATCCCTGCTACGACAACCCGGACTACCCTGAGGTCTACTTCCACGACGACCGGCCGCACTACCGGCCCGTCCTGATCGCCGTCGCCGGCATCAACCACCCGTCCCGCAATCTCCTCACCTTCACCGGCGGCGTCGGGCCGGCGGATGCCCCGCTCTTCATGGGTCCCGAGGCCATCACCTGGACGGACCACGGCGAGATTGCCATCAACGACTCCCGCCGCGTCGCGGTCGACCTGACCGACGGGGCCGGCCTCATCGCTCCCGGGACCAGCCAGGCCGTGTTCGTCTCGCTGACGGTCGACGATGCAGCGTCGGCGCCCGCGACGATCACGAGTGTCGATTTCTACTGCGACTTCGATGGCGACGGGCGCTACACCGCCGTACCGGTGGCGATGGCCTCGCCAACCAGGGTCGCCGCCGGCACGACGGTGTCCGTCAGCGCCCGGGTGGCTGTGCCGACGGCCGGAGCGAAGTAAAGGCGTTCTGCGGCTCAGTGTTATAGGACCATTGTGGCGTGACGCGGGTCTGACGATGTCGGCTGCGCAGGGGGCAGGGGCGGGGATAGGGCAATCCGAATTTACTCGTTGATTGAGCGGTTATGGTCTGTATACAATGGACCCAGCCATGTCGCCAGAAAACAGCACATCCAGGACCCCACCATCATGTGTCCCTTAATGATAGATCGTGCGCCGAGTAATTGCAGGCCCTCCCTCGGGGCCTTCCTTCTCTCCGTCGGTGTTCCGGCGGCGGTGCTGTTCGCCGCCGCCGTGGCGCCGGCATGGGCCGAGCGCCCGCCGGCCACGGACAACAGCACACTCATGTACTTCCCGCCCATCGGGCACCAGGAGATCGGCGACTGCACCTGCTGGTCGTCTTGCTACTACTACAACACCTATACGCAGGCCCGCGATCACGGACTGGATGCCTCGACCGGCAACTCCGAGGTCATTTGCAGCCCCCGCTTTCTGTTCGCCCTCATCGCGCAAGGTGCTGCCGGCGCCGAGTGCACCGAGCACGCCATGGCTCGCCTCTCCGATATCGGCTGTGCTCCTGCATCCCTGCACCCGATGTCCACGTGGTACGCCCAGTGGCCGACGGAGCAGGCCTGGATCGGCGCGCTCCGCAACCGTACGGGCACGCTGCACCAGGTCCGGGCCGACGACTTGGCGGGCCTGGAGGAAGTGAAGCAGCACATCGCCGATGGGGGCTGTGCGGTCACCCGGGCGCTGTTTCACGGCAACTACGTCAGCTATGGGGCCACGGCGACCGGTTCGGGTATCAACAACCGCGTCATGTACGCGGGCGTGGGCGGGAACTACCTCCGGCATTCGCTGTGCATCTGCGGCTACGACGATGAGCGCCCTTACTACGACTACCGCGACGGACAGCTCTATCACGGGGCCTTTCTCATCGCCAACAGCGAAGGGCCCGATTGGGGCTGGTACAACAGCACGGACACGGGCACGAAAGGGTTCATCTGGATCGCGTACAACATGTTTCTCGAGGGCCAGTTCGGCCTGTACGACAACGACGACAACCCCTACACAGATCCCTGCTACGACAACCCGGAGTACCCGGAGATCTACTACCACGATGACCGGCCCGACTACCAGCCGGTCCTCTACGGCGTGGCCGGGATCAACCACAACGCTCGAAACCTCCTGACCTTCTCCGGAGGCATCGGCCAGCCTGGTGCGCCGGAGTTCATCGGACCGGAAGCGATCGAGCGCACGGAGCTGGGCGACATATCGATCAACGATTCACGCCGCGTCGCCGTCGACCTGACGGACGGTATCCCATTCATGCCGCCAGGGGAGAGCAGCAACGTGTTCGTCTCGCTGTCACTCGCCGCTGAGGCGGCCGCGCCGGCCACGATCACCAGCGTGGATTTCTGCTACGACTTCAATCATGACGGGGTGTACACCACGGTGCCGGGGGAAATGCAGGGACCGGTCACCGTCGAGCCGGGCGCGACCCGGTACGTCAGCGCGACCATCGCCGTGCCAGCCGCGGCCGACTTCGACGCAGATTTCGACGTCGACGTGGCCGACTTCATACGGATCGCCGGCTGTCTGCTCGGCCCCGCTTGGGAGCCGGCATCCGATTGCGTCGTCACCGATCTCGCCGGAGACGGCGACGTGGACCTGGGCGATTTCGCCTCGTTCCAGCGGCAGTTCACGGGGCCGTAACCGACCGGCGGCGCTCCGCGCTGTGCCGGATTGCCGCGCGGATGCGGCCACGGATCGAGGCGCGCTGAACGAAGACGCGCTGAGCCATCAGAAGGAAGGAGCGGGTGACGTTGAACGGTGTCACATTAACTCGTCGCGTAAGCAAGTGTTGGGTCTCATCCGCCGCCCACCGGTCGATCGTTCGGCTCGCCGCACTGCTGCTGGCGCTTACTGCCCTGGGCGACCCGGCCAGCGCCGATCGGCCGCCGGCGGCGGACAGCAGCACACTCATGTACTTCCCGCCGATCGGACAGCAGGAGCTCGGCGACTGCACGTGCTGGTCGTCCTGCTACTACTACAGCACCTTCACGCAGGCCCGCGATCACGGGCTCGACGCCTCGACCGGCGACCCCGACGTGATCTGCAGCCCGCGGTTCCTGTTCCCGATCATCGCCCAGGGGTCGTGGGGGGCCGAGTGCACGGGGCACGCCATGGCCCGCCTGGCCGATGTCGGCTGCGCTCCGGCGTCGGTGCATTCGATGACGGCGTGGTACACGGACTGGCCGACCGAAGCGGCCTGGGTCGCCGCTCTCCGCAACCGCCCGGGCGAGTTGCAGAAGATCCGCGTGGACAACGAGGACGGGCTCGAGATCGTCAAGCAGCACATCGCCGACGGCGGCTGCGTCGTCACCCGCGCCGACTTCCTCTCCAACTACGGTGACTATGGAAGCACCGCCAGCGGCACCGGCATCAGCAATCGCGTCATGTTTCGGCGGGAGGGCTGGCACTACCTGCGGCATTCCATCTGCATCTGCGCCTACGACGACGAGCGGCCCTACTACGACGACCGCGATGGGCAGTTGCACTACGGGGCGTTCCTCGTCGCCAACAGCGAGGGGCCCAATTGGGGCTGGTACAACAGCACCGGGACCGGCACGAAGGGCTTCATCTGGATCGCGTACAACATGTTCCTCGAAGGCGAGATGGGCTGGTACGACTACGAGATCCCGGTCAGCCCGTGCTTCGACAACGCGCCGTATCCCGAAATGTACTTCCACATCGACCGGCCGGATTACCGACCATCGCTGTACGCCGCCGCCGGCCTCAACCACTCGACCCGGAATCACATACGGTTCTCGGGCGGCGTCGGGCCCACGTCGGCTCCCGAGTTCGTCGGACCGGACGCCATCGAGCAGACGGACGAAGGCGAGATTTCGATCAACGATTCACGCCGCGTCGTCGTGGACCTGACGGACGGCGCCGGTCTCCTCCTGCCCGGTACGGCAAAGAACGTCTTCGTCTCGGTGTCGCTGAACGTTTCCGCCGTCGGCTCCGCCACCATCACCAGCGTCGACTTCTATCTCGATCTCGACGGCGACGGCGTCTACACCAACATCTCGGGTGGCGTTGGGTCGCCGGTGTCCGTCTGGCCGGGCATGACGCGCTACGTCAGCGCGACGATCGTCGTGCCGGACGCGGCCGATTTCGATGGGGACTTCGACGTCGACGTAGACGATTTCGCCATCCTGGCCGGCTGCCTGGCTGGTCCCGACCTGCCGCCATCGGCGGGTTGTGCCATAACTGACCTCTGCGGCGACGGCGACGTGGCCCTGGAGGACTTCGCCCTGTTCCAGCAGCAGTTCACCGGCCCGTGACGATCGGCGACGGGCCGCCGCCTCACTCCAGGACGGCGTGCAGCAGGGCGAACGGCGGGACGGTCGTGCTGAACGTGGTTGGCTCGGGCAGGGGGCTCGATGAATCCGTCCGTTCGACGACACGGGGTCGAGCGCGCGTGTTGTAGGCCGTCAGCGAATCCGCCCGCAGGACACTCATTTCGCACGTCTGGAAGGTGCAGCCGAGGGGCTTCAGGTCGAACGAGAGCGGAACGTCCGCCGCCGTGTAGTTGAGAACGACCAGGCACAGCTTCAAACGCGATTCGTCCCACGCCGTCTGAACGATGACGTTTTCCGCCGGCCCGTCGATCTCGATCTTCAGCGCCCGGGCCGCTGGCGAGCGGGACAGCAGGGCGAAGACGTGCCCGGCAGGGGAGGGATACGCGGCGTCCTTGAGACATTCGATCGTGTTCTGGCCCCAGGTGTTGGCGAAGTTGTTGAAGTTGCCGAAGGCGAAATCGCCGCCGAGACGCTGAAACGTAAGGAGTGTCTTGGCCACGTTGAGCGCGCTGTACCAGCAACGGCGGCGGCCCTTGGCGGTGGTGATCTTGTCCAGGGCGGCGTGGTCGACGGTGGCGGGGACGTCGCGCTCCGGGGCCGGCCATTCCGTATTGCACAGCCGGATGTGCGTGCCGTGCGCCTCGTTGTAACGGCGGAGGATCTTCAGGTCGTCGCGGAGGGCTCGCTCGTCGATGGCCCGGTCGACGACGAAGTTGATGTCCCCGCCGGCGATTTCCAGCATCTCGGCGAGCGTGAGACGGTACCAGTCGTAGCCGACGATGGCGATCTCGATCTCGGGGTCGACGGCCCGCATGGCCCGAGCGAAGCCGACGCACCGCCGGGCGTACTCACCGGAGTCGAACCGGCGACAGGCCTCGTTGTCCAGCTCCCAGTATTTCACGCCGAAGGGCTCGGCGAAGCCGTCACGAGCCCGCAGCCGGCCGACGGGATGCGTCGCCGGCGCGTTGCAGTAGGCGACCCAGTCGGCGGCTTCGTCAGCGTCGGCCGTCAGCACGTTGACGCAAATGAACGGCTCGGCGTTGACGAACCGGCAGAACTGGACGAACTCCGCCGTGCCGACGTCGTTGTCGTACAGGCCGCCCCAGAACCAGCTCGGCAGGGGCCGTCGCTCGTTGCGCGGGCCGATACCGTCCCGCCAGTGGTAGAACGACGCGAAGCAGCCGCCGGGCCAGCGGATGATACGCGGATTGATGTGCTTGGCGACCTCGACCACGTCGGCACGCCAGCCGTCGACGTTCGACGCCGGCATAAGGGAGAGGGCGTCGACGCCGATGCTCGATTCGGGCCGAATCCAGATGCTGAACGCAGCCCGCCCCTCGAAGTCCGGGTTATCGAGCGTGCAGGTGTGTTGCCGGAAGCCCTTGCGGATGTTCTCGATTCTTCCCGTGAGGATGGGCGTCGACCAGTCATCCTCGGCGTAGAGGCGGATTTCGGCGTCGAGTGAGCGATCGTCCGGGTCGGTGTCCCAGGCGTGCTCGCCCGTGCGGAGCATGCCGGTGAACGTGTAGCGTTCGCCGCGACGCAGGTGGATACCGCGTTGGGCGACGCCGGCCCACTGCTCGGTGTTCTTGTTTTCGAGCCAGCCGCCGCGCTGGCCGTTCCAGAAGCTGAGGTGCTCGGGATTGGACCAACGGGCGTCCGGGTTGCCGGGAGCGAGTTCCCAGGGCTGCTCCTCATAGCCCGAATGCCACCAGGGCTGGGCCGGGAGGTCGGTGTCGGGCCCGCAGCCGCGCGAGCCGTAGTTGGCGCGGGTGTAGGGGGGGATGGGCTCGAAACCCCGGTTGAAGAGCATCTCGGCCCACATGCCCTCGACCTGCCGGCCGAAGCCGGACTCGATGAACCCGCCGAAGATCAGCGGGCTCGCGGGCTGTTCGGCCAGCTCGTCGGCGGTGACCGTGACCTGAACGGCCGGTTCCTGCCCGAGGGCTGTGGTGGCGAGAAGAACGACAAGCAGCGCGAAAGCGGCGTTACGGATCACGGGAAGCCTCCTGGCGCTCACATCGACCTGCACTCCCACCGGCGGTCGCGAACTAGCCGAGCCCGAACAGGTGCGGCAGGGCGAGCGACAGCCACGGCGTGAACGTCGTCACCAGCAGAACCACGATCATCGCCGCGAACAGCGGCAGCAGCGGGCGAAAGACCTTGGCCATCGTCGTCTCGGCGATGCCGCAGCCGAGGAACAGGCACGTCCCCACCGGCGGCGTGCACAGGCCGATGCACAGGTTCATGATGAGGATGATGCCGAAGTGGATCGGGTCGATGCCCAGGTTCTTCGCGACGGGCAGGAAGATCGGCGTGAAGATGAGCACCGCCGGCGTCATGTCCATGAACGTGCCGACCGCGAGCAGCAGCAGGTTCATGATGAGCAGGATGAGGATCTTGTTGTCGGTCAGACCGAGCAGGGCGGCGCTGACGTCCTGCGGGATGTTCTCGTGGGCCAGCACCCACGACATTGCCATCGACGTCGCGATGAGCATGAAGACGACCGACGTGGTAACGCCGCACTGAAGCAGAATCTCGGGCAGCTCCCGCAGCCGCACCTGGCGATAGACAAAGACGGCCAGAATGAAGGCGTAGAGGACGGCGATGGCCGACGCCTCGGTGGCGGTGAACTGCCCGCTCAGAATCCCGCCGAGGATGATCACGATGAGCAGCAGGGCGGGCACGGCTTTGAGGCAGCGGACGACGGCTTCACGCAGCGGGACGCGACTGCCCCCGCCGTAGCCGCAGCGGGCGGAGATCACGCCGGCGGCCACCATCAGCGCCCCACCCAGCAAGATGCCCGGCAGAACCCCCGCGATGAAGATGGCAGCGATGGAGACCACTCCGCCCGTGGCCAGCGAGTACACGATCATGATGTTGCTGGGCGGGATCAGCAGTCCGGTGGTCGCGCCGGTGATGGTGATGGCGGCGTTGAAATCGCGGTGGTATCCGTGGCGCGTCATCTGCGGCACCATGAATCCGCCGATGGACGAGACCGCCGCGGTGGCCGATCCGGAAATCGCCCCGAAGAGCATGCACGTCACGACGTTCACATACGCCAACCCACCGCGAAACGGACCAACGAAGACCTCGGCGCAATCCATGAGCTGCCGGGCGATGCCGCCTCGACCCATGAGCAAACCGGCGAGAATGAAGAACGGAATCGCCAGCAGGGCGAAGCTGTCGATGCCCGTCGCCATCCGCTGCGCGACGAGCAGCAGGGCTGGCAGATCCCCAACGGCCAGGGCGGCGGCAACGGTGGCCAGTCCGATGCTGAAGGCCACCGGCACGTTGAGCGCCAGCAGCAGGACGAACGTGACGATCAGCACCGCCAGCGGAAAACCCATGGGGACCTTTACTCCGGTTTGCCAGCCGCCGTCGAGCCGCGCGGCGACAGGGCGCGCACCGCGCCGACGAAGAGCTCGACGCTGTACATCGTGAGGAACAGGCCGCTGATCGGCAGGGCGGCATAGACCCAGGCCAGGTTCAGGCCCAACGCCGGCGACGTTTCCTGCAAATGGAACTTGCGGACCACCAGGATCAGCCCGCCGATCGTCATCACGCTGAGCGAGAAGAGCCCGGTGCACACGTGGATGAAGACGTTGACGTACGCGCGCCGCCGCGCGGGCAGCCGATCGACGAAGTAGTCCATGCCCAGGTGCGCCCCGCGCCTCAGCCCGACCGCAGCGCCGAGGAACGCCACCCAGACAATGAGGAACGTGGCCAGCTCATCCGTCCACGTGCTGGGGTCTTTCAGGACGTAGCGTGTGAACACCTGCCAGGACACATCGAGCACCAGCACGGCCATGACGATCGCCACCAGCGCTTCAAGGAAGCGGTCGAGAACCGTACGGATGGTCCGGACAGCACGCATACCTACTCCACGCGGCGGATTTCCTCGGCGATCTGGCCCACTTCGGTCCCGCTGAACTCCTGCCAAAGTAACTGCACGGCGTCGACGAAGGGTTGCTTGTCGGGCCGGATGATCTCGACACCAGCCTCCTGCACGGCCTTTAGGTCCGCGGCCTCCGTCTCCGCCCACAAACGCCGCTGAAACTGCACCGACTCGTCGACGGCCTGCTGCAAAATGGCCTGCTGCTTTGGCGAGAGGTCGTTCCAGACGGTGGGGCTGATGACCAGCATGTCCGGCACGCGGAGGTGCTCGTCCAGGCTGTAGTACTTGCTGGTCTCGTAGTGGCGCGAGTTGTAGAAACTGGGCGGGTTGTTCTCGGCCCCGTCCACCACGCCCTGTTGCAGCGACGTGTAGAGCTCGCCCCAGTCGATCGGCGTCGGCGCGCCGCCCATGGCCTCGATCATCCGCCGGGACATCTCGCTCTGCTGCACGCGGATCTTCAGGCCCGCCAGGTCGGCCGGCGAGTGAATTGGCCGGTGCGTCGTGTAGAAGCTGCGGGCCCCGGCGTCGTAGTAGCACAGCCCCTTCAGACCCTTCGACGTGCCGGCGGCGAGCAACCGCTTGCCGATCGGCCCTTCGAGGACCTTCCACATGTGCTCGTCGTCACGAAACAGGTAGGGCAGCCCGTACACCTTCATCGTCGGCACGAACCCCTCCATCGGTCCCGTCGACGTCTTGGTCATGGCCAGGATGCCAAGCTGCACCAACTCGATCGCCTCGCGTTCGGAGCCGAGCTGCTCGCCCGGGTAGACATCGATGCGCAGCGTGCCGTCTGAAAGCTCGTCGACGCGGCGAGCCAGGAAGGTGATGGCTTTGTGGACCGGATGCTCGGTGCTGAGGGAATGGGCGAGCTTGAGCGTCTTTGCCCCGTCTCGCTCGCGGCAGGCCGGCATCGCCAGCAGCAACGCCGCGCCGATGAAGAGCAGCGTCGCTCGGCGCAGACCCGCCCGGCGCGGGTCTCTCCCGCCAGCGGAATCCAGCCTTCTCGCGAGGTGCAACATGAGTCGATTCGGCACGGGCTCAAGCCGGCCGCCGCGCCGATAGCGACTATCTTAACGCGATCGCGAGGCGTGCGCGGCCGATGGCTCGCGATCAGGCCTCTTCGCCGCCGGTCCCCAGATCCAGCTCGACCGCCGTGACGGACGCCGCCGGGAACGTCCAGTCCCCGCTGGCCGGCACGGGTTTCTCGACGGGTTCGAGCACGTCGTCGCGATGCTCGTACACTTCGAATTCCGGGTCGGCGGCGAGCGTGAACGCCCGCCCGCCGGTGATCTTCCGGCCGGCGATCTGGAGCGTGGCGCTCACGTCGCGCGTGCGAGCCGTGTTGACGACGTGCAGGAAGACGCGGTCGCCGGTGATGCTGGCCGTGACGTCCAGCTCGTCCGGGTGACCGGTGACGTCGACGGCTTGCTCGCCGGAATGATGTCGGTACAGGCACATGACGCGGGCCACGGGCATCATGAAGGAACGCCCGCCCGGCACCGGGATCATGACCGCGTTGACCTGCCACCGCGTGCCGCAGAAGTCGGCGAGCGTCGCGATTTTCAGCTTGTCACCGTGCCGCTCGTGACAGTTGGCCAGCCGGGCGTTGGCTACGCCGGCGGCCCAGGAGGAGAGCACCTCGCAACGATTCCGGCCGCCGAGCGCGAAGTGGCACTCGGTGAGCGCCAGCGGCATGTCGTAGTTCTTCATGTCCTCGCGGATGGCGCGGATGCGCTCGTCGTGGCACTTCCACGAGTTCATCAGGGCGTCCCACGTGCGGTCGGGGTCCTTGCGGTATTCGATGCCGCGCAGCGGCGAGTCGGGTTGCCCGCGATATGGATCGAACATGTGGTGGAAGGCGATGTATTGCAGGTGCTCGCCGGCCATTTCCAGCACGCGCGGGCCCCAGCCGCTGTCGCCCCAGCCGATGAGCTCGATCGACGGATCCTCGCCCCGCATCGCCTTCGCGAACTCGACCGTCTTGCGGCCACAAGTCTCGGCGTCCCAATCCGGGTTGTACGAGGTCTCGTTGCCGAGCTGCCACATGCGGATGGTCAGCGGGTCTTTGTGGCCGTGGCTGATGCGGTCGGCGTCCGCCGGGTTGTTGCAGTAACGCACCCAGGCAGCGGCCTCGGCGGCGTCGCCCTTGCGGTTGCTGCCCTTGGCATCGCGCATGAAGTAGGGCTTGCCGTCCGACTCGAAGTTGACGCACATCAGCGGCTCGGCCCCGGTCTGCCGGCAGAAGTCGACGAACTCCGCCGTGCCGACCTGGTTCGTATCGATGCCACCCCAGCACATGTTGAGCATCGGCACGCGCTTCTCCCGCGGCCCGACCGCCTCGCGCCAGCGGTAATACGACGAGAACAGACCGCCCCAGCGGAGCAGCGGCGGGCCGAGCTTGCTGGTCACCTCGACCAGGTCCCCACGCCAGTGGTCGCCGCCGAAATTCCACGATGCCGCCACCGATCCATCGGTCGTCCCCAGCGGCTCCATGAACTGCTGGTACAGATACGGCGACAGGGCGAACTTCGGTTGCGGGTCGACCGTCAGGGCGGCGTTGGCCGTCGCCCGCGGCGTCGCAGCGCAAGCGGCCTGTCTGACGGATGCGGTCAGTCCCGCAGCCGCCGCTCCGGCGCCCACGGCTTTCAGGAAGTCCCGACGTGTGCTCTTGGGTGTGCTCATGCCGACCTCATGTTTGAAGGCGAAGGTGGGGTGACGTCGGCGGGACGGTCCGCCAACGTCCTCGGCACAGCGCACAATACCCGATCTAATCACTCGAAGCAAGAGCGAATTACGCAAATCCTCCGGCGCAGGGCCCCGGATGTCCGCTCCAGCACACGGGAAAGGAAGAACGCTCCGACGGCTCCGTCCCGACAGAGAATCTCTCATGTGCCGAGCGAATGAGGTTGACGTCACGCCGCCGGCTGAAGTAAGCTCACGGGTGGATGGCATCCTTCCCCGCCGCCGGGGACGCCGGCCACGTTCAGCCAGGAGCCTGTCCATGCGCTGCCGACCCACCTTGTCGTCGTTATCGTTTCTCGTCGCGATCGCCTGGATGGTGTGGGGGGACGCCCGCTCGGTCGCCGTCGCCGACGAGGGCCGCGTCCAGGGCTCGATCGAGAAGCAGTCGTGGGGCGAGACCGCCGACGGGCAGCCGGTATCCCTCTACACGCTGACGAACGCCGCCGGCGTCCGCATGCGCGTCTGCGACGTCGGTTGCATCATCGTTTCCCTGACCGTGCCCGACCGAGCGGGCGAAATGGCGGATATTGTCCTCGGCTACGACCGGCTGGCGGATTATGTCGCCGATCGGCGGCATTTCGGCGCCGTCGTCGGCCGTTACGGCAACCGCATCGCCGGCGCCCAGTTCACCCTCGAAGGAAAGGCCTACCACCTGACCGCGAATCGGCCGCCGAATCACCTCCACGGCGGCGAGATCGGCTTCGAGAAAGTGCTCTGGGCGGGCGAGGGCCTCGTCGGCGACGGCCGCGTCGGCGTGAAGCTGCATTACCGCAGCCGCGACGGCGAAGAGGGCTACCCCGGCAATCTCGACGCGACGGTGTGCTACTGGCTCACGAACGACAACGAGCTGCGCATCGAGTATACCGCCACGACCGATGCGCCCACGCCGATCAACCTGACGAATCACACCTACTTCAACCTCGCCGGCGCCGGTAACGGCGATATCCTTGGCCACGAGCTGATGCTGGCCGCGGACCGCTTCACGCCGGTGGACGAGAGCCTGATTCCGACGGGGGAGCTGCGACCGGTTGCGGGCTCGCCGTTCGACTTCACGAAGCCCACGCCGATCGGAGCCCGGATCGAGGCAGACGATGAGCAGATCCGCTTCGGCGGCGGCTACGACCACAACTTCGTCTTCGCTCGTTGGGATGGCAAGCTGCGCCCAGTGGGCACGCTGCACGACCCGCAGAGCGGGCGCTTCATGGAGATGCTCACGACCGAGCCGGGCGTGCAGTTCTACAGCGGCAACTTCCTCAACGACCAGGACGTGGGCAAGGGCGGCAAGGTCTACGGCCGCCGGTCCGGCCTCTGCCTCGAGACGCAGCACTTCCCCGATTCGCCGAACAAGCCGCAGTTCCCCTCATGCATCCTGCGCCCGGGCAAGACGTACCACCACGTGACCGTGTACCGGTTTTCTGTGAAGTGATCATGCACGCCGCCGGCTTCACACCGACGGCTGTTCCAGCAGCAGTCCGCCGCCCAGGATCGTCTGCGCGTCGCGCTGGATCTCTTCCTCGGTGACCGTCCAGCCGGCGCGGCTCAGGTCGAAGTAGCGCTGGGCGAGCACGTCGCCGATGATCTCACGGGAATGCGCCCATTTGTAGATGAGCTGGTCGAGCACGCGAGCGTCGCTGTGCTGCGGGATCGCCGTGAGGCCGAGCAGTTCGAAGCGCTCCGTCGCGATCTCCCGGATGATGCTGGGGTTGTTGAGGAACCACCAGCAGCCGAACGGCAGCAGGTTCCGGAACTTGCGGGCGGCGACACACAGCTCGTGCTGGTTCTCGCGCGAGAGCATCGTTACCAGGAAGCGCACCCGCGGGAAATCGCGGCACAGCGTTTCCAGCACGCCGACGTCCGCCTTGCCGACCGAATCGCCGGCGTCGCCGAGTTCCGGGTTCACCCGCTTTTTCACGCCGATCATGAGCGCCAGCGGCCGTTGCGTTTCCTGCGCCACCGGTAGCACGCACTCAGTGATGAGCTGGGCCCGGTCGGAGTCGTCGTCCATCCGAAAGCTCGGCGGCAGCGACACGGCGAGATACGCCGGCTGCATGCGCTCAATCCACGTGTTCAGGAAGTCGCGCACGGCCGTGATGGTGCGGCGATCGAGCCGACTGAAAGCCGGGAAGCCCTGGGCGTTCAGCTCGGGCAGGCTCAGCGGGAACTCGTTGAGCAGCCGGTCCAGGCGCAGCGCCGCCCGAAAACGCGGATCCCGTTGGCCGCCCGCGTTCCAGACGGCCTGTTCCTTCGCGTTGAACGGGTCGTTGGTCATGATCGCCATTTGCACATCGGCGACGGCGAAAACGCGATCGATGAACTCCGCCGTCGAGAAGCGGGCATAGGTCTGCCGGATCCGGTCCAGGCTCCGCTGCTCGACGTCGATCTCGAGCAACCGCAGCGTCGTGAGCACGCCGCGGGTGGCCTCGCTCAGTGGCGTGTGGCGGACGAACAGCTCGTCCCAGATGAGCTCCGCCTGTTTCGCCTTGGGCTGGGCCCAGAAGTCGGCGTAGGTCAGATCCGGCCGGTAGCGGAAGAGCTCGGCGACGAGGTAGTGATACGTCAGCAACTCGTCGATCCCCCACAACAGCAGGTCGCCGAATGCCTCGCTGTAGATGTGCGTGTGAATGTCGACGATCGGCGTTCGGGTCAGCGAGCGGTCGACCTGCTGGCGGATCGTGCTGAGCTCCATCAGGACGTCCTCCCGGGCTTCGCGGTCCATTGCGTGTGAAATGTACCGGGGCGGTCGATGCGCGTGTACGTGTGCGCCCCGAAGTAATCGCGCTGGGCCTGGAGCAGGTTGGCCGGTAGGCGCTCCGTGCGGTAGCCGTCGAAGTACGCCAGGGCCGCGCTCATCGCCGGCGTCGGAATGCCGAGCTCGATCGCTGTTTGCAGTGTGCGGCGCCAGGCCGGCTGGGCACGCATCAGCGCCTCGGCGAAGAACGGATCGAGCAGCAGGTTGACCAGTTCCGGCTCGCGCGTGAACGCCTCCTTGATGCGCTCCAGAAAGACCGAGCGAATGATGCAGCCGGCCCGCCAGAGCAAGGCGACGTTGCCGTAATCGAGCTTCCACTCGTTCTGACCGGCGACGGCCCGCATAAGCTGGAAGCCCTGGGCATAGCTCGTGATTTTCGAGGCGTAGAGCGCATCGCGCAGGTCGCGCACCGCGGCCTGAACGTCGCCGGTGAAACGCCCGACCACCGGCGTCAGCACCTTTGCGGCGGCGACGCGCTGCTCCCTGAGCGCCGACAGGAAGCGAGCGAACACGGCCTCGCCAATGAGCGTGAGCGGCTGCCCCGTCTCCAGCGCCGCCCGCGCCGTCCAGCGCCCCGTACCTTTCTGCCCCGCGACGTCCTCGATGAAATCGAGCACCGCCTCACCGTTCTCGTCGCGGTAGTCAAGGATGTCGCGCGTGATCTCGATGAGATAGCTGTCGAGCTCGCCGCGACTCCATTCGTTGAAGATGTCGCTCATCTCCTCCAGCGACAGCCCCAGCCCCGCCCGCATCAGGTGATACGCCTCGCAGATGAGCTGCATGTCGCCGTACTCGATGCCATTGTGCACCATCTTTACGAAATGGCCGGCACCGTCGGGACCGACCCAATCGCAACAAGGCGTCCCGTCGGCGGTGCGGGCCGCGATGGCCTGAAGGATGGGTCGAACGTGCGGCCACGCGGCCTCCGACCCGCCGGGCATGACCGCCGGCCCGCGCAGCGCTCCCTCCTCGCCGCCGGAGACACCGGTCCCGATGAACAGCAGCCCGCGGCTCTCGACGTGTTTCGTCCGCCGCGTCGAGTCTTCGTAGTTCGAATTGCCGCCGTCGATGATGATGTCGCCCGGTTCGAGGCAGGGCAGCAACTGGGCAATGTAGTCGTCGACCGGCGTGCCGGCCTTCACCATCAGCATCACCCGCCGCGGCTTCTTCAGCACGCCGCACAACTCGGCGAGCGAATGCACACCGACGACGTTCTGGCCCGCCGCCCGCCCCTGGATGAACTCATCCACCCGCGCCACCGTGCGATTAAACACCGCCACGGTGAATCCGCGCGATTCGATGTTCAGCGCCAGGTTCTCACCCATCACGGCGAGGCCGATGAGACCGATGTCTGCCGACGGCATGCTGCCTTCCTCTTCTGGCCTTTCATGCACAAGCGGAACACGCCGGCACGCGCAATCGTAGGGCGGGCTTCGCCCGCCGTTTGTTTCGTTGGCGGCAGGACGATCTCTGCGTGTGGCCGCGTGCCGAGCCCGCGCTACCTGTCTCGCCACTCAGAACGCCTGCGGCGTGTACTCGTCGGACTTCTTCTCGGCGAAGATCGGCTCAAAGCGGGCGAACCGCTGCAACCCATCGACCAGCGGCACCGCCGGCCACTCCGTCCCGATCAGCGGCTGCGCATACCGCACGAAATCATCCGTCACGTCGATCCGGTCGGCGGCGATCCATGCCCGCGGGAACGTTCGCTCCGCATTGGCCACCTGCGTCAGCCGGACCTTGTCATACACCGGCCGGTACGGCTCGCCCGGCTGCCGCAGAATCGTGCCCATCCAGCCGTCGCCGTCCGTGCGGGCGATTTCCACGCACTTCTGGCCGACCGCGTACGCCTCATCGAGATCGACCGTCGACGCGTAGATGGCCGCACTACGCTGATCCGTACCGGGAATCTGGTACCGAGCCTTGCCGCGCACCGGCAGCCGTAGCGAGTTGAGGTAATTCGTGACCACCTGCGCCACGCTGCGCTCGGACGAACCAAACGACGTGTGCCCGAACGCGTCGCGTACTTCGCCCAGGTCGCCCACGTCGAGCCCCTCGCTGACCACGACAATGCATCTCCCATGCCGCGCCAGCCCCGCACACACCTGCTCGCCGATCTCGGCCAGCGTTAGCCCCGACTCCGCCAGGTGGATCTGGAGCGGCATTTCCCGTTGCGGGTCGGCGAGCCGCGCCGCCGCCGGAATGAACCCGATCTTCCGACCCATTGCCTGAATCACCAACACCGGGTCCGCAGGGCACGAGCCGGCGTTCTCCTCGTTCGCGTTACGGACGATCTGGGCGAAATAGCGGGCCGTGCTGCCGTAGCCCGGCGTATGGTCGACCAGCCGGAACTCGGCGTCGCCCACGTCGTTGTCGATCGTCTTCGGCCCGCCCACGACGACCAGCCCCAGGCCGCGCTCGCGGGCCAGGCTGCTGATCTTCGCCGCCGTGTCCATCGAGTCGTTACCGCCGATGTAGAAGAAGTACTGCACGTTGTGCGCCCGCAGCACCTCGACGATCCGCTCGTAGTCCGCCTGTTGCGAGGACCGAAGCTTGTAGCGGCACGTGCCGATTGTCCCCGCCGCCGGCGTGAATCGCAGCAGAGCGATCTCGCGTTCGTCCTGGGCCGACAGGTCGAGCAGTTCTTCCTGGAGCACCCCCTCAATACCGTGCCAGCCGGCATAGAGCCGCCCGAACGTGTCGGGGTGTGCCCGGCAGCCGTCGATGATGCCGCGCAGCGTGTTGTTGATGACGGCCGACGGGCCGCCCGACTGGGCCACCAGGACATTACCGGGCATCGTCTGCATCCTCCTCCATGACACGATCGATCGTCGCCAGCCGCTCGCGGTTCGCCCACAGCCCCAGCCCCGGATCGGACACGAAGTACACCCGCTCGCCGCCCACGTCGTTCCAACCGTCCCGCAGCGCCGCCGGATCGTACCGAGCTTGCATCTCCGCGAGGTCGGCCCACTCGTAGCCGACCGCTTCGACCTCGTCCCGCGTCAGCCGACCGGGGCAGTAGATCACGCGGAACCGCCCCTCGGTCGAGCCGTGGATCAGGTGCGCCGCAGCGCACAGATTGTCGGCGAGATCCGCATTCTCCCGCACCATCCGCAGCGTCTGCGGCGTGCCGCGATAGCCGAACCGCCGAATGAGATCGTCGATCGCCGCATCCTCACCGAACGTGCCGACGCCCGGAGCGAGGATGATGAGCTCGCCACCATCCGCCAGGGCCAACCGCGTGCGGTAGATCGCTTTGTTGCCGAGCCACGTGGACTTGTACCGCGTCGGATCGAGGTACACGACCGCCCGGCGGACCGGCTCGTCGAGCCGCGTGATGTTCACGTCGCGAGCCAGCGCCGCCGCCGGCTCGAAGCATGCTTCATCGTCGCCGGCGAAGAGCCCGCGCGTCACCAGCGCACCGTCAACGTCAGGCCCGCGCACGGTGAGCACGTACGTGATCGGTAGATCACGCAGGAACTCCGCCGCCATGTAGGCCAGCAGCGTCCGCACCGGCGTTCGTCGCCGGCCGAGCGTCGCCTCCACACCGTGAACCGCCCCCACGTAGTGCGTCTTGTTGATCGTGTCCGGCCCGCCGACGCCAACGAGAATGGCCTTGTAATGGTTGGCCAGGCCGGCGACCTCGTGCGGGACGACCTGCCCGATCGAAACGATGCGGTCCCACGGCCGCTCGACGAGCAGGGGGTTCACCTCGCACGAAATGGCGAAGCTCAGCCGCCCCGCGGTGATCCGCTCCACGACGGGCGCCGGCACTTCACCCAGCCGCGCGAGCCCCCGCCGCCACTCGTGCACGTGGAACGCCGACGCCGGCAGCCCGGGGAACATCGCCTCCCGCTCGCCGGCGGTCATCGCGGCGTGCGTGCCCAGCGCGGGCAGAATCTCCACCTGGCCGCGTGTCGCCAGCCGCTCGTAGAGCATGACGGTCAATCCGCCCGCACCCGAGTACTGCCGCGTGAAATCCGGCGGAATCAGCAGCACACGCCTCGGCTCGCCCAACTCCGCCACGAGCCGCTCAACCAGCGCTTGCGCCCGCTCCGGGCTGATGGCGGTGGTCGGCGATCCTTCGGCGAAGTGCAGCATGCCGTCCCGCACCTTCCTCGCTGACCGTCAGCGCTTCCACGGCGGTGTGTCGGGCAGCACGGCCTCGAAGTCGGCGACGAGCGCCGCCTCGTACGCCCCGGCATACCGCCCGTCGAAGAACCGCGCCAGACCCTCCGCATGCAGCCGCTGCCACGATTCGGCCTCGCGGCCGGGGACGATCGGATAGAACGAAGCGCCGTTGGCCCGTGCCGCTTTCAGGTCACCCGGCGCATCGCCGATCATCAACGTCCGCTCCCTTGCGTACTTCCCGCCGGCGGCGAGCTTCAAATGCTCGGCCTTCGTGCCGAGCTCCTGGCCGGCGATAGCTCGCACGCCGGCCGCGAGGCCATGCTCGTTCCATTCACGCTGCAACGCTTCGGTCGGCGTCGCCGACACCACCACGATATCCGCCCGCTTCTCCGCCTCACCCAGCGTCTCACGCACGAACGGAAACGGCGGCACCCCGTTGACGATCTCCGAGACCGTCCGGTTCACCGCCTCGCTCCAGCCGAGCGCGTTCGCCAGGATCGGGTCCGGACGGCGCTGAACGGCCTCCCGCAACGCCGCATTCCCCAGCCGCGTCTCGCCGGCGATCCAGTCCCGCAACGGCTGCGCCACCGGAATCTCCACCCCGTCGGCCCGCACTTCGTCGTGCTCGCGCAGCAGGTCGAATGTCATCACCAGCGCCGGAAAGCGGTTGATGCCCCGCCACTTGCTGTACAGGTTGACGAACTCGGCGGCGGCCCGGGCCTGCGCCGCGATCGGTTCGAGCTGCCACCACGTGATGATGTTCGGGATGAAGCACTGCTTGTGCTTGATCTCCATCGTGTCGAAGGCGCAGCCATCCGAATCGACGCCGATGAAGAAATCGTGCCGCGGCTGCAAATCGCCAAGCACCCGTGTGGGATCGTGGTCCATCGTGGTCCTGTCCGTATTGATCGTTACACGCCGCCAAACGCCGAGAAGCCGCCGTCCACCGGCACGACCACGCCGGTGACGAACTCGGCGTCGTCGCTCAGCAGCCACTGCGCCGCACCGACGAGGTCCTGCGGCTGCCCGAAGCGGCGCATCGGCGTGTGCTCCAGGATGGTCTGGCCGCGCGTCGTCAGTTCACCGCTCCCCTCGTCCATCAGCAGGTATCGGTTCTGCTGCGTGAGGAAGAAGCCCGGGGCGAGCGCATTGACCCGCAGATGCGGCGAGTAGTTCTGGCACATGTGCACGGCGAGCCATTGCGTGAAGTTGCTCACCGCCGCCTTGGCCGCCGAGTACGCCGGGATACTGGTCAGTGGACGCAGGGCGTTCATGCTGGCGATGTTCAGAATCACGCCCTGCCCGCGCTCCGCCATCTGCCGCCCGAACACCTGCGCCGGCAGAATCGTGCCCAGCAGGTTCAGCTCGACCACGAAGCGCATCGCATCCGCCGGCAGGTCGAAAAACGACCGCTCCGCCGACGTCGTGGCTTCCGCCCGGTTCCCGCCCGCCGCATTGACCAGCCCATCCACCGGCCCCAGCTCGCTGACCACCTGCCCGGCGGCGGCCGCCAGGCTCTCGGTCTCCGTGACGTCCGCCGCAACCGCGATCGCCCGCCCGCCACCATCGCGGATGCGCTGCGCGACTCGTTCAGCCGCATCGGCGTCGCGGTCCAATACGCCTACGTGTGCGCCAACCTCGGCCAGCGCCGCCGCCAGCGCGCCACCCAACACACCACCGCCACCGGTGATGACCAGTCGTCGCCCGTTCAGATCGAAGCGCCCCTTCACCCGGCGGACTCCTTACAGAAAGGGACGAATGTGCCGGTCAAAGTGCTCTCGCAACCGGCGATGATACTCGTCCTCATTGTGGCGGAGCAACGCCAGGAGCCGATCCCGCAGCAGCGGTGTCCCGTCGTCGTTCTGGGCGGTCAGGACGGATCCGAAGGTCACGTGGCAGACCTGCCGTGCGTCCCGCTGGTCCAGCAGGGCGGGCAGATCCGCGTCCGGCGCGGCCGTCGAGGCGGCGAACCGGGCCACGTCGGCGTCAACATTGTAGCTGTACCGGTCGCTCACGAAGCACAGCCGGCTGCACTCCAGGATCTCGCGGAACAACGCCGGGTCCACCTTCGCCACGACCCGCAGGGCCTCCAGGTAGCTCGTGCCGGCGGTCTTGACGTGCACCAGGTCGCGGGCCAGTTCGGCCACGATGGGGTAGATCGAGAACTTGTCGCTGCCGGAGTGCAGGCTGATACGGTATCCGCCGAAATGCCGGGCCAGCACGACGTGCTCGGCCAGCGTGCTGCGGAAGCGGGCGAGGTCACCGACGTACTCGACGCCCTTGTAGAACTCACCGACGAAACGCGGCGCGAAGCTGTCCAGCGCGACGTCCAGCCGCTTCAGTTCCGATGCGACGTAGAAATGCTCGGCGGCCGACGTCGGTGCCGTCGTCTCATCGACGGAAAGCTCGAACGTGAACGCCGCCCGCGGCCGTCGCCGCAGCAGCGTCTGGTACATCGTGGCGGTGTGGGCGAGCGTGCGACCGTACTTCACTGCCGCCCGCAGCAACGCCTCGCCGCTGATCGCGAGCTTCATTACGTCCGGACCGTCGCCCACCGTGAACGCCTGGTCGGCGTACGCTCGCCGGCAGTCGGTCGGCGTCGAGGCGAGGGCTTCCCAGGGTAGCAGGGCGTAGCGGTCGGCCAGGGCGTGAACATCGGCGCGATCGGCGTCGTTATCCACCCACTCGGCCGGGTCGACCGTGAACATCGTGAAGCCGGCAGCCTCGGCGGCGGCCACGTCCTCCGGACTGCGCAGGTGGTCGGCGTCGGCGGCGTAACCGTCGCGGTAGCCGGCCTGGAGAGCACCCCACGTGGCGTCATCAAGCACTTCCCGCGGCGCACGCCCGGTACGCGACATCTCCCGCACGGACTGCTGCGCCAGAACCGGGAAGATGCCTCGGCCGCGCACGGCGGCCACATGACCCGGCGTCGCCAGCCCGAGCCGGTCACCGGTGCCCAGCGACGGACTGGGGCCGAGCACCACCGGGGCGAGCGACGGAACCTGTTTGCGGAGGAGGGTGGCGTTGTGTGGCGACAGGGGGCACAGCTTCGCCCATTGTCCCGTCGCCTCCACCGGCGCGGGCGGCGTCGGGCCGTCCCAGCCCGTCAGCCGCCCGTCGCTCGCCGACAGGAGGAGGAGATACCTGGTTGAATCCCGCCGAACCAGCAGGAGAGTCAGGCCGTCACCCACCGTAACGGAGTCAGGATAGGGGCGGACATTGAGGGCGGCGCAGGCGCTTTCGAGTCGCGTGCCCGGGTGCTCCTGCATGACCCGATCTTCGGTTATGTCGATACGCGACGCCATTCAGTTTCCCCTTGAGCGAACGGTCGGCCCGTGGCGACGTTCCAGTCCCAGCCACTGCTGGGCCGCATCGCAACACCTCATTCATTGAGTTAATAATAGCCTGAGTCACGGTATAGAATCAAGTCCCTTCTCGTGCGATGCGTAAAATGTTTATGACAATGCTTTTATGGAATCGTTCTGATCCGGGGGTATCTCGCCAGATTATCAATCGCAAGTCGAGTTATAATCGGGTGATGAGAACCCCCAGCGGCCCGGCCTTGGGCGCTCGTCAGATTCGCTCGAGTGCGTCGCGGAGCACGACCGTCGCGATGCCGCGGATCAGGGCTTCCTCGCCCGCCCGGGCCACGACAACCTGGATCTTGCGCGAAGAGGGGTCGAAGACGTCGCTGCCGATTCGCTGCTCGACGGCGGCGATGAGGTGGTCGGGGCACTGCGCCACCACGTACCCGGCGAGAATGAGCATGTCCGGATCGTAGCAGTTGATGGCGATCGCCGTGGCGCGGCTGACGTAGTCCGCCAGAAACTCCCGGATCTGCAGGGCGTAGGCGTCGCCTTCGGCCATCGCCCGTCCCAGTTGCGAGACGACCTTCTTGGGCGGATCGTCGGGCCGGATCCAATCCCGCAGGACGGAACTGGTGCCGTTGCCGAGGTCGCGATTGATCCTGCCGGCCAGCGCCGGACCCGACACGAACGTCTCCAGGCAGCCCCGGTGTCCACAGCCGCACTGCGGCCCGTTCGGATCGAAGATGATATGGCCGATCTCACCAGCCCGGTTGGTCGCCCCCCGCGACAACTGGCCGTCCTCGGCCATGCTGGCCCCCACGCCGTCCGCGAAGTTCAGCAGAACGATGTTACGCGCAACGCCCGTGGGCAGCAGGCTGATCTCGGCGAACATGCGAACGCGCGTCGTGTGCACGCTGATGTGTGTGTGAAAGCGCTCCTGCAGCTTCTCCCGCAGTGGTACGTTCTTCCAGCCCATCGGGCTGGAAAGCTGCACGACCCCGTCCGCTGAGATCGCTCCGCTGACGGTCGCTCCGATCCCCAGCAGGCTCTGCTCGGCCACGTTGTGCTTGCTGAGCAATCCGCGCACGCTGATCTCGACCAGGTGCACGACCGTCTCCGGCGAGTGGTCCTCTCCCAGCGGCGCCCGCAGGCTCTCGACGAGATTGCAGTGGAAATCGAACAGGCCGATGTAGATGTTGCTCGGACCGATCTCGACGCCGACCGCGAGCTGCGCCAGCGGATGCAGGCTGATGATGACCGGCTTGGCCCCGCGCTTCGTGCTGTCGCCGCGCTCCTCGGTGATCAGCTTCTTCTCACGCAGGCGGCCGACGATGTAGCTGGCCGTCGAGCTGCTCAGCCCGGCAAGCTGGCAGAGCTGCGCCTGCGAGAGGCTCTCATGCTGTCTCAGTAATGAGATGACCAGCCGCTCGTTTCGCAGCCCCGCGTTCTTCGAGTTGATCGGCATCCGCCGTGAGGTATGGCGTTTTCCTGGCATGGTTCGCTCGGCCTGTGACCCGGCCGCTCGTCGGCCCGAGAGCCATTCCGTCGATTTCGCTCGGGTCGCGACCATCGCGGCCCTCCCCGTCTAATCGCTCGAGCGGCACTTCAACCTATCATACGCCAAATACTTATCAACTCCAACAGCCCGCGGTCAATCCCGCCGGGCTGAAAAACACATATTGGCTCATTGGACGAGCGATAAACAAGTGGCCGGCGGCCCCGGCGGCACATGTACGACGCTGTGCCGTCGAGACCGCCGGCCCGTACGTCCGGCAGACGCGGATAGGGAGGTCGAGGAGAGGGGGGCCACGTCGGCCCCGCCATAGGGTTCCTACAACAGACCGATGAACGGGCTGATGTCGAAGTTGTTCACAATCCCGTCGTCGTTGACGTCCGCGCCCCAGTAGCAGCCGTTCGGGAACGTGCTCTCGAACGTCGCCTGATCGTGCGTGATCGCATAGACGAACGGGCTGATGTCGAAGTTGTTGACGATGCCATCGCCGTTTACGTCACCCGGCGTACACTCGGCCACCGCCTGGATGGCGTGCAGGCAGCCCGGGCACTCGTTCGGCGGATCCCAACCGGCCTGATGCGACTCGAAGTAGTACATCTTGCCGTCGGGACCGATGATCGGACCGCCGAGCAGGTTGGCGCTGAGGTAGCCGTAACGCACGTCCACGAGTTCATTGGCGCGCACCCGCTCCCACTTCTCGCCCACGTCCGTGTGCCACAGGAACAGGCCGAAGCCGGCGGCGGAGTCGGTCGGAGCGAACTCGTACGGGTTGCCCGTCCCGGGGTCGATCCACGAGGACACGAGTTCCGTACGCTCGGCGGTCTTCACCGCCGCCGTCTCGACCCCGAAATCGTACGTGAAGACGATCTCTTCCCACTTGCGGTCGATCTGGTAGTTGGGTTGGTTCCAGACTTCCAGCCATTCGAGCGTCGTGACCCGCCGATCGAGATCATACGCGTAGGCGAAGCCGCGCGATTCATCCTCGTCGTTCTCGCCCCAGAAGACCTCGTATGTGTCGGCCGTGTCCTCACGCCACTGCCGGTAGCGCGTGACGATCACGTTGTCCGTCGTTTGCGTGAAGGCGTGATACACGCCGTGCCCGTACCAGTCGTCGGGATCGCCCGGCGCCGGAACCGGATCCAGCATGAGCACCTTGCCGTACCCCTCGCCCGTCGGGTCCTCGACGATCACTGGCGACGGCTGCGGGGTACCCGTCATGGTTACCCAGCCGGTCTCGGGCGGAAGCTCGCCCACGTCGTAAGCCTCGAAGTCGTCGGACCAGACGAGCGTCAGGTTGCCGATGTCGGGGCCCTGGTACACGCGGACATCGTCGATGTACGTCGGCCCGTCCTCGGCCGGCGGCTCGGCGGTGTTGTCCAGATCGATGACCAGGGCGTGCGTCATGCCCGTACCGATGCCGCTGGTCGCCGTGACCGCGATCGTGTGATCGCCGTCCTGCAGCAACTGGATGAACTGCCGGAACTGGTCCCACGTGCCCAGGTGTTCGAGGGCACCGGTGTAGTTGATGGCACCCGTGCCGTCATCGTTGTACATCAGGAAGCGGTCGCCCCAGCCGCCCGTGATGACGCGCTGTCCGTCGAAGTCGATCGCCCCTGTCTGATAGCCGGCGTGGTGTCCACCTTCGCCGGCATCACCGAGGGCCGCCGGCAGCGCGCCGGTCACCGCGTCGAAGCTGAAGAACTCGTAGCCGTACGTGTTGTCCTCGGTGTAGACGTAGATGCGGTTGGAGACCGGGTTGTACATGACGTGCGTGGGTGTCCACCACCAGACGAAGCCCAGCTCGACCCCGGTGAAGGTGGGCGACGACGACCAGGCGTACGACGCCACGTTCGTGATGGTGTTCACCGCGATGCCGAACACCTGCGGTGGGCTGGACTCCGGCGGCTCGGGACGGTCCCAGGTCACGACGTAAATGCCGTGGATGCCCGCGCCGAACGCATTCGGCACCAGCACCGTGTTCCCGCACATCCGGTGTTGGAGCTCCTCGATCAGCGAATGGAAGTCGATGTTTCCTGTCTCGGCATCGATCTGGTAGACGGCAGCACCGTTCTCGCTCGGCTTGCCCATCACGTAGAGCTTGCCGTTGTAGAGCACGGGCGTGGGCTGGGCGTTGTTCGTGTCGACGCCGAAAGGCTCGAAGCTCAGGATCGTGTCCCAGATCAGGCTGCCGTCCGCCTTGCTGATGGCGAAGACGTGCTGATCCTGGTAGTCGTTCGTGTACATGCCCAGCATGTACACGCGTTCCACGCCGACGATCGGCGAGAGATCGGACTGCCAGTCGCCGAGACCGCCCGGCGGCCCAAGCCAGCGCAACTGGCCGTCCGGCGTGCACGAGGCGACGTGGTCGGCCCAGGATTCATTGGCCTGTGAATGCCAGTAGAGGTTGCCGTCCGCGTCGAACACGATGTGTGTGCCGTTCACCGGCGGGTTGGCACCCGCGGCGAATGTGTCCAGCACCCACGCGGTCTCCCATGTTCCGCCCGGCTGGAAGTCGACCGGGATGCCCGTCGAGCTCGACGTGCCGTAGATGTTGGCCCAGGGGGCACCCCACGGCGGCTCGACCTCGTCCTGAGCAAAGGCGGTCGCAGACGCCAACGCTCCCACGATTGCCCATACCATCCACCAAGACTCTGGCTTCTTCATGGCCTTCTCCTCTGTACCGTCGTTTCCCTTCCGTCCTTCCTTGCCGCGGACGCCGCGCGGTCGTACCGCCGGTCTCTCCTCGTGTTCCCAACCTCCCGGCGTCAGGCACGCACCTGCCGCCGCTCTGCTCATCCGGCGCCGGTCGGCCGCGGGAAGGCCTGCCCGCATTTCGGGCAGGTCGGACGGCCCTTCGGCCGCTCGAAACAGTGCCCGCAGGCCGGGCACCGCACGCCGGGGACTGTGTTCTTCGAACCGCATTGGCTGCACGGCACGGCGGCCGGCTCGAGCGTCGGCGCTTCCCGTGCTGCTGCCTTGATCTCCAGGAGCTCGTGCTCGGAGAGGAGGGTCGTCGCCCCGCAGTCGCGGCAGATGTAGATGTGTCCTTCGGGGAAGTCGCTGGTCGCGCCGTCACGGACGGTGCTCCACAGGACGGCCCCGGCCGCGGCCACCGCCACGACGGCGATCGCGACGTGGGCGAGCTTCTGCCTGCTTGCAGCAGCGGACATACCGTGTGTACTCCAACGCCGCTCCCCGGAGGCGGCTTAGTCCTGCCAGACATCCTTATGGGGGAGGTAGTCGTTGTTCCAACGGCGTCGCATCCACTCCACCGGCTCCACGAGCGCCTTCTGTTTCATGTACGTCGCGTGCCCGTCGCAGAACATGACTTCCGCTCCGCCGTAGTGGCGGGCGCTGGGCCACTCGTGATCCTGCCAGTTCTCGGGGTCGATGGCCGAGTCCCAGACGCCGTCCGCCTGGCTGTCAGCCAGGGCGATCATGTCTGAAGGCTGGACGATGTGCTCCACGCGGACGCTCCAGGCCTCCGGCCAGTTCGGATCGTCCACGTTCGCCCCCAGCCCCAGGCACACCCCGGTGACAGGGTTGATGACCTCAGCAACCCCCCAACTGTTGTACCCGTAGCAGAACAGGTCCCCGTTGTCGCCCGAACGCAGCGGCTTCTCGCCGAGCTGGTACCCGTAGCCGAGCACGTAGCGGGGGACGAGCTCGGCCCCCATGACCACTTTCCAGTGCGACTTGTTGTCCGCGGCGGGGCACCAGAAGATCTTCTCCTGCATCGCCGCGTACAGCCGTACCCGCGGGGCCCAGACGATGAAGGCGGTGTTTCCCTTCAAGCTATGCTCGCCCGGGTAGAAGCCCTCGTTGTGATCCAGGTAGAGCTCCAGGGCCACGCCCATCTGCCGAAGATTGGCGCCGCAAACCGCCGCCTTGGCTCGGTCGCGCGCCCCCTGAAGGCTGGGCAGCAATATTGAAATAAGCAACGCGATGATGGCGACCACCACCAGGAGCTCGATCAGCGTGAACCCCTGGCGTCCAGTCGCCCCGGTTGTGGCGATCAATCCGCCTCGTCTCCTCCGGGCGACGGGGCCATCGGGGTTGCCCGCCGGCGGGCAGTCGCAGGTGCTGGGTTGAAGCGGACCGGTGCCGGCGGACCCGTCCAGGTATGCTGGCGATCGATTGGCCATTGGCCACCTCGTTGCGCGATCCGGAAAGACGTGGTTAACTTATCCTCAGCTTACGAGTAAAATAACGCTTCCTAGTTGATATGTCAAGTGATCTTGTCTGGAAGATCATATAAGTCAATATTTCGAAGCGCTTTACGTTCAGTATCTGTTGCCAGGGGCATGTGCTCAGATTAGTTCGTCGTATGAGCTAGAACGAGGCTGGCTCCCGTCAGTCGCCGTACATGGCGGCCTCGGGCCAGGGTAGTGGCCCCCGTCTGGCGATCCTGCGTCACGTGTCCTCAATGGCGCGCAAAAACAGGGCGGGTCGGCTGCGTTGCCGACCCGCCCTGGCTTCACAATCCGCCGCATCGCGCCGCGTTCATTGCTGCGGCCGCGATCGTGTTTGAGGCCCGCTGGTTAGCGCCGCCGCACGATCGCCAGCGCGCCGATGACGAGCAGTAACGCCGAAGCGGGCTCGGGAACCATCTGGAACTCGAGACCCGTGGCCCCAAACACGGTAGCTGCCACACCGGGCAGATCGACGCTCTGGAGAAGGTTGCCCTGCTTGTCGAACTGATGCAGCTCGGGGCCAGGCTCGCCAAATGGGCACATTTGGGAGATCCACAGCGTGTCGTCGGCGGGATCCCACGCAATGCCATAGCCGCCGAAGATATCGTCGACGGCAAACTCGGACAGAAGGTCGCCCTCCAGCGAGTACTGCTGGACACGATCGCACACGCTGGTCGTGTTGGTCACCCATAGTGTCCCCGTGTTGCCGTCATACGTGATGCCGCTGCTGCGTCGTTGTGGTACGAAAGCCACGGCGGCGCTGCCCCAATCCGCATCGGCCACCAGAACGGCGAAATCTGACGCGGTGTCATTGTGAGCAATCGTCCAGTTCTGTGTGCCGCTGGTGGCGCCGTCGAAGCAGTCATTGAAGCCGGGGTTGGGGTACGTACCCAAGAGCATTTCGCCGTCCAGGCTGTACTCGTAGCCCATGCCGTCTGCGGACGATGCGAAGATCTTGATCGTGTCGGTGACGGCCATGGCCCACTGGTAGTCACCCCCGTATGCCCCTCCCGTTTGCCACTCATTGATGACCTCGCCGTTCTGGACGACGTGGTGCACCGGCGGCCAGTCGAAGTTCGTGATGTACAACGGGCTCGTCTGCGCCAGCGTCACCGCGGGGACACAGAGCAGAGCTCCCAGGGCCAGCAGTCGGATGGCGTCCTTCATCAGTCTCCTCCTCGGTTTGGATGTGGCCTGAGGCGCCGACCTCAGCAATCGGGCGGCCGCGTCTCGCACCTTCGCGCGGGCGGCGTCGACCGGATGAACCCCAGATTATCGACTCGTGAGTTAAGGGTCAATTCTACCTGGAGAATTTTCTGGGTAGCTACTTGAATAATTATCCGCACACGTATCTGGCAAGTTGGTTGGGTGTTGTCATCGCCCGCCCGACGTGGTACACTACGCGTGTACGTTAAGAATCAGTTTGTTTCAAATTGGTCGCGTTTGTTATTATAGGACGACTCGGGCCCGCGACCCTACTTCCAGCGCCCAGGGTTACTTCGCCGTGAACCCAGATCCAACTATCGTCGATGCCGGAGACACTCAGAACCGGCAGGTGTCCGATTTCGAGCTCGCCGCCACCGACGTCCTCCAGCGGCTCCGCACCAGCCTCGCCGGTGTCATCGCCGGCGTGCCCGGTCGCGTCTCCAAGCCGGCCGAGCTGCGCCGCGCCCTGAAGATCGACATGAACGTCAGTTGCAAGGTCTTCCGGGTCGTCAACGCGTCTGGCTCGATGGCCGCCGGGCCGCACGTGCCGGGTCTCAGCGCGCTGCGCATTTTCCTCAAAGCCGCCCGCAAGGCCGGCGTTCGCGACGCCCTCGTCGACGCCGCCGCCGAATCGGTGGCCGCCTTCGATCGGCTCGTCACGAGCCACGCCGGCGATCGCACCGCCTTCGATTCGATGGTGAGCTCGCTGGCTGACACGGACGATGTCGCCCAGATCACGTTGCAGCATCGGCGTAACGCCTATCGCAGTCAGCGGCACATCTTCGGCTTCCACGCCCGGGCGCAGTTCAAGCTGGTCGTTACAGGCCCGTCAGAGGCCGGCGACCGCCTGGACTTCGCCCAGATCAAGGGCCTGCTCGCCCTGCGCCGCTTACGCCCGAACACGCCGCTGATCGTGTCCCAGGTGTACGCGACGGATGACCGCGGCGCCGTGTGTGATGTGGGGCGCGAGCCGATCGACCCCGTCGCCGACCAGCCGTACGGGCTGTCGTTGCTACGTGAGTTTTGCAGCCAGCCCTTGCCCGACTATCGGACCGTCGAGACCGCGGCGGGAACGGTGCACAGCCAGCTCCTCGGCAACGGCATGGGCAACAAGGCCGCCATCGACTACGTGGAGGGCTACGTCTCGCGCGCGGCCTGTCCGCGCTATCGCGAGGAAATTCACGGCGTTCTGGGCAACGTGGCGCAGGTCCGCTTGCCCTGCGAGGTCCTGCTCCTCGACATGCTGATCCGCGAGGACACGTTCGGCCAGCTCACGCCGGAGACACTCGCCTGCGCCGACCATCTCGGTGAATTCACCTCGCCGAACCTGAGCGAGGAATGGCAGCGTCTGGACTTGCACGAGAAGGCGTCCTATCTGGGCAAGGGCCCGGACGTGCTCTTCACGCCGGACGTTCCCCGCTATCCCGAGCTCGGCCGCCACGTGCTCGACCGGCTGGGCTGGGGCGACAAGCGCTTCGACGTCTATCGCCTGCGCGTCGAGTACCCTGTCCTTCCATCCACGGTGGTCATGCAGATCAACCTACCCGAGCCCCCGCCATCGAAGTGAGTGAGGCGCAGGGCCTGTCTCGCCAACGGACACGTTCCAAGGAACCTCATCCCGCCCGTCGCAGCCGCTGCCAGACGTCATCAGTGACGTCGTGACCCAGCGGCGGCTTTCACCATCGAACATCTGCCCCAGGGACATCACCCGTTCGGATCGCTCGAAGAAGCGTAAGCTGCGCAATGGCAATGCTTTACGGCCCATCCCCCGCGGCTCCGCCGCCGAAAGCCAGCACGTCCGCGAAGATTCCTCCTCCTGTCGGCGAAGGATTCGGCCCGCTTACCGTTTCCTCTACCGGCGGCGGTTAGTGGCCGCTGGAATGACTCACCCCAAAGCGAGGAGACCGACCATGAAGCGCACGGACGCCATGAGCCGGCGGCACTGCCGCATACGCGTGACCATCTGCGCCTTCGCCGTCCTCACGCTGAGCTTGTGGGCCACGCCGGCCTTCGGGCAGGCCACCAACGAGATCACGGCCGTCGATCCGGACTCGGGCGCACAAGGCACCGTTAACCTGCTCGTAACCTTCACGCTCGACACGGATGTCCCTCCAGCCCCGCCCGCCGGCATCATGCCCGATAGCGTCACGATCGGCGGCATGACCGGCTCGTCCGTGACGCACAGCAGCCAGTACACGATCACGGCTGTGCTCAACATCCCCGGCACCGAGCCTCCAGGGCCGCAAGACGTCACGATCGGCTTCACGACGCCCGATGGTTCGCTCACCTTCTCGATGGCCGGCGGGTTCACCGTGACGGTCGGGGAGGACACGCCGCCGACGATCACGCAGCAGCCCCAGTCGCGGAGGGCTCCGCCCGGCAGTTCGGCGACGTTCACGGTCGTCGCCTACGGGACTGAGCCGCTGCACTACCAGTGGCAGAAGGACGCGATCGACATCACGGGCGCGACCGACGCGTCGTACACGATCAACCCGGTGGACTGGGACGACGCCGGCAGTTATCGCTGCATCGTCAGCAACGACTTCGGCACCGATACGTCGGACGATGCCGTGCTGACGGTGGCCGAGCTGCCGACCGGCGCCTATCCGATCGTCGACACCGGACAGGACCTGTGCTACGACGACTACGCCACTATCGCCACCCCGTCAGCCGGCGATCCCTTCTACGGCCAGGACGCCCAGTTCGACGGTAACCAGCCCAGCTACGCCCTCAGCAGCGACGGCCTGACCGTCCACGACAACGTCACCGGCCTGACCTGGACCCGCAGTCCGGATCTCGACGGCGACGGCGACATCGATATCGACGACAAGTTGACCTACTACGAAGCCCAGACCTACCCCGACGTCCTCAACGCCCAGAACTACGGCGGCTACAACGACTGGCGTGTGCCCAGCATCAAGGAGCTGTATTCGCTGATCGACTTCCGGGGAACGGATCCGGTGGTCGAAGGTGACGATACCAGCGGCCTCACGCCTTTCATCAACACCGACTACTTTGACTTTGCCCACGGCGACACGGCCGCCGGCGAACGCGTCATCGACTCCCAATACGCGACGTGCACCGTGTATGTCGGCACCGTCTTCGGCAATCAGAGCGCCATGTTCGGCGTCAACTTCGCCGACGGCCGCATCAAGGGCTACCCGCTCACCAAAGCTTTCTGCGTCCACCTCGTGCGCGGGAACCCCGACTACGGCACGAACATCCTCATCGACAACGGCGACGGCACGATCACGGATGAGGCGACCGGCTTGATGTGGTCGCAGGCTGACGATGGCGGCACCGGCGTGAACTGGGAAGACGCACTGGCCTGGGTGCAGGCCAGAAACAGCGAGGATTATCTCGGTCACAACGACTGGCGTCTGCCAAATCCGAAGGAGCTGGAGAGCATCATCGACTACACGCGGTCGCCGGACACGACCGACTCCGCCGCGATCGATCCGGTCTTCTGCGCGACCGAAATCGTGAACGAGGCCGGCGAGTCGGACTACGCATTCTACTGGACGGGCACGACGCACCTGCGCTTCGATGGCAGCGCCGACCGCGGTGTCTACGTCGCGTTCGGCCGCGGTCTCGGCTCGATGGACGGCGTGAACGTCATCGACGTCCACGGCGCCGGTTGCCAGCGCGGCGATCCCAAAGACGGCGACCCGGAAGACTATCCGCAATGGGGCGGCGGTCCGCAGGGCGACGTGCAGCGCGTCTTCAACCACGTTCGCCTCGTCCGCAACGCGTCGCCGGCGTACGCGCTGGGCGATCTGAACTGCGACGGCACGGTCGACAACTTCGACATCCACGCCTTCGTCCTGGCCTTGACCAGCCCGACCGGCTACGCCGCCGCCTACTCGGACTGCGACCGCAACCTGGCCGACGTGAACCAGGACGGCACCGTGAGCAACTTCGACATCGCCCCGTTCGTCGACCTGCTGGCCGGCGGCTGATCGCCACGGCGCCGGTCTGCTGCCCTCACCACTCTCCGCGTTGAGCGGGACCCTTCTGCTGCCGGCGGGACAGGCCCTCCAGCCGCCCGCCGCGCAGCGTTCGGGCCAGCTCGATGCCCATCGCGCACACATCCGGCGCGTCATCGTGCTTGCTCTTTGGGAATTGCAGAAACTGCGCCTCCACTTCCGGGTCCAGCACCGGCGGCAGCAGAAACGTCCCGTTCTCGTAAAACGGCGACGAACCCACGATGCGGGCCACTTTGTTCGCCGTCGTCACCAAGCCCACGATCGGCAGATACAGGCGTCGCCGCCGGCTGTTGTCATCGAGCACGTCCTTGAGCGCCACCTGGTACGCGGCCGTCTCGATGCCGATCTTCACCGGCCGCCAGCGCAACGCCGCCGACTCGATACGTCTGACCTGCTCGACGATGCCGATGCGTTCGATCGTCAATTCGCGCGTGTAGATAATCCCCGTCGACAGATCGAGGCTGCCGATCCACAGCGCGAAGAAGTCTCCGTCAGCCGCACCCGTCGCCGGGTCCGCGGCCATCAGCGTCACCAGCGAATCACCGCGCGTTTCGAGCTCCACCGGATCGTAGCGCCTCAGCCATTTCTGCGGAAAGACGCGGATCGAGTCGTCGATCGGGTTGGCCATGTACTCCTGCTCGAACGCCAGCGTACCGATGCGAGCCCGCTCCTCCTCCAGCCGTTCCAGCGGCCACCGACCCGGCCACAGCGCCACCCGGTACCATTGGCCGTTCTCGGCCTGCCGCGCCTCGATCGCCCGGTAGACCTTGTAGTCCCACCGCGGAAACCGCCGCCGATCCCGCAGCCGCGCCAGCAGCGAATCGTGGTGAATCAGCGAACCGACCACGATGAGCTGCCCGTCCGGCGACAGGGCCGGCATGACCACTCGCCGCAGCCAGTACTCCAGCTTCTGCCGGCTGTCGGCGGAGGCCATCTCCTCGTCCTTCTCGATGTCGTCGCAGATGATGAGGTCGGGTCGTTGCGGGCCGACGCGCGTCCCGCGAAAACTCGCCCCCGATCCCTTGGCCTGCACCGTCAGCCCGCTGCACGTCGTGAACTTCTCCTCCGTCCACTTACCGCGCGTCGTCCTCTTCCGCTTCCGGCCGGCGGGAGCGGGCGGCGCGTCGACGGCGAGATCGCCGTACCGTTCGAGGAGCAGCTCGTTGGCCTCAAGCTCCGTGCGGATATCGCGAACAAACTGGCGAGCCAGCGACGATTCATGCGTGATGATCACGATATTCCGCCGCCGCTGCTCGCACAGGCACCACAGCGGGTAGGCCAGGGCAGCACACGTGCTCTTCGCATGCCCGCGCGGCGCGATCCGGGCGATCAGTCGGCGGGCGGGATCCTCCAGGTCGCCCATCAGCTCAACATGGAAGGGGGCCGGGTCGGCGGAGAAGTAGTCCGGCAGAAACGTACGCGCCCACGCCAGCGACGCGGGCAGCCCGGCAGACTCACAGACGGTCATGGTCGGCTCCGCGGCCCCATGCGGTCCGGGGGCCCATCGAAGCCTACGCGCCGCTCCCTAGCTTTTCTAGCAGACATCCCCTCCACTGCGCTCCAATCGCGCCTACTGCGCGATCCTGTTACCCTCTGTCGCCAATTGGCGCCGATCACCCCCCCGGGGTACCGCTGGTGGCTTGCCCACCAGTGTTGACCTACCACTTCGTCCCTTCCGGCGTATCCCGGAGTTCGACGCCGATCTCGCCCAGCCGATCGCGGATCTGGTCTGATAGCGCGAAGTTCTTGCTCTTGCGGGCCTCGTTGCGCAGGTCGGCCAGAATGCCGATGACCGCGTCCGCACGTGTGTTGTCGCCGGCGGTGTCGTCCGGCCACTTCAGGCCGAGGGCGTCGCCGGCGAACCGCTGCATCAGCGTGTGCGCCGCCGACAGGTCCTCGCGGCCGGCGCCTTCACGGATCCACACGCCGGAGAGCTTGGCCAGGTCGAACAGCGTGGCGATGGCCGCCGCCGTGTTGAAGTCCTCGTTCATCGCCGCCGTGAAACGCGTCTCGACGTCGGCCAGCGCCGTGCGGACCGCGTCCGTCGCCGGCCGTTCCGGGGCCTTGTCGGCGGCCTCACCCAGCGTCCGCAGCGCATCGCGCAGCTTGTAGCTCCCGCTCTCGGCGGCCTTCAGCGCGTCGTTCGAGAAATCCAGCGGCGCCCGGTAGTGGCTCGTCAGGATGAAGTGCTTGATGACCACCGGCGCGAACGTCTTCTCCAGCAGCCGGTGCCCCGTGTGGAAGATCTCCTTCAGGCTGATCGAGTTGCCCAGGCTCTTGCCCATCTTCTGCCCGTTCAGCGTGCACATGTTGTTGTGTAGCCAGTAGCGGCAGAACGGCTTGCCCGTGACACATTCGCCCTGGGCGATCTCGCACTCGTGGTGGGGGAACTGGTTTTCGAGTCCGCCGCCGTGAATGTCCAGCGTGTCGCCGATGTACTTCTGGCTCATCACCGAGCATTCGAGGTGCCAGCCGGGGAAACCCTGTCCCCACGGGCTGGCCCACTGCATGATGTGCCCCGGCTCGGCCCGCTTCCACAGGGCGAAGTCGGCGGGGTGCCGCTTCTCCTCATTGACGGCGACGCGGGCCCCGGCCTCCATCTCCGCCACGTTCCGTCCGCTCAGCTTGCCGTAGCCCTTGAACGACTGCACGTCGAAGTAGATCGAGCCGTTCACCTCGTACGCGTTGCCCGTCTCCAGCAGCTTCTGCACGCACGCGATCTGCTCGGGGATATGCCCCGACGCCCGTGGCATGATGTCCGGCCGGGCGATGTTCATCGCGTCCATGTCTTCGAGATAGCTGCGCATGAAGATCTCGACGACCGCCATCGGGTGCAGTCCCCGGCGGCGGGCCTCGGCGATGACCTTGTCCTCGCCCGCGTCGGCGTCATCGGTGAGGTGTCCCACGTCCGTGATGTTCTGCACGTACGTGACCTCGTACCCGCTGAACCGCAGCCAGCGGATGATGGCGTCGAACCCGACGTAGCTCTTGGCGTGGCCCAGGTGGCTGTGACCGTACACCGTCGGCCCGCAGACGTAGACGCCGACCTTGGGCGGGTTGAGTGGCTGGAACTCTTCCAGCTTGCGACCGAGCGTGTTGAAGACCTTCAGTGCCATGAGAACCCTCACGTGACCATGTTCTGCACCGCCCCCGCATTGTACGTCCAACCCCCGCCATCTTGTAGCGGCCGGTTTCCGTGCCGGCCGTCTTCGGCGAGCCGTCAGCCGGAGTGTGGCATGCTGAAGCCGAAGGCGCCGGCATGTAGCGTCGGCCCCCCGTGGCCGACGTCGATCGCCGACACGCTCTGGCACTGGTGGGCAAGCCACCAGTGGCACCCGTCGGTTTGCGCAAACAGCACGGTCACCCGCGGCAACCCGTCGCTGCCGCTTAGGGCTCGGACGGACGGCGTCGCCGCCGTGGAGTCGACGCGACCACTGCCTACGCCTGCCGCCCCCGGGACACCAGGTTCCCCGGCCAGCGCTTGACCAGCCCCTTCAATTCGAGCGTGGTCAGCGCCGCGAGCACCTCTCCCGGCGGCAGCTCCGCCGCCCGCAGGACCACATCCTGCAACATCGGCTCGACCGGCACGATGCTCAGGACGCGCTCCTCCGCCGCCGACAGGCGAACCGGCACCGCGCCGCCCGGCTCGCCACCCGCGGGCTTGGCATCGGGCTCGGCGCCGCCCGTCGCCCGCAGCTTCAGCCCGACCTCGCCCAGCTCATCGAGCACGTCTTCGAGGCACGTCACCAGCTTGGCCACACCATCGCGGATCAGGGCATTCGTGCCTGCCGCCGTCGGTTCCTGAAGTCGCCCCGGAACGGCGAAGACCTCGCGGTTGTAATCGCTCGCCAGCCGCGCCGTGATGAGCGCCCCGCTCCGCATCGGCGCCTCGATGACCAACGTCCCCAGCGTCATGCCGGCGATGATCCGGTTCCGGCTCGGGAAGTTCTCCCGCCGAACCGACGTGCACATCGGCAATTCGCTGATCCACGCTCCGTTCGGCAGAATCCGCTCCGCCAGACTGGCGTTCTCCGGCGGATAGATCTCCGTCAACCCCGCCCCGAGCACGGCTAACGTCCGGCCGCCCGCGTCGAGCGCCCCATGGTGCGCGAACGCATCGACGCCGCGCGCCAGCCCGCTGACCACCGTCAGCCCCGCTCCGGCCAGCAGCTCGCCGAACCGCCGGGCCTGCTCGCCCGCGTAGATACTGCACCGCCGCGTGCCGACGATGGCCATGGCAACGGTGTCCGTCTCGCGCAGCTCCCCCTTCACGAACAGCACAATCGGCGCATCCGGAATCTGCCTCAGCCCCGGCGGATACTCGGGATCCGCCCGACAGATAATCCGCGCCCCGTTCGCCGCCGCGGCCTCAATCTCGCCGTCGATCGCTGCCTCGTCGCGCGAGCGCACCACCTTGTCCGCCAGCACGCGGCCGATGCCGTGAACCTTCTCGAACTCGACCGCACTCGCCCCCAACGCCACCGCCGCGTCGCCGAAGTGGTTCAGCACGCGTGTGAACGTGATCGGGCCGATACCGTCGGTCAGCGCCCATCGCAGGTACAGCCGCCCCGTCTCGGTAATGGTGTTCGTCATGTATGCCCCACCTTGGCCAGCCGGGGTAGCAGGGCGGCCTCACGCCGGCCGGCCGCCGCAATCGCCTTCGCCAGCGTCGCCTCTTCCGGCCGTAACACCAGCGGCGCCAGCAGCGCCGCCACCTCGGCACACGTGTCCAGCCACTCGTCGGCGATGGCCCGCTGGCCGGCGTTCAGGTCACCGGCGATGTGTTCGAGCCACGCCGCCAGGCACCGTCGCCCGTCGACCACCGCCCGAATCGCCGGCAGGTGCCACTCCGCCGGCACAACCTGCTGCGCCACGACCTCGCCCCACAGCGCCCACGCCGCCGCCCCCGTCCGCACCGCTCCTTCGCGCATCCCACCCCGATACCACATTTCCGCCACACGCACCGCATGCTCGAACAACGCTGGATGCTGCTCCGCCGTCGCGGCGGTGGGGTGGCAATCCTCGATCACGTGCGCTTGCAGCGCCGGCCCAACGAGCTCCACCGGCTGCCCGTCATGCCCGCCGACGTACCCGATCAGCGCCTCCTCACGCGCCCGTACGATCACGCCCCAGCACCGCTCCGCCGGCGCCGGCCACCCGCACCACGCCAGCACCGGCTGATCGTTCGCCAGTGCCACCCGTACCAGCGGCGCATAGCTATCCCGAAAATGCGCCGCATACTCGCTGGACCGTTCGAGTCCGACCGCCGCGGCAGGGGGGTGCAGTTCTCGGACCCGCATCCCCAGCAGCACCGCCGTCGAATCCAGGGCCACATCCCGCCCGCACGTCGGCCACCACGATGGGTTCATCCCCTCCACGGCCACCGTCGCCGCCCCCAGCCCCAGCAGGCTCACCAGCTCGTCGTATGGCCTTCGCCCGCCCGCCGCCTCCAGCACCACTCCCAGGCAGCGAGCCAGCGACTCGTCCTCTCCGGCGATGTCTGCCCAGGTGATCTTCAGCATCAGCGTGCTCCCGCATGCTGCCGACGTGTGGCGGGCATCAGCGTACCAGAACTTCACGGGTCTGTCGTGTCGCCGTTGCCCGCCGCCGCTCGCCGGGCACGGCGGTTGCACTACTACGGGTGGCTCGCGGCACACTTGTGGTTGCTGTCGGCGAGGCCGTTGGCAAGTGAAGACGGAAGCGGAGCTTACGATGACCAGACGCACGAAGCGAACGAACGGTCGGCAACACGGGCAGCGCAGCATCTGCGCTTACGGCGCAATCCTCGTACTGACGCTAGCCCTGCTGATCTGCACCGGCTGTGACGACACGATCCGTCAGACGGTGATGCAGGGCGCCCTTGGCGTCTTCGAGGATTCCATGAGCACGGTCTTCAGCACCGTCGGCGGCGAGTTGAACTCCGCCATCACTGACCTGGGCCAGAGCAGCTCGACCACGCCCTAGGCCGCCCCGGGCGGCCGACAGCCCTTCCGGTCGGAAAGGGTACGGTCGAGCTTGTATGTAGTCCGATATGGACGCATAATTCGGCGTCGTCGCGTGTATACGGGTAGGCTCAATGGATTGGGCACGGACCCGAGCGCAGTGTGATTGTCCTTGAAGGAGACTCGGAATGGACGTTTTCAGCTGGATCTTCCAACTGCTGATTGCGATCTTCGAACTCGTTTTCACGTTCCTGTAGCAGATCGCAAGCTGCTGCGCTCGTCGGGCCGTCTGGTGATACGCATAAACGCACCGAGCGGCCCACGAGCGCCAGCCACTCCGCAGCGTCAGGGAGGAGCCCTCCGCCGCGAGGGCCTGTTTGTTGCGCACACGCCCCGTCCCCCAGGTTTTCCCGCCCGCCTGACCTCAGCTTCCATCAGCAGCATTTCACAAGCCAGATGTTCGGAGACTCCCCGGATTGACTGCGCTCCGCGCGGCACCGGGCGCGGTAGTTGCGCGGTCCGTAGAAGGCTGTGGAAAAATGCATAAGGTGTTTTCCTGAACAGCCGATAACATCCGCTGCAAGGCCGAGCAACAGCGGTCTTCCGCGGCGTGACCGCCGCAACGCCGACCAGTCCGACTCGCGGGCAAATGCGCAATCGCGCCTAGATGGGGAAGGCTCCGATGGCGGCCTACCGGGTCACGGCGTTCGTTTCTCCCACCGGGGCAGTGTGTCTGGCGAGCACCCCGGCCGAGCGATGCGAGGGTACACCGTGGGTGGTGCTGGACGACCACTCCCAACGAGGCGGGGCGGCCAAACAGGAGACAACGGGGACCCACGGGCAACTTGCGCACCGCACGAGGAGCGAGGCGGGCTGTCTCCTTCCGTGCTTCTCGCACAGGCGAGCGCGCCGCCGAGAGACCAGGCCTCGGCTTTCCGCGGCATCCTGGACTCGTTGCCGGACAGCGTGCTCGTTGTGGACCTCACCGACACGCACGTGCCGGCTCGAATCGTGTACGCCAACGAGGCGTTTCTCCAGATGTTTGGGTTCGTTCGCGACGACCTGTCCAAGGCCCGGCTGGAGGATTGCGCGGCACCCGAGTACCGCGACCATCTGCGCGATTGCCACGAGCGGTGCGTACGGGGCGGGGGGGCGGCCACGCGCTTCGAGTTTCAGGGCCAACGCGAGGACGGCGGCCGGATCTGGGTGGAAATGGCCGTGACCGCCGTTGCCCAGGATGGCCGGGTCGTTGGCACACAATCGCTGATTCGCGATATCACCAGGCACAAGGAGGCGGAACAGACCGCCAGGAGGCTGAACGAGAACCTGCGACTTCGCGTGACCGAGCTCACGGCGGAACTGCAGATGGCGCGCCGTCGTATCGACCACGAAATCGCCGAGTGCCACAAGACGGATGCGTTCCTGCGGCAGGCTCAGCAGCGGGAGTGCTCGCACCAGGTGGCGCTGGCTCAGACGTGGCGGATGGCCGCCGTCGCTGGAACCGCGACCGCGGTCACACACGAGCTGGGCCAGCCACTGGCGGCCATTATGGGCTACGCCGACGCCGCGCTGAACCACCTCGACACGCTCGTCACCCAGGTACCGTCGCTTCGACAATGGTTGCAGGGCATTCTCGAACAGGTTGACCGGGCCAGCGAAGTCACGAGTCGGCTGCGGGGTCTCATGCGGCGACGGCGGGCGCAGCGTGTTCTGGCCGACGTGGCGGAGATCGTGCGCGCCGCAGCGGAGGCGATGGGTGCCCGGGTTCAGGCACGGCGTGCGCGGTTGTCCGTGGCAGTGGCCCCGTCGCCGCTGGTCGCGTCGGTCGATCCGCTGCTGATCCAGGTTGTCCTTCTCAATCTGATGCGCAACGCCGTCGACGCCTGCGAGCAGGTGCCGGACGAGCGGCGCGAGGTGGCCGTTCGAGCCTGGCAGAATGAGCAAGGATGCGTGCAGGTGGCCGTGTCCGATCGGGGCGTCGGCATCACACCGGGGACCGAGCAGTCGATCTTCGATCCTTTCTTCTCGACCAAGCCGAACGGATTCGGCGTAGGGTTATTCGTCAGCCGCTGGATCATCGAGGGGCATGACGGGCGGCTGTGGGCGGAACCACACGAGCCAGAGGGAACGGTCCTGAGCTTCACGCTGCCGTTCTGGCTCGATGGGGGCAACGATGGGCGAACGGAGCGAGCCGATCGACACGCCGACCGTCTTCGTCATTGATGATGACGTTGCGGTGCGTACGAGTCTCTCAGCGGCCGTGGAATCCTGCGGCCTGCGTGTGCAAAGCTACTCGCGGGCCGAGGACTTCCTCCAGGTCCACGATCCGCAGCGCCCGGGCTGCGTGGTCTCGGACCTGCGTATGCCGGGTATGGATGGGCTGGCACTCCAGGACGTGCTGCGGGCGCAGGGGAGCCACGTGCCCGTCATCTTCCTCACGGCCTACGGCGACGTCGCCACCAGCTCACGTGCGTTTCGCTCCGGGGCCGTCGATTTCCTCGACAAGCCCGTGCGCATCCAACTGCTGGTGCGGCGCATTCGGGAGGCTCTCTCTCGGGACGTCCACTGCCGCCGGGCCGCGGCCGAACACGCGAAGTACCTCGCCGCCCTGGCCTTGCTGACCGACCGCGAGCGCAAGGTGCTCGAACGGAGCCTGGCGGGCTGCTCGCCCAAGCAGATTGCCCGTGAGCTCAGGCTGACCGTGCGGACGATTCAACTGGACCGCGAGCATCTTCTGGAAAAGATGCAGGTCGAGTCCCTGATGGAGCTCGCCCGCATCTCGGTACTCAACGTCGCTTCACCGCTCGATACCGACTGCACGGTGACCCACACGGGATGGCCGGCTGTCGGGTTGGCCGGGGGAGCGTGGCCGGCGCCCGCTATGGCGTGACCGGCACAGCGTCCGGTGAGCCTCCCGGGATGTTGTGCTGCGCCGTGCGAGCGGATGCCAGCCGGTCGGCGTTGCGCTCGAAGGCGATGAGCTCCAGGAGTCGCGACAGGTTGCCGGTCAGGTCGCTGCGCTGGTTGAAGTTCCGGGCGATGCGCGGTTCCAGCAGGAACCGCGGGGCGCCGAACTCCACGATCGGGTGGGCGTCCGTGTTCAGCGGCAGGTCGGCCGGGAACTCCGCGAGGAACTCGCGGACACCGAGCGGGCCGAACTTGAACGTCCGGACGAGGAGGCTGGTATCGTTCATGCTGATGCGCTCCAGGTCCGCGTCAATCTCGGGGTCGGCGAGACGGGCCAGGAAGGCCACGTGGCCGAGCTCCAGTTCGCCGTTCGAGCCGATCAAAAACAGGTCGCCGATAACGCCGCTGGTCCGGACGGTCACGCAGGAAACCTCGGCGGAGAAGGTCTTAATGATCGTCGCCACCATTTCCTTGGACATGAGGTACGAGGGGACCCACTGGCAGGCGACGCCGCGTTCGGTCAGCCGCACGCCGACCGTGATTGACGATGACCGGCTGCCGCAGGGCGACCACCTGTCTTCGGTTCTGCTCTTCGTGACGGCTGCTGGAGTACCGACAATGATCTGCGATGACGACGTGGAGACGCACTGCCAGTCGATTTAGGGCGTGTTGGGGACCGCCGACTGGGCGACGCTGGTTCGCTGGGCGAGACACTACGACATCGGGCGGTGGTGATTGCGGCACATTCGGTGCTCGGCCGCCCGCGCGTGTGCCTCAAGCCCCTCCAACCGGGCGAATTCAGCCGCGTCCTCTGCCAAGGCGCTCGCGCCGGCGACGTCGTCCATCCGCAGCCAGGTCCTCAACCGCAGGAAGCTCAACACAGAGAGGCCACCTGTTGAGCGGGCGGTGCCGCCGGTAGGCAACACATGGTTGGGTCCGGCGCCGTAGTCGCCCAGGACTTCGCCGCTACTCTCGCCGATGAACAGGGCCCCGTAGTGCCGCAGGCGGCTGGCGACCGTTCCCGCGTTGCGCAGGACGACGTGCAGATGCTCAGGGGCCAGGCGATCGCACAGCGCAGCGGCCGCCTCGATCGATTCCGCGAGCACGACGAATCCGTTCGCCAGTGCCGTTCGTGCGGTGTCGGCCGTCGGAAGCTCTCGGAGTTGTTGCTCCAGCTCACGCTCCACGGCCACGGCCAGGTCGCTGTCCAGCGCGATCAGCACCGGCAGCGCATCGGCGTCGTGCTCGGCCTGAGCGAGCAGATCCGCGGCGACGACCGCAGGATTGGCCGAGCCGTCGGCTAGAATGACCAGCTCCGATGGACCGGCGAGCATGTCAATCGACACGGTGCCGGCGACGAGCTTCTTCGCCGCGGTCACCCAACGGTTGCCCGGTCCGACAATCACATCGCAGGGCGGCACAGGTGCGGCGCCGTAGGCCAGAGCCGCAATCGCCTGCGCCCCGCCCACCGCCAACAGCGCGTCTGCGCCGGCAACGGCCGCCGCGGCCAGCGTGAGCGCTGTGGGCCGCGGTGACGCGACCCAGACCTCTTCGACGCCGGCCACGCGCGCGGTGACCGCGGTCATCAGGACGGACGAGGGCAACGGATAGCGCCCCGCCGGTGCGTAGCAGCCGGCGCACTGCAGCGGCTCGGCGGTGTGACCCGCCGTGCCGCCGACAATCGGAAACGTCAGGTCGGTCAGGCAGCGCCGTTGCGCTTCGGCAAACGCGCGAATGCGGGCGGCGGTCCGTTCCAGCAACCCTCGCTGCGCCGCGTCGAGCGCTCGAAGGGCGTTTCGCAATTCGGTCTCTTCACGAATCAGTGGCTCGCCGGGGCGCAGGTCACCCAGACGCTCGGCGTGCTCGCGGACCGCCGCGGCGCCACGCGTTCTGACATCGTCGACAATCGCCGCAGCCGCGGCCGATGTCTCGGCGTCCACGGGACCGCGGCGGAGCGTCGGCACTTCGTCGGCGTCGATGCGCCGGAGCAGGGACGTATTCATGGTTGGCGCTCCGGGGTGGTCTTTGCGTCGCCGCGGCGGCGCGTGATACGCAGCGCCCGGCGATCCAGCTCGTCCGCCACGGTTTCCAATGACACGCCGCCGCGCACCAAGGCGACCGACGCGAAGTAGAACAAGTCGGCCGCCTCGGCCGCGATTTCGCCCGTCGTCGCCGCGTCCGCCAGCTCGCCGGCTTCTTCGATCAGCTTCGCTCGCAGGAGGTGCGCATCATCAAGCAATCGCCGCGTGTACGATCCCGGGGGCGCGTTTTCCGCACGCTGATTCAAGCGTCTCGGCAACGCCGTCAGTCCGCGGTCGGAGCCCCAGCAAGTGCGCGTGCCCTGATGGCAGAAGCCCGGATCGCGTTGCCGCACCGCAAACCGCAGCGCGTCACGGTCACAGTCGAGGTCAACACGCAGCAGTTCCTGTGTGGCGCCGGAAGTCTCACCCTTGACCCACCGTCCGCGTGAGCGCGAATGGTAGACGCCGCGCCGCGTACGCACCGCCGTGCACACGCTCTCCAGGTTCGACCACGCCAGCCCCAAAGCAATGCCGTGCTCGTCGACCACGACCGTTGGCCACAGGCCGTCAGGGCGGTCCGAGGTGAGCGGGGCGGCGATGGCAGCGCCGAGTTCGAGTCGTTCCGTGTAGATCGCCATGCCCACCTGGGCGTCCGCCCCGAGTCGATCCAGTTCGGCAATCTCAGCGGCCGTTGTGATTCCCCCCGCGAACGTGATCCGGGCGCCGCCCGCATGATCAACGAGCTGTCTGGCTCGCTCCATATCAACACCCGCCAGACGGCCCTCACGTTCGACAAACGTCACCAGGTAGCCGCCGACCAGACCGGTCAGCTCCTTCATCCGCTCGGCGACACCCCGGCCGGTGCGCTTCCGCCAACCCTCCACGACGACTTCGCCATCGTCCGCGTCGAGCGCGGCAATGACCCGCTCGCTTGGTAACTGGCTCAGAACCTCAGGAGTCGCCGCCGTGCCGAGGATGACCTGGTGAGCGCCGGCGTCGAGCCACTCCAACGCGGTGCCCGCGTCGCGGATTCCGCCGCCCACGCGGCACGGGGCGATGCGCAACAGGTCACGAATCACTGCCGCGTTCGAGCCGCGTCCCAACGCCGCGTCGAGGTCGATCACCGCGATCTCGCCGGCCAGGCGAAACCGCTCGGCGATCGGTCGAGGATCGCCGGCGTCGAGCACTTTCTCGCGGCCGCCGACCAGTTGCACGGCGCGGCCGTCCATGAGGTCAATCGATGGCACAATCACAATCGCACCTCCACACCCGAGTCCCTCAACACTGCCTTCACGTCGGACACCATGAGGCGTTCGTCATGGAAGATGGACGCCGCCAGGACCGCGTCGGCACCCGCGCGGACCGCAGCCAGCAGGTGGCCAGTCCCTGCCGCGCCGCCGGAGGCGATGATCGGCACCGAGAGCGCCGCCGAAGCGGCCGCGAGGAGTTCGAGGTCGTATCCGGCCTGCGTCCCGTCGCGGTCCCAGCTCGTCAGCAGAATCTCACCAGCGCCCTGTGACTGAGCGTTCCGGGCCCAGTCGATCGCGTCGATACCTGTTCGCTCGCGTCCGCTGCAAACGAGAACTTCCCAACCGTCTTGTGTGGACCGCGCCGCATCCAGTGATACGACAATGCACTGCCGGCCGAAGCGGGCTGCCATCTCGCCGATCAGCTCAGGTTGCCGCACCGCAGCCGTATTGATGGCCACGCGGTCGGCACCCGCTTCGAGCAGCGCAGCCGCGTCCGCCACCGATCGCACGCCGCCGCCCACGGTCAAGGGAATGGCCAATCGCTCGCGAACTTGTCGGACCGTCTCCAGGCACGTTGACCGCGTTTGTGGCGTGGCACTCACGTCCAGGAGAACGATCTCGTCGGCGCCTTGCCGCTCGTAGCGACCGGCGAGGTCCGCAGGTGAGCCGACGTCACGGAGCCGATCGAAGCGAACGCCCTTGACCACCCGGCCATCGCTCACATCGAGACAGGGGATGATCCGCACGGTCAGCATCGCTCACCTCCCCGCCCGCTGCCGGCGAGCCAGCGGCCCAGCAGCTCCGTGCCCCACGTTCCCGACAACTCCGGGTGAAACTGGCAGGCCAGCACGCAGTCGGTCTCGACGGCGGCGACGAACCGGCCGCCGTGCTCGGCATAGGCCGCCGGCCAGCCGACCGGCCCATTGGCGAGCCGGTACGAATTGGCGAAGTATGCGTAACCCGGCCGCAGCAGGCGGCAGCCGGCATCCGGCTCGACGCGGTTCCACCCGAGCTGCGGCACGCTCACCGACTCGGGGAAACGCGACGCACATCCACGCAGCACGCCAAGCCCCGCTTCGTCCACGTCTTCCTCGCTGCCCTCACACAGCAGTTGCAGCCCCAGACAGACCGCCAGCGTTGCCCGGCCCGCGGCAATGCGGTCCTTCAGCGCAGTGTCAAGCCCGGCACCACGCAGGCAGCTCATCCCGGCCGCGAACGCGCCCACGCCCGGCAACACGACGCGCTCGGCAGAGCGCACCTCTTCAGCGTCGCTCGTCAGGCGCGGTGCGCCGCCGGCTCGCAGCAGACCGGCGACGACGGAGGCCACGTTCGCGACGCCCGTGCGGACCACGATCACCTCCGGTCGGGCCATCAGAGCACCTCCTTCGTGCTGGGTATCTCGTTCGCACCGGTTAGCGTCACCGCCCGGCGAAGCGCCAGGGCCGTGGCCTTGAACGCCGCCTCCGCCCGGTGGTGATCGTTCTCGCCGCGCAGCACGTCCACGTGCAGCGTCGCCCGCGCGGTCGTCGCCAGCGAACGCAGCACGTGCCCGACGTTCTCGCAGGCCAGTCCACCCAGGGTCTCTCGCCTCAGGCCCAGGTCGACGGCGGCAAACGGTCTGCCGGAAAGGTCAACGACCGCGCGGGCCAGCGATTCGTCCAGCGGCGCGTAGGCGGAACCGAAACGCACGATCCCGCGACGCTCGCCCAGCGCCTGATCGATGGCCGACCCCAGGACCAGGCCGCAATCCTCAGCGCTGTGATGATCGTCCACGTGCCGGTCGCCTCCGCAGCTCAGCGCCAGGTCGAAGCCGGCGTGCCGGGCCAGCGCGGCGAGCAGGTGGTCCAGAAAACCGATGCCGGTCGCGACCTCGACCTGCCCGGTTCCGTCGAGGAGCAGGCAGAGGCGAATGTCGGTCTCCGATGTGGCTCTTTTGATCTCGGCACTTCGAGTGGTCATGTCAGTAGGTCCTCGGAGTTCCTGTTGTCTCTCGGTGGGCACGCGGTGTCGGGGTGACTCGACCCAGTCGCTGTGGGTGCCGGTTCACCGCCCGCCGGCTCGCCCAGCACCGTCCGCAACGCCGCAGTCAATCGGTCGAATGACGCGACGTCACCCGGACACGTGATACGCAACTGTCCGTCCAGCTCCGGCCGGCCGGGAAACATCCGCACCGCGATGCCCAGTCCCGCCAGACCGTCGTACACGCCGCGTGCATAGCGAAAGCGAGCCAGCACAAAGTTCGCCTGCGAGGGCAGCGGCTCGGCGTCCAACTCACGCAGCAGACGCGACAACGCGAGGCGCTCGGCCTGAACGCGGGTGACGAAGTGATGCACCCGGGCCGGCCCTCGTTCGAGCCAGGCCGCGGCGAGCGCGAGCGACGGGCCGGAGACGGAGTATGGACTCCCCGCGGCCCGCAGCGCGTCGATGAGCCGCTGCGAACCGGCGGCGTAGCCGACGCGCAGACCGGCCAGGCCCCAGGCCTTCGACAGCGAGCGCACGACGACGGCGTTCGGCAGCCCCAGCGCGACCGGCGTCAGATCCTCGTCGGCGAACTCCGTGTAGGCGGCGTCCACGATCAGCAACGCCCGTGGCGCCGCTGACGACAACGCTTCCAGGTCGGCCGCGGACGCGACGGCGCCGGTGGGGTTGTTCGGGCTGACCACGGCGATGGCGCTAGTCCTTGGCGTGACCGCCGCGAGAACGGCCGCCCGCGGATACGCACCCGCCAGCCAGGGCGCGGTCACTACGCCGGCCCCGGCCAGGCGTGCGTACCGCTCCAGCATCTCAAACGCCGGCACCGGCAGGACCAACTCCCGGCCGGGCGCGAGGTAGGCCCGGCACACCCGGTCGAGGGCCTCATCCGCCCCGGCGGTCACCAGCACCTGCGCCGGCTCAACACCCAGCCGCTGGGCCAGCAGCTTCTCCAATTCGCTCGCGGCCGGATACTCGCGCAGCACCGCCGCACCGGCGTCGCGCAGCAGTCCGAGCAGACCGGCGTCGGGCATGATGCCCTCGTTGCTGTCGAGCCGAAGGTCGACGTGCGGCTGCGGCTGCGGGGCGCGATAGGGGGCCACGCCCGCCACGCCGGCAGCGGCAGTCAGCTCAGATATCTCGTTCACGCGTGCTTCGCTCACGGCTACACACCTCCAGGTCACGGGACAATCTGCGAGAGGTCGCTGACCACCAAGTCACTGCCGCCCCGCGCCTTGACCTCGGGGATGACACGCGGCAGCTCGCTCCGCGGGACAGCGGCTTTCACCGCGTAGCCGGCCTCACCGTGCAGCGGGGCGATGGTGGCCTGCCGCATGCACGGCAGCGCGGCGATGACCGCTTCGAGCTTCTCGGCGGTGACGTTGACCTCCAGCATGACCCGCCGCCGAGCCTCCAGCACCGAGCGGAGCAGCAGCACGAACCGTTCGATCGCCTCTCGCCGTCCGGCGTCCTCCAAAGCGGCGGGGCTGGCATACAGCCGCGTGGACGAGGTCATCAGCTCATCGATGATCTCCAGGCCGTTGGCTTCGAGCGTGGCCCCGGTGGCGGTCAGGTCCACAACGCAGTCGGCGTCCTCGGGCGGGAAAACCTCCGTGGCCCCGTACGAGCGGACGAACACGGCGTTGAGCCGGCGGCGCTCGATCCAGCGCCGGGTGAGCCGTTCGTACTCAGAGGCGACGACGAGGGGACGGTGCGCCGACCGCCCATCGCCTGCGATCGGTCCACCGGCGCAGCCGCCCGTGAACGTGCCCCGTGGCGCCGCGGCCACCAAGCGGACGGGATCGAGGCCGGTGTCCAGCAGCTCGACGGCGTCGGCCTCCAGCTCGGCCACCCAGTCCGCCCCGGCGAAGCCCAGGTCGCGTGAGCGGACGTGCAGCATCTCGACGATGTTTTGGGGCTTGAGGACCTTGGCCGAAAAGCCCGCCAGCGAGACGCTCGGCCGGTAGGCCCGCGGCCCGCCCGTTACGCGGATGCCGGCGCCGGCCAGCAGGCCGAGCACGCCCTCCTGCATCCGCCCCTTGGGCAGGGCGAGCCGGATGACCGCGTGCTCCGCCACCGGCCGGTTCTCCGCGGGCGGGTTCGCTTGGGTCTGGCTGATTTCCGCTGTGTTGTTCGCTCGTGCCACTGCAACCTCCGTTGGCCTTTCTGCGGGCCCCGGGGCGGCGCGAGTCGTTCGGGGGGGAAAAAGAACGACGCCGACCCGAGGCCGGCGTCTTTGGTGTCAATCAGGCGACCGCGTCGTCAGACCGCACCATCATCCAGCCCCGCACACCGGGTGGTGATGATGGTGATGATGATGGTGCATCCGCGACGAGTTCATAACAAACCCAGTATGACGATCCATGCGGGGCGTGTCAATCGCGCTCCATTGCGCGGAGCGCTCCGCGCGACGGCTGGCGTGCATCAGTGGGAAGCCATCGGCCGCGACGATCTACGCGGCCGTTACACCGTCGGCGGGACGCAGCGGATCGCGAGAGTCCGGAAACTGCCACCCGCGCGATGACCACTCAGCGAGGGTGCGAGCGTACGCGGCTCGGCAATCGGGGGCGCCGCAGTCGCCGAGCCAGTAATCCCGTCGCCGGCCCGCTTCTGGGGCCCGAGGGGTGACAAAGGTGATTTCACGGCCGTGGATCGGGCGTTTCCGGTAGGAGGGTGGGGGGACGGGACATTGTGCGCTCCTGCGTGCATTGCGCGGAGCGCGCTCCGCGCCACTGGCCTTGTTCTGTCGCATTCTCTTGGGGGATAGGTGAGCGCAAGTTGCGCTCTCGACGGGAGTTACAGAATGCCCCGGCTAGGGCTCGAACCTAGGACCCGCTGATTAAGAGTCAGCTGCTCTACCAACTGAGCTACCGAGGCAGACGTCGTCGGGCTTTGCACCCGACGTCCATATTCTACTGATTGTCTGACGCATGGCAACTGCCCGCAACGCGCCGAACGACAGAGTTATCCTACGGCCCGTCCAGACGCGGGCTGACCGGCTTCTTCTCCGCCGGCTGCGGCTCCTCCAGCGGGACCGGGGCGGCATCACGCCGCTGGGCACGCGTGGGAATGCGTTCGAGCCGTCGGCGAAGCTGCTCGAACAGCCGGTCCAGCGACGCCTGCATCTGGGTCTCGATGTTGCGCAGCCGCGCGCGCGCGGCCTCGTCGTCGCTCACACTGAGCCGCCGACGGGCCGCGTCGATCTGCTCGCCGAATCGTCGGCGGTAGTGGTCGCCGCGCGTGCGGGCATCGCGGTAGATCTTCCACGCCCGAGAGCGCTGGTCGTTGTTGAGCCGGTAGCGGGCGATGAACCGCCGAACGTACTGCGCCCACGGGTCGTTGTCGCCGGCCGCTTCATCGTCACCGGCGACCTGCTCCGGGCGCTGGCGAGGCGGCTCGACGACGCGAGGCGGCGGCCGCCCGAAATCCGTGTTCGCCGGCGCCTGTTCCGTCCCTTCCACCACCGTGTCCGGCGGCTGCTGGAGCTGGCCGAGTTGGATGGGGTCGTCCTCCAGCCCCCAGTCCTCCGGCGTCCACTCACCGTTGGCCCAGTGCTGTGCCATCTCCTGCATGCCGTCCAACCGCCGCGTGAAGGCGGCCATGTCGGCTTCGAGCAGCAACTGCTGGTCCGGATCGAGCTCGGCCATCAACTCCGTCGACAGCTCCGCGGACCGCGAGCGCATGTCCTCCATCACCGGCTCGGCCAGCTTTACCCAGCGGGCGACCTGGTCGGGCGTGAACGGTTCGCCCGCCGCCCGCGTGCGAATCGCCTCGCCAGCGTACTGGGCGATCCGCCCGGAATGCCGCATGAACATCCGCGTGGCCTCGCGGACCATCGTGTTGCGCAGTACGTCCTCCTGCCGTTCGTCCAGCAGGTACCGGTCGCTGACGATCTGGATGAGCGTCTCGAACCGTTCCTGCGGCCGCCACGGCGGGATTTCGTTCACGCCGTGAATCAGCGACAGCGAGAACATGTCCGGCTCGGAGTCCCACCCGTTCCGGGCGTACACTTTCTCGACCGACTCGATCATCAGTTCGCGGTGCGTGTCCCAGTCGCTCAGCCCGCGGAATGCCTCGAACAGGTTCCGCACGTTCCGTTGCAGGGCGGCGTACGGGCGCTCGTCGGTGTCCTCCTCCTCCGGCGGCTGGGCGACGGCGACGACGGCCAGACACGAGGCGGCCAGGAACAAGGCGCGGCGTTTCATGCTGACCTCCGGGAAGACAAGCTGCGGTCCTTCCAGTAAATTCTCGCTTCGGGGTGAGTGAGTTTCAAGGCGGCGGCGCCGAGTATCGCCGCGGCCGCAGCGCAGGAGTGGCACAGTTGGCCGCTGTCCGAGTGTTGATCTTGCGTGCCGCCGGCACCAATTGCGACCTGGAGACTCAGCACGCCTGGGAGCTGGCCGGAGCGACGGCCGAGCGCGTGCACGTCCGCCGACTCATTGCCGAGCCGGCGTTGCTGGATCAATGCCAGGTGCTCACGCTGCCCGGCGGTTTCAGCTATGGAGACGACATCGCCGCCGGGCGGATCCTCGCGGCGCAGCTCCGTCGCCATCTGCTCGACGCGATTTCCTGCTTCGTCGACGCCGGCAAGCTCGTGCTCGGCATCTGCAACGGTTTTCAGGTACTGGTGCAACTCGGTCTGCTGCCGGTTCGCGAGGTGGCGGATCGGAGAACGTGCACCATCACGTACAACGAGCCGCCCGGCTTTCAGGACCGCTGGGTGACGCTCGCCGCCGACACGCAGCGCTGCGCGTTTCTGAAGCAGGGGCGCAGGTACGAGATGCCGATCGCCCACGGGGAAGGGCGGGTGGTCTTCTCCGACGCGGCCGGGCTCGATCGCGTCCTCGCCGGCGGCCACCGCGCGCTGCGGTACGTGGAACCCGGTGTCACCGGCGGCTCGCGCGAGTCGGGTGGCACTGGTGGCTTGCCCACCAGTGCGGGCGTTCAGCAACGTTCGACGGCCGACTCGTCGGGTGCCACAGGTGGCTCGCCCACCAGTGCCGATGCTCAACAGCGTTCGACGGCCGGCACGGAGACCGGCCGCTACGAAGGCCCGGCCAATCCCAACGGCAGCGAGGGCGACATCGCCGGCCTGTGCGATGAAACCGGCCGCGTCCTCGGCCTCATGCCGCATCCCGAGCGTTTCGTCACCCGCACGCAGCATCCGTGCTGGACCGCACGGCCCGGCGACGAAGCCGGCGACGGCCTGGCCCTCTTCCGCCGCGCCGTCGCGTTTCTCACCTGATCGCGCAGCGGAGTGCCAATCCCCACAAGAAAAGGGGACAGTCTATTTTTTCGTCACCGAAAGAGCGGAGTGTCCCCTTCTCCCAAGGCGTTACCGACGCCCGACACACCGCCGGCGCTGATCTGCAGGCCGCTGCCGGCGTCGCCGCCGAGGACCGTGAACTCCCCGTACGGCGTATACGCGTAGTACTCCCGCACCCGGCCCGCCGTGCCCGACCCGTCGTCCGACTCGTACAGCGTCACGACGTTCCAGTTCCGATCCTGGCTGTAATAGTACCGCCGATCGGCGTCCACGCCGGCGTCCGGGTCGCAGTCGTCATTCGCCGTCGGGTCGGCGTTCACGTCCATGAACAGCGGCTCATCGATGTACCGCGTCCCCCAGACTCACTGCCGCGTCGCCTGGTTGCTCCCGTCGCGAACCTCGAAGATCCGCCAGTTGCCCGGCCCGCCGTCAGGAAGGCGGGGCGGGTCACGGAACACGCTGTTCTTCCTCCCCCTCTCCCGGCCTCGTCATTGGCGTACCGCATTCGGGGCAACGGCCTGTGGATCCGCGCAGGTTGTATCCGCAACCACGGCACAGCGGCATGATCTTCCTGACACGCTCGTACATTCTCCGCCTGATGAAGCCATACACGGCGCACCCTTCGTAGAGTGTGAGCAGAGCAACACCGACTATCCACCACTCGGGCGCGGCGGTCACACAGAACAGACTGGCGGAGGTTGCAGAGACCAGCCAAACGCGCTTCGACGAATCCACACATCTGAGAGTCATTCGCCACAGATGGCGTCGACTTCCACCAAAGCACCGGAGAGCAACGGCGCGAAAAACAACGTGCACAACCAGTACCACCGTCCCTACTCCTGCCACGAAGACAGGGACCGCGTAGACGGGGGCGCTCGTCACGTTCAAGGCGATTGCACGCGTGGTCAGCCGCAGGCCACAGAGTCCAAAAGACACAGGCGCGCCAACGAGTTGGTATGCACCGAGATACACGCAGATTGAAACAACACTCCACCCGAAGCTGCGGACCACTCTGCCCGTCGTCAACCTGCGTACACGCACGCCAGTTCTCATTCGGCTACGACCCCACTTACGGACACCGTCCATCGAACACGGGCCCCCTCACGGCATCTGCTGGGGGCGAATTCCCTGGGAGCTATAACCGAATTTCGTTGATGGCGGGATGAAAAAAGGCGGCGTACTCTCGGGATCAAGATTGGTTCCGAGCCGCCCACGCTGGGCAGAGGAGTACGCCGATGCACGAGAGTAACGACGCG
>JASFQK010000021.1:0-113619 GCA_050115495.1 Phycisphaerae bacterium | reverse complement strand
CCCCCTTCGCCGACATCTCCGGCGATGACGCTGTTGGTAAGCGTGAAGTCGGACGCACTAACCAAGCCGTCCGTGGTTACGGAGCCGGACAGGTTGAGTTCCAGTACCTTCGCCCCGGTCACCGATATGTTGACGAAGTAGATCCACTTGGTCAGATCCCGTCCCTCCACGCGCACATGGAAGTCGCCGTTCGGGTTTGCGATATTGTGCCGTATCTGACGTACGTCCACGGGTAGCGCGTTCGGGTCGTTGGGGATTGCCGTGCTCTGGTACGTGAGTTCCCAATCGCCCACGGTTTTCAGGTATATGTCGCCGGTCTCGCCGTAGAACGTGTAGTCATCTGGCTGCGACACATCTGGACTGCCGTCTCGATAGATGATGCAGTACCCTCCACCCGGGAGTTGCTCGACCGCAGCGAAGCACAGTGAGCCTTGCAGCGCGATCCCCATCAGACTCAGGCAAATAACAGCCTTCATGATACAGTCCTCCTTCGCAACAAAACGGCAGGTGCCCCAAGCATGCACGACACCACAAGTGTCGCCGGCTCTGGAACAACCGCTACTTCCACGTAATCCCATTGCGACAGCGACCGCAGGCCGATCGCCTTGTCACCGAAGCTGACGCGATTGGGGCCTGCCAAGGCGTTCCACAGGAACACGCCCGAGAAAGCGAACGTGCCGTCCACATGCAGCTCAAACTCCTGCATATCCGAGGACGTGAACAGGAAGCTGTGTGCCACGCCGGGCTCCAACGCGACGTAGTGGTCCGGCTCTTCCATTCCGTACTCCGTATGGGCAACGTAGTCCGGTGCCAAGAACAACTGGACGTATTCGCTGTCTCCATTGGAAATGAAGACATCCACGTCGGTGTTCCAGCCTCCTACGAAGTCGGTCTCCAAGGTCTGCATGCGCCAGGACACACGAAGCTGTTCAGCCGAGCGAAGTCCAAACGCGGTCGAGTGCACGTAGTACATGTCCCAGATGGCATAGGACCCGCGGGTATCGAGGGTCAGCCAGCCCGCGTCGAGCGAGCGCTTGGCCAGACCGCCGGGGTCGTACAGGTTGCGTTCCCAGCCCGCATCCTCAGGGTAAACCTCGTCCGCGTCGTAGCGCAGGTAGAACGGGTCGGCCCGCGCTGAGACGGCCCCGGCCAGCAGCAGCGCTGCCGACAGAAGGACGATCACACCAATGACGCTTCTTCCAGCCATTCAGTTCTCCTTTCGTGAAAGCGGACAAGCGGCGACCAGTACAGCGCCGCCGAGAAACCCGCGCGCGTCAAACAGCGCCCGTTCGCCCAATGGTCATGCGTGGTGGCCCTCCTTTGAGCCCCTCTGCGTGAAGTCTCCCCTTCACCTCGCAGATGCAATCCATGGTAGCCGGCAGGCAAGGACAGGGCAAGGGGGCGTGCCGGTCACCGATGCGCTCGCAAGTGCTCCCGTGATTCAGTCTCCTGTGATGAGATGCGCTGCAAGCGCCTTCATGACAGTGTTGTGCGTGAACGCATTGCGGCGTGCTGCCTTTTCCGTACGAAATGAGAAAGGCGTCTTCACCTTGTGTATGGTCGCTTTGCGGGCGAGCCGACGTGCGCGGGCCATAGGTCATTGGGCATGCGAAACAGCCTTCAGCTCTGGGCCGCGCCGGGATCTGAGGCTGGGAGACGATCCGGAAGACCGGGCGGATCGTGCGCCCTCCGGGCGAGGAAGCGGACGCACGATGCGTCTTCGCCCGGAGGGCGCGCATGGGTTGTCGAGGACCTCAGTCCCTGGGCCCGCGGCCAGTCTAATTCGGCGTCCGGGCGGCGGAGACGATCGACTCGATCGACCCGAACAGCGTCAGCGGCGACGCATCTTCCACCCGCACGCGCACGACTGCCCCCACGTGCTCCGGCTCGCCGTCGAACACGGCGATCAGATCGCCCGGCGTTCGCCCGACGAGCTGCCGCCCGGGGTCGCCGGCGAGCAGGGGGGTAGCATCGTCGGCCGCCTGGCTCTTGCGGGCCGTCTTGCTGGGACCCTCGACCAGCACCTCCACCGTCTGCCCGATGAGCCCCGTCCGCAGCCGCCGGCTGATCTCCTCCTGCACGGCCAGCAGCTCGTTGTTCCGCCGGGCTTTCACCGCCGGCGGCACGTCGTCGTCCTTCACCCGCTCCGCTGACGTCCCCGGCCGCGGCGAGTACTTGAAGACGAAGATGCTCTTGTACTCCGCCCGCCGGACCAGATCGATCGACGCCTGGAAGTCCTCCTCCGTCTCGCCGCAGAAGCCGACGATGAAGTCACCGGCCAGGGAGATGTGCGGCAGGTAGTGCCGGGCGGTGTCCAGGAGCCGCACGTACGCGTCCACGGTGTAGCCCCGGCACATGGCCTGGAGCATCCGGTCCGAGCCGCTCTGCGCCGGGATGTGCAGGTACGGCATGATCCGCGGGCAGTCCCGCATCACCCGGAAGATGTCCTCGTCGAAGTCGGCCGGATAGCTCGTCACAAACCGGATCCGGTCGAGTCCTTCCACGGCGTGGACCTGTTCGAGCAGCTCAGCGAACCGCACCGTCCGCTCCGGCCCGCGGTGCACGTACGAGTCGACCGTCTGCCCCAGCAGCGTCACCTCCCGGCAGCCGCGGGCCGCCAGGCTCCGCACCTCGTGCAGGATGGCTTCCGGCGGCCGGCATCGCTCCGGCCCCCGGACGAACGGCACCACGCAGTACGTGCAGAACTTGTCGCAGCCGCGCTGCACCCGCACGTACGCCTGGAGCACCGGTCCCGCCGCCTGCTGGCAACGTGCCCGGTCCAGCCCCTCCAGCCCATCATCCTCGCCGTCGTTGCCTCGCCGGCGCTGCTGCGGATCGGCCAGGGCGGCCACCTGCTCTCGCCGCCCGCGGACCTCCGCCACCAGTTCGGGCAATCGGGCGAGCTCGCCCGGGCCGCAGATCAGGTCCAGGTGCGGGAAGTCGGCAAACAGCGTCTCTCGTCGGCGTTCGGCCATGCAGCCCAGCACGCCGACGATCAGCTCCGGCCGCTGCTGCTTGACCTTCTTCAGCTTGCCCACCCGGGAGAGCACCTTGTCCTCGGCGTGCTGGCGGACGCTGCACGTGTTGAACAGGACGATGTCGGCGTCGCGCAGGCCCTCCGCCCGCCGCAGCCCCAGATTCTGAAGCTGGACCTCCACCAGTTCGCTGTCCAGCACGTTCATCTGGCAGCCGAACGTTTCCAGCAGGTAGGTACCGCTACGCAACGCCTCACTCTCCCAAGCGCTTCCGGGCTCGCTCGACCAGGGCCCGGACATCCTCCGCCAGGTCTTCCCGCTCGCCCAGTTCGCGATATAGCCGACGGGCGATGTCCGGCTGCCCGAGCCGTTCGTGGGCCTGGCCGAGGTAGTATAGCGCGAGGGCGGCCTGGCGCGGGTCGTCAGTCGACTCGGATAGGCTGAGCAGGTCGGCCGCAGCGACTGCCGGCTCGCCGGCGTCGATCCGGGCCTGGGCGAGCAGTAGACGCCAATTATCACGTTCCCGATCCGAGATGTAGGGTTTTGCCCGTTCGAGTAGTCGGACGGCCCGCCCGGAATTCTGGTCTTGGATGGCCGCCCGGGCGGCGGCAAAAATCAGCGAGTCTCCCCCCAGTGTCGGCACCTCTGGTCGGACCGCTGGCCGACTCGCCACCGGCAGACCCAGCAGCGGCGACCGGCGACCGGGGGCCGTCCGCTCCTCCGGCGGCGCAACCAGTTCCAGCTCCGCCGGCAGATCCGCCACCTCGTCATACAGCGCCAGGTCGAGCAGCAGTGTCCGCAGACGTTGCCGGACCTCGGGCGCGCCGCCCGCCTCCAGAGCGGCCGTCAGACGTTCGCGAGCGGACCCATTCTCGGGCGATCCCGGCGGACCGGGGTGCCGCGGCGCCTGTCCCGCCGCCGCGTCGGCGTCGCCGGCCAGCAGCTCGAGCCAGACAGCGACCGCCTCGTCGAACCGGCCGGCGCGGTCCAGCACCGCCGTCAGCCGCGCCCGCAGCAGCGCGGCGCGCCACGGCTCATCGTCATGCGCCAGCGCCGACCGGTATCCCGCCGCCGCTTGCGACCATTTACCGGTCACCGCTGCCTGTTCCGCCGCACCGAGCGCCTCGAGGTTGTCGATCGCGAGCCACTCGATCTGGTCGAGTGGCTTGTGCAGGAACTGGCCGGATACGCCGCGAAAAACGACCCGGCCGTGGCGAAAGCCGGTCACGCGCACGTTGCGGAAGGGCGGCTTGCCGTGCAGCTTGACCGTGTCCGACTCAGTGGGCGGGACCACGGCCAGGAGAAACGCGGCTGTGCACAAAACGCATTTCATACCGATAGTATAGGGGGAGGGCGGATACATGAACGTGTTTGATCGCCACGACTTCGAAGCGTTGCAAGGGGGATACGATTGCGGTATAAGAATGCTGGCACGGACGCTATTCCTGCCAACGAGCGAGGGACAGCTCATGCACGGCGATACCCGCAACAGCAAGGTTGTCGTTTGCCTGATTTTGGCAATGACAATCGGTGCGGGAATCCTGTTGTGGCTGGAGCCGAAGCCGGACGCCGGGATGTTGGCCGCACCGATGATGGCGGCCGGTGATTCGTCGCTGAAGGATGTGGTCGTCGCCTACGTGCCTCCGGGCGAAGTCGTCGGACAAGGCGCGAATTGCGTGATCCTGCCGGATGGACGCGGCGAGTTCTGGCGGCCCGCGGGCGCGTGCCTGCGGGTGGCTGTGGTCGGCTCCGCCAAGACCGACGCCCTGCCCGAGGCGCAGCAGCAGGCCCTGCTCTCGCTGCTCAGCGGGCTGACCCGGCCGGACGGCGGCGAGGCGGTGCACATCCGCCTGGACCCGCCGACGGTCACCGATGAGAGCGTCGAGCTGCCGCCGGTTCGCGAGCTGCGCGACTTGCTCGTCAGGAAGGGAATGCTCGGGTAGGGCTGGCCGAGCCCGCCCTCGGGCCCGGCACCGGCGGCGAGGCACGTCCCGGTCTCACCACCCGCTTAGTGACACGCGGCGTGCGAGCCGCCCGCGTCGCGGGCCAAACCGGGCGATGCAGATGTATTCGGTCGCGGCGAGAGTCTGATGGCGGCCCCGATTCAGCTACCTGGATATGAGATTGGCAGCCAGATCGGCCGTGGGGCGGGTGCCACCATCAGCTTGGCCTACGAGCGGCTGACACGCCGTCCGGTCGCCATCAAGCACGTCGTCGCCCGCTCCCCCCAGGACATGCGCTTCATCGCCCAGGCCGAGACCGAGTTCCGCGTCTCCAGCCAGCTCGACCACCCCTATCTCCGCAAGTGCTACGACATCGTCCGCGTCCGCCGCTGGCTCCGTACCCGCGAGCTCTTTCTGGTCATGGAGCACGTCGACGGCGTCCGCCTCGAGGACCGCTGCCCGGAGCACCTCGACGAGATCGTCTCCGTCTTCATCCAGGTCGCCGAGGGCCTGCACGCCATGCACCTGGCCGGCTTCGCCCACGCCGACATCAAGCCGAACAACATCCTCGTGACCGGCGACGGCGGTCTGAAGATCATCGACTTCGGCCAGTCCTGCCCCCTCGGCCACCGCAAGTCGCGTCTCCAGGGCACGCCCGACTTCATGGCTCCCGAGCAGGTCGAGCGCCGGGCCATCGACCACCGCACCGATATCTTCAATTTCGGAGCCAGCCTCTACTGGGTCGTCACCGGCAAGTGGTTCCGCACCATGATCTCCACGGCCCCGACGGCCTCGCGGGTGATCGAGATCGAGTCCCGCCGCGGCAGCGAGCCGCCCCACGAGCTCAACCCGCTGATCCCTATCTCCCTGTCCAAGCTCATCATGGAGTGCTGCGAGACCAACCCCGAGGTCCGCCCGCCCGACATGCGCAAGGTCGCCTCGCGCCTCGACGTCGTCCTGCACCTCCTGGACCGCCGGGCCCGCGAGACCGTCATCCGCCGGGCGGCCGCCAACTGATGTCCGCCTCTTTTTGACGCGCCCCGTCCGTCAACCTACACTCTGGTCCGATGTACCCGAGACCCCCGCGCGAGGCTCCCGGTGAATCCACAAACCGATCCCGTCGCCGCCTGTGCCGCCCTGCACGAAGCCGCCCAGTTGCTCCGCGAGGACCCCAACCGCCGCGGCTCGCTGCTTACCTTCGGCTCCGCCGGCCAACTCGTTATGACGGGCGACATCCACGGGCACGTCCGCAACTTCGAGCGGCTGCAACGCTTCTGCGACCTGGCCCACAGCCCGGCCCGCAGCGTCATCCTCCACGAGCTCATCCACGCCGAGCCCGAGTCGTTCAACGAGCCCGACCTGTCCATCGACCTGGTCGTCGAGGCCGCCCGCTGGAAGTGCGACTTCCCGGACAACGTCTTCATCCTGCAATCCAACCACGAGCTCTCACAGTTGTGCCGCCACGAGATCACCAAGGGCGGTCGCTCGGTGATCCGCGACTTCGAGCGTGGCGTCGCCCACCGTTTCGGCCGTCGTAGCGACGACGTCCTCGAAGCCCTCGACGACTACCTGGGTTCGCTGCCGTTGGCGGCCCGCACGGCGAGCGGCATCTTCCTGTCGCACAGCCTGCCCGACCCGCTGTCCCTGTCGCTGTTCGACTTCAACGTCTTCGATCGCGTCCCCACCGAGCAGGACCTCGAGACGGGCGGCGCCGCCTACTCCCTCGTCTGGGGCCGCTTCCACTCGCCCGAAGTGCTCGACCTGCTCGCCCAGCGCCTCGGCGCCGAGATCTTCATCGTCGGCCACACGCCGCAGGAGTCCGGTTACGGCGTCGTCGGCCGCATGATCCTCCTGGCCAGCGATCACGCCCACGGCTCGTTCCTGCCGATCGACCTCGCCCGGGCGTACACCGTCGCCGAGCTCGAGCGGCTGATCCGCAAGTTCGTCGAAGTGCCCTGACCTTCGGGCGGCCGGCGAACCGCGGGCTATAATCCCCCGTAGTACGAGCAGGGCCGCGTGGCGCTCGCGGCCGGGATCCGAACGTTGAGGACAACCACACGATGCGCGCGATCATGATCAAGCCGCGGGGGTTCTGCGCCGGCGTGGAACGGGCCATCCGCGTCGTCGAGCTCGCTCTCGAACAGCACAGCCCGCCCATCTACGTACGCAAGGAGATCGTCCACAACTCGCACGTCGTGCAGCGCCTGCGTGAACGCGGCGTTGTCTTCGTCGCCGAGCTGGACGAAGTGCCCGAGGGCGCCGTGACGATCCTCTCCGCCCACGGCTCGGCTCCCGCCGTGCATGCCGAGGCTTGCCGCCGCAGCCTGCACGTCATCGACGCCACCTGCCCGCTGGTGACCAAGGTCCACAACGAGGTCGACCGCTACGTCCGTCGCGGCTTTCGGATCGTGCTCATCGGCCACGCCGGCCACGACGAGGTAGTCGGCACCATGGGCCATGCCCCAGCGAGCACGGTGCTGGTCGAGACCGTCGCGGACGTTGAGCGCCTCGACCTGTCCCCGGACCAGGCCGGCATCATCCTCACGCAGACCACGCTTAGCCAGGACGACTGTCGCGAGATCGTCGCCGCCTTGCAGCAGCGCTTCCCGCACCTGACGCTCCCGCCGAGCGACGATATCTGCTACGCCACCCAGAACCGCCAGAACGCCGTCAAGGACATCGCCGCCCGGCTCGATGTGCTGTTGGTTGTCGGCTCGCGGAACTCGTCCAACTCTCAGCGGTTGACCGAGGTTGCCGCCGCCCGCGGCGTGACCGCGTACCTCATTGACAGCCCCGACGATATCGACCCCGCCTGGCTCGATGGCTGCGGTTGTGTCGGCGTGAGCTCCGGGGCCAGCGCCCCCGAGGACGTCGTGCAGTCCGTCCTGCGCCGCCTGCGCCAGCTCGGCGTGGACGACGTCGAAGAGATGGAAGCGGCGGACGAGAAGGTCGTCTTCACCCTCCCGTGTCTGACGCCCGCGACCGAGACAGACGCGACCGCCCACTGAACCCCCGTTCTCCCAATGAGATGGCCGGCAGCCGCGCAGGCGACTGCCGGCCGGGAGGCATTTTTCAATTGCGGCGCTTCGGCCGCCGCTACTTGCCCGCGAGCTTGTGGATGAACGGGCGGATGTCAAAGTTGTTGACCAGCCCGTCCCCGGTGAAGTCGCCCAGGTTGATGTCGCAGCCCGGGAACTCCTCCGCGTAGCGATCGGGGTCGAGAACCGCCATCAGGAACGGGCGGATGTCGAAGTTGTTGACCAGCCCGTTGCAGTCCATGTCGCCCTGCTCGTAGCAGGGGGTGCTGTCCGACAGGTTCGACTCAATGTAGTCGAGCGGAATGCCGGTACCCTCGGAAAGCCCGACCATCGCGTTCTCGACGTCGATGTTCAGCCAGGTCACGCGGACGGCGCCGTCGAAGAACATCTCGATCTGGAACGTGTTCGTGTTGCTCGTGTTGTACTCGGGCACGTTCTCGTACGTCACCACCGCCCGGTCGTCGAGCTGCCGCCAGCTCACCTGCCCGCTGATATTCGGGCTCAGGTCGTGGAAGAGGGCGGAGATGCGCGGCAGGCGGAAATGGTCGACCAGCGACTCCAGCTCATCCAGATCCCCGGAACCGAAGGTGATGTACCCGTTGCTGCCGACGTAGAACTGCGTGTAGGTCACGCCGTACAGCTCCACGGTCTGCCCGGATTGCAGCGTCAGTGCTGCGTACCCGTCGTCGTCCAGCGTGATCGCCGTCCCGCCGGCCGGCGTGACCGGCAGCTCCGTCGCCGACCCGCCGCAGATCTCGTAGTAGTCGGTCGAGCCGTCGGGGCTGAAAGTCAGGCTGAAGTTGTCCAGGTCGAAATCGTCCTCGTTGAAGAACTCCGTGAAGTAGTCGGGCTGGGCGACCGTCGTGAAGGTGAACGGCGTCGGATAGCCGCTGTCGCCGCAGCCGTTACTGGCCCGCACCCGCCAGTAGTGCAGCGTGCCCGTGTCCAGCAGCGCGCCCACGGGGTGGCTCGTTTCGGTGACGGTGGTCGTGTAGACCACGTCGGTGAACGCTTCGTCCGTGGCGACTTGCAGCGTGTAATCGATGGCCTGCGTCGCCGCCTGCCACACCAGCGTCGGCGAACGCTCCACGTCCTCCGCTCCGTCCGGCGGGCTGCTCAGCACGACAGCCCCCGGAACCGCCGACGAGAGATTCAGCACCACGTCGGCCGTCTCCAACTGGCCGGCCGCTTCGCCGGTGACCTGGATGTAATAGACGCCCGGCGAGGCTCCCGCCGGAATGTTGCTGATGGTCATGACCGACGTGAACGGCGGCACGGCGTCATTGATGCTGAACTGCACGGTCGACCCGGCCGGCTGCCCTTCGGCACTGAGCGTGACCGTCGAGGCGAAACCGCCGTCCGGGATCACGTCGATCGCATACTGCACCGACGTCTCCGGCGGCGTGCAGAGGTACTCTTCCTCCGGATCGGCTTCGAGGCTGAATCCGCCCGGCGCCGGGATGCGCAGCGACGGATCGCCCATGAGGTTGAACATCTCGTGGTAGTCGCGGGTCACCGGGTTCAGCGGCCCGTACAGGGTCAGTAGTCGGGCGAGGGCGCCCTGCCAGGCCGGGCTGACCTCGCGTTCGCCATCGAGGTAGATCGTGTCGAACAGGAACTTCTCGAGGTTCGACGTCTCCGGCCAGCCGGGGTTGCTCATGTAGTAGATCGTGCGCGAAGCACCGATGTTCGCCGCGGCGCCCTTGTTCGGCTCACGCAGCCAGCGCTCGGTGAAGCCCGGATCGACGAAAATGTCCGCGTACCGGCCCATGTCGCACGTGAAGTGGAACAGGAACGTGTACATGCCCTGATTCGTCAGTCCCTGCACGTCGGCGTGGCTGAACTCAGGGTCGCGCCAACTGGCCGTCCAACTGTGCCCGTAATACACGCCGTAGACGCAGCCGCCGTTGAAGGCGTCGCGGACGTCCTGCGTCGACGCGCCCAGCCGGCAGTACAGCTTCGTGCTGCTGAAACCGTACGGATCCATGTACGTGTCCACGACCCAGTTGTGCGTCTCCTCAGCGCCGCTGTCCATGTCGTTCGTGGCGATGAACGTGGCTCGCGTGACGTAGCTGGGGTCGGAGAACACTCCGCTTTCCACGTACAGTGTCTTGGCGATCACCGCCTGCAACTGCGCCACCGTGCGCACCGAGAAGCGGCCCACCGGGAAGTCGGGGACCCAGTCGTCCGGCCCGTCCATGCAGGCGTACGGCAGGTCGGTATCCGCCGTCCGGTCACCGCCGCCGATGAAGCCCGGAATCACGTAGTCGCCGCTCCAGTCGGCGCCGTCGCCGACAATCAGCAGGTAGTCCGGCGCGTCCGGCGTGCCCCACAACGCTTCAATCTGCGCCTTGTACTCGGTGTTGGTCAGGCCCGGCGTCACCTGGAGGACGTTTACGTCGAAGCCACGGGCTTCCTTCGCCGTCACGAAATCGCCCAGCGCTCCCGCCAGGGCCGCGTCGCTCACCAGGATCGTGTAGTTCTTCGTCGGTCGCCCCGCGGGCGTCGGCGGGTTCAGCAGCGTGCCGCGCAGACGCGGCAGTGGTTTGCTCGCCGCTTCCGGTCGGCAGGGGGCCGCGAAGGCGATGCGCACGTCGATCCGCGGCCAGACCGTCAGCGCGTTCGTCGTCGCGTCGTACACCACCGGCCGCACCTCGAGCAGGTACAGGTGGTGGCCGCGCATGATGCCGGCCTTGGTCAGCGTGACCCGCTCGGTGGGCAGCGGCTCCGCCGTGGCGTAGGCGGCCGCGTCGTAGTGGAACACCGCTTCCGCTGCCTCGTCGACGGGGGCCGGGGGCTGCATCGGCATGACCAGCGCTCCGCCGTACGCGCCCAGGTCGACCAGCTCCGCCGGCGCGGTGTTGATCACCAGTTCGCCCGCGCCTTCGGGCGGACCGTAGATCAGGTAGCGCACGACCGGCAGGGCCGGTGCCCCGATGTCGCCTGCCACCGCCGAATCCGGGCAGCGCAGGACCAGGAACTCCCCGGCCGGCGTCCGCTGGAGGGTGGCCTGCACGCCGTGGAAGTCCACCGTCAGGTCGACGCTCAGGTCGTCGTAACCGTGCACGGTGACGGTCGGGGCCGCGACCTCAGGCTCGGAAGTGGCCAGTGCGGACCAAGTCCCCGCCGGCGCGCCGGCGGTCAGCCCGGTCACCACGGCCAGCGCTAGCAGGGTCCGGGAGTACGTGTTGAGCGTGGCTGTTCGTGCTTGCATGAGCAATCTCCGTTAGCTGCTTCTTTCTGCTCAGGGCGAACCGCCGGCGGTGTGACCCGGTTCCACACCGCCCGCCGGCACTTCGCTTGATTTTCGCTCACCGTCACCTAGGCCATCATGGCCCGGTGAGCAGGCCGACGAACGCGCTGATGTCGAAGTTGTCCACCGCGCCGTCGCCGTTGCAGTCGGCGAGGTTGATATCGCAGTTCGGATACGCATCCTGGTATCCGGTCGGGTTGGTTAGGGCCATGACGAACGGACCGATGTCGAAGTTGTCGATGGCCCCGTCGCAGTTCATATCGCCCACGAAATAGCACGGACCCGTCGCCGACAGGTCGGAGGCGTCGTAGTCGCCGGGCAAACCGTCGCCTCCCGACAGCCCCACGATCGAATCGTTCGAGTCGATACGCAGCCAGGTCACGCGCAGATCGCCGTCGAAGAACATCTCGACCTGGAACGAGTTGAGGTTTGACGAGCTCCACTCGGGCAGGTTCTCGTACGTGACCACCGCCCGGTCGTCCAGTTGCTGCCAACTGATCCGGCCGCCGGTCTCCGGGTTCAGATCGTCGAACAGCGGCGCGATACGCGGCTGGCCGAAGTGACCGGGGAGGGTCTCCTCGTATTCCCCATCACCGCTGCTGAACGTGATCGAGCCGTTGGCGTTCACGTAGAAGCTCGAGTAGCCCAGGCCGTACAGCTCGACCGCGCGGCTGTCTCCGAGGTAGATGTGCTGGGACCCGTCATCTGCCAGCGACAGAGTCGTCGCCGTGGACGGATCGACGAAGAACTCCGTCTGCTCGCCGCCGCAGGCCCGGTAGTGGCTGCCAGACCCGTCCGGGTGGAACAGGATGCAGAAGTTGTCCAGGTCGAAGTTGCCGTTGAACTGCTCGGTGAAGTAGTCGGGGATGGCGATCGTGCGGAACGAGAACGGCGTCGACCAGCTGCCATCGCCGCAGCCGTTGGCCGCCCGGACCCGCCAGTAGTGCAGCGTGTCGCTGGCCAGGTTGTTTTCCAGCATGTGCTGCGTGTCGGTCGTTGTCGCCGTGTACACAATGGCCGTGAACGCGCCGTTCAGCGACACCTGGATGTCGTACTCCGCGGCCTGGGCCGCCGGCTGCCAGACCAGCGTCGGTTTGCGGGCCACGTTGATCGCGCCGTCGTTCGGGCTGGTCAGCACAACCGTGTCCGGCAACCCCGTCGACAGGTTCAGCCCGACCGTCTTGCTGATCTCCAGCGACGTCGCCGTCCCGATGATGTCGATCATGTACGACCCGGGCGCCGCCGGGGCGATGTTGCTGATTGTCATCACCGTCGTGAACGGCGGCGGCTGCGAATTCACGGAGAAGTCCGCGGTCGTTCCGGGCGGCAGGTTGTCCGCGCTGAGCGTCACCGTCTCGCTGAAGTCCTGGTGCTGCTGCACCTCGATGGTGTAGTTCGCCTCAACCTTCGGCGGGCAGCACAGTGACTGCGTCTCCGGGGCCGGGTGCAGGCTGAAGCCGCGCTCCTGCGGCACCCGGAACGCCGGATCGCCCAGCAGCACGAACATCTCGAAGTGGTCGCGGGTCGTGTTCGTCGCCCCGTAGTGGCCCAGCATGTCGTACAGCGCCGCGTCCCACGCCGGCCGCACTTCCCAGATATCCTCCACCAGGAACGACTCGAAGAAGTGGTACTCCAGGAACTGCGACTCGTGCCACGGGCTCTGCGTGTAGTAGATATACGTCGAGGCCGACAGGTACGCCGCCGAGCCCGCGTCCTGCTTCCGCAGCCAGATCTCGCCCGAGCACTCGTCGTAGTTGAAGTGCGCCGTGTTGCACGAGAAGCCGAAGGTCAGCCCGTACAGCCCCGCGTTCTCCAGGCCGTTGATGTCGCCCTGTTCGAACCCGGGGTTCCACCAGCCGCCCGAATCGCTGTGCCCGAAGTACAGCGTGAACGCCGAACCGGCCTCCACCGCCGCCGTGATGTCCGCCGTACCCCCGCCCAGCCGCGCGTAAATGCGCGTCGGCACGTACTCCGCCGGCGTGAGGATGTCCGCGATCACTGCCTCGTGCGACTCTTCGCCGCCGCTGCTCATGTCGTTCGTCGCCGCCATCGCCACCCGTTTGACGTAGTCCGGATCGCTGTACTCGCCCGCCTCCACGAACAGGATCTTCTCGACCACGTCGTCGAGCTGTTCCTTCGTGTCGACCGACAGACGTCCCACGGCGATGTCCGGGTACCAGTCGTCACCGGCGTCCATGCAGGCGTACGGCAGGTCCGTCGTCGCCGAGTTCACCGCGCCCGACCAGTGCGGCAGCGAGTTCGTCGATGACGACGATCCCGTCGTGTCGCCGACCAGCAGGACGTAGTCCGGCGCATTCGCCGTGCCCCACAGGCCCTGGATGTACGACTTGAGCGTTGTGCGGCTCGTGCCCGAGGCCACCAGGTGCGTGGTCACGTCGAAGCCCTGCGCCGTCCGCCACGCCGTCAGTGCGTTCAGCGCCGTCGTGTCGTAGTACAGGCTCGGCGTGAGGATCAGGTAGTTACCCTCGCCGCGGCCCATCGGCTCCGGCGGCAGGGGGTTCAGCACGCTGTGGTTGACACCGGCCATCGGACCCAGCGGCAGCCCTTCCGCACAGCCGCCCGGGAAGTCCAGGCCCACCCCGATCTGCGGCCAGAAAGCCAGATCGCCCGTCACCGGGTTGTACGCCACCGGCCGCACCTCGAGCAGGTACAGGTAGTGCCCGCGCACGATTCCCAGCTCTGTGACCGTCACCCGTTCGGCAGGCCCGAGCTCATCCTGCCCGTACGCCGCCGCGTCCCAATCCACTAGCAGCACCTCGGGCATGTTCTCGTCCATCCGCACCGACGCCTGCACCGGCCACAGCGGCGAGCTGTAGCCCAGGGCGGCGAGGTTACTCGTCACCGCCGGCCCGGCGTCGACCGTCACGTTCACGATGCCGTCGGCGGGACCGAAGAACAGCTGCCGTACGACCGGTACGCCCGGCTGTCCAGCTTCGCCGCCCAGCGGCGTGCGCGGACAGGTCAGCGTCGTGAACTGGCCGGCCGCGTTCTTCGTCTGCCCGAACTCCAGCCCGGCCACGTCCACCAGCACGGTCAGACCGTCCGGTCCGTAGGCCGTCACGTTCATCTGCGGTACCTGGGCGGTGGCCCCCGGCACGGCGACAAGCTGCCCGTTCGCAGCCGTCACCCACGCCTCCTCCGCTACGGCTGCCGTCGTCACGACCAGCAGCGCCAGCACCAGAACCACCACCCCGGCCATCCCGTTGGACCTTCTCATCCCGCGCATCAACGGCCTCCTTCAGCCAACGTGGCCACCCACGAGCATTCTACTGCCCGTGCAAAGCGCCAATCCCTCCGGACCGGCGGCGCCCCGCGGGCACCACCCTCCGGCTATATCCACACGTCACCACGGCTTGCCGAGCTGCTCACCCGCCGCCGTCTTACTGAGTACAGAGTGCCAGGTACGAATTGGCGCACGGCCCCGTCCCCATAGAGGTTCCCTTGCGGGCCAGTGGCGTAATCCCACACTCGTTGTCCTTCCCAGCGCATCCACCCCCCGTGCCGACCGGACCGCCGCCCGCACGCCGACACCTCCAGCCTTTTTCGGCGAGCGACCGTCTCCACAAACGCGCAAACCTTACCTATATCCAGGCGCTCGCCGCCTTTACCATAACACATCGGGTCCGGCGGATGCAACGATTACGACAGCCGCGCGGGATCGCAGATGTCGGAAAGTGTCAACGCCGCCGACGCCCGATAAGTCGGCGAACCACGCCTTAACGGGGTTGCGGCGGAACGCCTGAATCGGCACCATGCGGCGTCGGCAATTCCCGCCGTCGCCAACAGGGTGAGCGCATGACCACCATCCCCACATCTCCCGCCGCTGGACCACGCATCGCTTGGATCGACGTCGCCAAAGCCCTCGGCATCGTCCTCGTCTTCCACGGGCACTTCGTCGAGCGCTTCATCGAGCATGGCGTCCCGGGCGCGCTGGCCCAGATGAAGTGGATCTACGCCTTCCACATGCCGGTGTTTTTCCTGCTCGTCGGCCTGGTCTACAAAGACCGCCCGATGCCCTTCGGGACCTTCGCCAAGCGCCAACTGCTCACCCGCCTCGTTCCCGCCTGGGCCTTCAACGCGCTCGGCCTGCTTGCCTGGATGCGCGGCCAGCTCGTTCAGCCCGACCTCGGCGAGTTCGGCGTTCGCGGCCTGCTCGGCGGAGCCCAATACGCCGGCGGCAAGTTCCTCCTCGAAACCGCGCTCGGCGAGCCGACGTGGAACGTGCTCATGTGGTTCCTCGTCTGCCTCTTCGTCGTCGAGTTGTGGCAATACCTGTTGCGGCCGTTGCTCAAGCACACCGCCGGCCTCATCGCCTCGATCGTCGTCTTCGCCGGCCTGACTTGGCTCGTCGCTCTCTACCGGACCGACCTCGACACCGCCTGGCACGGCGCCGCCCAGTGGTGGCACCTCAGCTCGGCGGTCGGGGCGATGGTCTTCTACCAGATCGGGATTCTGCTCCGGCGCGTTGGCCTCGTGACCGAAGGCCGGCCGACGCTCTGGCGCTGGCTGCTCGTTCTGGCACTGCTCGCCGTCACCACGCTCACATACGACCTCAATCACATAGCTGGCCGCCACGTCATGTTCCTCGCCGGCGGCAACTACGGGCAGCCCTGGTGGTTCCTGCTCAGTGCCCTGGCCGGCTCGCTCTTCCTCGTCTACCTCAGTCAGGTCATCCCGGCCCATCCCGCCCTGGTGTACCTCGGCCAGATTACGCTCGCCCTCATGTGCCTCGACGGCATCCTGCACGACTACGTCAACCCACAAGCCGCCGCCTGGCTCGTGCAGACCCTGCCGCAGATGAACCTCGCCCTGTTCACGGCGGTGGCCGTCGGTGGCACGCTCGTGTCCGTCGTGGTCTGCATCCCGGTGATGTGGATGATCCAGCGCTACGTGCCGTTCATCCTCGGGCGGACCACAGCGCCGCTGCCGAAGTTCCTCACCCCGGCCCCGCGCCGCACGACCTGAACCGCCGGCGGATTTGCTCGTTGGCGCACCGTCGCTCCACTCGGTACAGTGCCGCTTGAGCACGTCACGAACGTGTTGCGAGCCCTATCGCCAGGAGGCATAAGCGCGCGATGACCGCATCCCCCGACCGCGCCGGCTCCGACCAGCACGACCCGGCCACCGCTTTCGACGATGCGCCCGACACAGCCCTGCTCTTCGAGGTGGCGTGGGAGGTGTGTAGCCAGGTCGGCGGCATCTATACCGTCCTGCGCAGCAAGGCCCCGGCGACCGTCCGCCGGTGGGGCGACGCCTATTGCCTGATCGGGCCCTATCGCGAGTCCTCCGCCCGCATCGAGCTCGAGCCCCAGCAGCCCGATGCGCTGCTCGCCGGCGTTCTCGCCCGCCTCGCCGAGAAGGGCATCCGCGCCGAGTTCGGCCGCTGGCTCGTCACCGGCCGCCCGCGCACCGTGCTCCTCGACGTCGACACCGTCCGCGACAAGCTGCCCCAGGTGAAGTACAGCCTGTGGAAGGACAACGGCGTCGCCTCACCCGACGGCGACGGCGAGTTCGACGATGCCGCCGCTTTCGGCTGCGTCGTCACCGAGTTCCTGCTCGCCCTCGAAGCGGCAGTCGGTGAACGGCCGGTCCTGGCTCACTTTCACGAGTGGCAGGCGGGCGCGGCGCTACCCATGCTGCGTCACCGCGGCGCCCGGCTGGCGACTGTCTTCACCACGCACGCCACGCTCGTCGGCCGTAACCTCAGCGCTTCCAACGCCGAGCTCTACGAGCATCTGCGGGACATCGACGCCGGCGGGGCGGCCTACGCCGCCGGCTATGCCCACCGCCACGCTCTCGAAGGTGCCGCCGCCAGCGCGGCCGACATCTTCACCACCGTCTCGGGCATCACCGCTCTCGAAGCCGAGCAGTTCCTCGGCCGCCGGCCGGATGCCCTGTTGCCCAACGGCCTCAACGTCGAGCGCTTCACCGCCCCGCACGAGTTCCAGGTGCTGCACCGCGCCAGCCGCGACCGCATCCACGAGTTCGTCATGGGGCATTTCTTCCCCAGCTACACCTTCGATCTCGACCGTACGCTGTACGTCTTCACGTCCGGCCGTTACGAGTATCGCAACAAGGGGCTCGACGTCTTCATCGAGGCTCTCCACGAGCTTAACCAGCGCATGAAGGCCGACGGCGCCACGGCCACCGTTGTCGCGTTCATCGTCACGCGCGCCGCGACGCGGGCTTTCAACGTCGAAACACTCAACCGCCAGGCGATGCTCGACGAGCTGCGCGACACCTGTGCCGAGATCGAGCGCGAGATCGGCCAGCGCCTCTTCCACACGATCGCCCGCAGCCGCATGCCGACCATCGAGGATCTGCTCGACGAGTACGGCGCCGTCCGCCTGAAGCGCATGATGTACGCCCTGCGGCGCTCGTCGGCCCCGACCATCGTCACACACGACCTCGTCGACGATGCGGGCGACCCAATCCTCGGGCACCTTCGCTATCGCGGCCTGTGGAACATGCCCGAGGACCGCGTGAAGGTCGTCTATCACCCCGACTTCATGTCGGTCACCTCGCCGCTGCTGGGCATGGACTACGACCGTTTCGTTCGCGGCTGCCACCTCGGCGTCTTCCCCTCGTACTACGAGCCCTGGGGCTACACGCCGCTGGAGTGCCTCGTTCGCGGCGTGCCGGCGATCACCAGCGATCTCAGCGGCTTCGGCGCTTACGTCATGGAGAACTTCCCCGGCCACGACGAGCGCGGCTTGTACGTCGCCCGCCGGCGAGGCGTGAGCTTCGCGGCGACGGTCGAGCAGGTTACGGCCTGGCTGTACAACCTGACGCGTATGTCCCGCCGGGAGCGTATCGCGTTGCGGAACCAGGTGGAGAGTCACGCCGAGCACTTCGATTGGAACAACCTGGGGCGTTACTACGCCGCCGCCCGCCGGCTGGCGTTCCTGGCGCGTTACCCCGGCCGCGAGCACGTTCCCGAGGTCTCCCCGTCGGCGATCGCCTCCGCCCTCGAACCAACCCGCCGCGCCCCGCGCCGTACCCGCCGCCAGTAGCGTCTCCCGGCGCGGCAGGATGCCGGACGTCTCTCGGAGTGTGGCATGCCGAAGCCTTGGGCGCCGGCATGTCTTCTTCTCGTGTCGGGAAAGACATGCCGGCGCTGCGCTTCGGCATGCCACCCAGCGAGCCACGAGCCTTGAGCCGGAGGCAGCGTCTCTCGGCCTGCGACGCGGCCGCGACTGCTGGTGTCTCTTCGCCGCGGGACCGACCTGGTTTCTTGTGGCGCCTCGCCCGCATGGGAGTGTGGCACCTGCCAATGGCTGGTGTTCCGCACGCGGCGCCGGGTGCCACTGGTGGCTTGTCCACCAGTGCCTCGCTGCCCTTCCGCAATCTACCGCCCGCCGTCGCCGGCATCGACCGCTTCATCGCTCAGTACGGTCTCCGCCGGCAGGGTACACACCCGTCCGCATTCGGGGCAGCGCGGCTCCGTGAGGCCGATCAGCAGGTAACCGCAGCCGCGGCAGCGGTGTGGCTCCGGCGGACGGCCGACTTTGCGGCTGTCCTCCATGATGAGCATCGCCAGCACGCAGAAGATGCATTGCAGCACCCAGCCGGCCGGAACCAGGAACACCAAGAACATCGCGACAAACGGTCCCGGCGGGCAGAAGTGTGCGTAGGCCCACGACCAAGCCATGCTCGCACCGAGCGTGCCGACGACCGTGGTCCAGCCACGCGGATACCGCAAAGAGATCGTGACGCTGGCGGCCGGCAGCAGCACGTAGAGATTCCAGACGACGGACTCGCCGATGCCGGTGTGGATGGGCCAGCCGGCGTGCGCCGCGCCGAGCGCAAGGCCTGCCAACGCATACGCCGCCAGCGCGGCCGGCCACCAGTGAGGCGAGACATAACGCATCGCCGAACTCCAAACACGCGGTCCCGTAGCGTCGGCCTCCCGCGGCCGACGTCCCTGCAGCGTCCGGGCTCCGTACCGGACGTCGTCGGATAGCCGTCAGCCGTCAGCTTCGGGCCGCGAGCCTTGAGCCGGAGTGCGGCATGCTGAAGCCTCTGGCGCCGGCATGTCTTCTCCTCACGCCGGGAAGAACATGCCCGCGCCTTAGAGCTTGGGCATGCCACACACGCCGCCGGGCGTGGCATGCTCGACGCATCGACGTCGCGATTCGCGAAGCATGCCTTGCATCTTACTGCCTCACCCGTGCCTCCGGTACGTTCGGCGGAGAAACGCGCGCCGCCCGCCGAATCGGCGTCCCGCATTCGCTGCAACGGGCGGATACGGCCCCACGCAGGTCGTAGCCGCACTGCGGGCAGAGTTCTTCCAGGACTCGTTCGGCGGGGGGCCAATGCCGCCAACCGCCGAACAGGGCCCAGATCGCCGTGCCCACCAGGAGGCAGGCGAGCACGTTGCCGATCCAGTGCGGCCACGACATGCTCACGAACCACTCGGTGGGCCCACTCTGCAACGCCAGCGAGAACTCCCAGTCTGCCCGCACGGAGAAGATCTCGTGGGCCATGCCGCACATTCCGTAGCCCGCGCCGAATTGCTCCGCCGCCACCTGGGTCACTTCGCGAGCCTCGGTGGCTGTGGCGGGCCGCTCACCGCGCGGGTCGCGGGCGGAGCAAGTGCAGACATAGAAGCGCGTGGCCAGCAGCGGCAGGCCTAGATCGATGCGCTGCACAGTCAGCGAGAGACCCGCGCCCGTGCTCGGCGACGTGAGATTGCTCGTGTGTTCGTCGCAGCGCGGCAGCACCGAAACGAGCAGGGCACACCCGAAGAGTAACCACCAGCGGCGCACCACCAGGCGGTGGTCCGACTCCGTTGGCGATATATCGTCGCTGTCCATGCACACGTCCCCGTCCGATCCCGGCCGGCCACCATGCTCACCGGCGGCACGCAGCCGCGAGACACGCCAGAATGAAGCCCGACCGGCGGCGCGCGCAGTTCCCAACATGTTGTACAGCGTGGGTTCCCCCTCGGTGGCGGGCAGAATCGCGGTGGTGGGGCGCAGCCGGCATGCCGCCCCGGCCCGCCGCCGCGCGGGCCGGGGTCAGCCGGCATGCCGCGGTTACGTCATGATCGGCGGCGCAGCAGGGGCACCGCGATGGCGGCGCACAGCAGCAGCGTCGACGGCTCGGGGATCACCGTGCCGATGCCGAATGGGTTGAAGCCGACGGTTACCGACGTCAGGTAATCCATATCGTTCGGCGTGGATACGTCGATGATGCTGACCTGGTCGCTGGTCCCGCCCGAGTGCGTGACGTAGAGCAGGTCGCCCGCCGGCGAGAGGGCCAGGTTGTGCGGCACGCCAAAAGGTGTGTCGATGATGTCCAGGATCGTGTCCGTGGCGGTGTCGATGGCGTACACGGCGTCGGTTCCGCCACCGGCAATGTTGGTCGTGTAGAAGATCGATCCGTCGGCGGAGGTCACGGCGCCGTGGGCATTGGGCACCGCGATTGGCATGAGCGGATCGAGCGTGGCCCGGTCGAGGATGGTCACTTCGTCCCCGCCCTGCGTCGGCACGTACAGCTTCGTATGCGCCGCCGACAGCGAGAGGTGCGGATCCTTGCCGACCGCCTGGCGATCCAGTTCGGCGTAGGTGTTGGTGTCGTACTTGAGGACGTAGTCGTTCTCGCCGGTCAGACCGAGCATCGAGACATAGGCGTAGGGGCCGCTCGGGTCGAGGATGACGTCGTGCGGCTTGCCGCCCATGTCGTTCAGATCGACCGGCGTGGAGAACGTGTTCACGACGCCGAAGCTGATCATGTCGATGTCGGTCACCGTCTTGTCGATGTCGTTGTTGACCCACAGGTGCCCGGTGCCCGGCTCGCCCCACATGTGGAACACGCCGGCGCCGGTCGGGATCGTCGTGTTCACGTCGAACGTCGTGGCGTCGAAGACGACCACGCGGTCGTTGGCCCGGTCGCCGACGAAGACCGTGCTGTTGTCCGGGGAGAACACGACATACATCGGTTCGGGGGTGTTGTCGCCGGCGGGCAGCGCGACGTCGGTCACGCCGCTGGTGGCCACGTCGATGATGGAGATCGATCCATTGGCCCGGTTGGCCACGACGATGCCGCCCTCGCTGCCGATGATGTCGGCTGACAAGGGCACGGCCGCCGAGAGCGCGACGACCACAAGCGACGCGAGAAGCACCTTCCATGTGTAATCCATCTTCTTTCTCCTGTTGCGCGTGAGGCGCAGATGTGAGTGCCGCATCGGGCGGCACGGTCCAGAGAATTGGGATGAGGTCCGATCGCCCGCGAGGCTTCTAGGCCCCGGTCACGCTCATTTCTACCGGAAGCCACCACTTCCTGCCGTCGTGCTCGGTTTCGAGGGAAAAAATCGTCCCCGAAAGTCACCGGCAATCCCGAGGCGCCGCGTCGTCTGGACACGCCGGTGCGTCCCTCTGTTGGTGGACGTTGTGTGCGGAACCGCTCCGTGCCCGCGGCGCTTTACGCCGCCGCGTGTCGCGCGTACGCTCTGCGCCCGACCGGCAATTGGCGGCCGGCGACGTGGAGCACGGCAGAGGGAGACACGCGAGCGCGTGCCCGGCTTCACAGGCTCCGGGGTACAGGGCTGATGGGGCTGATCGCACTGAAGCTGGCGGGGTTGGTCGGGCTGTTGCTGCCCATGACGGTCGCCTGCGCGACGTTCCTTCGGCGGAAACGGCCGGGCATGCCGGCGAGCGAGGCGCTGCTGGCGGGGCTGACGCTCACTCCCGTCCTGCTGATTGTCGAGGTCGTGGCGCTCGGCTCGCTGCCGGCGGGACGGCCACTGGACGCGCTCGGGATCGTGCAGGGGCTGCTTTCGCTGGGCGGATTGACGCTGATGGTCGTTTGGTGGCGCGATTTCTTCGCGTTCTGTCGCGATCTGGCCTGCGGACTGGGCCGGGTGATCCGGTCGGCGTGGCTCGGGCCGCTTGTCGTCCTCGTATTGGGTGTCGCCGGCTTCACGGCGGCGGCGATCGTCGGATTCTGGGCTTCGCCGTGCGCCTGGGATGAACTTGGTTACCACGTGCCCCAGGCGGTTCAGCCGTACCAGGATGGGTTTCTCGGGCCGGTGCAGAGTGACGCCGTCTGGGCCGATTCGTACCCCCGCGGCGTGGAGCTGCTCTGGTACTGGACGCTGCAGCTCACGCATACCGACGCGGGCTTTCACCCGGTGAACGCGACCCTCGGTTTCGTGTTCATTCTGGCCGCGTACGTGGCGGGTCGGCGGATGCAGCTTGACGCCGGCCTGGCGGCCATGTGCGCCGGACTGGTTCCCACGGCCCCCGTTGCCATGCTGTTGGCCGCGATCGGCTACATTGACCTGTCGGTGGCTGGCACGTCGGCGGCGATGGTCGCCTTTGCCCTGCCCGAACGCGACCGCGGTTGGAGCTGGGCGAGCGCGGTGCCGTGCGCCGCCGGCGCGGCGTTAACCCTGTGGATGAAGTTCCTGCCCATCGTCGCCGTCTGTCTGACGTTTGCGTACGTGTTCGTGCGGGCGGTGGTCGGTTGGTGGCGGCGGTCCGTGCCCGGGGCGCCGCGTTCGCGGCCCGGTGCATTCCAGTGGTGCCTGGTGGCGACGGTGGCCCTGGCCCTGGCCAGCGTGCCCTACGTGCGCACGTACCTGACGTGGGGTTCGCCGACGTATCCGATGGAGCTGAAGCTGGGCGGCCACACAGTCTTCAAGGGTCCGATGAAGGCCCCCGCACTGGAGAAGATGACAGATCGCTCTGTGGCCGAGCGCAACGTGACGAACTGGCTGGACTGGGGTGAGCCGCTGACGACGGACTCGCCCGGCGGGTTCGGCATGGTCTTCGCCATGGCGCTGATTCTCGCTGCGCTCGTCCTGCCGGTGACGCTGGTGTATCGGTTTGACCTGCACTGGGCGTACCTGGCCGTTTTGTCCTGGAGCGTGCTGGCGCTGCCCAGTTTCAATCACCCACGCTACGCGCTGCTGATCCTGCTCCCCGCCGTACTGAGCCTGGGACGCCTACTGGCGGAGCTGTCGCCGGGGGCCATGCGCAAGGCGCTGCCATGGGCCCTGGTCGGGTTGACTGCCTGTGGTCAGTATCACTGCCTCCGGCCCATGCGGAATCAAAGTCGCTGGCAGCTCTCGCTGGCGGATTCGGCGGATTCGTCGGAGCGCACGCGGCGTTCGGTGGAGGATTACGCCATACACGGCGTCGGGCTCGACGGGCCGTCGCGGCGGCGGTTGTATGCCCTCATGCCGCCAGGCGGGACGCTCATCTCGGCGATCTACGATTTCCACGGATTGTTGTACGACCGCCATTACTCATACCGGGTCGAGTTCCGGCCGGCGCGGCCGTGGCCGTACCCTCACTACCCGTTGAGTGAATTGACCTACGGCGCCGAAAACGCTGCCGAATGGCTGGCAGGCTTGCGGGCTGACAACGTGGCGTGTGTCCTTACGTACGGCGGCTCGACCGAGGATACGACTCTGGCCGCGCCCGACTCGGGCTACCATCTCGAGTTCGAGTACACCGAGCCCGAGAACCGCTATACGGTTCGCGTCTACCGGGCAACCGGCTCGAAGCAATAGACCCAGTAGCAGAAATCGGTGAACTCGCCGCCGCCGGCCTCATTACGCGTGACCAGCCGGATGGCGAGCGACTGACGGTCACGCGTGAGCTCGACGGGTAGATCGAAGTCGGCGTCGTACCAGCGCAGATGCTCGTTGTGATAGCCGTGGTACCACGTGCCGGCGAGCCGGCCGTCGACGTAGACATCCGCCGCCTGGCAAGGGCTGCCCTGGTCCAGCCGCCGGCGGAGGCGAACGCCGTTGTTGTCCGGCGACACTGCGACGGTGAAGCAGATCGACGCCCCCGCCTCGTGCCGGCGGCCGCGGCCGGCGAGCGACGTATGGAAGTACGCGCCTTCCGGGCGGGCCTCCAGATCCACAACCGTTGCCGGCGGTGTGCACTCATACTGGTGCGCACGCTCGCTCGCCGTATTCGACACGTCGAGGAAATCGGTCTGCTGCATGGCCGGCCGCCGCCGCAGATAGCAGAACGCCAGGCTGCGGTAATCCGAGCGAAGCTGGCTTAGGCCGCCGTGCTGAATGCGGGCGTCGATGCCGGCCTGGAACGGGATCGGGGCTTCGAGATGGAACCGGGCGTACGCCGAGGGGATGCGATACGCCCCGAAGATGTGGCCGCCGCCCTGTATGTAGATATCGTCGGCACAGCAGGCGAACGGGCTGCACCAGAGCAGGTTCGGCCAGAAGCAGGAGAGGAAGTAGTCTTCGCTGCCGGTGCCGTTGATCTGCGGCGAGATGGCGCCGTCGATGTAGAAGTGCTCATCGCCCTCGCAGTAGTGGCCGTTCTGCATGCTCTGCACGACACCGACGAACCAGCCGGTGCCCGGGCTCTCGTACAGCAGCCAGTCCCGTCCGTACGTCGTTTCGCCGGCACGGTAGAGCGTGGTGAAGTACGTGCCGCGGGCCGGATCGAGCTCGTTCGGGCCGATGTAGATGCGGGCGGTCAGCGGGCCCAGGCGATAGCTGGACTTGTTCTGCCAGACGATTTCCGCCTGCTGCCAGAAGGGCATCGGGAAGTTGCACGTCAATCGCGCCCTCCCGTCCGGCAGCGGCTCCACTCGCACAGGCAACGTCCGCACGTCGCTCGCCTGGTTCGGGCAGGCGAACAGAAAGCCGATCGGCGTCTGCACGTCGTTGTACACGTGCCCGTCCCACCGCACGCGAATCTGACTCTCGCGGAAGAACTCCGGCGAGCCGTCGGCCTCGAACTCAATCCGGCGGATGATCCCGGCGGCGTCCTCGCGTTTCAGCAGCGTGACGGTGTGGCCGGGATGGTTCTCCTCGCTGACCACTTCCACCACCTCCAGACCGTCGTCGGCCACGGGCGGCTCGCCCAGGCGCGCGAAGCTGTCCAGCAAGGCCGGGTGCTGCTCGCGGCCGGTGAACGTCTCCACCGGCGTGCCGTGCGGATAGGTCTCGTACAGCACGTGGAAGAACCGCGATTCGCCCTCGATCGAGATCCTGAGCGACTTGGCGTACGGGATCGGCAGGAAGCTGTTGCCGGCCAGGCCGACGTCGTAGTGCCCACGCCGCTCATACGACAGCAGCGGCGGCGGGAAGTCGGGATGCGTCCCGGAGAAGAAGTCGATCTCCCGCACGCGATAGCGCGGCTCGCTTTCGCCGTCGAAGTAGAACTTCAACACGGCGTCATCGGTGAAGTGCGTGCCCCAGATGCTGCGCACGCAACCGGGACCGGCGGCGTCAAAGATCACGTCGTCGCCATGCTCATCCTTGTAGAGCGGCCAGTTCTCATCGCCGTTGTTGCCGGTCTTGTTGTGGCTGGAGCTCTGGAGCACCATGAACTGCCCGGGCAGTTGCAGCAGCCGTTCGAGCAGGGCATTGGCGGGTTCGGTACGCATGGGGACCGCCGGCTGCGACGTGGCCGTCTGGGCCGCGGCGAATCCAACGTGGCCGAGGAGCACCACGGTCAACACGATTACGAAAGCCCGGCGGCGGACCGAATACACAGCGTGCATATTCATCCTCCTGGTTACGCTGGCGGGGTTGGTGTATGGTCACTCCACGGCGTCGCCCGGGGCGGACGTCTCATCCTCGCCGGCGACCTCGACGATGACCGTCACCGCCTCGCTCGCCCGCAAGCCGTCAATCACGTAGAAGCAGTACTCATACTCGCCGGGCTTCTCCGGCGCCCGGCCTTCGAGAACGGCCTGGTCGCCCGAGCGCGGCTCGATGTTCCACGAGCGGGCGCACCAGCGGTAGATCAGCGGTTGCTGCTCGGGATCGCTGCTGCGCGAGCCGTCCAGCCGGAACGCCTCGCCGGGGGCAACCTTCACGCGCTCATCAGCGACGGCCACCGGCAGCAGGTTCTTCTCGCGGATGGCCGCCGGCACCTCGTGCCGCACGAGCGGCGTCTCTCCGGGCGTGGGCTGCATGTTCGTGCGGATCGGGTACACGCCGCGCGACCGGTCGCCGCTGAAGTACGCCTCGTTGAACTCGGTCAGGCACAGCCACGAGAACTCGGTCTGCGTTCCGCTGACGACCTTCACCAGGAGCAGCCCCTCAACCCGCCACACATTCGGCGTGAACGCCGAGTCGTAGAACGGATAGCCCGCGTCGCGCGGCGCGCCGCCGAACGGGCTCCACACCGGGAAGGCGCCCTCGACCTCATCCGTGTCCGGGTCGTCCCAGTCCTCGTCCGTCTGCATGGGGATGCGGAAGGCCCCGGCCTCGTCGGTGTGTCCCATGAACTTGGGTCGATCGACGAAGTACTTGTCGACCGCATCGGCCGATCTGGTCTGCGCCACGTGGTAGACGTACACGGCCGCCCCCGGCAGCGGCTGGTCGTCGACGTCGAAGACCTGGATGATGTTCTCGCGCAGCGGGATCAGCCGGCCCTGCACGCCCCAGAAGCGCTCGCCGCGAAAGCCGCGGAAATACTGGATCTGGCCGGCGTGCGCGGGGTGGAGCCACAGGTGCACGCCGTCCATCAGCGGCGAGTAACCGACGTTGCACGGTACCTTCACCGCCGACGGCATCGGCAGCAGCCCGTGCTTGTTCACCACCGGCAGCAGTGGCGAACCGGCGTAGTCGCGGCCCTGCTCGTCCTTCAAGAAGACGTTGGCGGCGCGCACCGGGTAGCCGTACAGATCGGGCAGAGCGACGCACGTGTGGCCATACTCGTGCAGGACGGCGGCGTCGATGGCCATGGGGTTGACCGTCTCGCCGACGGGAAAGCCGCCGTCAAACCACTCGTTCGCCTTTTCCCACGGCTGCTCGTGCCACTCGGCGCCCTCGATGGCGGCGAAGAACTGGTCCGAGCGCAGGGCGTCTTCGATGCCCCACGGCGTCGTCGTCGGTTCGACCGACTCGCGCAGGAGCACGTTGAAGCGGTCGCACTGGGCGTTGATCCAGTCGAAGTGGCTGAACGAGCCGACGTGGTTGATCTTCCGCTCGTTGTACCACTCTTCGAGCCGGCTGCCTTCGTAGCCCCACTTCATCGGCCGGGCGATGTTCAGCTCACAGCGCTGGTTGTTCGCCTCGCAGATCTCCGCGATCTCGTTGTCCGGATCGAGGGTGACACGCACCCACACCGGTTCGGCCGGCCACGTCCAGGCGAAGCGGATTTCCTGCGGCGTCCGCGGTGGCAGGGCGGCCGCGACGGTCTTCTCCTCGCGAACCACGGCCTGTTCATCGGCGTCGAGGACGAAGTTGCGGTTCGCGTCGGGGATCAGCTCGAAACGCACGACGGTGCCCGCCGGCACGTCCTGGTAACCATAGTTCTCGACGTGCACCACCGACTCCACATCGTCGCCGACCGCGGGCATGTTTTTGATGGCATCGACCTTGTACCGCGGCAGACGCTCGACCCACTGGAGCACGAGGTCCGGCTGTTCGGGCGAGATGACCTCGACGTCGTACGTGTCCCGCAAACCGCGGAACTCGGCGATCAGTTGACAGCGACCGATGGCGTGGCCGGTTGCCATGCCGGCTTCGTCGATCGTGGCGATCGTCTCGTCGGACATGTGCCACGTGATGAACGGTTTGGCGTCGAATTCGGCCCACTGCCCATAGCGAAACGCATAGTCCGTCACCGGCGTGAACGTATCGCCGATGCGGGCCAGCAGCCCGAACTGCTTCTCGTGGCCGGCGACGACCCGACGGTCCGACGGCACGCGCAGTGCCTCGGGCGTGATCTGTATCGCCGTGTACGGCGCCGTGCGGAAGTAATCGCGATACACGATGGCCAACTGCCCGTACGGTCCCTCCACGTCGAGCTTCTGCCGGAAGATGAGCTCGTCCATCGTCGCGTCGGCGGACGCGTCGCCGGTCCACACTCGCCGGTCGGTCATCGTCGCCGGATCGAGAAACGTGTTGTAGCCCGCGATCGGGCCGGCGACGGCCACACGGTCGATCCACAGCGGCAGGCCCACCGGCACGCCGTCCCGCGAAAACCACGACACGACGACGTGGTGCCATTCCCCCGGCCGCCAGGACGACACGTCGGTCCGGGCCACGGTTACACCTTCCGGCGAAGCCATGACGAAGCGCAGCATGCCCGTCGCCGCCTTCTCGATCAGCAGGCCGTTACGCTGTGGATCGCCGATGCGCACGAGCTGATGCGCCTGCCGGTCATCGCCACGCCACTCCGGCTGAATCCAGAAGGCGATGTAGCCGCTGTCGCGACTCAGGAGGGGGTTTTCGATGCCCATCGGCTGATCGAGGCCGATGCCTTCGCCGGCCGTGCCCGGCACCGCCGCCGGTGCGTCGGCGGGTTTCGGCAGTTGCAGGCTGCCGGCGATGTTCGCCTCGGTGAACCACGGTCGCACGGGCTCGTCAGCGGCAGCGGCGATGCACACGACCATGCCGGTGAGAGCGACGACAATCACATTCTTCATAGTGGTCCTTTCGATGAGGCGCGGCCGGGTACAGCAACATACAGCATCTTCGCGCAACTCCCCTCGAATGGGGCAGGGGATGACCGCCAGATCAGCGGCGTTGCGACATGATAATCGCGTGGTGCGCCCTATGAAAGCTGTTGGGTGGACTCGCGCTTGATGCGCCTGGAGCGGGTGAGGATCAGAGGGGCAAAGGATCAGAGGATCAAAGGGTCAGACGGCGCGCATCGCAGGCGTGGCCGACCTCGGGGCGTCCCCTTTGCTCCTTTGTTCCTTTGCCCCTTTGCTCCTGTGCTTCTGTGCCAGAGGATCAAAGGACGCACCTCGCCCGCCACCGTTCCTCCGCCCCCCCCAGAGCTGGACGTGGGCCTCTTGACGCGTCGCGTATCAATGAATGTATGAATGCGACGACACAGTGGGCAACGATCGAGCGACCCTTGGATTCTGGCCGTGGTCTGCATTCCGCGGTGCGCTGCCGCACCCTGTGCTGCGCCGCCGCAGGCATGCTCTGTCTGCTCACCCTGGCCGCCTCAGGCTGTGCAACACGCGCTGTGTCGACCGTCACCGACCTCCACGTTCTCCATGCCGCGGGCGAGTTCGGCGGGGCGTCCGGATATCCGATCAACTCTCGTATGGTCGTCTGCTCGGGGCACCAATTCGCCGGCCGCATCCGCGCCGCCGCCGTCGAGGGTGTGCCCATGCTCGTGGGCAACTTCGTCGAACGCATGGGGCTCGACCGCAACGACCTGGCGACGCAGGACGACTGGCTCGTGCTGCTCGGGACGGTGGACCGGTTCGACACCAACATCATCGACCCCACCGCATTGCCCGGGCCCGGACAACGTGTCGTGCTCGGCGGGCTCTTCCTGGCCGGCAAGAAATACACGCGCGAGCAATACTGGCAGATCCAGCCATCAATCATCGAGGGAACGGCGATCGAAGCCACGACACCGGCGCCCGAGCAGGTTGGCCTCGTACTCGTCGCCGTGCCCGCCCGCGATTACGGAGGCTTCTCCGGCGGGCCGGCAGCGACCGTCGGCGAAGACGGCGAACCGCGCGTGTTCGGCACGATCGTCTACCAGGGCTACGCTGACACCGACGCGGGCCGTCGTTTCGTGCTCGGCGTGGCTCCGCTGCCCGCCGACGTCTTGCAGCGGGCGCTCTGGAGAAGCTACTGAAGCGGGAGGGATCGCTTGTCGCTGAACTGTTTCATTCTGAAACGCGTGCCACGCACATCGTGCCGGGCGACGATAGCGTGCATTGGCGGCCTGGCGCTTCTCCTGTTGCCGATTGTCGCCGGCTGCGCCTCACGCGCCCCTTGCGGCGTTGCCGTGGACGGGCAGATGTTGTGCGTCGTGCACGTCGTTTCCGAACAGCACCAGCTCGCCGGCTTCCCCGTTTCGCCAAACGAGTACGTGACGGCGGCGCGCGAGCTGCAGCCGCTCCTCGTCGGCGTCGTCGAGGGCTACCCGATGGTGGCCAAGAACCCCGCCCGCGCCGTCTCTCAGCCGTCGATCCCCTGGGTTGTCCTGATCGGTCGTGGCTTCACGGCTGAGCCGAATCGGATCACCCCCGACTTCGCCGTCGCCGTCGGCGACACAGTCCTGCTGGCTGGCTTCACCCGGCCCGACAGCGACGTCTCACCCGTCGAGTACCTGCGCACGCCCGCGTCAGTCGTCGTCGGACGCATCCTCGGCTCGCACGCCGCCGGCTGCTACGACGTGCTCGTACCGGCAGGGGAGTACAGCGGCTTCATCGGTGGCCCCGTCGCCTCGCGCGCCGCCGACGGCACGTTCCGTGTGTGGGGTATCATCGTTGGCCAACGACCCGACGTGCCCGTGTTACCCCCAGTCGGCGTTCACCTGGAAGTGGCGAGGCTGCTGCCGGACAGGCCGTGACGCACTTCTCGCGCATGTGCGCGAGTCCGGGGGGAGGAGCAAAGGGTCAAAGGACCGGAGGATCAAAGGGCACGCCTCGCACGCGTGGGCGGCCCCGGAGGGCGCCCTTTGTTCCTCTGCTCCTTTGCTCCTCTGCTCCTCTGCTCCTACATCACCGCCTTCACCGCTGCGAGCGCCGCCGCATAGTCCGGCTCCTGCGTGACCTCGGGCACGTATTCGCGGTAGACGAGCTTGCCCGTTCGGTCGATCACGAAGACGGCTCGGCTCAGCAGTCCCAGCTCCTTGATGAGCACGCCGAACGCCGGCCCGAACGCGCGGTGCTTGTAGTCGCTGGCGGTGATGACGCGGTCGATGCCCTCCGCGCCGCAGAACCGCTTCTGGGCGAACGGCAGGTCCATGCTGACCGTGAGGATGACGACGTCGCCGGACAGCTTCGTCGCTTCCTGGTTGAACGTCCGCGTCTGCGCCGCGCACACGCCGGTGTCCAGGCTGGGCACGACGCTCAGCACCATGACTTTGCCGTGGTACGCCGTGCAGGGCAGGTCGGCCAGGTCGTTGCCGGTGAGCACGAAGTGTGGCGACGCACTGCCCGGTTCGAGCGCCGGCCCGATAAGCGTCCGCGGATTGCCCTGAAACGTGATCTCTCCCTGGCGTTCGGTCATTCGGAGTCTCCGTGTTCAACAGCGCCCAGTCGATGGTCGCCGACCCCGGCCCGGTCGCAGTCGCCCGCGCCCGGCCGGACCTGCGGCCCGCCTCGCAGATGATAGACGACCGCGCAACGCTTCGCACCCGGCGAGGCTCCCTCGGGCCGCCCGGTCACGTGTCTGAGCGGCGGTGGTAAGCGTAAACGATTGACCGCCAGTAGCTTACGGCCGCGAGCCCTCCGCGGCCGGCGTCGTGGGCCGATACCGGAGCCGCCGGGTCGCGAGTACACACCGGCTCAACGTTCGCGAGAACACAGCCGATAACCAGAGACGACGGCCGCCGATCTCGTCGGCAGCCCGGCGTTGTCATGTCCGCCGGGCGCACAACAGGGTAGTGCCTCGTGAGTCCCGGATCGGCGGCGGTCGTCCTCTGCCGGCGTCGCGGCGAGCTATCGACGTCGGTGAGCTGCTTCGGCCTTCGGGAGCGTGCAGATGACCACCAGACCGCCGGCGATTGTGCTGTTGCTGTCCATCCTCGCGCTGGCTGCCGCCGACGAGCCGCCGACCACGCAGCCGTCGCCGTCGGAGGAGTCTGAACGCTCCGAAGGCGACGGAGCTGACGAAGCCGACGAAGACGGCGACAGCCTATTCGAAAGCGACCGTCTTACCGGCGATTGGTGCGGTGGGCGTTCGTTCCTGGAAGACCGCGGTATCACGATCGACCTCGGCCTGACGACCATCTACCAGCACAACGCGAGGGGCGGCGTGCAGACGAAGAACGCCCATCGCGTGAGCGGCAGCTACGATCTCGAGCTCAGTCTGGATTTTGAAGCGATCAAGCTATGGCAGGGGGGCATGCTCTACGCCCTGGCTGAAGGCAGTTGGGACGACGGCATCAGTGACGCCGGGTACGTCGGCGATTTGTTCGGCGTGAACGGCGACGCCGGCGGCGATCGTTCGATCGACCTGACCGAGCTCTGGTACGAGCACACGTTCTTCGACGGCGGTCTGCGCGTGCGGGCCGGCAAGCTCGACCTCGGCGTCGACTTCGAGACGAACGCCTTCGCCAATGACGAGACGGCGCAGTTCCTCAACAACGCGCTGATCAACAGCGGCAACGTGCCGTTTCCGGACAACGGCCACGGCATCCAGTTCGTGGCGACGCCGTGCGACTGGCTCTACTTCGGGGCCGGCGTCGCCGACGCGGAGGCCGACGCCCGCGAGACCGGCTTCCGGACGGCGTATCACGGCCGAGGCGATTCCTTCAGCATCTACGAGTTCGGCCTGACGCCGCGTTTGCAGACCGCGTGGGGCGAATTGCCGGGCAACTACCGCTTCGGCTTGTGGTACGACCCGCAGCCGAAGGAGCGGTTCTTCGACGATCTCGACGGGCGGCGCCGCACCGTGCCGTACCGCCGGGACGACGTCGGCTTCTACACGAGCATCGACCAAGTCATCTTCCGCGAGCGTCCGGACGACGAGGGCGACGAGCAGGGGCTCGGCGTCTTCGTGCGTTACAGCTTCGCCCACGGCGACGTGAACGAGATCGAGCACTTCTGGAGTGCCGGGGCCCAGTACCAGGGGCTGATTCCGACGCGCGACGACGACGTCATCGCCTTCGGTGCGGCGCAGGGTTTGCTCAGCGAGGACCTGCGTCTGACCGGTGCCGATCCGCACCGCGAGACTGTGCTCGAGTTGTACTACCGGGCGGAACTGCTGCCCTGGCTGTCGGTCGGGCCGGATTTTCAGTGGATTCTTCGTCCCGGCGGCGAGCATGGCCGGGACGCGTTCGTGGCGGGCTTTCGCGTGCAGGCCGCCTTCTGACCCGTTGAGGAGCAGCATCCATGAGTCGTTGGTTTCAGTGGACCCGTTTGATCGCCGCCGCGAGTCTCATCCCGCTTCTCGGCGGCACGTGCAGCACGGACTTCCGCGACGCCCTGTACGGCGGCATGCTCGATTTCGTCACCGACGCGACGGGCGAGATGCTGGCGAACCTGATCGCTCTCGCGCAGCCGGGCGCGTAGCTGGCCTGCGAAAAAGGGGACTGGCTCCGAGCCAGGGAGCCCTTCTCGTCGCGGAGACTGCCCACGGCGAGGTGCCTGTCCCCTTTTCACCATCGCCGGGCCACGCTACGCCACCGGGTCGCCGCGGATTCGCGTTGACTCTACATCGCCGGGTGCCTAGTGTTGAGTGGAGCGTTCTGGCCTTCGCAGAATCGCTGTAATGTCGTGCCCGATAATGAGGTATTTCGTCATGCGCCTGCCGGTTGTAGTGTTGGCGACACTCTTCGCCGTGAGCATGTGGGGATGTGCGAGCGGGGATCGGCGGGCGACTGCTGAAGGGCTGCCGGGAGTCTCCGCGTATTACGAGCAGGCCGTGACGCCGCACCACCGCGCCGTCCGAAAACCTGTTCGCGACCGGCAGCAGCACGCCTTACGAATGCTGGCGGAGAAAAGCGACACGCTGTTGCGGGAAAGCGCCGCCTGGGACAGCGAGGCCCGGCTCGTTTCTCTCAGCGAAGCGCAGCGGCCGGCGGCATGTGCCGAGGCGGCGGATTTCCGCGCCGCACTGGAGCGGCTCCGCGACGCCGCCACGCGAGCGGACGTCGCCGCCGTTCGCGCGGAATACGCGCGTGCGTTGAGTTCTTATCGCCAGCTTGCGGCGACGCTGGATATCGGGCCTTAGCAGGGCGTCGAAAAAGGGGACTGGCTCCGAGCCGAAGGGCTTTCGTTATCGCCATAACCGCACGCCGCGAGGTGCCTGTCCCCTTTTTCGACGCGCCGGTGCCGCCCGAATTCCACGCCCGCGTCCCCGTCATCGCTCCCAGACTATTTGTAGAGTTCTTCCGTCGGCCACGACCCGGCCGGTGGAGGAACGTCCGTCATGGGCCGCGCGGCTTTCGCTACGCTCCTGGTCTGGTTCGTGCTGGTCGGCGGCTGCGCGGGCGGCGGGCCGACAGCGCGGCACAGCCGGCAGCAGTGGGCGCGCGTCTGCGCTCGGCTGCGCCCGGCTGGCGCAGATGCGCGCGTATCGGCACTGCCGGCGGAGCCGACGGCGGGCGAGATGGCGCGACTGCTGCGCCATGCCGACCGGGCGGCGGCGTTCGTTGTGCACGTGCGGACGCTCGTGCGACGTGGCGCCGGCGAGGCAGGGCGCGACGGCGACGTCCGGACGACGTGCGCGCCTTCGGGTGGCACCGGCGTCGTGATCGCCGGCGACGGGCTGATCCTGACGAATGAGCATGTCGTTCGCGAGGCGGTGGAGGTGTCGGTCATTCTGCCGGATGGATCGTGCCATCGGGCGGAGTGCGTGGCCGCCGACGAGCGGTTCGATGTGGCGGTGCTGTCGATTGACTGCGGGGGGCTTGCTGAGCTGACGCCTGCGGGCGATGCTGCGCTGGCGGAAACGGCGGTGGTGGCGGGCGGGCAACTGCCGGGGCGGGCCGGCGGGCCTGCGTTTGGCGAGCGAGTTCCACCGGCGGGCGCTGAGGCACAAACGCCGCGCGCGTTTGGCGAGCGAGTACGACCCGCTGGTGTTCGGGCGGAAACGCCAGTGGTGGCGATTGGGCGGCCGTCGGCGGGGGTTGGGGTTTGTCTGCGTCCGGGCGTGGTGACGGCGGCGCGGGCGTCGTTGCAGCAGTGGCTCGCTCCCGCCGGCGGGCGGTGCTATGACGGGCTGGTCGAGAGCACGGCGCGGCTCGAAGCGGGCTTCAGTGGCGGGCCGCTGCTGGACGTCGACGGCCGGCTGGTCGGGCTGAACGTGGCCATCTGCGGTTCGGGCACCGGCGAGCGGGCGTACGCCCTGCCGCTCGACTCGCCGGTCCAACGCGCGGTCGCCGACCTAGTCCGCCGCGTCCGCGCCGGCCGCCCGGCCACCGCCGACCGCTAAGGCCGATCCGGCCCGGCGATCAGGGGGTCTCACCCAACTCCGTCAGCAAGACCCCGGCTTCGTCGTAGGCGGCCTTGTACGTGTAGTCCGGCGGGCCGTCGCACGTAGCGAGCGTCCGCGCCCGCCGGGCATGCTCCTTCGCGGCGTCGAGCTCCTTGCGACCGCGGGCGAGCTTGGCGAGCTCCAGATGCGCATCCGCCCCTTGCAGCACGTACCCGCTGCGGTCCGTGATGACCAGCGCCTCCTCCGCCAGCCGCTGCGCCTCTTCCGGGTTGCCCGTAGTCGCCCGCAGCCGCGCGAGGTCGATGAGGATGTCGGCTTCCATCTCCACCAGGTTGATCCGCCGGCAGCGCTCCAGCGCCTCGATCAGGTGGGAGTCCGCCTGATGATATTGCTTCGCGGCACGGTGGACTGCGCCCAGCAGCCAGAAGGTGTGCACGTGGTCACGCTCTACCGGGAACCGGGCTTGGCCAGCGGCGCGGGCCAGTACCATCGCCTGGGTAGATGCCGCGACGGCTTGCTTCACGAGCCGGCGCCGGGACCACCACTTGGAGACACGGGCGTTCAGCAAGTCCAGTTGACCCGCGTACGTCCAGGTCACGCATTGGGCCTGCAGTTCGCTACGTGTCTCGGCCAAGGTCAGCGCAGACGCCAGTTCGCGCCGCGCGTCGTCCGACCGACCGGTGAAGCTGAGGAGTCTTCCTATCTCCATCCGTCCGCCCGTTTCCCAGTCGACGTCTCCGACACGTGAGCTGAGCGTGATGCTACGGCGCAGACGCGCCTCAGAGGATCGCAGCGAACCGACGCGGTGCAGGAGACTGCCGAGGTTATAGAGCACGATCGCAAGCGACTGCATCGCAGCTCGCCGAAAGGAGGGCATATCGAAGCAGTACTCCCAGAGTGCAACTTGTTCATTAGAGTTCGTCCAGCCGTCATAGATCAGGGCTGCCCGTTCCAGAAAGGACTTGGCAGTCATCGGCCGCCCGAGGGTGGCCGCGCTGATACCAAGCATGTTCAGCGTCCAAGCGCGAGCCTCCTCTCGCGCGAGCCGGGGCGGGTTGTTGGCACCGTCGGGCAGGAGCGCGAGCAGTAACGAGAAGGCCAGTTCATACGCACCGAACCGATGATGCAGCAGCACTCCGAGGCGATCTCGGTACAACAAGAACGCCTCTTCAAGTTTACTGGCGCGAATCATGTGGTAATAGAGCTCGATCACCGGGGCCAGGTCGTCCAGGGATGCCATCTCGTCCGGCGGAGCCTTCGCGGCGAAGTAGTCGCGCAGTTGAGTGTGGGTGGCGGAGCGATCAGGGGCGGCTAGGCGGTCGTAGGCGTACCGGCGGACGATGGGGTGCAAGTCGAAGCGGCCCTCACGCTTGTCGTGGTGCAGCAACCCGCGGGCCACGAGGTCGTGCAAGTCGGCGTCGAGCGTGGCGCCAGCTTCGTCCGCGGACTCGGCCAGTGTCTTGAGCGTGGCGTACGCGACAGGGCCGCGGAAGCAGGCGATGCGGCTCAGCAGCGCTCGGCGGCCGGGCGTGAGGCTGCTGTAGGCCACTTCCAGAACATGATGCTGTCGGGAGACAAGTTCGCCGTCTATGTTCAGACGCCGGGCGGCGGCGATATCGCCGGGTTGTTCGAGGTCACGCACGATCCAGCCGGCGAGCAGGCGGAGGCTGAGCGGGTGGTAGCCGTAGGGTGCGCACGCCACTTCGATCTCGGCCCGCGTGCCGCGGATGCCCTGGGCGTTGAAGAACGCGACGGCGTCGGCAGGCTGCATCTGCCGCAATTCCTCCTCGCGGGAGCCGGCGAGCAGCGCGCCGTGATCCTCGACCGCCCGCGGACGCAGACGTGTCGTGAGCAGCACCTTCGCGCGGATGTTCGGCAGTGTGGCCACGCCGCGCAGGAACGTCTCGGCGAGGGGCGAGATGCAGTCGCAGTCGTTCTCGGCGGTCTTCGCCGTCTCATCGCCCTTGTACGCCGCATCCAGCCCGCCGAAGGCTCGGAGAGCACGCTCGAAGCCGTCGAGCACGAGGAGCGTTCCTGGGGCGTGGAGCTTCTGGAGAAGTGTGTCGACCTGTCTGTGGGCCGAGAGCGACTGTAGAGTAGCCTTGTCGACGCCCAGGTACTCCAGCGTCTGGGCGAGGAAGTGGTCGAACTGGTTGTCACCTTCGTAGAAGCTCCACCAGACGACACGCGGCCAGTCGGCGGCGGCCACATCGTGCGTGAGCCAGTGCCATACGAGTGCACTCTTGCCGAACCCGCCCAGCGCCCGCAGGACGAGCAACGGATGCCCGCCGTCGGCATTGAGCCACTGGCTAAGCATCCCGAGCTCGTCGGCACGTCCGGTGAAGTTCGGCGGCATCGGGTACGGATGCGGCAGGAACCAGTCGTCGCGCTGTGGCTCCTTCGCCGGCTCCGCCTCCGGCGGCGCGCCCAGGGCGGTCAGAAGCTGTCGCCAGGCGAGGTCGTGGTCGGCGCCGTCGGTGAAGTCGATGTGCGTGAACGAGGCAATGCGCAGCGGTTTCTCACACTCCTGCAACAGGAGCGGGATAAGCCGGAGTTGTCGATTCGCCGGATCGCGCGTCTGCGCCATGATGTTTTCGATTGCGCACCACTCGCTGCTGAGGTAGCCTGGGGTGAGGACGAGAAGCGTTTTCGGGCATTCTTCCACCCCGCGCTGGCACTCCTCTATGCTCGCGGCCCCACGCGTGAAGTCGCGGTAGTCAATGAAGACGCGCAAGCCAGCCTGTTCGATACGCTGGAGCAACTCGCCGCGCACCCACGCCTTGTCCTCGCTGCTGTACGAGATGAAGACGTCGTACTCGGGCGTGGGCTTCGCCTTCGGCTTTGGCCTCGCCTTCGACTTTCGCTTCGGCTTTGGCTTCGGCTCCGGTTCTGAGTTTCGCTCTCGCGTCATCAACGACTCCTGCCGAGGCGGCCGGCGACGGGCGATGTGGAGTGGGGGCCTCGCGGAATCCCCGTCTCCGCCGGCGGCGGGTGGCGCGACGTGCAGTGCAACAGGCGGCCCGTGCGCCTCTGGAGCACGAGCACTTCCGTGAGCGGTTCACCCGTTTGCGGCGCGACGCCACCCCGGGCGTCTCGCGCCGCCACCTCAGGCCCACATCGTAGCAGAATCCGCCACCCCGCGGCAAAACCCGCCACGCCGCAGCACAGCCCGTCACTCCGCGGCAGAACCCGCCAGCCGGCGCCGATCCGCACGCCGTTGACGGAAGAACCGGTTTATGAGGTGAGTCGCCCGCCGGGCGAAGGGACCGTCGCGGTTGCCGGGGTGGTCCGGTTCGGCTAGTATCGTGGGCGTAACGATCTTCTCTGATTGCTCCTCTTCCCGAGGGCGCGCCCATATGAGTGGGCGTCTTCTCCCGAACCGGCTCGGTCACTGAGGCTCGACTGACGGCCGAGCGTGCTGCCGCGCACGCGTTTGTCTGGTCTGCGCCGGCGGCGCTCGGGAAGGCGGTTGCGGTCCTGCGGCTGGACGCCGAGGCGTCGGCCTTGCTCGCGGGGAGCACGCTCGACGCCGAGGGCGCGACGCTCGCGCTGCTCGGTTCGAAGGGAAGAGAGTGAGTTCGACGATGATGCCCAGTGAGAAGGAGCGGCTGCTTGCCCTGCTCGAACGCGAGGCCAGTTGGTCGCAGGGTGCGGAAGCCCACGGCGTCGACGGTCGCGCCGTTTGCTATGACGATGAGGCGGCGGTGGCGTGGGACCTCACCGGTGCACTGTGCCGGCTGTTCGGTTGGCAGCGAGCCTGCGTGCTGTTCGGGCAGTTCGACCGCCACATCCACGGCAAGCGCAGCACGTTCACCTGGCCGAAGCGCAACGCGGAGCTGGATGCCATGGTGGCGCTCCAGGAGTACAACGATCGGCGTGACACGACCTTCACGATGCTGCGGGAGCGCATCGAGTCGATGCCGGTCTGGCGAGGTGACAGTCCGCCGCAGGTTGCAGTACACGATGATTGAGATCCGTTAACCCGGCACGCTCTGTCAGCGCGTGACGACTGAGCTGCCATGGAGAGTCAGTGGCACGACAAAGACCATCCGTCCAGAAGCGTCAGCGGGAATACGAGAAGCGGCAGCGCGAAATCGAGAAGGCAAAGAAGGCAGCCCTGAAACGGGAACGTCGCGCCGGCAGGATCGCCGGGGTCAGCAGTGACCTCTCGCCAGCCGACGGTGTGGAGCGTGAGGACGCGCGAGATCCCGGAGAGCGCTTGTTGTGAAGAGCGCCGGCGGAGTCCAGACAGTCCTGTTACGCCAGGAGTGAGCAGCGATGGAGTTGCCTCGCCGTCCGCGCGGTGACGAGCTGCTTCCGGTCGGCGCGCTGGCCGAGCTGCGCGGCCGATTGAGGCGCATCGCCGACCGGCATGATCTGCGAACGGTCGTGGCTTGCGCGTTCGACTGGCGCACCCAGATGCTTCCCTTCGTCTACGCCGCCACGCGCATGGTACCGGCTGGTGTGCGGGCGATCGGGGCGGCGCTGCATGACGCCGGCTTCGAGAAGACGCGGATCGTCCTGCAACAGTGGAATCGTCACTTTCGTCCGTCGCAGATGCGCCTAGACGGACAGGTTCCGGACCTGTTCCTGGTGTCGAGCATGCAATTGCACTCGGCGGCGTTCGCGGCGTTGGTTCGCGACGCCTGCCGTATCGCGGCGCCGCACCGGCCGTTGATCATCGCCGGCGGCCCGAAGGTCATCTATGAGCCCTGGGACGCCTTCGGTGTCGATCCACGCGATCCATGGGGCGCCGACGTGGCGGTCACCGGCGAGGAGTACGTGCTGCTGCACTTGCTGGATGCCGTGCTGTCGATCAGGGCGAAGGACGAGCCGGTGCGGATAGCCTTCCTGCGGGCACGTGATCAGGGTCTGCTCGACGACGTTCCCGGTCTGGTGTACGCCCGCACAGATGGTGCCGGCGTTGTCCAGGAACTCGTCGACACCGGTGTGCAGCGCCTGCTGGGCGATCTGGATGAACTGCCGCACCCGGTCCTGGGCTACCGGCTGCTCGAGCCGCCGAGCCGGCGGGCCACGCTGGTCGCGCGGGCCCTGCCGGCCGATCAGGTGGCGCGGTTCAGCCCCATCGGTTCACTCGTGCTGACGTATGGCTGCAAGTTCGCCTGTCCGTATTGCCCGATTCCTGCGTATAACCAGCGGCAGTACCGTGCCAAGAGCGGGCTGCGCATCGCCGACGAGTTCACCCGCTTGTACGACGAGTACCGGCTGCGCAGCTTCTTCGGGGCCGACGACAACTTCTTCAACGACGGTGAGCGCACGCTCGACATCGTCGATACATTGGCGCGAACCAGCGTCGGCGGCCGGCCCATACGCAAGCGACTCCGTTGGGGCACGGAGGTCACCGTGCACGATACGCTCCGGTTACGGGATCACCTGTCGACGGTCCGGCACGCCGGCGTGCGGGCGTTGTGGGTGGGCGTCGAGGACATGACGGGGACCCTGGTGCGGAAGGGACAGGGCGCGGATCAGACGCTCACCGCGCTCGAACTGCTGCGGCGGCACGGCATCTGTCCGATGCCGATGATGATGCACCATGACCGGCAGCCGCTCATTAGCCGCGGCCCTGGGCCCCGCGGCCTGCTGAACCAGGTTCGCCTGCTGCGCAAGGCCGGGGCGGTCAGCATGCAGGTCCTCATGCTCGTGCCCGCCACCGGCTCGAGGTTGTACGTCGACACGTATACGTCCGGCATGGCGTACGAGCGCGTCGGCAACCGGCCGGTCCAGGAGCACATGCTGGGCGGGAACTACGTGGTGGCGTCGCATCACCCGCGGCCGTGGCGCAAACAACTCAACATCCTGGCTGCCTACCTCTACTTCTACAATCCGCTGCGCTTTCTCTTCGCACTGGTGCGACCGAAGAGTGGGCCGCACCTGGCCGATGCGGTCCTGCAAGTCCTGGGTATGCGCGGGCTCGTGCTGACTGCCCGCCGGACGCTGGGCTGGGCGCTGCGCCTGCGCTTCGGCCGGATTCGGCGCCACGCGGCCCCACCAGCCAACCTGGTCCCGTTGCGCAGCGTGGACGGCCGCCGGGCCGACCACGCTCTGCCCGGCCAATCGGTGGGAGCGGGGCCGGTCGCTGCGGACTCCGCCGGCCCGGTTGGAGACACGGCGATGGTGACACCCGACATTCAACCTTCGAGCGCCGTCGGTTCCGCCGCGTCGGGACCCGCTTCCTGCCGGCAGGCCGCGGTGCACGGCGCCAGGTAAGCGCCGGCGCACCTTGCTCGCCTCGCGAATTCTTGTGATCGGGTCTGCTGTACTTCCTGGCGGGCGGGGGTATAATCCTGGCGGTCGGATCTACGAACCAGGCCGAGACGTGGTGTTTGCAGAGCAATTCCCGCATCCTACTGCCTAGATCGTTTTCCCTCCTTCCTGGCCGGAACCACGGCCACTTTCACCGAGACCCTGAAAGTAAAGCTATGGGTCGCATATGCCATCGACAGGAGAAACACGATGGGCAGAAAGTTGTATGTCGGGAATCTGGGTTATGGCGTCAGCAGTTCCGATCTGGAGCAGTTGTTCACGCCGCACGGTACGGTCGGCAGCGCCGAGGTCATCCAGGACCGCGACACCGGCCGGAGCAAGGGTTTCGGGTTCGTCGAGATGGGGTCCGATGCTGAGGCCCAGGCGGCCATCAGCGCCCTCAACGGCACGGACCACGGCGGCCGCGCCCTGACCGTCAACGAAGCCAAGCCGCGTGCCCCGCGCACCGGCGGCGGCGGATACGGCCGAGGCCGCTAGCCTCTAGCCCAAGCCGACAACAGAAGGGGAGGTCGCTCTTCGCGGCCTCCCCTTCTTCTCATGTGTCCCGAGCCGGACGCGACCTGCGGCGTTCGCGGCAGCGGAACGCGTATCACACCTGCACCCGGGGCTGGACCGGTACGTACAATGGATTGGAGTGTGTCTCGGCCGGCGCTGCCGGCTCCCGCCGCGGGGGGCTCGCCGGCCGATCCAGCCTGTTCGTGCGGCGGCCGCCGCGGGCGAGGGCGAGCGTATGGGGATTCGACAGACGAGGCGTCGGCGATCGCGAGCGTTCTGGTTGTTGCCCGTGGTCGCCGGCTGGTGGCTTGCGTCGCCGGCGCCGGCCCAACGCGGCGGGGCCGTCATCCTCGACCCGAAGACCTACACGTCGCCATCGGGGCGTTACGCGCTATATGTAGACCCCAGCACGATTTACGGCAGTGGCGCCGGCACGTACCGCCTCACCCGCGATGGCGTCGAGGTCTGGGCCGGCACACGCCTGCTCACGCTCTGGGAAGCGGAGGTGACCGACGACGGCACCGTCGCCGGCTATGCCTACTCCGGCGGCTGGGAGAACATCGTCCCCGAGGGCGAGGACGGCCGGCTGTACGTGGTCATCATCGCTCCGGACGGCTCGCTGCGGATGAGCGAGACGATGCCGCGGCGGGGGCACGAGACCTGCACGAGTTCGATCGACCGCACGGGTATCGGCGTCGCGGTCGATCCCGCCGGCGACCGTTTCGTTTTTCGCTGTGACGAAGGCGGGCATGGCCGCCGGATGGAGACCTGGCGTGTTTACCGCCTGTCCAGCGGCACGTTTCTCGACGAGTTCCAGTTCGACCATCCGCGCGAGGGCGAGCACGAGTCCTGGTACACGCGGGCGGCACGTCCGGTCGCCCGCACGCCGCTGATCCTGGTGCATTGGGGGTACTTCAACCGGCCCACGGGCGAAAAGGACAAGATGGAGGCGGAGGACGGTAGCGCCTTCTCGCTCGTCGACTGGGCGGGCGGGCCCGTGTGGGAGACGCTTCTCCCCGGCGACGACGCGATGCCCAGGCTGCCCGACCGCGACACGACTGACGAGCAGGCGATGGAGGACGCGAAACGCCACGACCGGGTCTGGGACGCGGTCCGGTACAACGGGGGGATCATACGCACGGATCAGCCGGGGCAGTTCGACGTCTGTTTCGTGCGGGCGGCGCAGCGGGTCACGTTCCGCGTCGAGCGCGATGGCGAGAGCGGCTGGCGTGTCGCCGAGGTCGGCCGGGCGGACTACGACGTTCCCATCGCCGGCGTGGCTGCAACGCAGCCGGCCCGCCTCGAATTGAAGCACCTGGGCACGATCACGCTCGAACGCGAGGTGAGGCCGCTCCCGGAGATCCGCGACGTCCATTGCTTCGATCTGGACGATCGCGGTCGCATCGGCTTTCTCCGCTGCACGGTCTTTGATCACGAGCCGGAGTTCATCCTGGTGGACGCGGAAGGGCACGTCCTCTGGATACTCGACCTGAACAGCATGGTCGACGGTGACAACGGAACGCCCACGATGACCTGGTTGGGCGGCAGCCGCTGGCTGCTCATGGCGTCCGTGCTGCGCGAAGTCCCGGGCCAGGCCGTCAGGGAGGCGGAGATACACGCCTTCTGTCTGGACGCCGACACGCGGCAGTACACCGAGCTCCAGCCCTCGGCCGGTCCGTTCTCACGCTGCATGGCTGCGACGCACGACGGCGGGTTCGTCATGTGCGCCGCCGAGTCGAGCACGGTCGTGTCGTTCGACGCCGGCGGTGGCGAGCGGTGGCGCACCGTGATTGACTGGGGTGATCCGTACGGCGGGGGCGCAGAGCGCCTGACCGTCACGACCGAGGGCAACGTCGTCGTTCAATCGGAATACGGCGGTACGGTCGCCGTGATCGACCGGGATGGCAAGACCGTCCGGACGATCCCGTCGAAGACGTTGTTCGACGGGTCGGGCAGTGGGGCGTGGTTTACGCCGGATACGGATGGTGGCCTGATCACACAGGCGTCCGTCGCGTCCGGCACCGTGCGACGTGTTCGGCTGGACGGGACGCTGCGCAGCGAGATCGTCCTCAAGCACGCCGACGGCCGACTGGTTGATCTTGATCCGTTCCCGGTGCGCGGCCCGGTGTGCGTGGACCCGAGCGGCCGGTTGTGGGCGACCGACGGGCAGGCGCTGCTGCGGCTGAGCGACGCCGGCGTCGTCGAAGCGGAGCTGGGCGAATCCGCCGGCGAGCCCCTGCTGCGGACCATCGCCGCCGCAAGGATCGACAATGCCGGTAACGTGTATCTCGCCGAGGAGCGCAACGCGTTCACGCACGTATTCGACTCTGCCGGCCGGCGCGTGCGGATCATCCGCCCGATTCCGGACGATTTCGAGCATTCGTGGGAGATCACGCTCGATGTTCCGGCGGACGGCCGCGTTTTCGTAGGCGGGATCGAGTTTTCGGCGAGCGGCGAGCGGGTCGGGCGCCGCAAGCTGCCCGAGGGGTTGGAGGAACCGGGCGTGTACGATGGCTGGGTGCTGAACCAGCCGCACGGGCCGCGCTACTGGTACGTGTCTGAGGGGGTGGCCACGCTCATCGACGAGAGCAACACAGCGATCCAGACGATCCGCCGGCGGCCCGACCGCTGCTGGCTCGACCAGATCGGCGGCGCGGCCGTCGGGCCGGACGGCGGGTTGGCGCTGGTGTCGACGCGGGCCACCGCACGCATGTACGCCGGCAAGGTGGTCAGCGTCTACGGGCCGGCCGGCGAACCGCTGGCGGCTGCCGCGGTTCCCGAGGATGAGGACTCGGTGAGTGTGTTGGGGAACCTAGCGTACAGCGGTCGCTATGCGTTGCTCGGGCCGCTCGGTTTCGACTTTGGTCGCTACCTGCTGCTCGATGCGGCGGCCAGCCCGCCGACCTGGTACGACCTCGGCAAGCTGGAGCCGTACGAGGACTGGTGGCGCGGCTTCTTCGTCCACGACGGCCGCGAGTTGTGGATGCTCGCCGAACACGCTTACAAGATTGAGCGCTTCGCGTTGCCGGCAACCGAGACGCCGTCCACGCCGACTTCGCAACCGGACAGCTCGCCAGCGGCCGCAGCGGTGCCAGAAAGCGTGCCTTCGCCGCCGCTAGCCACGCTGGCCGACCTCGTCGGTGAGTACTGGTGCGGCGACCACGACCTCTACCTGTGGCTCCGGCTCCTGCCGTTCGGTATGTACGAGTGGGAGTGGCGTGGCGACCTGGGCGTGTACGGCCGCAGTCAAGGCACGTGCGAAGTCATCGACGGCCTGCTCGTCCTGGATTCGGAGGATCCCGAGCTGTCGTTTCTCGGAGGCCGGTGGTTCGTTCCGGTGACGTGGGGTGAACGCCTGTATCTGATTCCGGACGGCGGTATCGAGCATTTCCGCGACACGATCGCGCAGGGCAGAGAGCCTCGTATCGGCGTGGAGGCGGGGTTGCCTCGGTTCTACCTCCGCGAAGGAGACTGGGAGAAGCCGGCGACGGGAACGCCCGTGGCGCCGGCCTGGTGGCCAAACGTGTCCCGCGGCTTGGTGGCGAGGCGTGTGGAGGCGCCGGTCACCGATCTGTGGAGCACGACGACGGACGGTTCGTTCGTGACCCTCACGAGCGATTGGGCCCGGCTCGCGGCCGGCGAGAAGCAGGGGCTCAAGCCCGGCATGTGGCTACTTCTGCCGCCGTCGCCCAACGAGGCCGCCGGTTCGCACTGCACCCGCCTCTTCGCCGTCCAGAAGGTGGAGGAGGAGTCGTGCGACACCAGGATCATCCTTGCGGGGCGGATGGACGCCGGCACGCCGCACGGCGTGAAGGTCGGGGACGTGCCGACGATAACGTTCTGTGTCGCCGGGCCTGAGGAGCCCGCGGGTGGGTCGGAGTAGGCTGGCAGTTCGCCAGAGAGGGAGGACATACCGTGCGACTGGAGCAGATGATCGCCCTAGTCTTGGTCGTCGCATGGCTGGCGTCGCCGGCGGTCGCGGATCGCGACGGGGAGATGATTCTTAATCCAAAGACGTATACTTCGCCGTCGGGGGCGTACGTGCTGGACGTGGACCCGGGTACGATCTACGGGTTGGGCGAGGGCACATATCGGCTGACCCGTGATGGCGCGGAGGTCTGGGCCGGCACGCGTCCGTTCACGCTTCGGGAGGCAGTGATCACCGACAACGGCTTCGTTGCCGGCTACGCCTGCGCTGGCAACTGGAACGGCGTGGGGCCTGCGGATCAGGTGGGCCGGGTGTGCCTGGTCATCATCGGTCCGGACGGCTCGCAGCGATTGAACACCGGCTTGCCGCAGCGGGACTCAAGCGAGTGGGGGTACAGGCTGGACCTGCGGACCATCGAGCTGGTCGCCGACGCCGGCAACGACCGTTTGCTCGTCCGCTCGAGCAGACCTGGCCTACGCTTATCGTCGGGGGAAACCTGGCAGATCTTCGCCCTGTCCGACGGCACGTTTGTCGACGAGTTCGACTTCGGCCACCCGGAAGAGGACGAGAACACGTACTGGGGCTTGCAGACCATGCGTCCGATCGCCGGTACCCCGTTGCTCCTCGTGTACTGGATGTACGCGAAGTGGGGCGAATACGCCCTTGATTTCCGCGACGTTGGAGCTGAGTGCACGCTGATCAACTGGGCGGGTGAACTGGTCTGGACACAGTCTTTTCCCGGCGACTACATGGAGCCCGCAGACGATGAGCAAGCGGCGGGTGACGAGCAGGCCGCCGCGGAGGTCCAGCGCCGCCGCCGTATCCGCGAGTGGATCAGGGAGAACGGGGTGATTGTGGAGGTGGATCAACCGGGGCAGTTCGACGTCTTCTCCGTGAAAGCGGCGCAGCGCATCACGTTCCGCGTCGAGCGCGACGGTGAGGACGGTTGGCGCGTCACGGAGGTGGGCCGCGAGGACTTCGATGTTCCCGCCGCCGCCCCCGACCTGGTCACCACGCAGCCGGCTCCGCCCGACCCGCTGACGTTGCCGCACGTGGGCACGATCACGCTGGAGCCCGAGTCGCAGCCGCTCCCGGAGGTCCGCGACGTCACCGACTTCGAGCTCGACGATGAGGGCCGGATCGCTGTTTTGCGTGGCAGCACTGATGAGACGCAGACGTTGCTGCTGGTGGAGCCGGGCGGCACCGTGGCCGCTGCGCTCGACCCGCGCGAGCTGCTCGGGCAGACGCAGTTCCGGAATCTCGAATTGGCCTGTCTCGGCCGAAACCGCTGGCTCCTCGCCGGCACGACGTGGGATGTGGCCGGCGACGGTCAGCGTACGCCGATCGCCCGCGTCTGGACGTTGGAGACGCCGGCGTTGCGTGTACGGTCGATCGTGGAGATCCGCGAGTCCTGGCTCGAACGCGTGGCCGGCAACGGGCGGGGCGGGTTCGTGGCCATCGTGGACGACGCCACCAGCCGGGACGCGAAGACGTACGTTGCCATGTATGACGGCGAGGGCAACGAGACGTGGCGCTTCGTGCCGGACTCAGACTGGCTGGACAACGCGTCGGGGCTGGTGGTCACCAGCGAGGGCCAGGTCATCATCCCGTACTGCGGCGGTCGCTGCGTCTCGGTTCTCGATGCGGACGGGACCTTCCGTCGCTGCGACGAATGCAGCGTCGTGTTTGGCGAGGAGGGTGCCTGGATGACGTCCGTCGCTCCGGACCATGAAGGCGGCGTTTACGTGCACTTCGAGCACGGGCCGATTTGGCACGTCCACTCGGACTGGAGCTACCAACGGAAACTGTGGATACGGTGCGCCAGCGGGTGGAAGGTCGACGTGGCCCGCAACGGCGTTCGCGTCGACGCCGCCGGCAAGGTGTGGACCACCGATGGGGCCTGCCTGATGTGCCTGGACGACGAGGACGTGGTTGACCGCGTCATCGGCGAATCTCCGGAAACGCCCGCCCTCCGCCGGGTCTCCGACGTGGCGGTCGGCGCGGACCGGATGATCTGCGTTGTCGAGCAGCGCAACCGGTTCGCGCACGTCTTCGACTCCGCTGGCCGGCGTGTGCGCATACTCCGCCCCTCGCCGGAAGACTCCAGGCGGTTGCTGACGGTTGTCCCGGATCGGCCGATTTGGGAGGGCTCCTGGGCGGTCGTCTGTCCGGCGATCGACGTGGCGGCGGACGGCCGCATCTTCGTCGGCGGCCTCGAGTTCTCGCCGAGCGGCGAGCGGATCGGCTTCCGCAAGCCGCCCGAGGGGACAGACGAGCCGGACCAGCTTGGGAGCGGCGTGTTCTACCAGCCGAGTGGGGGGCGTTGCTGGGTGGTCTCCACGGATGGCGTCAAGCTGGTGGGCGATGACAACACCGTCCTCCGGACGATTCATCGCCGGCCCGACCGCTGCTGGCTCGATACGATCTCCGCGGCCGCCTTCGGGCCGGACGGCGGGTTGGCGGTGGCGAGTGCGGCCTCGTGGCTCTTGGCGCCCGCGCCGCCCGGGGTGAGCACCTACGGGCCGACCGGCGAACCGCTGGTCACCGCACCGCCGCCGAACGTCGATTACGAGTGGAAGACATGGCGGACGCTCGCCTACAACGGACGCTACGTGCTCACCGGGCCGCACGGGGGGGAGGACGGACGCCGCCTGTTGCTCGACACCGCCGCGAACCCGCCGAAATGGTACGAGGTTGACTCACTGGCGCCCTACGACGACCGCTGGCGGGCCTTCTTCGTCCACGACGGCCGCGAGTTGTGGATGTTCGCCGAGAACGCCCGCAAGGTCGAACGTTTCGCGCTACCCGCCGGCTCGTCGGCGCAGGGCACGGATTGAGGATCGGGTTACGTTTCGTGGAGCAATCGTCGTGAGCAAGATGTACATGAACCGAGCCCGGCTGTTGATGCTGTCCGTCGTGCTGGCCGCGGCGTGGCTGACGCCGCCTGCCGCCGCCCGGCGTCTGGGACGCGACATCCTCAACCCGAAAACGTACACCTCTGCGTCGGGCACGCACACGCTGCACGTGGACCCGAGCACAATGTACGGCCAGGGGGAGGGCCGCTACCGGATGATGCGCGACCGGGCGGAGGTTTGGGCGAAGACGTTGCCGTTCACGCTTTGGGACTGCGCGGTCGGCGACGACGGGATCGTCGCCGGCTACGCCTACTCGCTCGGCAAAGAGAATTACTCGTTGGACCGGGAATCGCCCGAGGATGGCAAGCTGTATCTGGTCATTCTCGATGCCCGCGGTGAGTTGCGGGTGTGTGACGTCCTTCCCCGCCACGGGGTAAATACCGACTTTTCGTCGATCGATCGAGACGTTAACGGCTTCCTCTTCGATCCGGCCAACGATCGCTTCATCGTCCGGTTGCGTGAGGGGCGCTGGGCGTCACACAGCGAGACCTGGCGCGTCTATCAGCTTTCCGACGGCAAGCTGCTGGACGAGTTCGTCTTCGCCCATCCGGCCAAGAGCGAGAACGAGTTCTGGCACATTCTCGGCGTCCGGCTGATTCCCGGCACGCCGCTCATCCTCGTCAATTGGAGCTACCGGGACTGGGATGACGTCGAGAGCGAGGTCCGGGCCACGGGCATATGCTTCAACCTGATCGATTCGGCGGGGGAATCGGTCTGGGAACTGGAACGTCCCGGCGACTACCCGCTGTGCTACGAGTACGGCGAGCGGCTGGACCCGGAGAAGGACGCCGCCGAGATTGAGCGTCTGGAGAAGATCGATCAGGAGATCGGCCGGAACGGCACCATCCTGCGCGCGGACCAACCGCGCCGCTTCGACGTCTGGCTCGTGAAGGAGAACCAGCGCGCCACCTTCGAGATCGACGGCGACGCGGCCGGCGGCTGGCGGGTCACGGAGTGCGGGCGCGCGGCGTACAGCCCGACCTCGCGTCCCTCGCCCGAAGAGCAGATCGACAAGCTGGACGCCCTGACGCTGCGGCACCTGGGGACGATCGAGCTCCAGTCCGACGCACAGCCCGCCCCCGAAATCCGCGACATCGAGCACTTCGACATCGACGAAGGCGGGCGGATCGGCTTCCTCCGCCAAGAGACGGACCACTCCACCACGTTCGTCCTGATCGACTCCGCCGGCACGGTCGTTCGCACCGCGGGCCTCAGCGCGCTGTTCGGCGACGACTACAACGTCCCGACGGCCACGTGGATCACCGGCGACCGCTGGCTGCTGGTGGCCTGCACATGGCGAAAGGACGAGGGTGGCAAATCGATCGACAGCAGGACGCGGGCCTGGTGGCTGAACGTTGCGACCGGCCAGCAGGAGGAGATTCTGCCGTTCACCGGGCAGGGCGCCCGATGGGTCGCCTCGACGCATGATGGCGGCTTTGTGGCGGCGATCTTCCCCGGGTGTGGCGAGGAAGAGCGCGAGGAGCTGGCCGCTTTCGACGCGGCCGGCAAGGAACGCTGGCGTGTGGCCCCGGGGGACGTCGTCCTCGGCGTGACCGTCACGACCCAGGGCCGCATCATCGCCCAGCTCGGCTACGGCGGGGCCACGGTCAGCGTGGTATCGCTCGACGGGCGCGTGTTGGAGACACGTGACTGCGCGGCGCTCTTCGGCGAGGAGTACCCCTTTGTGGAGTTCATCACTGCGGACGCCGATGACGGATTGGTCGTCGTACTCGAAATGTCGTCGCCGCGTGTGTGGCGTATCAACGCCGACTGGACCGTGCGTGACAAGTTCGATCCCCGCCACGTCGACGGCTGGTCCGCCCAGCCGGCCAGCGATCCGGACGGTACGGCCGCCTGCGTGGATCGCCACGGCGTGCTGTGGGTTTGCGACCGGCATTCCTTCCTCCAGCTTGGGCCGGGCGGCGTCGTCACCCGCATCCTGGGCGAGGCGCCCGACGCACGCCAGCTTCGCGACGTCGGCGGTGTGGCCATCGATCAGCAGGGCACGATCTACATCGCCGACGCGCGCCATGGCATCACGCACGTGTTCGACGCCGAGGGCCGGCCCGTCCGGCTGCTCAGCCCCAACCCGGACGATTTCGAGAACGGCGCGGGCCTCGACATCGACGTCATCGGCGACGGTCGCGTCTTCATCAGCAGGCTGGAGTTCTCGCCCGCCGGCGAGCGTGTTGGCTTCCACAAGCCGCCCGAGGGGACCGAAGAGCCGGAGTACTACGACGGCCGCTTCGTGCACCAGCCGCACGGCTCACGCTGCTGGGCGATTTGTTGGGAAGAGGTCTATCTCATCGGCGAGGACAACGAGGTTGTGACGTGCCTCCGGCGAAAGCCGGACAACAACTGGCTCGACCGGGTCGAAGCCGCGGCGGTGGCGCCGGACGGTTCACTGGCCGTGGCGGCGGGTCCTTTCGGCATCCGCCCGCATTGGGAGCTCGACCAGCGCACCATCAACCTGTACAGCCCGTCGGGCGAGCCGGTGAAGACCGTTGCGCTGCCCAACATCGGTGAGCGGCGGTTCGGCTGCCACGGACTCGCTCACACCGGGCGGTACGTCCTGGTCGCCCCGTCCGGCTTCGGGGACTCGCGCTGCCTGCTCCTGGATACCGCCGTCGACCCGCCGAAATGGTACGACGTCGGTGCCTTCGCCCCGTACAGCGAGCAATGGCATTGCTTCGTGGTGCGTGACGGGCAGGAGCTCTGGTTGTTCGCCGAGACGGCCCGCAAGATCGAACGCTTTGCGCTACCCGCCGGCTCGTCGTCGCGGGGCACGGATTGAGGAACAGGTCGCGCTTCGTGGAGCAATCGCCGTGGGCAACAGGTGCTTGAACCGAGCCTGGCTGATGATGCTGACGGTCATGGCCGTGGCCGCGTGGCTCGCGCCACCTGCCGCCGCCGGGCGGATCTCACGCGTTACGCTGAACCCGAAGACGTACAAGTCGGCGTTGGGTGCCTATGCGCTACGCGTGGACCCGAGCACGATGTATGGCCAGGGGGAGGGTCGTTACCGCATGACGCACGACGGGGCGGAGGTCTGGGCCAAGACGCTGCCGTTCACGCTCTGGGACTGCGCGGTCGGCGACGACGGAATCGTCGCCGGCTACGCCTACTCGCTTGGCTACGAGAACCGCCCGGTGGACCGGAAAGCGCGCGAGGACGGCAAGGCGCATCTGGTCATCCTCGATGCCCGGGGCGAACTGCGGATGAACGACGTCCTGCCCCGGCGGGGACAGCCCAGCGATGCATCCACCGTCGACCGGAACGTCAACGGCTTCATGCTCGATCCCGAAAACGACCGCTTCATCGTCCGGTTGGAGGAAGGAGGCTGGTTTCTGCAGAGCGAGACCTGGTGCACCTATCAGCTCTCCGACGGTAAGCTGCTGGACGAGTTCACCTTCGCGCATCCGACCGAAGGCGATTTCGAGCTCTGGTTCATTCGTAGCGCCAAGCCGGTCGCCGGCACACCGTTGATCCTCGTCAATTGGGAATACACGAAGTGGAATATTCCCGCCCAGCAAGTCCGCGCCACCGGCGGCTGCTACAACCTGATCGACCCGGTGGGAGAGCCGGTCTGGGAGCTGGACCGTCCCGGCGATTACCCGGAGTACAGCGAGTACCGCAAACGACTGGACGAGCGGACGGACCGCCTCGAGCTTGCGCGGCTGAGCCAGATCGAGGGCGAGATCAACAAGAATGGCGCCATCCTGCGCACGGATGAACCCCGCTGCTTCGACCTTTGGTTCGTGAAGGAGAATCAGCGCGTCACCTTCGAGATTGAGGGAAATGTCGCGGACGGCTGGCAGGTTACGGAGCACGGTCGCGCTACGTACAACCCGACCACGTGTGCCTTGCCCGAGGAGCAGACCGACAAGCTGGATTCCCTGACGCTGCGCCACCTCGGAACGATCAGACTCCGGTTCAGTTGGCGGTCCGATTTCGTCGCCCTCATCCTGGGCGAGACCCCTGGTGTGCCCCGGCTGGGCGCGATCGGCGACGTGGCCGTCGACCAGCAAGGCATGATCTACATCGCCGAGTCGCAGGGGGGCAGGACGCACATCTTCGATTCCAGCGGCCAATGTGTCCGTCAGCTCCATCCCGACCCGGACGACTTCAAGGGCTGGTGGAGTTTCCACGGCAACGTCAACGTGGCTGGCGACGGGTCCGTCTTTGTTGGTAGGCTGGAGTTCTCGCCCAGCGGCGAGCGCGTCGGCTTCCGCACGCTGCCGGCCATACAGGAAGACATGGGGTATTCCAATAGCCGCGTCTGCTACCAGCCCCACAGTCAACGCTTCTGGGTTATCGCCGAAAGAGAGGCCTATCTCGTCGACGAGGACAACACGGTTCTGACCTGCCTCCGGCGAAAGCCGGATGACACCTGGCTCGACTGGATCGAGGCCTCGGCCGTGGCGCCGGACGGTTCGCTGGCTCTGGCTACCGGTTCGTTCAACATGGGTTCGCGCCGGGGAGCGGAGCGCGGCGTCATCAGCCTCTACAACTCGGCGGGCGAACCGCTGAAGACTATCAAGGTGCCCAGCACGGGCGAGGAGTGGCTCGACTGGCGCCGGATCGTCTACAGCGGGCGTTATGTTCTCGCCGTAACGCACAGTCTCGCAGCTCCTCACAACCTTCTCCTGGACACCGCCGCCGACCCGCCCAAGTGGTACGACCTGGATGCCATCGCTCCCTGCCGCGAGTGCTGGCAATGCTTCGTGGTTCACGACGGCCAGGAGCTCTGGTTGATCGCCGAGCTCGCCCGCAAGGTCGAACGTTACGCGCTGCCCGCCGGCTCGTCGCCGACGGACACGGATTGAGGATCAGGTCAAGTTTCGTGGAGCAATCGCCGTGTGCAGCAAGTACTCACGCCAGGCTCGGCCGGCAGCGCTGGCCCTCGTGCTGACCGTTACGTGGCTTCTGTCGGCGGTGGCGGATTCCCCGCGAAGACCGGCCATCAACACGTTGATGGGCATCGTCGTCTCCAAGGCCGACGGCAAGCCGCTCGCGGGAATCCCGGTCCTCATGGCTCACCGCGAGAAGGGCTATCTCCGCGTGGGTCCCGAGGGTAGCCTCGACGGCTCCGGCGAGGAGCAGCGCGATCCGAAGGTCTTCGCCGTCCGCAACGGGCGGATGTTCTGCGACGCCCTCACCGACGACGAAGGCCGCTTCACGCTTCGCAACTTCGCCGCTCCCGGCGAGCCCTGGTTCCTCGCCGCCGGCAACCGCCAGTCCGGCCTCGTCCTCCGTACCGACGTGGTGCCCGCGGACTGCCCGGAGGGCTTCCTGAAGATCGAGATGGACACGCCGGCGGACATCATCGTCGGGCCACTGCCCGAACCCGCCGACAAGTCCCTCACCTTCTCAGTCGACGTCGACCTTGCGCCGCTGCCTCGGCTCGCGACGACCCAGCCCGCCGGCGATTCATCGGCCGAGACCGCGTCCACCGCCGACGAAGAGGTGGAGCCACGCGTCTACATCTATCCGCCGTACCGGTCGGACGACGACAAGAGGAGCAAGGAACCGTGGCACCTCGGTCCGTTTCCGCCGGGCCTGCGCTACCGCGTGACCCGTTACGCGTACGGCTCGAACATCCCATACCAGGCGACGCTCTTCGCCCGCATCGTCGAACTCGCTCCCGGCGCGACCGTGACCGCCGTGCTGGAAAGCTCGTCCGGGGCACAGATTGACGGCCGCGTGACTGACCTCGACGGCAAGCCGCTCGCCGGCGTGAACGTCATGGTGAAGGCCCAGGACGAGACCGGCATCATCATTGGGGCGATCACCGACGTCGAGGGCCGCTACGAGGTGAAGGGCCTCGCCGCCGGCGTGCACGAGGTCGAACTGCTCCGCCACGTCTCCCGCACCGGGTATGGGTGAGGCCCGACGCCCCGCGACGTCTCCTGGTCAAAGGAGATGACTCTGCCGGTCGGGCAGAGCAAGCTCACCTGGAATATCGAGAAGGTCAAAGTGCAGGGCGTCTACCGTGGCAAGCCGGCGCCGGACTTCGAGGTCACCACGCTCGACGGCCAGCCGTTCAAGCTGTCGGCCCTGCGGGGCAAGGTCGTGCTGCTGGACTTCTGGGCGACCTGGTGCGGCCCCTGTGTCGCCGAGTTGCTCAATGTGAAGAAAGCCTACGAGGAGTACGCGAAAGACGGCCTCGTCGTGGTCGGCATCAGCTTCGATCGTACCGCCCAGACCGCCCGCGACTACGTCGCCAAACAGGAGCTGCCCTGGACGCAGATCTGGGCCGAGAAGGGGCCCGACAGTCCGATAGCCAACCTCTACGGCGTAGGTGCCATCCCGGCGACGTTCCTGATCGGCCCCGACGGCGTGGTGATCGACAAGGACCTTCGGGGCGAAGACCTGCTCCGCGCCGTCAAGCGAGCAGTGAGCGGCCTGGCCAAGAGCCCGTCGGAGTGACGGCTCTCTGGTCGACCGCTTGGAGTGCTCGGTGACATCCCCCCGCGAGCGGGTGTGCTGGAGTGTCGCCGTTCGATCAGTTGCCCTGGCTCCCGAGCCGCTTCTCCGCCTCTGCACAGGCGCCGGCCAGGTTGGTCAGCGATTGCTGCAGGGCGACGATCATGTTGCTGCCGGGCTCGCCGCCCAGCACCTCGATCGCGTCCAGCTCCTCCCGGAGGGTGGACCATTGTTCGCGGAGCGAGCGGAGCGACTGCTCCAGCCCCCGGGAAGACTCACCCTTCAGCCTCTTCGCATCGCGGGACAGGGCGTCGAGCCGCGCGCCCAGTTCCTCGAGTTGTTCCCGTCCGTTGTCCACGACTCTCCTGCCTTCGCCCCCACGTTCTCACACTGCTAACCAGAGACATCCCTCACGGCGGCGGTCCCCCGCGCCCGACGGCAAATTATATTGCAGTGAAAGCGTTCATGCGTCAACCGCATACGGCGGTGACAAAACTGATATCCATATACTTCGTGGGCTAAATGACTTAGAGTTGCCAGCGGGAGCGGTACCGACGTGTGCGAACGATTTGACACGAAGCAATTGAGCGGTACCATGCTGGAGAGTGGGTGTTACGTGCTCTCGGGGTGGCGTCTCGGCGTTGTGCAGGTCGGGAGGTCCCCTGTTCCAAATCGAAAGGAGGATGGCGTGTTTGCTGTCACCGATGCTGCTGCCGCTCGTCTTCATGAGATGGCTCAAGGCGCTCCGGAAGGCAAGACGCTCCGCCTCGGCAGGCAGGAGGGGCGTCTCGAGTTCAAATGGGACGAGCAGAAGCCTGAGGACGAGGTCGTCACGCACAATGAGAACACGGTGCTCGTGTTCGACGCGATGACCGCCGAATTCCTCAGCGGAAAGACGATGGATCTGCAGAGCGCTGGCGGAAGGCCGGCGCTCACGTTGACTTAGACCCCGCCCAGCCGCATACGGGAGAGGTGCTCCTGCGGCTGCCATGCATGACGCCGGCGGATGGGACGCCCCTGGGCAACCGTCCGCGTCGGCGCGGGCGTTCACTCCGCGCCCCGACACGAATATATTTCGCATACAAGCGATAGCCTGAAGGCGCTGAGCGTCCGCATATTCCGGCTGGCGATGTTAACTTGCTGCAAACAAAATGCTTATATGATCCTTCCTGGGCCGGCGGAAGCGTTGCGGCCCTGCGTGGAACATGATATGCTTAGCGTTCAATCTAACTGGAGCGCCGAGCAGAGTATGGATCGTTCATTGACCGTCGAGGACGAGATCGTCGTCGCCCTTCGCCGAATCATGCGGGGCGTCGACCTGCATTCCCACCATCTCGTGCACGAGGTCGGGTTGACCTGGCCCCAACTCGCCACACTGCGGGCCGCGGAGCGGTTGGGCGAGTGCTCCGTCGGCGAACTGGCTCGGGCGATCCATGTCGGGCAGCCGACCCTCACGGGCATCGTGCAGCGGCTCGAACGCGTGGGTTACATCGAACGTTTCCGCCACGCTCAGGACGGCCGCAGCGTGAACGTGAAGGTCACGACGGCGGGGCGGGACGTGCTGAAGAACGCCCCCTCGCTGTTGCAGGATCGGTTTCGTGAGGAGCTCGCCAAGTTGAAGGACTGGGAACGGTTCCAGACGCTCGCCTCGCTCCAGCGCATCGCGGAAATGATGGACGTTCAGACGCTCGAGGCCTCGCCAATTCTGATCGCCGGCCCGCTGGATTCTCGTTCCGGCGCGGAGCCGGTGGAAGCGGCCTCAGGCGAAACGACATAGGGGGCGGACGACAGTGCGGCACGCAGTCCATGAGGGCTGCTCAGCAGGGGGGTAGGAAGAGAGGACGCTCGGTGAGTTCGGATAACAACGGTCTGATTGTGGCTCTGCCGGAGCCGGGTCTGTCTCTGACGCAGGACGCGGAATGGTGTGTTGTCCGCGTCAACGGCGAGTGGCGTCAGATTCGCTTTCACGATTATGACGAGCTCTACTCGGTTCCCGGGCTCTACGAGAAGGTTATCTACGACATCCTGGGTTGCGATTCCCCCCGCGTCGTCCGTCGCCTGCTGGAGGCCGAGCTGGCCGATGCGCCCATGTCCGCCGACGACCTGCGCGTCCTGGACCTCGGCGCTGGTAACGGCATCGTCGCCGACGAGCTGACCGATCTGGGCGCCAAGTTCATCGTGGGCGTGGACATCATCGAGAAAGCCGCCGAGGCCGCGGAGCGCGACCGGCCCGGGTCCTACGACAACTACTATGTTCTCGACATGGCCACCCTGAACGAGGGAAACCGCCGCGAGCTGGCCGGTTGCCGCTTCAACGCGTTGACCTGCGTAGCGGCCCTTGGTTTCGGCGACATCCCGACCGAGGCATTCATCTCCGCGTACAACCTGATCGACGTCGGCGGTTGGATCGCCTTCAACATCAAGGAAGACTTCCTCTCGAATGGAGATCACTCCGGCTTCTCCCGGCTGGTCCGGGCCATGCTGGACGACGGCACGCTGGAGTTGCGCCGCCGCGAACGCTATCAGCACCGTCTGGCGACGGACCATCACCCGCTCCATTACGTGGCGATCGTCGGCGTCAAGCGGCGTGATGTTCAGGGCCACAAGCTGTCCTAGCCGCTGGGCTGCTTAGCGCCCTCCGGTCAGCCGAGAAGTCGTCGGCGCAGACCGCCCGCCCCCGACGAAACGGTCGCAACGAATCTCCTGTGGAGTCTGCCGGCGCGGGGGGGCGCCCCCCCCGCGCCGACAACGTTCGTAGCGGTCCGGCCTGTTCCTCGGAAGCAGGCCGCTACGTGGGTGCACCATCGTGTCCGCCCGCTCGCTCCGCATCCTCCGGCGATGATCGGTGAATCGGCACCCGTGCCGCCGGTATGAGCGGGCCCGCGCGGCGATCCGCGATGGACCCGGGGAGGAGACTCGGGGGCCTACCGCCGACGGCAGCCAACCATCAGGCCGCCGATCAGCAGCAGCGCCGCCGTGGCCGGCTCCGGAATGCAGCCGGGCGTACCGATGTCGCCACCGACGGACGTCCACGAGCCGAACGAATCGCCGACCGCAGCCAGCGTCCAGGTCGTCTGAGCCACTGTGTAACCGTAGTCGGATGCCGGGATGTTGCAGCTGGCGTCCTTCGTCCGCGGCGTGTCGGGATAGTCCTCGTCGCCGTACGCCAGCGTGTCGACCAGAATGCCCGCCGCGTCGTAGAGATTGATCGTGTCGTTGCGGCCCAGGTTGCTGTTGTCGTTCGGGCCGAAGATCTTGACGGTGCTGTCGAGCCACCAGGCGATGCGGAAATCTTCCGCCCCCATCTCGGTCAGGATCACGGATTCGCCCGGCTGGACGATGCCGAAGACGTCGAGGAATGACACGTCGCCGGGTTGCGCGTCGCTGTCGCTGTAGCTCCAGTTCGTCATGTCCACCGGCTCGGTGCCGACGTTGGTGAACTCGACGTACTCCCCGTCTGAGCCGCTGTACATCCACTCCGAGATGACCACGTCGCCCGACGCGAACTGCGCCAGACACACGGCCAGAGCAACCACCCATGCGCATTTCATGACACTGTCTCCTTCCCTGCGCCCAAACCGGTTTTCACGACGGGGACACCCTCGCCTCCCGCCCGTGCGGGCGCATGTCCTGGTACTCCACGGCCGCGGATACGCCGCGACACGCACCATCCTACCAAACCGAGTGTGAATAGAGGATGAAATGGTTGCGGCTCGGTCCGCCGCAATTCGCGTTACGACCGATAACCCATTCCATCTCCGATGTTCTCCGTCAGGCCGCCGCCTCCGCCGGCGGAAACATGAGCGTCAGTGTGAACCACTGGTCGGCGTTCACGGTGGCCTCCGCCGTTCCGCCCATCGCTTCCATCGCCCGTCGTACGAGTGTCAGCCCGAGTCCGCAGTTGAGGCCGCTCCGGCTGCGGGCCGTGTCGGCTCGCCAGAACCGCTCGAAGGCTCGGGCCACTTCCTCTTCACTCAGCGGACAACCCGCATTGCCCACGATCAGCGTCCGGTGCTGCCCAACGCACGCGGCCTCCACGATGACCCGGCTGTCGCCGCGGGCGTACTCCGCGGCGTTGGTCAGCGCGTTCGCCAGGACCATCTCCAGCAGCTTCGGGTCCGCCGCCACCAGCACGTCCGGCGGGCAGCGGTCCTCAAGCGTGACTTTGCGCGACTCCGCCGTTGGCTGGACCAGCATCCAGTGCTGCTCGACCACGGGCTTCAGCGGGATGGATGTCAGCTCCGGCTTCAACTGCCCCGTCTCGAGCCGCGCGAGCGTCAGTAGCTTCTCGATCAGCCCTTGCAGCGTCTTGATCGTGTCGGCGATGTCCCCCAACGCCTGGCGGTAATCCTGCGGATCCCGCAGGCGGCTCAACGCCACGTCGGTGATCGCTCGGATCTCCGCCACCGGCGTGCGCAGCTCGTGAGCCACGTCGGCCGTGAGGGCCCGTTCACGCTCGAAGGCGCCGTCGAGCCGCCCGAGCAGCGCGTTGAGCTGCTGGACGACCGGCTCGATCTCCCGCGGCACGCCGCGATCGGCGATGTGTTCCTTGAGGCCCGTTTCGTCCAGATTGGCGATCTGCTTCGCCACGGCGTCCAGCGGGCGCAACCCGCGACTCACCACCAGCCAGGCCACGCCGCCCGCCACAGCCATCGTCCCCGCCGCCGTCACGATCAGCAACGCCAACAGGAAGCTCAGTTGCTTGTCGATCTCCACGGTGCTGGCCGCAACAACAGTGGTCAGCTTGATCGGTGGGGGACGACGCGGCCCCGGACCACGCCCGGCCATCTGCACGTGCAACCCGACGGCCCGACCTGGCGAGCCGTCCGGCAGCGTGATCCGCTCGAAACGGGGTTTATCCCCCGCCCCGGCGAGCTGCGGCAGGTCCGCCCCGTCCAGCGACTCCGAACGAATCACCAACTCGCCCGGCATCCGCCACCGCCACTCGTCCGGCGGCTCCCCGAAGGGTTCGCCAAACGGTTCGTCCGGCGGTGGCCCGAGCGGCCAGTCCGGCGGCCCGGAGGGCTCCTCCTCATCCTCGCCGGCGTCTCTGTTCCACCCCGCAGGCAGCATGTCGATCGGCTGATCGCTCCAGATCTGGAATACTGCCCCCTGGCGAATCTGCCCGGCCGGCAGGCGTTCCAGCCGGTTCGTGTCGAACCAGTTGCCGAACGGACCGCGGTGGATCAGCAGCGTCAGGGCATTGGCACTGTTCAGCAGCGTGTCGTCGAACGCGCGATAGAGCTGCCGCTGCTGCACCGTGTAGATCGTTGTCCCCGCGATGATCAGCAGCGCCGCGATCCCCACGAACATGCCCAGGACCAGCCGCGAGCGCAGCGACGGCGTCATGGCCCCGCTCCCAGCATGTAGCCGAGGCCGCGACGCGTCTGGATGCGGCTCGTCTCTCCCGGCCGATCGATCTTCCGCCGCAGGCTGCTGATGTGCACGTCCACGACGTTGCTCATCGTCTGCGCGCCGAAGTCGTAGAGCTGCTCCCAGATCTCGGCGCGGGAGACGGTCTCGCCAGCCCGCCGCGCCAGGTATTCCAGGATCTTGTACTCCATCGCTCGCAGCTCGACCTCTTCTCCGTCGCGGCACACCTGCCGCTTGGCCGTATCGATGCGCAAATCGCCGATCTCGAGGAGGGAGCTGCGATTGCCGTACCGCCGGCGGACCAGGGCCCGCACGCGCGCCAGCAGTTCCTCAAAGGCGAACGGCTTGACCAGGTAATCGTCGGCCCCCAGATCCAGCCCCTGGACGCGGTCCGGCACCGTGTCCCGAGCGGTGAGAATGAGCACCGGGTCGTCACGGCCCGCCGCCCGCAGTTGCCGCAGAATGCTCAGCCCGTCCACCCCGGGCAGCATCAGGTCCAGGACGATGGCGTCGTACGTATTGCCCCGCGCGTACCACAGCCCTTCCTGGCCGTCGCCCGTGGCGTCTACGACGAAATCGGCTTCGCTCAGGCCCTTCTTCAGCCAGTGCCGCAGCCGCTGCTGATCCTCGACGATGAGCACGCGCATATCGTTCGTCCGCGTACACACCCGGCGTCCCGCGCCGGCCGGCGCGGGACACCAGGCACCCAGTGTACCCAACGACCCGTCAGGGTGCGTACACGTTCGTCACGATGTTGTACGTCGTGATCGTGTTCGTCCTCGTGCCACCCGAGTACGTGCCGTCCGTGTACAGGCCGTCGATCGCCATGCCCGTGCAACTGCCGCCGGTGTACAGCCCGTACGACGTGCCTTGCGTCAGAGCCGGCGACGAGAACACGACCGACCGGTAGATCTTGGATGGCGCGAATGTGAAGATGCTCGTGTACGGGCTGTTCGTGAGCTGCAAGTGCGCCAGCGTGCCGGCGGCCTTGTTGGATCCGTACGTGATCTTGATGGAACGCTGCGTCGACGACGTGCTCGGCGCCTGCGCCATTCCCGCGCTGCCGGCGGCGATCAGGAATCCACCGCTGATATTGAAGGTGCCGTCGTAATCGATCGCGCCGTTGAAGTTGCCCGTCGGCCCATGCACGATCACCGTGCCGCCGCTCATCGTGATGTGGCCGTTGGCGTCGATGCCGTCACCCTGCGCGTAAACCGCGATGTACCCGCCGTTGATGTGAATGTAGTTGTTCAGCCCGGAGGCACCGGCGGCGTTGATGCCGTCATCGCTCGTGTTCACCCGGATGGCACCGTCGTCGATCGTGATGACCCGGCTTTCGAGCCCCTCAAAGGCGGTCGTGACGTTGATGCTGCCGCCCGTCATGTGAAAGGAGTACTCGGCATGGACGCCGTCGCCGTAGCTGGCGGACGTGCTGCTGTTCGTCGCAATGGTCAGGTCGCCGCCGCTGACGGTCACGGCGTTATCGGAGTGGAGACCGTCGTCGGCCGCGTCGATGTCGAACGTGCCGCCGCCGATGGTCACGCTGACCAGTCCCTTGATCGCCTTCGCCGAGCGGCTCGACGGAATGGTGACCAGGTGCCCGCCGCCGGAGAGAATCGTGAACTGCCCACCGTTGATGACGATGTTGCTCACTGCGTCGATGGCGTCGTTCGACGACGTGACGTTGATGATGCCGTCGTCGATGGTGATGTTCCCGCCCTCGATGCCTTCGTAGCATGAGGTGATGATCACCGACCCGCTGATGATGTGGGTCAGGTTGTCGGCGTGCACGCCGTCCCCGTAGCCGGCCGTGAGGTTGTCGTTGGTCGCGATCGTCAGCGAGGCTTCGCTGATCGTCACGGTGTCGTTGGAGTGAACGCCGTCATCGGCGCAGTCCATGTCGAACGTGCCGCCGCTGATATCGACGCCGGCCAACCCCTTGACGCCCTTGGCGGAAACGTCGGTGGGGAGGGTCACCGTGTGGCCGCCGCCACACAGCAGCGTGTAGCCGCCGCCGCTGATGTTGGCGTGCGTCTCGGCCGCGATGCCGTCGCCGCCGGACGTGATGTCATACGTCCCGTCTTCGAGCGTGATGTAGCCCAGCAGCGGGTCCTCGTCGTTGGTGGCCTTCAGACCGTCGCCGTCGCACTCGATCGTGAAATCGCCGCCGGTGATCCGCAGGTAGTCCCGGCCGCGGATGCCGTCATCCACCGCTGTCACGTCCAGCGTGCCGCCGGTGATGATCAACTCGTCCTTGCCGGCGATCCCGTCCTGGTAATTGCCCTGCACGACGAGCGTGCCCGTGCCCGAGATCGTCATGGGGGCCTTGCTGAACAGGGCGGCATCCGGCTCGGGGTCTTCCGGGTCCGGATAGACGTAGGTGGTCGCGTCCGTCAGGTAGTTGACCGTCTGGTTAGCCAGGACGACCTCGACGCTGCCGGCACTCATTACGAAGACCGGCGCGTTCTCGGAGTTCGTGATGTCCACGCCCTCCAGGAGCATCTGCACCAGGCCGCCCGCCGCATTCACGACGATCCGCCCATCGTCCAGCGTGCCGACGACGTGATACGTGCCCGGCACCGTGATCGTCGCCTCGGTCCCGTCCACCGTGACCCCGCTGCCGTCTACCGCGATCCAGTCACCGTTCAGCGTGATGTACGTGTCTTCGTGCGGCTCTTCCAGGACGCCGCAGGTGATGTCCGCCGGGTTGTCCGCCCCGCTGAAGCACCCCTGGAACACCGAGAAATCGACCAAGTCCACGTCGCTGTCCTTGTCGTAGTCAGCGGTGAAGAACCCCTCGGCGTCGGGCACCAGGCCGCACTCCACCGGCGGCGGGTCGTACGACACGTCCGGCCCTGCCAGGCAGCAGCTCAGGGCGTCGAAATCGGCCTCGTCCACGTCGCCGTCCCAGTCGAAATCGCTCGGCGCGTAGCCGACGATGCGCCCGGGGCTGGCCACGTCCCCGCCCGCGGACAGCCACGAGCCGTACGCGTCTCCGACCGTCGCCAGCACCCAGCTCGTCTGGGCGATTGTGTAACCGTAGTCGGAATCGGGGATGTTGCAGCTCGCGTTCTGCGCCCGAGGCGTCCCAGGGTACGTCTCGTCGCCGTAGCTCAACTGGTCGACGAGGCCGTCGCCGGCGTCATACAGGTTGATCTGATCGTTGCGGCTGAGGTTCGCCGACAGGTCGCCGATGATGGCAACGCCGCTCAGACCCCACGCTACGGCGAAGTCCACCGCCGTCGCCTCGGTCAGAATGACCGACTCGCCCGGCTCAACCACGCCGAAGGCGCTCAGGTCCACCGTGCCCGGGATGGCGCTGTCGTCGTCGAAGCTCCAGCCGGTCATATCCACGGTGTACGGCCCGGTGTTTGTGAACTCCACGAATTCACCGTCGGCGCCGCCATACATCCACTCCGAGATGACCATCTCGCCCACGGCAAGCTGGGCAGAACAAACCAACAAACCCAGGGCCAGCGCTCGTCGCATGCTCCATCTCCTTATGTCTGTCCGTCGCGAACGTCGCTCGGGCAGGTCCCGGCGCGTCCGGCGGCCTCACGAACCTTGCACCCGCAACGGCCACGTCGGCCGACGTCGCCGCCCGGCGGTTGGCGTCCCCAGGCCCCGTCTCCAGCAGCCGGCTGAGCGCGCGCATAGCCCGGGCTGTGCATCCCTCTCCGGGGACGACAGCCGCAAGCTCTGCGCGTGGCGCACGGTAAGTCACATCGCGCCGAAGGGGGCCGCCAGGCGAGGCGGCCCCGTGTCGTCGCGCCCATCCAGCGCCTTGGTCGCGCGCCCGTCCCGGCGTGACCGCCTGTCTCACGCTCCTCCTTCGCCGGGCTGGGTCACGCCGATCGTTCCATCCACGACGCTCGTGCTAACCGTACGTTAACGAAATAAACATGAACAGAACATGAAATCCGAACATTTGCGACTTCTGCCCTCCGGTTTGCAGGCCGCGAAACGACCCAGGCGGGCTCGTCGGCGGGGGGGGGACGGGACTCCGGGGCGTACGCGCGTGGCCGGCGGGCCAGCCCCGTTGGTTCAGTTTGACTGCAGCGGCCGGGGCGGTGTTGGTGAAGTGCCCACGCCGCCGTCGGGACGTTCAACATGGACGCGGACTGCGTGAGAAGAAGGCCCCGGGCAGGAGTAGGGTATTGCTGTGGGCTGAATAGGTTACATCGCATCAGCCGCTGCGAAACGCTTGTCTTGCCAACGGTGACCACTCGTAAGGCATAAGCTTCGCGAGACGCCCCGGGCCCGCGCTCGAACCGCACGGCGCAACCGCTCCCGGTCCGTGCGCTGTGCGCGGACACCTTGTGGGCTGGCGGTCGCGGCGAAGAAGGAGTGTCGGCTAAACAGGCTACACTTGGCCGGTCTCCAATTCGCTTGTCTCGTCAGGCACTACAGCGGAAGGCGTACGTGGTGCGGCCTGAAGAAATGTAGCGCGAGTTCACTAGACAACGCTGGCAGCAGTCTGCTATACTGAAATCCTCGCCTAGGTAGGCGAGCATGTTGTAACGACTCGGCGCGACCGTGTGACGCGCGGAATCACGTCCGCTTGAAGGTTTGAGACAGCGCCAATCCCTCGCTCTCGGTGATGCGCCGAGGCGTTCTGAAGTGCGCGCTTCTCCCACACGGTCCCGCACGATTGAAAGGTTAGGGAGAGAAGTCGCAGGTGTCTGCGGCTCAGCGTTTTACGCCAGAATCGTGCATTCTGGCACCCCATGAGAAGGGAGGTAGCACTGTGTATCGCGAATGGAAGAGCCTTGCTGCAGTACTGCTGGTCACGTTGTGTGTGGCGGCCGTCCTCGCCGACCCACCCACCGTCGCGTCATCCACTGCTGCCCTGGGAAAGAACATCCTCAAGTTGAACGCGGGTGTCGATTCCCAGGCTATCACGGCGAACGGCGGCACGGCCGTTTCGCGCGCCTGCGGTGGTTACGCGGTGTATCTGAATGACGATGCCGATGGTTGGTACATCCACGGCACAGCCGGGACCGGGCTCGATGTCTCCGACGACATCCAGGTCATCAAGCCCGGCGGAGTCACCGTCAACTGCGTGTCGGTGACCACCTACGGCGACGCTGACGCCGGCGAGGTCTACGATATCACCGTTGAGTTCTGGGATATCTGCCCGCTGACCGCCGGCGCCAACATGCTCTGGACCTACACCTGGTCCAACAACACGCCCGTTGGCTGGCTCGACGTGGAGACCACCACGAGCGTCGTCGTCCCCGAGAGCTTCTGGGTCCGGTACGTCACCAACACCGATACGTCCGGTGTGCACATGGCGAACGAGGCCGAGCTCGGCTTCACCGAGACGACCTTCGGCGAGCCGGCGGATCCCCCGGAGTACTACAACTGCAACGTGTGGTGGGGCCCCGGCAGCCACTACGGCGGCTTCGATCTCGACCTGTACACCAACGAAGAGCCGCTCGGCGCCTGCTGCTTCGACACCACGAATCCGCCGCAGTGCGTCGACGACTGGGACGAGGTCTCCTGCATCGAGCTCGGCGGTACCCGTTGGGCCGCCTACACGCTGTGCGCTGACCTCGACCCGCCTTGCGGCCAGGCCGGCGCCTGCTGCCATGAGGACTACACCTGCACGATCACCGGTCCGGATGACTGCGTGTCCCCGAGCGTCTGGCTGGGCGCTGGCGTGACCTGCGACGAGTGTCCGGACTGCGTCGTGGTCTGCACGGGCCAGAACGAGAATGAGCCCTGCAACCAGTCCGCCAACAACGGCTGCGGCGCGACGCCGGAGGCGTTCGAGAACACGGCGTGCAACACGACCATCTGCGGTACCTGCTGGGCCGATGGTGGTGCCCGTGACGAAGACTGGTGGAAGATCGTCGTCACCGAGCGTACGAGCGTAACCTTCGACGTCGAAGCCGAGTTCCCGCTGTTCATGGGCTTCTGCGTCTTTGATCCGGAAGGCTCCGCGGACTGCGCCGACTTCACCGGCTACATCGGTCCGTACGTCACGACCGACGTCGTCTGCGCTGTGCACTCCGTTTCGAAGATCTGCAACCCCGGTACCTACTACCTGCGCGTCGCGCCCTGGGTCACCGATGGCATGCCTTGCGGCACCGGCCCTGGCCCGGATGGCGAGTGGTCCTACATGGGTGTGATCACCTGCGAGGATGCCCCGCTGCCGCCGTGCACCGACGCGATCTACCAGAACCAGCCTGATCTCGAGTCCTTCTCAGAGGGCGTGGCCTCGCAGGACTTCATGGGCTCGTACCTGGCCATCAGCGCAGACGACTTCACGCTCACCGCGATTGGCGGCACCGTCACCGTCGGCGCCGTCGACTGGTCCGGCTTCTTCAATAACGCGGATCACCAGCCGGTCACTGGCTGGGAGGTCCACTTCTGGGCCGACGACGGTACCGGCACGAAGCCGACCGGCAACGGCCTGTCGGACCCGCGTGTGACGGCACTCTACAGCTTCATCTACCCGGATGCGGCTGTGACGTCCGTGAACATCGGCGGCCAGAGCTTCTACTACCACGTCGACCTGACCACGCCGATCACGCTGAACGCGGGCACCAAGTACTGGATCGCCTGCATCTGCGACATGGCCTGGATCTCCCCGAACCGTCAGTGGTACTGGGCCGACAACAGCGCCGTTATCGGTGCGGACCTGGTGGCCGGCTACTCCTGGGATGCGGCCTACCCGTTCTGGACGATTCGTCCGGGTTACAACGGGTACTTCTGCCTGATGCCGGGTGGCGAAGAGCCGTGCCCGACCGAGCTCGGTGACGTGAACGGCGACGGTACGACGAACAACTTCGACATCGGCCCGTTCGTCTACGCCGTTGGTCACGACCAGGCAACATTCGAGACGGCCTACCCGGGCGGCCACTACTTCTGTGCCGACGCCAACGAAGACGGCACGGTCAACAACTTCGACATCTCGCCGTTCATCGGTCTGCTGTAAGGCACCGACGGCGACGCCAACCGGTTGGCTGGCAGGCGGCTACTGCCGCCTGCCAGCCGGCCGGGAGCATACAAACCTGCCTATCCGTTAGACGTCGGGCCGCTTGAACACTGGCGTCGAACAGGGACATACGGGCCGGCCGGAGACTGACCGGGTTTCCGACCGGCTCGGTCCTCATTTGCACGGTCCGTTTCCCTCAGGTCCGTCCGCCGAACGTGCGGCTCAGCTCTCACGGGCTCGACGTCCGCCCCTCAAAGGCCCGGGCCGGCTCGCCCGCGCCCTGCGGCACAGGCAAACCGGCCCGGTTATGTTCGATCAGGTGTGGGGGTCAGCCGCCGATGATTTGCTCGTACAACTCCGGGTCGAGGTACTGCGGCTCATAGACCACGTCCTGGGCCGCCAGTTGCCCGACGAACGCCCGCAGGTGGTTCTCCGAGCCTCGCTCCAGGTTCTGGTACACCCGGCCCAGGTCCCGGTGCGTCACGATCTCGAGCTGCTCCAGCAGGTCGACAATGTCGATCTCCTCGATCGTCGCCCCGACGGTGAGCGCGCCGATCAGCGATTCGCTGCCGAGTGCGACCAACTCGGCGAACAACGCCTGGAACTCCGGCGTCGCGAATTCTCCGACGTCCATCCCGGCCACCGGGTCCGTCAGGCCGTAGCGCGTCAGCAGCGCGAGGACCGCGTCCATGTGCGTCTGCTCGCTGGCGGCGATGTTGGTGAAGATCGGCAGTTGCCAAAGCTCACCGAGCGTCAGGTACACGTCGCGGGCTAGCTTTTCCTCTTCCCGCATCAGCAACAGGCCGGCCTCCTCCTCTGCGGACAGCGGCACCAGGCGAAGCTGTTTCCCGCCATTCGGCGTCAGTTGGCCGCCGGCCACGGTGGCCGTCAGGACGACCGCGCACGGCCGAACCGTCACGCGGTTGGCCAACAGCACGTCCTCCTCCACGATCCCGCAGGCCGCGACGGTCTCACCCAGGGCCAGGTCGGACAGCGTGATCGCCTGACCGCTCTTCCTGATCACCGTCTGCTCCGTGACCTGCACGGTGACATCGGCGACGACGAGTTGCAGCGTGTCGGCGTCGATGGCGGTGATGACGCCTTCGATGCGTGTGCAGCCGCCGCCGCCACCGGCGCCACCGCCACCCGCCCACGCCACGCTCGCCGCCAGCAACATCGTGACTGCGGTCGTCCATCCTGCGTGTCTCATGTCTCGTCTCCTTCGGTCCGTTGCGCTCCGTACTGACTTCCTGCCACGTCGGCAGATGCACCCAGCCAGCACTCTCCGTGATGGGAGAACGCCTCTCCGCATCCGATCATTGAACGCCGCCGAACGGCATTGCCTGCGGGCTGGTTTGAGGAGTTTTTCCGACGTGGCCCCACGGGCCGATGTAGCCACAACGACACACCACATGTGTATTACGGACTGTACACATGTGGTGTGCGCGGAGTGAATTGTAGGGCGGGCTCTGCCCGTCGCTCATTCGTTTCCGGGAGATCGCCGACGTATGGCCCGATCAGGTCGCAGATGCAGGCATGAGGCGGCCGCTACCGCCGCCCGCGCCAGCCGTGATGTCGTCCGCCCCCGCAACGGCCGCACGGGCAACAACCGTAGCGCAATCCACCGCCCCGGCAACCGAGACCCAGCCCCAGGCGCAGGCCCATTCCGCGTTGGCCGCCGCCGGCATTGAGCCGCAGACAGCTCGCCGGATCATGCAGCCGCTCGCGCAGCGGCTGTCCGTCGGTGGCCTGACAATTGTTGATATCGCGCACACGCTGCCGCATCGGCCGTTGGGCAACAGTCGGGGCGACACTCGGGGTCACCACCGTCGTCGCCGCCCGCACTCCCTGCGCAGCACTCCGGCCGCCGCGCTGCCCAGTGCGCCCGCCGCGGCCCTGGGCCATGGCGACGCTTACACCTGCCAACAACACGATCCCCAGCAAGACAACTCGTTTCATGGCTGTACTCCTCATGTCTACGGCGCGGGTGCCGTCGTCGTCTGTTCGCCGTGGCGGCCGCGGCCCTCGCCACCCCGCCCGCGCCCGGACCCGGGTCCGCGCCCCGGCGGCGGGCCGCCGCCGCGGCGTCCGTCGCCGGCGCCGCCGGGTTGGCCATGCCGCCACCGCCCGCCGCCGCTCTCGCGCACGCTGCTGGCGAAGCGGTTGAACAGGCGTTTCTGCTGTTCGGCCGTCAGGTGCGGCCGCATCGCCACAAGATGGGCGGCCACACGCCGCTCCAACGCATCGTGCGCCGCGATCACGTTCTCAACCTGTTGCAGGATTTCCGCGTCCGTCGTCGCCGGGTTCTCCAGCAGCGTCGCCAGCCGCTCCCGCTCCGTGTCCAGCTTCGCTTCGAGCGGCTGCCGGTCCGCGGCGAAGGTCGCCTCGATCTCCCGTACCGCGTCCACTTGCGGCGGGCTGAGCTCGAGCCAGCGTGACACGCTCTGAGCCGTGGCCGTCGCCGGGCTCGACGTCGGCCCACCACGCTCTTCCTGCTGTACGGCATACGTCGCCAGGTAGCTCCCCGCCGCACAGGCGAGGGCAATCAGCGACAGGCCGCCATAGCGTCGCATGATCATGACTGCCCCTCCTCAGATTCCCCATCGTCCGACGCATCCGGCAGGGCGGCATACAGCCCCGCCGGCGACGGCGGCGCCAGATAGTCGATGCCGAGTGCCTCGACAGCGGCCTGTTCGCTGGCTGCCGGCGTGACCGGTACCGGGGTCGGTTGCTGCGGCGACCAAGTCCGCGCCGCGCCGTACCCAACCCCGACACCGATGACCACCGCGGCCGCCACCCGCGACGCCCGGCCGAGCGTGAGCCACAGGGGGCGTGAGTTGGCGCCAGAATCCGCCAATCTCCGCTCGACACCGGCACGCAGGTCGAGCGGCGTCTCATCCGGCCGCCAGTCGCCCAGCGCGCCCCAGAGGGCCTGCTGCTGCGCATACAGGGCCCGACAGGCCGGGCACGCCGCGAGATGGTGCTCCACTTCCGCGCGGCGAGGGTCGGCGAGTTCGTTCGCCGCCAACTGGATCAGCTCTGTTTGCCGCACGTGTTCCATGACCAAGTCTCCACACGGTTTGAACGTTCGCCGCCGACCGCTCCCTGCGGGGAAGTCTGGCGGCGGGATAGTCCGATATCCTCGACGCCCATCATCAGCCCGGCCCCATGTCCGACAACGACTGTCGCAGCTTCTCGTACGCCCGCACCAGGCACGATTCCACGGCGCCCTGGCTCCAGCCCGTCGCCTCCGCGATTTCCCTGTGTGACAGCCCCTCGTAGCGGTGCAGGATCACCGCCAGCCGCTGCCGATCGGGCAGTTCGCCGACCGCCCGCCGCACCCGGGCTACTCGCTCCCGGCTCTCCATGTTCACGGACGACGCGTTGCCCGTCTCCGGCGGGGGGGCTGCGGTTAGCAGGCGCAGCTCCCGGGCCGCCTGCCGCCGACGGTCCCAGCACAGGTTCACCGCGAGCCGGTAGAGCCACGTCGTGAAGCGCGCTTCGGGCCGGAACTGTGCCGCCGCCCGCCAGACGCGCACAAACACGTCCTGGGCAACGTCCTCGGCGGCGTCCCAGCGTCCGAGGAACCGATACGCCAGCGCCACGACTTTCGCCTGGTGACGCTCCACGAGCAGGCCGAGCGCATCGCGATCGCCCTCGCCGACGCGGCGCATCAACTCGTGGTCGCTGGCGGTGTGGGGCAGGGGGGTGGAGGGCTCGTCTGGCATACCGACGCCACGTCCCCCACGAGCTACGGATGGGTGCGCTTACGGGTACTTCGCGTCGAACAGCGTATGGAAGGGCAGCACGCGCGCCGGGGCCACTTCCTCGAAGTACAGGTACGACAGGTCTTCATCGCCACAGGAGACGAGGCGTAGCGACGGCTCGTCCGCCAGCGACAGGGGCCCCTCGATCTGCTCTGCCGGCAGCCGGCGGTTCTGCCGGTCGTAGGCGATGACCACCTCCGGCAGCACGGGGTCGCTGGGGTTGAAACGCACCACGACCGCGTAGCGCCCGTCCGACAGGCGCAGCTTCGCTCCGATCGGGAAGGGTTGCAGGAGCGTCGCGAACGCTTCGGTCAGCACGGGGTCGTAGTAGTCGGCGTACGGCCCGCAGGTCATCTCCCACAGGGCGCGGGTCGGTGTGCGTGCCTGCCGGTACGTGCCGACCGACGTCGCCGTGTCGAAGCCATCCGCCACCCGCGCGATACGGGCGAAGACGTGCACACGTTCCGGCGGCAGCCGCTTCGGGTACCCGGTGCCCAACTGGTTCTCATGGTGCGACCGCACGACGACCCGGGCGTGTGCCGGGAACGAGTCCGGAAGCAGGTCCGCCCCGACGTTCGGATGCTCACGGACTTGCGCCTGCTCTTCCTGCGTCAAGGAACGCTGCGCGTCGTATAGTCGGCACACCGGCAGCATTCCCACGTCGATGAACAATGCGCCGAGCCCCAGCGGTGACAGGTCCAGCAGCCGCTGCCGCGAGATGCCCTTCAACTCCGTCTGCCGCAGCCGCTCCTCGATCATGTAGTCGGGTACCAGGCCGGCCAGCCGCATGGCCAGGTAAAACGTGTTGCCCACGTGGCGGGGCAGATACGGTCCGCCGTCCGGTTCGGTCGGCGGCAGGGCCACCGTCGACGACCGTCGCGACATGAACTCCACGACGTCCCGCACCACGTCGGACGCTTTGGCGAAATCGACGTGCCGCAGACCGTTCTTCTCCGAGTACCCCTCGACCACGCCCCGCATGTACTCGCCGATGTCCCGCCGGACCGTCTCCGCCACTTCGCGCTCGCGCGAGTCGTCCTCGAACTCGACCCGCTCGTCGAGCAGCGGGTCGCGCACACGCACCTGCGCGTCCGGATGATGCTCTTGCAGGGCGGAGATATCCCCCGCGGTCAGCTCCTTGCCGGAGGCAAGCAGCGTTCGCCCGCCTTTGACCAGCGGTTCATAGAGGCACATGCCTGCTTGCAGTTCGTCGGTGCTCAGCAGAACCGGCATCGTGTCGAGCCTCGGCGAGGGGTGTCGGGCCGCGCCGCGGTTCGCGCCACCGGCGTCGCGGGCCACGACTGGAGCCGGGGGCCCATTGTACACGTCGGCCGACTTGAATCCAGCCGCCGACCGGCCGCCTTCAGGGCTTCGGCCGGTCCACTTTCTTCTCGAACAGGGCGGTGAGCCGCGTGTACCCGTCCCGGGCGTCTCCCTCGACATGGTAGCCGCAGTTGTGGAACAGCCGCAGCACGCTCTCATCCGACTCGGAAACGTCCGCCGTGAAGCCGGCAATGCCGCGGGCTCGCGCCACCTCCACCAGCTTCTCCAGCATGGCCCGCCCGATACCCTTGTTCTGGTATTCGTTACGCACCACGAACGCCGCGTACGCCAGGTTGGTGTGCGAATCCCGCCGGAAGTGGGCGACGCCGATGACCTTCTCGCCGCCGGCGGCCCCGGTCAGCACGACGAGGCACATGTCCGTGTCGTAGTCGATGGTCAGGACCTCTTCCCGTTCCTCAGCCGGCATCTCTTTCAGCTTGGTCAGGAAGGGGTAGTGGCTGATGTCCACATTGGCCAGTTCGTAGAACAGCGAACGCAGCACGGCCACGTCTGTGAATCGCATCGGCCGCATGAACGCCCGCGTGCCGTCGTTCAGCCGCACCCAGCCCTCCCACTCCTCCGGGTACAGCAGGCTTTCCAGGGAAACCTCGATTACGTCCGGCCCGACCAGGTGCCGCTGCTTGGCCTCCGACAGCAGCCACGGCCGGAACTTCGGTTCGGCGATCTGCATCAGCGCCAGGGCGCGCTCGCGGATGCTCTTGCCGTGCAGGTAGGCCACGCCGTGCTCGCTGACAACGTAGTGCACGTCGCCGCGCGAGGTGACCACGCCGGCGCCCGGCTTCAGGTAGGGTACGATGCGTGAGATCAGACCGTCGGCCGTCGTCGAGGGCAGGGCGATGATCGGCTTGCCGCCCTTCGAGCGGGCCGCCCCGCGGACGAAGTCCACCTGCCCGCCGATGCCGCTGTAGAACATCGGCCCCAGTGAGTCCGAGCAGACCTGCCCCGTCAGATCCACCTCGATCGCCGAGTTGATCGACACCATCTTATCGTTCTTGGCGATGATGAACGGATCGTTGGTATACTCCGTCGGGTGGCACTCGACCGACGGGTTGTTGTGGATGAAGTCGTAGAGCTTCTGCGTGCCCATGCAGAAGCTCATCACGATCTTGCCGCGGTGCAGCGTCTTGGCGCTTCCGGTGATCACCCCATGTTCGATCAGCGGGATGATGCCGTCGGAGAACATCTCCGTGTGGATGCCGAGGTCGCGAAAGTCCTTCAGGTAATGAAGCACGGCGTCCGGAATGGCCCCGATGCCCAGTTGCAGCGTCGAGCCGTCCTCGATCAGGTTGGCGATGTGCCGCCCGATCCGCCGGGACGTGTCGTCGAGCTGGCCCTGCGGCGCTTCGAGGATCGGCCGGTCGCTGGGCACGGCCACGTCGATGTCGCGCATCGAGATGAAGCAGTCGCCCAGCACGCGCGGCATCTGCTCGTTCACCTCGGCGATAACCAGCTTGGCCGTCTCCACCGCCGCCGGCCCGATATCGCACGACACGCCGTACGAGCAGAAACCGTGCGTGTCCGGCGGGCTGACCGAGATCAGGGCCACGTCGACCGGGGCCCGGCCTTCTTTGAACAGCGCCGGAATCTCGGACAGGAAGATCGGCGTATAGTCCGCCCGCCCCGCCTGCACCGCATCCCGCACGTTCGGGCCGATGAAGTAGGCGTTGTGCCGGAAGCGCTTGCCCAGCCGCGGCTCGGCGTAGGTGGCCACGCCCAGCGTCAGGATGTGCACGATCTCCGTATCCAGCAGGTCTTCACGCGCCGACAGCGCCTCGACCAGCGTCTGCGGCTCGCCCGCGTTCGACCCGACGTACACACGCTGCCCGGGCCGGACCAGGGACACCGCCTCCGCGGCGGACCTGATCTTTTCGGGGTAACGCTTCTCCCAACCGGCCAGATCCGGATTCCTCATGCACTGCTCCTGAGTGGCCCCATGATGTGGTACGCCACGGCCCTCCGGCCACGTTCTCCCTGCGCTGCAACGGGAACTGTTGCTTAGCGGTTCTCCGGCGGCCGCTCCGGCAGCGTCATTTCGACGCGCACCACGTCGCCTTCCTTGGATGTCTCGATGTTCAGCCCGGACCGGTGGAAGATCTTCAGCATGCCCGCGTTCTCCACCAGCACGTACGCATGGAAGAACCGGATGCCCCGCGCCTGGGCGATCTCGACCAGCCGCTCGAACAGGTACGTGCCCAGCCCCTGCTTCTGGTAGCTGTCCGTTACGGTGAACGCCACCTCCGCCGATTGCGTGGCCGCGTCCGTCATGTAGCGCCCCACGCCCACGACCTCTTCGTTGCCCGGCGGCCCGACCAGGGCGATCAGGGCCATCTCGCTCTCGTAGTCCACGTTGCAGAAGACTTGCAGCTTGTTGTGCGGCATCGACTTCAGCGAGGCGTGGTACCGCAGGTACACCGTCTGCTCGCTGAACTCGTAGAACATCTCCCGCATCAGCGGCTCATCGTCCGGCCGGATCGGCCGCACGAACGCCTGCCCGCCGTCCCGCATGTTGAACGTCGCCTCGTACTGCGCCGGATAGGGCGCCCGCGGCGGCGGCATGATCTGGTTCGGGTACACGATCCGCCGGCGCTTCGCGGCGTGCAGCAACTCCGCCCGGAAGTCCGGATGGGCGATGCTGATCAGTGACATGGCCCGCTCCCGCATCGTCTTGCCGTGCAGGTAGGCGCTGCCGTATTCGGTCACCACGTAGTGCACGTCGCCCCGCGTCGTGATCACGCCCGCCCCCGGCTGAAGCGTCGCCACGATACGCGAACGTACACCGTCCGGCGTCTCCGCCGTGCTCGGCACCGCGATGATCGGCTTGCCGTTCTTGGCCAGGGCCGCCCCGCGCATGAAGTCGGCGTGCCCGCCGAGGCCGCTATACAGCGTCTGCCCCAGCGAGTCGGCCACGATCTGTCCGGTCAGATCCACCTCGAGCGCCGAGTTAATCGCCACCATGTTGTCGTGCTGGGCGATGATGAACGGGCTGTTGGTGTACTCCGACGGCCGCATCTCGATCTGCGGGTTGTTGTCCAGGAACTGGAACAGCCGGTGCGAGCCCGCCGCGAAGCTGCCCACGATCTTCCCGCGGTGCAGGGTCTTGTGCTTGCCCGTGATCACGCCGGCCTCGGTCAGCTTCAGCACGCCGTCGGAGAACATCTCCGTGTGAATGCCGAGGTCGTGCTTGTTCGTCAGCAGACCCAGCACCGCGTCCGGAATGCGGCCGATGCCCAGTTGCAGCGTCGCTCCATCCGGCACCAGCCGGGCCAGGTTCGCCGCCAGCAACCGCGTCGTCTCGTCCGGCTCGCCGCCGCCCGGCCATTCCAGCAGCGGCTCGTCGTGCTGCACCAGCCAGTCGATCTGGCTCACGTTCACGAACGCGTCGCCCAGCGTTCGCGGCATGTGCTTGTTCACCTGGGCGATCACCAGCTTCGCCGCGTCCACCGCCGCCCGCGTGATGTCCACCGACACGCCCAGGCTGGCGTTGCCGTGCTCGTCCGGCGGGCTGATCGTCACCAGGGCCACGTCGATGCTCAGCCGCCGCGACTTGAACAGCGCCGGTACCTGCGACAGGAACACAGGCGTGTAGTCGGCCCGCGTATCGTTCACGGCGTCCCGCACGCTGTTGCCGATGAAGAACGCGTTGGCCCGCACGTTCCCCGCGTACCGCGGATCCGTGTACGGCGCCACGCCCAGCGTCAGCACGTGCAGCAGCTCGGTGTCGGTCAGCCGGTCGCTCAGCTTCGACAGCGCCCGCACCAGCGCCTGCGGCTCACCGCACGCGGAGCCGATGAATACCCGGTCGCCCGGACGAATCTTCGCGACGGTCTCCTCGGCGCTGATGGTCTTGTCGGCGTAACGTTGCGTCCAATCCGTTGCCATGGATTCAATCTCCAAGCTCGGCCCGCGGCGATCGGCGGGCACCGGCGGTTCGGCCCTGTTATTTCTCCGAGAGGATGATCCGTGCGTCCGCGACGGTTGCCCCGTCTCCCTTTCCGTAGACGATCAGCGGGTTGATGTCCAGTTCCTTAATGCGCGGGTGATCCGTGACCAGTTGCGACAGCCGCAGCAGACAGTCGGCCACCGCGCCGACGTCCGACGGCTTCTCCCCGCGGACGCCTTCCAGCAGCCGGAAGGAGCGGATGTCCCGGACCATCTCCGCTGCCACGTTCTCCCGTAGCGGTGCGAGCCGGAACGACACGTCGCGCAGGGCCTCGGTGTAGATGCCGCCTAGGCCGAACATGAGCAGCGGCCCGAACTTCGGATCGCGGGTCATGCCCAGGATGATCTCCTTGCCCCGCGGCAGCATCTTCTGCACCAGCACGCCCCAGATCTCCACCTCCGCCCCCATCTTGTCGCGGACCGCGGCGATCATCTCGTCGTACGCCGTCCGCACGGCGTCTTCCGTCTTCAGGTTCAGCCGCACGCCACCGACGTCCGTCTTGTGCAGGATCTTCGGCCCGACGATCTTCAGCACGACGGGCAGGCCGATCTCGGTAGCCGCGGCGGCCGCCGCCTTGGCACTCTCCGCCAGATGGTAGGGCACCACCGGGAAGCCGTACTGCTTGAAGACGTCCAGGGCCTTCAGCTCGATGAGTTGGGTCCGGCCGGCGGCCAACTCGTCGTCGAAGACTTTCGTCACCGCCGGCGCGTTCACCTCAAACGTGCGGTAGTTACGCGTCGGAGCGCGAACGCCCTCGGCGAACCGGCACTTGGCCTCCAGCGACCGCATGGCGTCTTCCGGGAAGACGTACGTCGGCACGCCGCGCTTCTGGAGCAACTGCACGCCGGCCGACACGTCCACCAGCCCCATCAGGCACGCCGCCACCGGCTTGTTGCTGAACGTTCGCACCTCGCAGATCTCGTTCGCGATTTCCGTCACGTCCGTCATAGTCTGCGGCGTGACGATCACGACCGTCTGGTCCACGCCCTCGTCCGCGCACACCGCGTCGAACGCCAGCCGGTAGCGATCGTGCTTCGCATCCCCGATCACGTCCACCGGGTTCTTGATGCTCGCCGTCGGCGGCAACTGGTACCGCAACGACTTCTGCGTGTAATCCTGGAACTTGGCCAGCTTCATCCCACTACGGATGCAGGCGTCGGTGGCCATGATGCCGGGGCCGCCGGCGTTGGTGACGATCGCCACCCGTCGCCCGTGCGGCAGGGCCGGATCCGAAAACGCCGCCGCGTAGTCGAACAGCTCCTTCACCGATTCCACACGAATCACGCCCGCCTGTTGCAGGATGGCGTCGTACACCTCGTCCGAACCGGCCAGTGAACCGGTGTGCGAGGCTGCTGCTGCTGCCCCCTCGGTCGTGCGCCCCGTCTTGATCGCCAGGATCGGCTTCGCGTGCGGACCGTGCGTGATTTCGTAGCACGTATCCACAAAGGCCCGCCCACTGCCCAGCTCCTCGACGTACATCAGGATGACCTTCGTGCGCGGGTCCGCCGCCAGCGAACGCAGCAGGTCGCACTCGTCGACCGCCACCTTGTTGCCGAAGCTCACGAACCGCGAGAAGCCCATGTCGATGCCGGCGGCGTAGTCCAGCAGGGCCGTGCACAACGCACCGCTCTGCGAGATCAGCCCCAGCGCTCCCACCCGCGGCTGCGTCCGGCCGAACGTGGCGTTCATGCCCACTGCCGGGTCGGTGTTGATCACGCCCAGGCAGTTCGGGCCGACGATGGTCAGGTTGCGCTCGATGGCGATCTCGCGCAGCCGACGCTCGCGTTCGACGCCCTCACCGCCGACCTCCTTGAAGCCGGCCGAGATGACCACGAAGTGCCGCGTGCCGTGCTCCGCCGACTCCAGGATCGCGTCCGGAATCATCTGCGGGGGAATGGCCAGCACGACCAGGTCGACCTTGCCGTCGATAGCCGACACGCTCTTCACACACGGGTTGCCGAGGATGGCGCGTGTTTTCGGGTTAATGGGGTACAGCACGCCGGTGTATCCCGCGTGGATCATGTTGTGGACCAGCGCGTAACCGACGCCGCCGGCTTTGCGCGAGGCGCCGACGATGGCGATCGACTGCGGGGCGAATAGCGGTTCCAGGTCGATTGGAGTGGCCGAGGTCGGTTCGGCCCCGATGGCGGTTCGGGTCATAGTACCCAGTCTCCTGTGCGAATTTCGACAGCCGGCGGGGGATTCGCCGGCCGCGATCGGCGGGGGAGTACGGTGCGTCCCGGATCGTCCGGGTTCGCTGCGCATGGCTCACAGCCCGTGCGGTACGGCTGCAACTCGCGTGCCAGCAGCATGTGCCCGCTCTGTGATCGACTAACGATGTCCGATTCCTGCCCGCGGCCCGCGCCGTACGTTCGGCGTACCCGTCGCCGCGCCACCATCACCATTATAGGCCCCGTTTGTCAGTAGTCGGCGAAGCGCTCGACGGCATGGATGCCGGGGCAGTCGTCGCCGGTTGCGTTGTGGGTTGCGTCGTCGTCGGCATCGACTTCGGCATCCTGGCCAGCTCCTCTTTGGGCGGCGGCTCCATGCCGTAGATGATGATATCGCCCGCGTCCCGATCGGTTTCGTCGAATGCCAGTGCGCCGTCGCTGGTCCCCTGATAAACCACGGTGCACACGCGGTCACGCGGCCGCAGACCGTGTAGCTTCACCGCTGTTCCACCTTCACTCGCCACGTGGAACCCGCCGACCACCAGCATCACCCGCCGCGCCGGCTCCTGCTCCCGCACGTCCGCGATCGCCTCAGCCATCGCCTGATCCCACAGCAGCTGCGCCTGGTAGAACGCTCGCGGATTCATCCCCGGCGGCGGTCCGCCAACAGGCTGCGACGCCGGCGACTCGGCCGGTTGCGTACTGGGTTGCGTGGCCGGCTGCATGCTGGGCTGCGTCGTCGACTGTGACGCGGCCGTAGGCCGGGCTTCGCCCGCCGTTTCGCTCGTTACGTCAACCGGCGCCGATGACGGTTGCGATTCTCCCGCCGGTTGGGTCGCCGCCTCTTCGGTAGGGCGGGTTCCGCCCGCCGTTTCATCGGCCGCCTCTTCCGCCATCCCACCCATCATCCCCGCCGGCGCCGACGTTGGTTGCGATGTCGCGGCTGGCTGCGTCGTCGCCGTTCGCCGCATGCCGCCGCCGACGTGTCCGGACATCACTCCCATGAACCGCTCTTCGTACGTTCCGTGAACGTACTCACACTCGACCGGCAGCCAACGTTTCTCCGCCGGCTCGAGCCCCGCTCGGAACACGTCGTATGTGTCGCCCGACTTGCGGTACGCGCTCACCAGCCGCCGCGGCGCATTCGCCGCCACCACCGGCGACCGTGACACGCGACACAGCTCGATCAGCGGTCGGTGACTCAGCGTGTACGCCCGCCCTTGCCGCGCCTGCTCGCGAAACGCCTCTTCGTCCAGCCGTCCGCGCAGATACGCATCGAGGTCGGCTTGCGTATCCGCCTCGAAGAACTCCATCGCCAGCGTTACCGGTCGTTTCTCGGCCAGCAGGGCCCCGAGAAGCTGCGCCTCGAGCTGATTGCACACGGCCGCGCCGTGCTCCTCGCCGAACAGCACGACGTCCGCCCGCGCGCACCGTCGCACGACATCAGCGAACGACAGCGGCTTGCCCGTCCGCCCGTCGTATGCCCGAAACTGCCCGAACAACGCGGCGTTGCCCCCGGTCCGTTCCGCCAGGTCCAGCCGGCTCGCCGACGTGCACCCCGCCGCGCCGAGCAGCAGCCCCACACTCAGTACAACCAGCAACAAACCACTGCGCATCATATGCTCCCGGCGATCTCAGGCCCGCCGCGGCCCACCCGCCGCCGAGCCAGGGACGCATCATCTGCCAGGCAGACGCAGAGAACAAGCACCCAACAATTGACGACCGGTTCGGTCGCCTTCCCGCCCCTCATCTTGCCCCCCGGCCGGCTTTCCCCGACCATCCCTTCACATGGCCGGTCAGACGCTCAGCGACATTCGCGCCCTCCTCGGCGGTGCCGGGCTCAGCCCGCTCCACCGCTTCGGACAGAACTTCCTCATCGACCTCAACCTGATGCGCAAGCTGGTCGACGCCGCCGGCCTTCAACCCGGCGACGTCGTCCTCGAAGTCGGCTGCGGTACCGGCTCACTCACGGAAATGCTGCTCGACGCCGGCACGCACGTCGTTGGCGTCGAGATCGACCACGGTCTCCAGGGCATCCTGCGCGACCGTCTCGGCGGCCACCCCGCCTTCAGCCTCATCCAGGGTGATGCCCTCGCCGGCAAGCACGAGATCAACCCCCTCGTCCTGAACGTGCTCGAGCAGACGCTGGCCCGGCACGGTGCCACCCGCTGCCGGCTCGTCGCCAACCTGCCCTATCAGATCGCCACCCCGCTGCTGATGGAGCTGCTCTACACGCCGCTGCCGTTCGACCTGCTCGTCTGCACGATTCAGAAGGAGGTCGCCGACCGCCTCGCCGCCGCCGCCGGCACCGACGCTTACGGCCCCGTCTCCGTCATCACCGAGACGCTCGCCGCCGTCGAGCCCGTCGCCATCATCCCGCCGACGGCGTTCTGGCCACGGCCGGCGGTCGAATCGGTTGCGCTATGCCTTCGCCCGCGGCCTCGCGCCGACACCGGCGTCGAGGACGTGCCCGATTTCGTCCGTTTCGTCAGGGAGAGCTTCGTTCACCGCCGGAAGATGCTCAAGGCCGCCGCCCGTCACTGGGACGTGCCCGAGCCGGCGGTCGTCTTCGGCCGCGCCGGCGTCAATCCCGAGGTGCGGCCGGATGCCCTGTCGCCTGCGCAATGGCGGAGTTTACATACGGCCGTGCGTTCGACACGGCTTCCGTGATGTACTGCGCGATTCGGGCGTACACGAAGTCCGGGCTGGTCACGTCGGTGTGTCCGCCGTAGTACCCGTACTGCCGGAACTCGGGGCACCACGCGATGTTCACGATGCGCTCTTCGCCGGTAGGGGGGTGCAGCCCGACCGCGCCCGCCCCGTCCTCGCCGAACTTCCCGTCCACCGTCCCGAAGATCTTCATCGGGCCGGCGAGAATCGGGTCTTCGCTCGAGTAGAAGTTGTAGATCTGACCCTTCACGCGCCGCAGCGCCTTGCTCACGTCGTACCGGTAGTACAGGCTCGAGCTTAGCAGGATGACGTTGTTGACCTTGTACCCCTCCTTCAGATCCTCCATCGCCCACACCGCGACGCCGGTCCCCGCCGACAGCCCGACCACGTTCACTTCGCGATCGGGGAAGCGTTCGATGTAATCCTCGATGTAGCGGGCCAGCCGCGTGCCGCCCAGCCGGGCGTTGCCCAGCCGCTGGTCGATCGCCGGGTTGAACGACACCGTCCACATCACCGACGCGACCTGCCCGCGGTAGCCGGCTCGGCGGAGCCCCTGGCGGATGCCCTGATCGCCGAAGTCGATGTTGCCCGCCCCCGGGCAGTAGAACGTGATGCCGTATTCCGCCTGGGGCCCGAACGTCGGCCCGCAACCGCAGAGCGCCGTCACCGCCGCCGCCAACACGAGCAGCATGATCAATGGTTGGTTCTTCATCAGCATGAGTATGTGATCCGGTACATGAAGCCGCCGAGTGTCCCGGTGCCTCGCCACGTCTGGCGGCGAGGCCGTATGATAGACAGAAACTCGCCCGCCACGTAAGCGAAAAACCGATTAACTGTCCCGGATTACCCCGCCTTCTGTAGCGCCGGCCCCCCGTGGCCGACGTCGATGGCGACACACGCCCGTTCTCGCGACGGGCGACAAATGCGTAGCGGCCGACCTCCATGTCGGCCGTCGAACGCAAATCGATATCCGTCCCCCACACCTGATGGCACCGGATTGCGAACCTGGACCCCTATTTAGGGCCGTCCGCCGTCCGCTGACGCCTTGTTGAATCCCGGGATGCGGATGTTGTCTTGCGGCTTCTCGTCCGGATGGACCGCGAAGACCTCGACCCGGGCCACGTCTTCGAACGGGACGACGATCACGTACGCCCCCACCTGGTAGTTCTCGTCCACCGGCACGCACTCGAACGCCAGGGCGCTGCTGGTCCCGATATCCGCCATCTCGCGCATCTCGTAGCTCAGCCCGTCCTTGAGATACACGATAATGCGGGTCTCTAATGACTCCCAATACTGGCTGCACTCGGGCGAGCCGTTGCCCGGCGTGGCCTCCGGGAACTTCCTCGCCGTGCAGCGATTCTTCGCTTCGTCAATCTGCCGGCGGAGACCATCCCCATGAAACCAGTCGTAATTAAACATGAAACTGCTCCGGCTGCCTTCCGCTTCTGGCATCGGTTGGCCCAGCGTTCGTGACCCCAGTATCATCGACCAACATGACGCCCGTCACCAGAGCCCAGGTCGTGAAACAGGCGGGTCACGACGCCGGATTCGACCTGGTGGGCGTTACAGATGTCAGTCCCTCGCAAACCGCGGAGTATTATAGGCAATGGCTCGCCGCCGGCTATGGCGGCACGATGGCCTACCTGGCCCGGCACGTCCCGATGCGCCGGGAGCCGTCCCGGCTGCTCCCCGGGGCCCGGTCGATCATCTGCGTCGCCCTGAGCTGCCACCGCCTGCCGAATGACGGGGTGTCAGGTCTCACGTCGGCCCATCCGCCTCAGCCCGGCGACACGCCCACGCTTGGCGGAATCTCAAATCTGAGATCTCAAATCTCAAATCCCGGCGTTCCGGCCGGCGACATCGCCATGTACGCCCGCGGGCGGGACTATCATGTGGTTATCGGACGAATGCTCGAGGCGCTGGCGGGACTGCTACGCGATCGTCTCGGCGAGGCGTTCGAGTGGCGACCCTGCGTCGACGCCGCCCCGATCCTCGAACGCGAGCTCGCCGCCCGGGCCGGACTCGGCTGGATCGGGCGCAACACCTGCCTCGTGCACCCGACGCTCGGCTCGCACCTCCTCCTTGGCGAACTCCTCACCACCCTCGACCTCGCCCCCGACAAGCCCCTCCCCAACGGCTGTGGCCACTGCCGCCGATGCGTGAACGCGTGCCCGACGGCGGCGTTGCTGCCGCCGCCAGCGACCGCCGAGGGTGCTGCTGCTTCCGAGCATTGCAGTCCGGGGGGTACGTCTGAGTGTGGCACTGCTCTTGAGCAGTGTCTTCCGACCTGGCGGCGACGCGACGGCACGTCGACCCGTGCTCCGACCACGCTGGACGCCCGCCGGTGCATCAGCTACCTCACGATCGAGCACCGCGACGCGATCGACCCCGACCTCGCCCGGCGAATGGGCACGTGGGTCTTCGGCTGTGACGCGTGCCAGAACGTCTGCCCCTACAACCGTCGCGCGCCGGCTGGCACGAATGCGCACCTTCTGGCGGATCTTGTCCCCGCCCGCCTGGCGCTAGCGGACCTCACCCAACTCCGCGCCGGCTCCTGGCGACGCCTCACCCGCGACTCCGCCACCCGCCGCGCCCGCCCCGCCATGTGGCGCCGCAACGCCGAGATTGCCCAGTCGAACGCCGCGCAGTAGCGTCCGACCTCCGTGTCGGACGTCCTTCGTAGCGGCCGGTCTCCGTGCCGGCCGTCTTGGGCGGGCGGTGCCGGCGAAGCTTCCGGGCGAACACACTTCTTCGATGCGGGGTAATGGTGGGGGGGGATGCAGAGTTTCCTGGCTGACGTCGCTACGGTAGGAGCTCGCGAGGGCGAACGTGAAGAGCACGAGCTAGCTTGGCGATCGTCTCTATGCCAACGTTGCGCTCGCCGCGCTCAAGACCGCCAATGTAATTCCGGTGAAGGTCGCTGCGTTGGCCAAGTTCTTCCTGGGACCACCCTCGGGCCTCGCGCAGCTCACGCACACGCGCGCCAACTTCGACTTTGATATCCAATCGCGATTTCACCTTGACAGCACACTCATTAGTGGTAATACTGTCTACACACTATGAGTGTGATTTGGATGCTTGGGCGATAGCGGCCGGTCTCCGTACCGGACGTGTAGCGCCGGCCCCCCGTGGCCGACGTCTTCGCGAAGCCGTCAGCCTTGAGCTGGCGTGTGGCATGCCGAAGCTCTAAGGCGCCGGCATGTCTTTCGTTCGCCACGGGACCGGCGCCGTCGCCCGGCGCGCCGGGATGCCGGACGTCTTGGCGAGACGCGTGGGGCGGGTCGTTCCCGCCAATTCCCCCGGCACCCACCCGCCGGCGGGCACGGCTCGGCCTGCAAGACTATCGCCGCGTCGCAGCCTCCGCGCTCCTCGCCGCAACGCGGCGGCAGTCAGTAGCCAAGGGTGTGAGCCCTTGGACCGAGACCCACGTACCCCTCATTGAGCCCCAGCGGGGCGATAGGGAAGTCTGTCGCCCCGCTGCGGCTCTGAATTGGAGTGGTTATGGACGGGTACCCGGGGCTTACGCCGCCGGGCTATTGACTATCGCCGCTTCGCGGCTTTGGGGCTCTTCGCCTGGCGCTTCGGCTTGGGCTTCGGCGGGTCCGGAACGATCTCGATCATTCCATCGAGCGGGCTCTCCAGGGCAGCGCACAACTTCTCCACGTTGGTGAGCGTCGGATGATAATCCAGGCGCCTGCCCATCTGATGTAACGTCCCTCTTGCGATGCCTGTAAGCTCTGCCAAGCGCTCATACGTCATGCGCTTGCCTGTCCTTCGCCGGTATCTCTCCATGGCCTCTCGGAGTTTGAGGATAATCATTAGTGATCCTGAAGAAACAAAAAGTGACTTATATAATCACTTTCCATTGACTTTCGCCCATCCATGTGCGACACTATCCAAAGAGCGATGATCCGGAGCCGGCTCTCGACCGGCCGCCGATCCACACAGCCAAGCAGCGGCAAGAAGAGTGATCCGCCGCTGGCAAAATACGCCTTGGTGTATGGGCCGTCAACACACGTGTCTGCACGCCCGTGGTACGGGCGCTACGTGTGCCAACTCAGCCAAGCAGCCTCGCCCGCGTCAGTGTCCGCGCTTATCATGCGGGCGCTGCCCGGTGCGCGGGGTCGCGCGGTTGGCTTGACGGCCCATACGCGACCTTTAGCGCATCGGGTGGCGCCCGTTTCCTTTTGGTGCCATCAGCTTTCGACGTTCCGCCGTCTCCAACGGCGTCGCCATCCCTGCACATTGGCGTCCGACAGTAGGAAGGAGAACGCGTGATGGCCAAGACGCCGAAGCTGGACGAAGAGGCGTTTCGGGCGATGTGGAAGGCCCTGCCGCTCAGCGACAAACGCTTCATCGGCGCCCTGATTGCCCTTACAGAGGTCATCGGAGACGAGGGGCTGCGTTACCACGAATTGCCTGCCCACCTCGAACGCACGCTGCAAGAGGCCAACCGCGACACGCTCTTCAGCATCATCGCCGAATGCCTCGGCCTCCTGCTCAACGCCCCGGCCATGGAGCGCGTCAAGCAGTGTCACCGCCGGCGGCGGCGCGCGGCGACGGCGCGCAAAGAGAAGCCGGCCGGCAAGCCCAAACCGAGTGCCGGCACTCGGTCCACAACTCGGAAGAGGTCACCGAGGTGAACGAGGGTTACATGGAACCTGACGCGTTCGCCGAAGCCACTGCAGGGCGGGCCGTGCCCGCCGGCGGTGCCACGCCGGAAACGCCCGGTCCTACGCCGACCGAAACGGGCACCTTCGCCCTGACGGCGTTGCTCCACGACCTCCAACCACACCCCGAACTCGACCTGCGAACGATGGCCTACCACCTCCACCAATCCGACGCCACCGCCGCCGACGGCTACGGACACGCCGCCATCAACGAGGCCCGTTCCGCCCTCGAAGCTCTCATCGTCAGCATCGCCTGCACCATCCGCCGCGACGTGATCGATAGCACCAGTCTTAGCCTCCGCGAACGCATCCAGAGCGGCAACACGTTTCGCACGCACCGTCGCTGCTTGATGGACGCCGGCTTCATCGACATCGACGAAAACGATCTCCTGCAATACGTCTACAGCATGGCCAGCGCCAGGGGCAGCCACTACGGCGTAACCGACGACGCCTGGACCCGCCTGGCTCGGCGAATCGTCTTCATCGTCGGCCAGCACTTCACACAGCGTTACACGATCTGGAAGCAGAACGGCCGCCAACCGCCACCACACCCCGCCAACCACCCCCAGCCGCCGCCACGCTCCTGGCTCTCCCGCCTCCTCGCCACCCTCCTGCCCCGGCGACAACCTGCCCCAGCGCCCACCTCTGCCGAGAAACCGACACGCCACAAACGTGAGAACGGACACACGTAGGGCGGGCCGCGCCCGCCAGTCGCGGATTCATCCGAGCGCACCCGGCGGGCACGGCCCGCCCCACCTGTGGATTCCAGCCTGCGACCCTGCCCCGATCGCTGGTGTCTCTTCGCCACGGAACCCGCCCCGTCTCTCGCGTCGCCGCCTTTGTTCCCTGGTGTGGCACCTGCCAATGGCTGGTGGTCCCACCCGCCGTGGAGCAGCCGCACGGTTGCGTCACCTGCTCACCTGCTCCACGGTTCACCTGCTCCCGCGCAGCACAGCCCGCGCAGCGGGCGACGGACTCTAGCCCCGGGTGCAGCGCCGCCCGCGCTGAGCGGGCCAGCGCAACCCGGGGACCCGTCCCGCCCTCACCCCCAAGCCCCCGAAGGGGGCGGAGGAAGGAAGCGTGTAGCAGCCGACCCCCCGTGTCGGCCGTCGAACGCGGGGAATCTCCTCTTCTGCCAGCCGATCCCAGATGGCCCCTTCAGGGTTCGTTGCAACCCAGCGCGGCCACGCGCACTGTTTCCTCTTCAAGTTCCTCCATCAGGCCAGCCGGAAAATCCAGCCGTACCCTGATCGTCGGACTCACAGTCTCGCCCTCCTTGATTGGAGTGTCGAGAGTTTGCTTCACGGCATGAGAAATCTGCGTGCTCAGAGCTTCGATCACGTCGACGCAACTGCACGACGCCCGGGAGGCGGTGCCAAGCAGCCGGCGGAAGTCATCATCGACGTGGACTCTCCGGAACTGCAGGGACCAGTCGATCGCCGTCCGGTAGATGTCACCCACCCGCTTGGCGACATAGATGATCTTCCGGGGATTGCCAGCCGCGGCCGCTTCTGGCCATGTGGTGTTCAGTAGCTTGTCCAGTGCGCGCACCGTGTCCACGAGCTCCGCGAACTGCGTCATGACCCAATCCATGACCTGCTTTCGTTCTTGACGTTGCCGGGGACCGAGCGAGAGACCATTCTGGAGGTCCCACTTCGCCTCCTGCGCTTCGGTCAATTTATCGCGCAACACACGATCGAGCAGCCGGATCTCCCACGCACGTGGGCGCTCGATGCTCAGCCGCCACGCTCCGAGGCTGATGTCTGTGGGTAATCCCTCAAGCGGGCTGTCGTTGGATTTTGTCCAGAGGTGCAGGCACTCGCAGAACAGATGAGCCCACTGGCGGCGCAACGCCCCTGTTATGTCCTGAGCAGTGTCAAACGGGCGAATCCACGCGTGGCCTGCCGACTGGACTGAGTCAATGAACTCAAAGACTTCGGGCGACTCGATGTCGGGGAACCGGTTTTCAGGGGCCTTCTTCCAGGTGCGGAAAGCGTCAAGCACGGAGCGCAGCACGAATACATAGATGGGGAGCCCCCTGGCGCGTGCGGCGAGATACTCGATGTTCGTGATTGAGCGCCCGCACTCTGCGACCGATCCGTGTCGGTTCCCCACGATTAGCACAAAGATGTCGGCATGTGCGCCAACTGCCTTGCGGCAGTTCTCGATCACGTCGGTGGAGGGATCCACGGGAAACGAGTCGTGCTCCGACAACATCGGATCGTAGCCGGCCCCCGCGATGAACTCACGCAGGTTCTCGCGAACTTGCTTGAGGTCGTAGCATGTCGAGCTCACGAATACAGCGGGTTTCTGTGCCACAGACATTGTCGTCTCTCCTCCGTGAGCTGCTGCGGTTTCATCGCCACGGCAAGCAGTGTCGATCGTGAACGGCGATTCGCGTGCCACACGTCTTTGTCGGTCTACGGCAGCCTCAGCACGTACTGCCTCGCGCGGCTGGCAAGCGGAACTAGCGTGGCCTACTTCAAGTCTTCCATCATCTGGCGCATTACATCGTCTGCGTTGCGGGCTGTTCGGCGAGCGCCATCGAGTATCGCCTTCAGTGTGGCGTATCCCGCCAGCCAATCGCTGGAGACGACGGTGTCCGCCAACTTGCCTTCCGCATTCAAGATCGAGAGGCGGTACATGTCGGAATCGTCGTCATGATTCCTCCATCGGATGATGCTAAGGGAGCCGCCACTCATGCCAGCAAGGAATTCGTCGTCAGAGGCCCCCTCCTGCCACGGTATCCGGCCCTCGTCGGTCGAGCGACGAACCATTTCGACAAAACCCTTCAGGTCGTCTCTTATCGCCATCAGTTCTCTCCGAGCTTCTGGGCTGCCTTGGCAACGAAGTCGCCCAGCGTGTCCGCCAGTTTGTTCGCCAGCTTGGTCACTCGTCCGTGGTCAAGGGGAGCGTTCTTGGAGCAGGTGCTTTTCTGTAGCGCCTCGTGCAGGCTGACGATCCTGCCGACCAACTCCTGCCATTGTCTGTCGCCGCTCCCGTCCGATCGTACGCACTGCACGCGCGCCCTTCTCACTGCCGACCGCGAGTCAAACGCTCGAAACGCGGCGGCCTGGATATCGCCCGTGCGCAACGCGAAGCTCAATTCGCGGGCATGGGCTGCGAGTTCGTTGAGATCGACCAGGCTACTTACTGCCTGAAGGCGCGCTCGCGCACCCTCGGCAGCATCCTTTGCCGCGGTTGACGCGAGTTCGACACGTTTCAATTGCCCGTAGGCCAAACAAAGCGCCCAGGCGCCGAGCGCAACTCCAAGCACGCTGATGACGAGCACCACCGAGTTGTACGCGGCACCCCCGGCAAAGAACGTGGCGAGCCATGGGATCATCGTGCGCTGCCTCCGTGGGGGAGGAGTCTCGTGCTGTCACCTCTCGCCGTGACCTTCGTTCTGCACGGGCAGCGCCCACATGCATGCGCTGCGAGTTCACCCCGCATAGAGGACTGAGCAAGCCACGCAAATGAGCGGGCACAGAACACAACTTGGCATTATAGCGGGTCACGCCGATCGTGACATCTGGCAAGCGCTGCGCGGAGGCAAGGTCGGGGGAGCGATTGCGCCAGGGGTTGCGCTGCGCGCCGGGAGACGCTACGGCAGCTCTTTCCGCCGCCCCCTTCGGGGGCTTGGGGGGGCAGGGGGTGGGCGTTGACCCCGGGTTGCGCGATCGGCCGGCGGGCGGCCGATCGCTCACCCGGGGCTAGAGTCCGTCGCCCGCTGCGCGGGCTGCGCTGCGCGAGAGCAGGTGAACCGTGGAGCAGTGGAACAGGTGACGAAACCATACGGTTGCTTCACGGCGGTGGGAATCACCAGCCATTGGCAGGTGCCACACTGGCGAACGAACGCGGCGACGCGAGAGACGGGGCGGGTTCCGCGGCGAAGAGACACCAGCAGTCGGAGCGGCGCCGTAGGCCGGGAAACGACTGCTCCGGCTCACGGCTCACGGCTCATGGCTTCTTGCTGACGGCTGACGGCTGATGGCTGACGGCTTCGCGAAGACGTCGGCCACGGGGGGCCGGCGCTACACGTTTGGTACGGAGACCGGCCGCTACGCGCGTTTCTCTCACCTCGCTTGCTTCGCCAATCGCCGCAGGCGGGACAGGTTCAGCGCGTCGAAGTCGCGGCCGGCGGGGGTTTCGCCTTTGGGCGTTTCGAGGATCATGGGAACGCCGGCGAAGCGGGGGTCGGTGAGCAGGTTGGTGAAGCCGCGGTTGCCGATCTGGCCGCGGCCGATGTGGTCGTGGCGGTCGAGGTGCGAGCCGCACGCACCCTTGCAGTCATTCAAATGCCAGCACCGCACCCGCCCGAGCCCGACTTCCCGGTCGGCTTCGGCGACCATCGCCGAATAGGCCGACGGTTCGCGCAGGTCGTAGCCGGCGGCGAAGAGGTGGCAGGTGTCGAGGCAGACGCCGACGCGGTCGGGCTGTTCGACATGTGCCAGAATCTCGCCCAATTCCGCGAAACTGCGCCCGAGGGACGTACCCTGGCCGGCGGTGGTTTCGAGCAGTACGCCGGTGTGCAGGCCCGGTAGCCGGTCGAAGATACGGTTGAGCGTGCGGGCGACGCGAGCGAGGGCCGCCGTCGGCGAGGAGCCCGTCGCCGACCCGGGGTGCACGACGAGCCACGGAATGCGCAGGGCGTCGCAGCGCTGCAATTCGTCGGCGAACGCCGCCCGGCTGCGGGCGAGCAGTGTCCGGTTCGGCGACGCGAGGTTGACCAGGTACGACGCGTGGGCGATGGGCGGGCCGAAATCGCCGGCGGCGAGGGCATCGAGCCAGCGGGCCTGCTCGTCGGGGTCGAGCGGCGGGGCCTGCCACTGCCGCTGGTTCTTCACGAAGACCTGGACGGTGTCGAAGCCGATCTCGCGGGCCCGGACGATCGCGAGGTGCAGCCCGCCGGCGACGGACAGGTGCGCGCCGAAGCAGTGCCGACGCCGATCGGAGGACCTTTTGACGCGTGCCATCGGGGGTTTTCTAATTGGCGGGTGCGGCGGTGGTCAAGTGTGAAAGAAGGCAACGAGGCAGGAAGGCAAAGAGGCGGCCCCTTCGACTGTCCTCGGGGTAGCCAGGCAACGAGGCAACCAGGCAACGAGGCAGGAAAGGCAAAGAGGCAAAGAGGCAGAGAGGCGGCGGCGGCGGATCGCGCCCGTCGAGCGGAGTGTTGAGACTGCCGATTCAAGACTGCGATCCCGGTGCGGCGGATGGTGTGTGCGATGGCGAAGCGGTTGATTCTGGCGTCGGCTAGCCCGCGGCGGCAGGAGCTGCTGCGCGGCATCTTGCCGGAATTCGACACGCGGCCGTGCCCGCATGCCGAACCGCAGAACAAGCCAGCCGGCGTCAGCCCGCAACACTGGGCCGCAGCCCTCAGCTATTTCAAAGCCCGCGCCGTCGCCGACAACTGCCCGGATAACTGGGTCCTGGGAGCGGATACGGTGGTCGCCTGCGGCGGCCGGCTGCTGGGCAAGCCGCAGGACGCCGGCGACGCCGGCGAGATGCTGCGGTGGCAGGCCGGCCGTGAGAGCGATGTGATCACCGGGTTAAGCCTGGTGCACCTGGAACGCAAAGAACGGATTGTCGTTGCGGAAGTTACGCGCGTCTGGATGCGCGACGATCCGGCAGAACTGGCGGCGTACGTCGCCGGCGGCGACTGGGCCGGCAAAGCCGGGGCCTACGGGATCCAGGATGTCGGTGATCGACTGGTCGAGCGAATCGAGGGCAGTTTCTTCAACGTGGTTGGCTTGCCGATTGAGCGTTTGACACGCCTTCTGCGTCGGATCGGACTCGACGATGATGTTTTCGGACCGAGTCGCGACTGATAATTACTGGCCGCGGCGCGCCCGGTTCGCTATCATCCGAAGGTACTGAATCCCGCGGGGCAACCCGCAGATAGTTGTCCGTGTGTGCGACGTACAGGTCGCGGTTTTCGCGCCCTGACGGATTCGATATCGGCGTGGTGAGGCGGCGAAGAGCGGATGGGCGCAAGACTCGACTCGGCCTTGGGTGAGTATCTCAAGCAGATCAAGAAGTACGCGCTGCTGACCCCGGAGGAGGAGCGCGAGCTCGGTACCCAGATCCGCGAAGCGGCCGAGGCGGACGAACGCTGCGCCCGTGGGGAGATGACGCTCGAGGACCGAGAGCGGGCGCTGCAACTCGCCGCCCAGGCCCGCGAGCGGCTGGCCCAGGCCAACCTGCGGCTGGTCATCAGCGTTGCCAAGCACTTCCGCAACCGCGGTCTGCCCATGGAAGACCTCGTCAACGAGGGCAACGTGGGCCTGATGAATGCGATTGATCGCTTTGACCCGACCGTCGGCTCGCGCTTCAGCACCTACGCCGGCTACTGGATCGATCAGGCCATCCGCCGGGCGGTCCAGAACGCCTCGCAGATGATCCACATCCCGAGCTACCTCATCGAGCAGATCGGCCACATGCGGCTGGCCATGCGCGAGCTCGAGGCCCGGCTCGGGCGGCAGCCGTCCATGAACGAGCTCGCCGAGCATATGGAGATCACGCCGCGCAAGGCCGGAGCCATCGCCCAGGCCATTCGGGCGTGCGCCAGCCGGACGCAGGACGCCAGCGGCGACGGCGAAACGCCGCTGACCGAGTCGCTGCCCGACCCGCGGACGCCGCCGCCGTTCGAGGCGGTCTTCTCAGAGTCTGACGCCGACTTCGTCAGCCGGATGCTCTCGCGCATAACAGAGCGCGAGGCGCTGGTGCTCAAGCTGCGTTACGGGCTGAGCAACCGCGACGGCAAGCGCATGACGCTCAAGGAGATCGGCGAGACGGTCGGCCTGACCCGCGAGCGCGTCCGCCAGATCGAGAAAGAGGCCACCCGCAAACTGACGGAGTACGTGAAGGAGTACCTGTAGCCGCCGGTATATCCAGATGGGATGGGGATGGCCCTCGGTGTCGGTCGCGACCTCGGGGGTCGGTTTGTAGAATGGCGGTTGCGACCGGGGCGTTTGTCGGCGAGCGGTGAGGCGATGGCGGATTATCTCTGCGCGATCTGCGGAAAGAAGTGCACGTACGAGGGGGCTCTGCCGGCTGCGTACCCGTTCTGTAGCCAGCGATGCCGGCTGGTCGATCTGGGGCGGTGGCTGCGGGAGGAGTACACGATCGAGCGGGAGATCATGCCGGACGATCTGCCGCCGGAATCGCTCCCGCCGAATGGGACTGAGCCGGCGGACTGATCGGCGGCGGGGCGGCAGGGGGGCTTAGTGTTTGAAGTGGCGCGTGCCGGTGAAGACCATCGCCAGGTTGCGCTCGTTGGCGGCGTCGATCACTTCCTGGTCGCGTTTGCTGCCGCCGGGCTGGATCAGGGCGGTCACGCCGGCGTCGGCGAGGATGTCCGGCCCGTCGCGGAAGGGGAAGAAGGCGTCCGAGGCGGCGGCGGAGCCGGCGAGACGGTCCCCGTGGCCGTTCTCGCGGGCCAGCCACGTCGCGATCCGGCAGCTCATTACGCGGCTCATCTGCCCGGCGCCGTTGCCCAGCAGCATGCCGTCGCCGCAGATGGTGATCGCGTTGCTCTTCGTGTGCTTGCAGACCAGCCACGCGAGGCGGAGGTCGTCCATTTCGGCGGCGGTGGGCTGACGCCGGGTGACGACCTGCCACTGATCCTCGTTGAGGCCGATCAGGTCGCGTGTCTGCATGAGCACGCCGCCGGCGATGCGTTTGAGGTCCATCTCGCTCGCATCGGGTTCGACGTTCATGTCGCCGACGGCCAGCAGCCGGACACGCCGGCCCCAGTCCTTCTTCGGCTTGTCGGGCGTCTTGCCACGGATGAGCTGGACGGCCTCTCTGTCGAACGCCGGCGCGCACCAGACTTCGACGAAGAACGCGCCGGGCGGGTTCGGGTGGCCGCTCTCGCGCAGCGGCTTGCCCAGCCGCCCGTAGGTCTCCATCACCATTTCGGCGAACTCGGCGTCGACGGGGAAGTTGACCGCCAGTATGCCTCCCATGGCGGCGTTCGGATCGCCCAGGTATGCCCGGCGATAAGCCTCGACCCGCGCGGCGTGCCCGTCGCCGGCCGAATCACTTCGCGCCGCCACACTCGCCGCCCCGCAGGCGTTGGTGTGCTTGATGAAGCAGACGACAGGCGGTGCTGGAGACTCGCTCGGTTTCCCACTTGCTAGGGACAATGGCTGGCGGGAGGTTGCTCGTGTTAGTTCGGCACAGAGTTCGAGGGCGGCGCTGGCGTCGGCGTAGTTGTTGAACGAGAGCTCTGTGTCGGCGGGAGAGCCGGTGCGGTCGAGGCCGAGGAGGTGGGGGCCTGGGGGTACGTTCAGGCCAGGGCCGGGACGCAGGACCTCGGCGGATTGATGCGGGTTCTCGCCGTAACGTGGCTGGTCCCACGTGTTCAACAGCAATGCGTGGAAACGCCCGGGCATCTCCCCTTGCTGCACGAGATAGTCAACGATCGCCGCGTTGTAGGCACAGACCAGCCGAAACGCCGACGCGGCGAAGTCTCGTCGGACGTGCTGCCAGCCTTCGTCCGTCAGCCCGTCGCCACGCAGCCACGTCAGCACGTGCTCGCAGTCCGTCCGATCGTGCAGGACCAGCACGTGCTTGTGGTTCTTCGCCGCGGCGCGCAGGAGGCAGGGGCCGCCGATGTCGATCATCTCGATCGCCTGGGCGAACGTGCAGTTCGGGTCGGCGATGGTCCGCTCAAACGGGTACAGGCTGACCACGACCATATCGATCGGCTCGATGCCCTGCTCGGCGAGTTGCCGCATGTGCTCGGGGTTGTCGCGGTCGGCCAGAATCGCCGCGTGGATCTTCGGATGCAGCGTCTTGACCCGCCCGTCCATCATCTCGGGGAAGCCCGTGACCTGCTCGACCAGCGTGACCGGCAGGCCCGCGTCGGTCAGTGTCTTCGCCGTCCCGCCCGTCGAGATCAGCTCGATCCCGAATTCTTCGTGCAGCGCCCGGGCGAACTCGACCACGCCCGTCTTGTCGTACACACTGATCAGCGCCCGGCGGATCCTGCAAGCCGACATGCACACTCTCCGTTATCGCGCCCGGCCAATGCCGACCGCCAGCGGGCCACCACAATCGGCGACCCGGCTGCTACGTACCCAGGATTAACGACAGATGTCCGGCGTCCCGGAGACGAGATCAGGGCTGCTCCCCGCCCGTACCGCCACCTTCGTAGCGCCGGGAGACCTTCGACTTTCCGCCGATGGGATTGCCTTCACGCGAGGTTCGCAACCGGTCCGGCTCTTCCTTGGCGGGAGTGGCGACCGCGCCCTCGGCCTCGGTCGTCTGTTCGCCGGTACCGGTCTCGGGAGGCGTGATCGCCGCCCGGACGCTGTTGCGGGTCACGAGCGGCGTGCCCCGCGGGCGAGCGCAGAACAGCCGTCCGTCGGCGCTGGCCATGAACGCACCAGGCACGCCGGGGCAGGAGACGCCCAGCGTCATGCCGGGGGCCGCGATGGTGTAGGTCACTTCGCCCGAATCGTCCCCCACGACGAGCAGCGTCTCGTCCCGCGAGAGAACGAGCGCCCGGGGCCCGTCGAGGGTCAGCAGTCGGCGGCCGCGGGGCAGCGTCCAGCGAACGCGCTCCTCGACGCCGAGGACAGCGGTATTGATCGCCACCAGACCGTCGTCCTCGCAGAACTGGTACGCCGTCTCGGACGTGAGGGCGGGGGCCTCTTGCAGGGAGCCGCGGAAACGGGCCTGCCAGCGGATCTCGCCGAAGGTCAGGTCGAGCAGGTAGAGCGAGCGGTCCTGGCCGGGGATGAAGACGCCGTCCTCGTTGACTGCCAGGTCCGCCGTGATTGAGCCGTACGTCCGCCGCTGCCAGCGGTACTGCTTGCTGGCGGCGGTGCAGGAATAGACGGTGCCGTCGGAGCTGGCGACGTAGAGGTTGCCCTCGAACAACGCCGGCGAGGACGTGATCGGGCCGCTGGTGACGGCCTTCCAGCCTTGCAGGTGGTTGGCCAGGGAGAAGGCGTAGACCCGCTGATCCAGGCCGCCGATGTACAGCATGGCTCCGTCGGTGATCGCCCCGGTGCCGGCAGGGAAGGGGAGGGTGTATTCCTCGATTCCGTCTCCGGTGAGCTGGTCGAGCTGCAAGACGGTCGTCGGCACGGCGAAGATGACGCGGTTGCCGGTGTGGCACGGCCGGTCGACGTGGTAGCCGCCGGAGGTCACCTGCCGCAGCCAGCGGTTGGCCCCGGTCTCCGCGTGGATGGCGAACACGTAGCCGTCGTTGGTCACCGCGTAGAGCTGGTCGTCCCCCAGGTAGAGCTCGGTGAGCTGCTGCCCGGGATCCAGACGCAGGTGCAGTTGCCACGCCTTGGTGAGCCCGGCGCCGGCCAGGGCGTCGGCGGCCACGAAATCCTCCGCCAGCGCCAGCGGGGCGACCGCCGCGACGAGCCAGACACAGATGCGTTGCATGGACATGCGGGGGTCCCTGGTGCAACCGGCCGAGGCCGGCGGTCGGCCACCCGGGCCGGCGCCGTCGCGACCATGATCTACTCCAATCAGTAGGCTAGTGCTCGCCAGAGAATCCGTCAACCACGGTGTCCGCCCGCTTGCATCCGGACCGCAGCGGTTCTATGCTGCGGTGCGGGCCGGGTGGCAGGCGCGGAAGGCCCGGCCGTACTGAATAACGGTCAAGTCTGGGCATGGTGGCCGGCTGAGCGTGAAAAGGAGATCACGATGAGAGCGTTGCGGAGCGTGGCAGCGGTGGGCTGCGGGTTGGCGATGCTGTTCGCCGTCGGTTGCGGTCAGGGGCCCAAGGATCAGCAGATCGAGGCGCAACAGATCGAGATCGCCCGGCTCCAGGGCGAGAAACAGGATCTCATGAACCGGCTGGCCCGCGCGCTCAGCGAGCGCGACGAGGCCCGCGGCCGCGCTCTCGATTTGCAACAGCAACTCGCGGACATGGAGGCCCAGATCGCTCGCGGTGAAGGCGCCCGGCAGCGCGAAGGTTGGACCGAGCTGCCCGGCTTGGCCTACCTGGACATCGCCGACAACATTCTGTTCGATTCGGGCAAGGCCGACCTGAAGTCTGCGGGAAAGCAGACGCTCCAGCAGATTATCGCGGACATCCGAGCCCACTACGCCGATCGTCAGATCTGGATCGTCGGGCACACCGACAGCGATCCGATCAAGCACTCGAAGTGGAAGGACAACCTCGAGCTCAGCGTACAGCGAGCGTGCACCGTCTTCCGCGAGTTGCGGGGTTCCGGCCTCGACCCGTCGCGGATGGTGGCCGCCGGTCAGGGTGAGTACAACCCGAAGGCCGCCAACACGGCACAGACGAAGCATCTGAACCGCCGCGTGCGCATCATGGCCGTGGAGCTGCGCGAGGACTCGACGCCACCGGGTGATCGCGGCTGATCCCCTCGCCGCGTTGCGTAGCGGCCGCGTCGCTCGTCGGTGTCGCGGCTGAACGAAGGTGCCGTCATGGATATCCTGCCGGCAATCGATCTCCTGGAAGGTCGTTGTGTGCGCCTGGTGCAGGGCCGCTACGATCGCGTCATCAGCTACGAGGATGAGCCTGTCGAAGTCGCCCGCCGCTTCGGCGAGGCGGGCGCCGACTGGCTGCACGTCGTGGACCTCGACGGGGCCCGGACCGGCCGTGTCGCCAACCTCGACGTCGTGCAGCGCATCGTCGAGCAAACCGGCGCGCAGGTCGAGTTCGGCGGGGGTGTACGCGACGAGGACACCATCACTGCCGCCCTCGAGGCCGGCGCCCGGCGCGTCATCGTCGGCACGCGGGCGCTCGAGGATCCCGCCTGGTTCCAGAACGTCGTGCACCAGGCGGTCTACGTCGATCGCATCGCGCTCGGGCTCGACGCCCGTTTGGGCCGGCTGGCGACGCACGGCTGGACCTGCGACACCGAACGCACCGCCGTCGAGGTCGCCAAGTGGGTGGCCGACTGGCCGCTGGCTGCCATCGTCTACACCGACATCGGTCGCGACGGTTTGCTGCTCGGCCCGAACGTCGACGCCATCAGCGCCCTCGCCGAGCAGGCCACCTCGCCCGTGATCGCCTCCGGCGGCGTGACCGACCTGGACGACATCCGCCGGCTGGCGGCATTGCGTCTGGCGGGCGTCGTGATCGGCCGTGCCCTGTACGAAGGCGGCGTCGCACTCACCGACGCCCTGGCCATCGCCCACGAGACCGAGCCATCCGACTAACGCCCGTAGCGCGTCGCGTCGGCCCCCGGTGGCCGACGTCTTCGTAGCGGCCGGTCTCCGTGCCGGCCGTCCTTGGAGAGCCACCAGCCGTCAGCTATCAGCCTTGAGCCCTGAGCCGGAGGCGCCGGGCCGATCTCGAATCCGAAATCTCGAATCTCAAGTCTCAGATCTCTTCCTCTTCCCCACGCATCTTCGCCGATTGACGGCCGCGTCGCCGCCGCGTAATGGTGACGCCATGAACACGCAACTCCGCTGCCTGAAACTCCTCATTCTGGGACTGGTCGGAACACTCATCGGCGGCGCGCTGTACGGCTGCCACGGCGGCGGCGGCACGGGCGTCGCGCCCGGCGGACCCGGACGCGCGCGACCCATGCCGCTGGCCACGCCCGTTCGCGGCGTCTGGGTCGCACGCTTTCATTACCGCTATCCCGACGATGTGCGCACGATCATGGCCAACTGCGCCGCACTGGGCTGCAATACCGTGTACTGGCAGGTGCGCGGCGCCGGCACCGTCGCGTATCCGTCGAAGCTTGAACCCTGGGCTCCGGAATTCGACTTTCGCGATCCCGGCTTCGACCCGCTCGCCCTGGCGGTCAGTGAGGCTCACAAGCACGACATGCGGCTGGAGGCCTGGGTCAACGTGCTGCCCGGCTGGCGCGGGAAGAAGCCGCCGCCGGCGCGCGGGCAACTCTGGAACGCCCACCCGGACTGGTTCCTGCGCGACGCCCAGGGCCAGCGCCAACCGCCGGGCGATTTCTACCTGATCCTCAACCCGTGCCTGCCCGAGGTCCGCCGGCACATCGTCAGCGTGATCGACGAGATCGTCTCACGCTACGACGTGGACGGCGTGCATCTCGACTACGTGCGCTACGCCTGGGAAACCACGCCCGATGCGGCGAAGAAGTACCCGCGTGACCCGCAGACGCTGGCCCTGTACCGCCGCGAGACGGGGCGCAACCCCGATGATGACGCCCGGGCGTGGCGCGACTGGCGGGTGAATCAGCTCACGCGGTTGGTCAGCGATATCCGGGCGGACGTCGCTCGTCGCCGGCCCGGAGCCACGCTGACCGCGGCGGTCGTGCGCAGTCCGAAGACGGCATACGAGCGGTTCTTCCAGAACGCCGTCGCTTGGCTGCGCACCGGCCTGGTCGACGCCATCGTGCCGATGGCTTACACGGCGGAGGTGGCCTCGTTCGAGCGGGACATCGGCGCGTACCGCCAGCTCGTCGGGCGAGCACGGCTCGTTCCCGGCGTCGGCATCTACCAGCACAAGAGCGCGCAGGCCATGCGGCAGCAGCTCTCGCGCTGTGCCGCCTGGGGCGGCGACTTCGCCTTGTTTTCCTATGGTTCCTTGTTCCCCACGCACCAGGACCGCGGCGGATCGCCCAGCGCCAGAGAGCAGGCCGAGCGCAACCTGCGCCGCGGAGTCCTCCACGAATTCTCCGGCCGGAAGTAGTGCCTCCCCGCGCGGTCGCCGAATGGTTGTGTGGCATGCCGAAGCTCAGGTACCGGCATGTCCGCCCGTAGCGTCCGACCTCCGTGTCGGACGTCTTCGTAGCGTTGGCCCCCCATGGCCAACGTCAAATGCCAGGAAACGCGCACCCCGCGACGTAGCGTCGGCCCCCTGTGGCCGACGTCGAACGCCGACGACGTCCGGTACGAAGCCCAGACGCTACAGCGCTACTCGATCACGTCGATATCCGGCCGAACGTCGATGAGCTTGGCCAGCAGGAACGCTTCGAGCAGCGGGTCGCGGCCGAGGGGGACCCAACGAGCCTGAGCTGAACGCGCGCCGCGCAGACCCTCCGTCGTGGGGACCTTCTCCTGGTAGATGGCCAGGGCCCCGGACGACGTCGTGATCTGCCGCTCCGGCGCGCTGTAGCGTGACTTGTCGACCTGGACGTCCAGCACGTACGCCGTCGTGGGCTGGCTGGCGGGCGCCTCGGCGAGCGCTTCGTCGGCGGCCGGCGGCTCCGCCGGCGTCAGGCGGACCGTCACGACGCGGCTGATCGTGTGCAGGCTTGATTCGAGGGTCTGATACGGTCCCTGCGAGTCGACCCGCCACGGCTCGAACCACTGGGCGCTGGTCGTGCGTTGCGTGACGATCAGGCCGCTTTCCCGCTCGACGAGCACCGGCGGCAGGTCGTAGTACCGCAGCAGCGATAACGCCGCATCGAGGAACCCGTCGCGGTCGGGAACGTCGATCTTGATCTCGGTAGGGCCGGTAGCCGTGGGTGGGGCTTGGCAACCGGCGGCAAAGAGAAGCGCCGCGACCGATATCACGGTCATCAGGCGAGCCATCATTCTCGGCCTCCAGGCGTCACTGCGCGGATTTCTTGAGAATCTTGGCGCGGTTATCGCTGCTTCAGACTGCATGCGGCGATAATAGATGACGCGCGCCGGAATGCAAGCCCGGTCTATAGGACGTACGTCGTTAGAGGGTGGGAGCTGTTTTAGATCGGTCAGACGGGCGTGACTCTTCACTAAACCAATCCAACAATACCAGTGGAAGCTGTCGTGTCCCCCTTCTGGGCCCCGCGATTGGGTCACGCCGTCGCGGGGCTCTTTTTTTGCCCACATCCGAGACCGCTCCCGACACCCTTCACAATCGGCCTCAGGCGGTTGTGCGGCTCGACCGGCCGGCCCGGCGGGCGGAAAGCACCATCTCCGCCGCGAAGACCGCGAGCAGGGCGGCGCCGAGCAGCGGCCGCAGATCGCCCCCCGGCAACAGACGGTCGCTCAGCGTTGTTGCCGGCGTGGCGTGGCGCTCCGCGGCCGTCTCCAGCACCACGTCTTCCAGCCCGAGTCGGCGACGCAGTTCCGCCGACGAGATCGGGGCCAGTTGCGATTCCTCCGGCGGCCAGTTCACGACGTACCGCGCCGACGGTCCGCTTTGACCGGCGGCACTGACCGCGTACGCTCCGGCCCGGTCCGTCGGCCAGGGCGTCTCGGGCACGCCCTCCTTGAGCCGCACCCAGACGGGAGCCGCCTCCGTGGCTGCTTCACGGACGACCTGCACGAGCCCGCCGGGCGGCAGGCCGCCGAGCGGCTGTCGCGTCTGCTGGCCGAGGGTGAACGTGGCGACGGCGGTCGGCGGACCGGTGGCCTCGTCGACCAGCTCATGCAGCCAAGTGAGCAGCCCGGCGGCACGAATGCCCAGGTCACTCCACGCCGGCGCCGGCGATGTCGTCAGCAGCAGCAGGCGACCGGCGCCGTGTCGGCGCTGCACGATGGCCGGCACGCCGTCGGCGTAGCGGGCCAGGACCTCAGCCTCGTCCGCCAGTGCGTCCAGGCGCACCCGCCGCCGGACGGCACAGCGGGTCAGTTCTTCCAGCTCCGCCGGAATCGCGTCAGGGGGCGACATCCACTGCAACGCCGTGAGCGATGGCAGATCCTCGACCTCGACTGTTGCCGGCGTGAGCAATCGCTCCAGCTCCGGCCAGGTGCATTCGTCCGCATCGTCGCCGGGCACGAGCAGCAGCGTCGCCCCACGCTCGGCGTGGTCCAGCAGTGTGTTGGCGGCGGCGGGACTCGCGTTCGCCCCGGACACGACGATGATCAGCGCCGGCGACCGGTCGCCCCCATGCACGTCCGGCACGCTCTCCGCCACGAGCTTCCGCAGGCTGACGAGCTGCTGCGCTCGCGGCAACGCCGCCGGCGCCAGCAGGTTTTCGAAGAGCAGCGGCGTGATCGGTTCAGGTTCGCCCGCGTCGTTCGCCGCCACGAGCCAGACGATCGGCGGCGGGCCGGTCTGGACGGCGAGCCAGCGCTGTTGGTCGAAGTCGAGCCGGTCCGGCGGATCGAGCCGCAGCGTGAACGTGTGCGGGCCGGCGGGGCGGGGCGGCAACTCGACGGGGACGGCGGCGTCACCGTCGGCGGGCACGGTCACGGGGCCCAGCCGGGCGAGCGACTGGCCGGATTCCTCGATGCTGAGGCGGCATTGGCCGTCCACGCCCTCAGCCGCCAGCGTGACGGTCAGGGCGAGCGGGGCCGCCGCCGGCTGCGTGCGTCGCGGGACGTCGTCGCCGCGGATGGCGAGGTTGCTGCGGCGGGTGGCGTCCGGGACGACGACGCGGACGGAGAGGTGGTCGATGCCGGCGAGCGTCGCGGGTGTCACGTCTTGCCAGGCGTGCGCGGCACCGTCCGTGAAGACGACCAGACGCCGCTGCGGCTGACCGGCTTCACGCAGGCCCGCGCCGGCTGCCAGTAGTGCCGCACCCAGCGGTCGGGCATGCGGTGCAACGGCGGCGAGCGCACAGAGCGATTCGGCGGCGTTCGCCGCATCGCCGAAACGCGGCTCAGTCGAGGTCCCGTCGCCGGCGCTGTAGACGTTGACGCCGGACCCGGCCGGCCAGGATGGTGCTTCCTGCGTCAGGGCGAGTGCTTCCCGCCGGGCGAGGCTCAGGATGGTCGCCTCGGCGTCGAGGCGGTAGGTCATGCTGGCCGAGTCGTCGAGGACGATAGCGCAGGCGAGCGGCTCGGTTCCGACGAAGGCGGCTTCCGGGCGCGTGCACGTCGGCCCGGCCAGCAGCAGGGCGGCCAGGGCCAGCAGCGCAGCGCGCACGGCCATGAGCAGGACATTGCGTACCCGGTTGGCCCGCGTACCGGAGGCAAACGCCGCGTGGAGCAGGGCCAGGGCGGGAAACCGCATTCGGCGGGGTCGCGGTCGCAGGAGCAGGTGGATCAGGATGGGCAGCAGGACGGCGCCGATGCCGAGGAGTACACCGGGATGGGCTACAATCAGGTCGCCCAAGGCGTTTAACCTCCGCCACGTCTGCGGCTCGCACGCGCATTTTTCACTGTACAGCCGCCGCCGACAAAGCTAACCTACGTTCGCGGCACCCGTCCAGTCGAACCGCACGCAGGGCACTACCGGGAACTCGATGAGCACTGAGCCTCTACAGACGGCGGAGGGGGCCGAGCACGCCGCTTGCCAGCAACTCAGCGTCTTCCTGGAGAACCAGGTCGGGCAACTTTTGCGCGTGCTGCGGTTGCTGGCGACCGAGCCGATCCGCATCCTCGGCTTGTCGCTCGAAGGCAAGGTCGATTGTGCCGTTCTCCGGCTGCTGGTGGACGACGCCGACACGGCGCATGAGATTTGCGTGGGCGCCGGCTTAGCGGTGGCCCAGAGCGAGATACTGGTCGTCGAGCTGCCCCCGGGCAAACGCGGCCTCACCACGCTCTGCACCGGTCTGCTGGCGGGCGAGCTCAGCATCAACTATGCCTACACCGTCTGGGCCACGAAGGCCTCGGTGCCCTGTCTCGCCCTTCAAGTCGATAACCTGCCCCAGGCGGTCAAGGTCCTTGCGCTCAAGAAGTTCCGCATCCTCGCCCAGCATGAGCTCTAGGGGCGGCCGATGCGGATCCCCGCCGTATCGCCCGAAACACACGCGTGGACTACGGCTGACGGCTATGCGCTGCGCGGTCGCATGTGGCCGCCACGCTCACCCGGCGGAGACGTCGGTTTCCTGTACCTGCACGGCATTCAGTCGCACGGTGGCTGGTATGCGTGGTCGGCGGCGCTGCTCGCCGAGACGGGCTGCCCGGTGCTGCTCCCGGATCGGCGCGGCAGTGGGATGAACGAAGCCGCTCGCGGCGACACGCCGTCCGCCGACACGTGGCTTAGCGACATCGACGACTTGGCAGAGTGGGCTCAGCGGGAATGGGGCGTCACGCGTTTGGGCGTGGTGGGCGTGAGTTGGGGCGGCAAGCCGGCGGTCGCGTGGGCGCTGCGCCAGCCGGAGCGCGTCGCCGGCCTGCTGCTTATCGCCCCCGGGCTGTTTCCCGCGGTGGACCTGGGCTCGTGGGCGAAGTGCCGCGTGGGTCTGTCATTGCTGCGCGGCGGTGGGGGACTGTTCGATATTCCGCTGAACGATCCGGCTCTGTTCACGGCGAATCCGCTCGGCCGGCAGTTCATCGCCGACGATCCGGCCAAAATCGAGCGGGTTACGGCACGATTTCTGTATTTCTCACGCCAACTGGATCGCGAGCTCCGCCGAACGGCGACAGCGACGCTCGCGGTGCCGACGACGCTGCTCCTCGCAGAACGGGACGCGATCATCCGCAACGAGCCCACCGAGGCGTGGCTGCGGCGGATTTCGCGGGATCCGCCGCAAGTGCATACGTTTGCGCAAGCCGACCATACGCTGGAATTCGAGGAGGATGTCGGCGATTTCGAGACGGCGCTGCGGTCCTGGTCGCAGGCGACGGCCGCGGTCGGAATCTCCGGTACGCCTCCCGGCGGGTGCAATCAAGACTTGCCGAACCCCGTATAAGCTCATAGAATTCCTACGAGTCGTGAGGGTACGGAAAGGGCGCGGGACGACACGGCCCTGAAGATTGTCCCGGCGCGGTGACGATCTTCATTAAGGACCTTTGATTTTCGATCGCCCTCGTCCTGGAGTAATCTGTGACACCAACCCGACGCGGCGTCCTTTACGTAACCGCGATCATCATCGTGCTGGCTCCGCCTCTGCTCTGGCTCGGCGTGCGCCTGCCGAAGGTGGCGCGCGGGCCGGTGGCGGTACCGGTTTCGTACGCCGGCGAGGCGGCGGCAACCGAAGCGGTCAGCAACGACCAGTTGGCCGAGCTCGCCGAGCGCGATCCGGTTGCCTTGGTGCGGCGGGCCCGCGAGCGCTTCGAGCGCGAGGTGAAGAGCTACCGCTGCGTGCTCGTGAAGCAGGAGCGGATTGACGACGAGCTGACCGAGGTGGAGCAGGTCGAGGTGCGCGTCCGGCGTGACCCGCTGGCCATCTACATGCTCTGGCAGCAGAACGCCAACGAGGTTAAGCGGGCGCTGTTCAAAACCGATCCGGAGTACACCGACGCCGACGGCAATCGTCTCGCCCGCATCGAGCCGGCCGGCGCGATCGTGCGTCTGTTCGTCACCGACATCTTCATGCCCATCCACGGCGAGCGGGCCCGCAAGGCCAGCCGCCGCTCGATCGACGAATGCGGCTTCGGCCCGACGTTCGCCCTGATGGAGCGCTATACCACCCTCGCGCAGAAAAACGGCGACCTCGAGTTGAACTACAGCGGCACGGCCCGCGTCGACGGCCGGCCGACGTTCGTCATCGAGCGCTACCTGCCCTACACCGGTGAAGACGGCCCCTATCCCGACGCCAAGCTCGTCCTGCACCTCGACCAGGGGTGGCTCCTGCCCGTCGCGGTCGAAACGTACGCCGACCGCGAAGGCAAGAAGCTGCTCGGGCGGTACGTGTTTACTAAGGTCGAGCTCAATCCCAAGTTCACTGAGCGTGATTTTACGTTTTGAGGAGAGGGGCGAAGGGGCAAAGGAACAGAGGGGCAAAGGGGGAAGAGTCGCGCGTCCGGCGTTGCTCGACGTGCCGGGGTTTCAACGGGGCCACACACTCGATAAGCCTGCGGTGTACCAGTGCTCTTGAGCAGTGCGGTTCGATTGGGCGGGGGTTATGCGTCGGCGGGCTGCCAGTCGACTACACGGAGTTCGACTGAGCGGCGGCCGTTCCATTCGTTGATGATCGGTTCGAAGGCCAGACGCAGAGCACGCTGCTCGGCGAGGTCGTCGGCTTGTGCGCCGAAGCCGAAGGCGATCGCCTTGCGGTACGTGTTGCCCTGGCGGATGCGCAACTGCACGTGGTTGCCGGCGCGGCCGACTACACGTGGCGGTTCGACCAGTTCCACGTCCGTGGTCGCCAGGCAGGGGGCGGTGTTTCCCGGGCCGTGCGGTGCCAGCCGCAGCAGATGATCGACCACGTCCGTGGTGAGTTCGTCAAGCCGCACCTCATCATCCAGGTGCAGTCGCGGACGCAGGTCCTTCGGCGTGAGCCGACTGCCGGCCTGGGCGAGGAACGCTTGCGTGAACGGCTCGACCTGGTCTGCACGCAACCGTACACCCGCCGCCATCGCATGCCCGCCGTGGCTGAGCAGATGATCGCCGCAAGCGGCCAGCACATCGTGGAGCGGGAAGTTCGGCACGCTGCGGCCGGAGCCCTGCCCGACGCCGTTGTCGAGGGCGATGAGCACGGTGGGGCGGTGGAAGCGGTTAACCAGGCGCGAGGCGACGATGCCGATCACGCCGGGATGCCACTCCTCGCTGGCCAGGACGATGCCGTGGCAACTGTCGCGGTGGAAGCCGCGCTCTTCGACGAGGGCTTCGGCCTGCTTGACGATGCCCCGCTCGACCTCCTGCCGCTTGCGGTTGTGGGCGTCGAGCGTGGCGGCGATCTCGCGAGCCCGCTCCTCACCGGCCCGCGTGAACAGCTCGACGGCGAGCCGGGCGTGGCCGAGCCGGCCGATGGCGTTCAGCCGCGGGGCGAGCATAAAGCCCACGTCGTAGTCGTCGTAGGACTTTTTGCCGGTCAGGCCCGACACTTCGAGCAGGGCCCGCAGACCGACGTTCGTCGTGTGGCAGAGCTGCTTCAGACCGAACGAGGCGATCAGCCGATTCTCGCCTACCATGGGCACGATGTCGGCCACCAGCCCGAGCGCTGCCAGGGCGGTCGCTTCGAGCAGAAACTCGCGGAACGCCGGCGTGACGCGGTGTCCCGGCGACAGCTCCGCCGCCAGGGCCCAGGCGATCTTGAGCGCCACGCCGGCGCCGGACAGGTCCGGGTTCGGCGATGCGCCGCACGCGGTCGGATGGACGATGGCCGTCGCCTTCGGCAACGCCGGTCCCGGCTGGTGGTGGTCGGTGATGATCATCTCGAGGCCGAGGCTGCGGGCGAGTTCGGCCTCTTCGACGGCGGTGATGCCGCAATCGACGGTGATGACGAGCGCCGGTCCGTCGGCGGCGATCTTCTGAATCGCCTCGGCGTTGACGCCGTAGCCCTCTTCGAGCCGGCTCGGTACGTAGAATGAGGCTTCGCCGCCGGCCAAGCGCAACGCGTGCCAGAGGATGGTCGTGGCCGTCACGCCGTCTACGTCGTAATCGCCGTAGATGACGACGCGCTGGCGGTCACGCACAGCCTGGGCCAGACGTTGCCCCGCCGCAACCGCTCCGGGCAGTTCGCTCGGCGGCAGCAGCTCTTTGAAATCGGGCGTGAGAAATCTGCGAACATCGCCGGCGGTTTCCACGCCACGGTTCAGCAGGACTTGCGCGAGAAGGGGGGCGATGCCCGCCTCACCTGCCAGACGCTCGCGGTCCGGGTGCGGCGGGGCGATGATCCATTCACGACCTGTCCCTGGTCGACGACTCACGGCAGTGTACCTGCCCATCCCTGGCGCTCCGTCTCGCGCGGCGGGGCACGACGGCCCCGGCTTCTTTCCCTACTTACCCTTGGCCGCGAACGTCCGCGCCAGCAGCGGGCCGTATTTCTCGACCACCTTCGCCGGTATCTTCGCACGATCCGACCAGACCGCCAACTCCAGTGCCCGATGCGCCGCGGAAATGCCCAGCGGCTGGTGGGCAAAGGCGGCGACGGCGGCTCGCAACAGGGCGACCGCGTTCGCCGTGGCGGCGTTGAGGTGGCCGATGATTTCTTCGAGCAGCTTCTGCTTGTCCATGCCGGGCTCGTGCGGGCGCCAGCAGTCGTAGTCGGTGACCAGGGCGACGAGGGCGTACGAGATCTCCGCTTCGCGGGCGAGGCGGGCTTCGGGCAGGGCGGTCATGCCGATCAGGTCGCCGCCCCAGGTGCGGTGCATGCGCGACTCGGCCTGCGTGCTGAACGCCGGTCCCTCCATGCAGACGTACGTGCCCTGCGGGTGCACCGTCTCGGGCGAGGCGTCGCTGACCGACAGCAGCAGCTTGCGCAGATCGGGGCAGAAGGGCTCGGCGAACTCGACATGTACGGCGAGGCCGTCGTCGAAGAAGGTCGAGGGCCGGCCGTTCGTCTTGTCGATGAGCTGGTCGACGATGACGAGTTGTCGCGGCCGCAACTCCTCGCGCAGCGAGCCGACGGCCCCGCTGGCCAGGATGTGCGTCACGCCGAGCGTTTTCAGGGCGTAGATATTCGCCCGGTAGGGCACGCGCGACGGGTTGAGCAGGTGGCCGTCGCCGTGCCGGGCCAGCAGAGCGACGTCGAGCCCGTGCCAGTTGACGATGCGCACGGGGCCGCTGGGCCGGCCGAAGGGCGTGTCGATATTGTGCTCGGTGCCGGTGGTTTCGCCGAAGAGGGCTTCGCCCAGGCCGGTGCCGCCGATCAGTCCAATCATGCGGGTTGCTCCTGCGGTCGGGGGAGGGTGCGGACCGCGCGGCCGCACGCCGGGAGGGCATTATAGCGGGCGACGGCGGCGCTGCGGCTATTCGACGAACTCGATCACACCGGGATCGGGGACGAGGCCGGCGGCGGCGGCTTCGGAGAGCAGCCGCTGAACGGCGTCACGCCCGCGCGGGCCGTAGTCGAGCGTCCAGGCGTTCACGTACATGCCGACGAACTGGTCGGCGAGTTCGACGTCCAGGCCGCGTCCGAATTGCAGGGCGTAGCGGACGGCGTCTTCGCGGTGGTCGAGGGCATACTGGATGCTCTGGCGAATCAATCCGACGACCTCGCGCGAGGTGTCCGGGCCCAGGTCCCGGCGAATGACGTTGCCGCCCAGGGGCAGCGGCAGGCCGGTCCGCTCGTGCCACCACACGCCGAAATCGACCACCTTGTGCAGCCCGAGCTGGCCGTAGGTCAGTTGTCCCTCGTGGATGAGCACGCCGGCGTCGACGTTGCCGGCGGCGACCTCAGCGGGAATCTGGTCGAACATGACGACCTGCGGCGTGAAGTTGTCCGGGCCGAGCATGAGTTGCAGGACGAGGTAGGCGGTCGTCATCTTGCCCGGGACGGCGATGGTCCGCCCGCGCAGGTCGTCGATGCTGAGCGGCTCGCGGGTCACGATCATCGGCCCGTACTTATCGCCCATGCTGCTCCCGCAGGCCATCAGGGCGTAGCGGTCCTTCACGTACGGGTAGGCGTGCATGCTGATGGCGGTGACTTCGTATTCACCGCGAACGGCCCGCTCGTTGAGCGACTGGATGTCCTCGAGGAAGTGGGCGAAGCGGTAGGGGCCGGGGTCCACGCCGCCGGAGGACAGGCCGTAGAACATGAAGGCATCGTCGGGGTCGGGGCTGTGGGCGATGCGGATGTGCATGTCGGGCTCCAGGGGTCGCAGCGGCTCCGCGGCACTATGGCGGGCCGAGGCGGCCTTGGCAAGCGCCGCTGAGGTGAGCGGTCCCCTGGGTGGGAGCGATTAGCGGCAGGCTGTAGGGTGAGCTTCGCCCGCCGATCACGCGGATTGCCGACTGACGCTGGTCCTTCGTCGGTGGCGTCTCTTGGCCGTCGACGATGCGGCGGGTGAAACCCGCACTACGCCCGCTCTGCGTGCTCCACCCTCTCCCCCAAGGGGGAGAGGGATTGTGGGCCGGGTTCTACTCGCCGGCGCCGGTGAACGCCGCCTGGAGCCCGGCGAAGTCGAGCAGGTCGACGTCGTTGTCGCAGGCGCCGTCGAGGTGGATGCACGCTCCGCCGACGCCGACGTCCGGACCACCGAGGCACATGGGCAGCGTGTCGAAGTCGTCCAGGTCGACGTCGCCGTCCGGCTCGCCGTCGAACAGCAGCCCGTTCGAGGCGCCGGGTGTCGGCACGTCGCAGATGACCCAGCAGCCGGCGCCGTCGGCCAATCGGCCCTCAGAGACGTCGGTGGTCTGCGAGCCGAAGGCGACGGTGTCGATCGCGGCGTAGGCAAACTCGGCGGTGTCGAACAGTCCGATTTCCTCACCGCTCTTGCTCAGCTTGAAGCTGGCGTGCAGCGGGCCCTGCCCGGTGTCGCCGTCCGCCCAGAAGATCAGAGTCTCGCCCGCGCCGATGCTCACGCCGGCCGGGATGGGCCACTGTGTCGGCTCGTCCAGATCGTCGGTGAGGTGCATGCCGCCGAGGTCGACGGCGAATGGGCCGGGGTTATAGAGCTCGACCCAGTCGGGGTATTCGCCGATCTCGTCCGGGTCCTGGATGGTGGTCTCGTTGTCCGCCATGAACTCGTTGATGAACAGGGTGATCGGGCCGACCGTGAATTGCGCCTCGTTGGCCGCGCTCCAGTTGCCGCCGTCGAGCGTGCGGGCCCGTACGTCCGCGCTGCTGGTAAGCGTAATCGGGCCGGTGATGTCGTAGTTCAGGGCGGTCGGGGAGATGTCGTCGGCCGCGGTGGTGCCGGTGAGCTCAGCGGAGACGAGGAAATCGGAACTCGTGCTCGAGCTGTTCAGCCCGTGAATGGCGAGCAGGTTGTCGCCCGCCACCAGGTAGCCCAGGCCGGCCGACATGTCAAACGATTCGAGTGCCACCGCCAGTGAGTCCTCGTGGTAGCCGGTGGCGGCGGAGTTCCACTGGAGCGGTGACGGGATGTACGCACTTCGCGCGATCTCCTGTCCATTCAAGTAGGCGACGAACGCATCGTCGTAGCGCACGTTGAGCGACAGGCTGGTGAGCGCGCCGAGGTCGCCGCCGTCGACGGTGAAGGGAATACGTATGTAACACGTGGTGTTCTGGCCATACATCGTCGGTTCGACGTCGAAGTCGATCAGGTCGGTGTAGTTCACCGGGTCGCCCGGCGACCGCTCGAAACCGACACCACCCGAGCCGCTGGGCCAGGCGCTGTCGTCGAAGGCCGGGTCGGTCCAGCCGCTCACGGCGGCGGTCGGCACCAGGGCGCGCTTCGTCGCGCTCTCGGGGAGGAGCACGGTCGGCGGCTGGGCGGGCATGCGCGGGTCGCTGCCATCGAGCGTGTAGTAGATGGTGCCCTCCGTGCCGGCGGCGTTCTCCATGGTCAGCACGAAGCCACTGCTGACGCGGCCGCCGTCCTGGTTGAACACCGGCGGCGGACCGCTGACGAGATTGTGATCGAACCACCACAGGCGGTCGGAGTACTCACCCGGCGCTGTGCCGTTGCCGGCCAGCCAGGTCTTGAGCCACTCGACCTCCATGGCATACGTATGCGGATTGTTGGGGGTGCCATAGTACCAGTTGGGCCAGACGTAGGCGTTGAGGATGCTGGTCCAGACGTGCGTGCCCGAGCCGCCTTCCTGGCCGGTGGCAGGATTCACATAGAGCTGCCAGCGGTCGAAGTTGCGTTCGGCGGCCTCGGCCAGCAACGCCGCGTAGCCGTCGATATCGGCCAGAATGTGCTCGGTTGAGAACACACCCTTGCGCAGGGCAAACCAGCGATCGGCGTAGCGCCTGCAGAACTCCGGATCCTGCATCAAGCGCGCATACCAGTTGTACGCCTCACCGATGCCGGTCGCGTAATACCAGCCGGTCGCCTTGTGGTACGTATAGATGCCATAATCGCTGTAGTCAGCGTTCCCCGTGCTGAGGTTGTAGTCCCAGACAGGGCCCATGTTCAGTTTGCCGTTGCGGTCCTTGTACATGAATGTGCTGAGCTTGTAGCCGTCGATGTTCTTGAGCATCTCCACCAGGATGTGGTGATCGATGAACGAGTCAACATCAATGTACTTCGCGTAGCCGTTGACCGGGTCGTCGAAGTCCGTCGACATCAGCACGGTCTCGAACTCGGCAAGCCAGTTCGAGAGCCAGGCGGCCTGCTGCGGGGTGATCTCGTCTTCCGCCGGCTCGACGTAGGCAAGCTGGCCGAGCTGCATCGTCCAGAAGCCGTTTTCGCCCAGGTCCAGCCGGTCTTTCTTGATGATGTAGCCGCCGGTGATCTCGGGCTCGGCATCGTCGCCCGAGTTGAGCTCGGTGACGTTGACGCGCTGGTTACCGCGCTTGATGCTCTCCATGAACACGTACACGCCGGCGTAGTCGCTGGCCGACACCTCGTCGCCATCGGTGTTCATGAACACCTCAACGCAGAGCGTGCGGACAGCGTAGCGGCCGATGTCGTTGCTCCACTTGTAGGCCAGCACGTTGCGCATCAGGGTTTTGTCGGAATACGGCGCATACATCACCCAGTCGGAGTCGGCGGGGAAGCCGAGCACCGGTGCGTCGAGGTCGTCGGCGTACTCGTCCCACGTCTCGAGCTTGTACTGCTTCTTCTCGAAGATGGTCGCCGAGCTGTGGCCGCGCACGTGGATGCCGGCGTAGCCGCTGTAATCAGGCAGGTCGGCGATCGCCACCCGGCCGCTCGTGCCGGTGTCGATGAAGACGGCCATCGCGGGGCGCAGCGGCCGCGGTTGAGACGGGTCCCACTCACTGTCGATGTCGAAGCCGAACGTGTCCACAACGATCAGCGGCAGGTTCGACGTGAAGTCAGCCACGTCCGCCGCCAGCGCGAGGTACACCTGGCTGACGACCGGTCCGGGGAGCAAGCCGGGCTCGTAGGCCCTGGCACGCACCCAGGTCGTCGCGCTCAGCATGATGGGATCGGTGTAGACGGGCGACGCCTCCGTCGGGAGTGTCCCGTCGAGCGTGTAGTGTATCGTCCCCTCCGCCGGGCCGCTCAGCTCGAGCGTCAGCGGCGCGGTGAAGGTGCCACCCGGCTGCGACCAGTCGATGGGCGCCGACACGCCGGCATAGGCCGTGCTTGCCGTGTTCGCGGTGCCGGGCGTCGGCGGGTCGAGATACCAGTAGCCAGCGGCCTCATGCACGCCGTACGACACGTCGGTGAACTGCGCCGGAAAGGACGGTGCAAACTCGGAGGCGGCGGTCACACCGTCGGGGCGGATCAGCCCGAGATACTCGCCGTCGGCGCTGAGCTTGAAGCTCGTGTGCAGCTCGCCCGCCGGATCGGTTCGGTTCTTGTCAGAGGCGAAGACGATGAGATAGTTGCCGCCCGGCAGTGTCACGCTCGGGAACTGCCATTTGGTGAGGTCTCCCTCGTCGTCGGTGAGATACCAGCCGGCGAGGCTGACGGACGCCCCGCTCGTGTTGTATATCTCGATCCAGTCGGAGTAGTCGCCGTCCTCGTCGGCGAAGGCACTGTCGTTCGACGCGAGAAACTCGGTGATGACCAGTTCGTCGGCGCCGGCCGGGCCGACCGCCGCAAGCAGCCCCGCGAACGCGAGCGCCGCAATACTCATCCGCCAATGACGTGTCCCCATGATTCATGCTCCTTTCTGGCGTGGTACTTGCCTCGCGCAACGACACAACAGCGCACAGCAAAACACGCCGGAAAGTCAGCGCAATTCACCGCACGCCGCGCCTCATTCGCAACATGGCCAGCCCGAACCACCACCCCTCCACCAGCGCACGGCCTCGCTGCCAGCAGTCTGCCGGCGTGGAACCTAAACGAGGCGCAGAAGTCAATGGAGACATTATACCGCTCGGGCGTCGGTATCAGAAGGAGGTTCTACCGCAGAATCCGTGCGTCGGTGGTTGATGCCGGGGGCACCAGCTCCGCAGTTTCCCCCAGATCCCTTCCTCGCCGGCGGTTGCTGGGGATCGGCCCGGAGCGCACCGTCAAGATGCTCTTGCGATTCTCTCAAATGCTGAGTCGCCGGCGGGTTACCGCCCCGCGCTTCGCCCGCCGTTTGGTTCGTTACTCAGTGTCGTTTGACGTGGAGCAAGCGTTGTCCTGGCGGCCGAGCGATCAGCGGGTGAAACCCGCCCTATTCATGAAAGGCGCTTTGGTTGTCAAGGGTGCAATCG
>JASFQK010000020.1:0-118927 GCA_050115495.1 Phycisphaerae bacterium | reverse complement strand
TTGCCTATCCCGGCCTGCGCGGCTCTGCCCTCTACCACGCGGACATGAACTGCGATGGCTATGTCAACAACTTCGACATCGCCCCATTCATACAGAAGGTGTCGGACCCTGCGGCTTGGTACGCCGCGCACCCGGACTGGGAGCATGCTGATTGCGCGCCGCCGGGCGATGAGGAGCGCGCCGGCGGTGGAGCCACCACGCCGGCGGCCGTTGCCGCGATGTTCGAAGCGTCCCTCTTCGGCGACGAACTGAGCTTCATCACCGAAGCGGCGGCGGAACTCGCGGAATACTACGGCGATAGCGAGGAAGGCGCGTTCTGGGCGGCCGTCGCGGCGGCGCTGGCCGACTGAACCCAGTCCATCCTGGCACACTGATCCAAAGGCGGCGCGGCGGCCCGGTCTCAGACAGGCCCCCCGCCGCCGCCTTGTAGCCACGTCCGCGTCGGGCGGGACGCTCGACCGACCCGTAGCAAAGGGGACATGACAGCGGGGACATTCTACTTTTTGGCGAGGCGAAAGGCTGAACGAAGTAGAATGTCCCCCCTATTCCGGAGCACGCCGGGTGCAACGAATCCGCTCCCGAGCGGTAAGATTAAGTGCGGGCAACCGGCCCCTGCGCCGGCCAGGAGGTCCCTATGCGAACGTGGATCGCCGTAGCGGCGGCCGCGGCGCTGGCGGCGACGTGGTCCGTCACGCCGCGACGCGAGTGCCAGGCCCAGCAGTCAGCCCCCACCACGCAGCCCGTGCTGCTGGACGTCGGTTCGCCGGCGCCGCCGGTGCGGGCCGAAACGTGGCTGAACGGGCCGGCGGTAGCCGTCGATCAGGGTGACGACAAGCACATCTACGTCGTCGCCTTCTGGGCCGGCTGGTCGTCGCCGAGCGTGGCGGCGCTGCCCGCGCTGGTCGCGCTGCACGAGCGGTTCGTCGAGCGCGGCGTGACCATCGTCGCCGTCACCGAGGACCGGGTCGACGCCGTCCGCGACTTCCTGGAAAAGGCCGATCCGAAGCTGCCTTTCCGTGTGGCGGTCGACGTCGACGGGGCGACCACGCGGGCGTACTGCGAGGCGGCGGGCGTGGGCTTCGTGCCGTACGCGTTCGTGATCGGGCAGGATCACACTATCGCCTGGCACGGCCATCCGCAGCAGCCCGAGTTGGCGCAGATCGTCGAGCAGCTTCTCCGCGGTGACTACGACCTCGAAGCGGCGGCCCGGCTGGTGCAGCAGTCGCGCAGCGTGGATCAGCTCGAAGCGCTTTTCCGTGACGCCTGCGCCGGGCAGGCCTGGCACACGGCGCTGCTCGCCCTGGATGCCCTGCTGCAAACGGACGTGCCGCAGCAGCGCCTGCTGCGCTACAAGCTATCCATCCTGCTGGGCGAGCTCGGCGACCTTGAGGCCGCGCGGGCCTTCGCCGACCAGATGATCGCGCAGCGCGGTGAGCAGGCGGCCCTGCTGAACAGCCTGGCCTGGGACGTGGTCAGCGAGCCGCGACTGTACACGCGCGACCCGGCGATCGGCTTCAAGCTGGCGCGGGCCGCCTTCAAGGCCGGCGGCGGGCGCGACGCCGGCATCGCCGACACCTACGCCCGAGCCCTGCACCTGGTCGGTCGGGTTGATCTGGCGGTCACCGTGCAGCGCAAGGCCGTCGAGCTGGCGACGCCGCTTCAACGCGAGCAATTCGAGAAGATGCTGACCTTCTACGAGCAGTGCGCGGCCCTGGCCCGGGACGCCACGGCTGAACCGAAGTAGACCCTCCGCCGGCGTTGCCGTCGCCATGACGCGCCGATCCCCTTAGAATGACCGCTCGGCGGGGCCGCGCAACCTCGCCGGGCAGTGTGCAGCGCGCGTGCCGAACGAGGGCGACAGACGGTGGTACCGTTGTCCGCCCGGACGCCAGCGAAGGGAACAGCGGACGCCGATGAACACACGAAAACAGGACTTCGCGCTCGGGCTGACGGCCATCGTGTTCCTGGTGTTGTTTGTGGGCACGGTGCTGTTTCTGGCCAGCACGCGACACGGGGCCACGCGGACGATCACCGTGCACTTCCGCCACGAGGAAGGGCTCGCGCCGCTCAAGCCTGGGAGCCTCGTGCTGCTCAGCGGTGCGCTCGAAGTCGGACAGGTCACCAGCGTCGAGCCGCTCGAGGTGCCGGCGAAGTCGGGCTTGGCGGACGAGCGCCGCACGGTCATCGCCGTCGTGGCCGAGATCGAGGAGCGCATCCCGCTCTACGGCAACTGCGAGATCAGCACGGACATGCCGCTCGTCGGCGGCAGTGGGACGATGGTGATTGTCAACGTCGGCACACCGGATGTGCCGCTGCCCGACGGCCCGCTACAAGGCCAGCCGCCGCAGGGCATGGCGGCGTTCACGACGCTGACGCGGCGGCTGACGGCGGAAGGCGGGCTGGTCGACCGCGTGGACCGCATGCTCGATCCCGACGCCGAAGGCTCGCTGCTGGAGAAGGTGAAGTTCATTCTGACCGACTTCAACGCGATGACGGCGGAGCTGCGGGCGCAACTGAGCGTCTCGCAACGCCAGACGTTGCTCGGCAAGATTCACCTGATCCTCGACGATCTGAACCAGACGACCGCCGCCGTGCGGGGCCAGATGCAGGCCGACGAGGAGGGTACGCTGCTGGCGAAGGTGCACGTCGCCCTGGACACCGTGCATCAGAATCTCCGCGAATTGCTGGCGACGCTGACCGAGAATCGGCCATTGTTGCATGAGACACTCACGCACGTGGCCCACGCCACGCAGGTGATCGATGAAGAGATGATCGCGGCGCTGCGGGCCGAGTTCGATCCCAGCCGCGACACATCGCTGCTGGGCAAGCTGCACGTGGGGCTGGACCGGCTGAATACATCGCTGGCCGACATGCAGGAGATGACGGCCACGGGCAAGCGGCTGTTCGTCTTGAACCGGCCGCAGATCGAGGCGGTCATCGCCAACGCCCGTGAGATGAGCGAAGAGCTCACCGCCGGCAGCAAGGAGTTGCGGCTGAACCCATCCCGGCTCATTTGGGGTCCGGGCAAGCCGCAGGAGGGTAAGCTGGACGTGTTTATGGCCGCTCGCGATTTCGCTCAGGCGGCGACGTTTCTCGATGACGCTGCCGCCCGGCTCCAGGCCATTCTCGAACTGGCGCCGGAAGGCGGCGGACCCGAGGCGTCCGCCGAGGAAATCCGCCGGATCGAGGAGTCGCTCCGCGACGCCTTCTCTCGGTTCGAGCGTGCCGAGCAGTTCTTCTGGGAACAAATGAAATGACCGCGGCGCAAACCGCTGATGGACAAGACGTATACGACCTACTGATCGCCGGGGCGACAGCGGCAGGAGCGGCGGCGGCCATTCACGGGCAGCAGCTCGGGCTGCGCACGCTGCTGATCGACACCGGGCCGGACGGCCGTCCGCCCGATGCCCTGGACTGGCTCGGGCCCAAGGGCACGGCGCTATGCGCCCAGGCCGGCGTCGATCTGAAGACACTCCCAGCGAGCGAGTTCTCGGGCGTCGAGCTGCGCTCCTGGGATCTTCAGCGGCAACGGAAGGTCGACGAAGCGGAGTTGTGCGGCTGGATCGTCTCGCGGGCGGCGTTCGTGCAGGGTCTATGCGGCGTGGCCCAACAGGCCGGCGCCGAACTCGCCGGCCCGTCGCGGCCGGTTGACGTGGCCCTCGGCGAAGAGCACGTCACGCTGACGGCGGAAGGTGGGGGCGAGTTCCGCGGGCGGTTGCTGCTCGTTGCCGACGGACCCGCCGCGCCGACCGCCGGCTTGGCCCGCCTCCCCGCGGCCCATCGCAGTGAGAACGTGGCGTACGGGGCCGACCTGGTGCTGGCGGCGACTACGGACGAAGTTGGGCTCGACGTGATTATCGGAGCACGGCGCACGCCGCAGGTCACCACGATCATGCGCGACGGCCGGCACGTGCACGTGAGCCTGATGACCCGCGATACGGAGCCGCCGATTGCGGCCCAGTTCGAGGAGTTTCTCGGACGCGCCCGGGAGGAAAACCTGCTGCTCGCGGACGCGGCGCAACCCGTGTACGGCCTGACGCCAGCGGGCGTCGCCCTCGATCTGGAGACGCTGGTTGGCAAACGGTGCGTGCTCGTCGGCGAGGCCGGGGGCTTCGCGGCGGCGTTCAGCCGGGAGTCGCTGTATCCGGAGATGACGTCCGGGTGGATCGCGGCGGAGGCATGCCAGCGGGCCCTGGCCGCCAAGGTGCCCCAGGACGAATTGCTCTCGTTCAGCTCCGGTTGGCGGACCGAATTGGCCGAGTACCTGCGCCTGCCGCATACGGACTTGGCCTTGCTGATGCCGCTGGTCTTCGAGAATCCGCAGATGTCCGCGCGAGTCGCCCGGGCCTTCCTGCTCGGACAGGGACTTTGACGCTATAATTCGAAAGAGCCGATGGGAGAGGTGCGGGGGACGAGTCGACGGTGAAGATGTGAGTGAAAGCCCCGACAAAGTTTCCGTCATTCATTATCCGGATCCCCGCCTGCGCCAGGTGTGCGAGCCGGTTACCGATTTCAATGGCGAGCTCGCCGAGCTGGCCCAGGAGATGCTGCGCGTGATGCGGGAGGACCGCGGCGTGGGGCTCGCCGGCCCGCAGGTCGGCGTGCTCAAGCGGCTGTTCGTCATGAACGTCACCGGCGAGGACAAGGACAACCGCGTTTTCGTGAACCCGGTCATTCGCGACCGCTCGGGTAGCGCCGAGGCCGAAGAGGGCTGTCTGTCGCTGCCGGGCATCAACGTGAACGTGCGCCGGGCGAAGCGCTGCCTCATCGAAGCCCAGGATCTCCAGGGCAACCCGTTCACCGAAGAAGGTGAGGACCTCGTCGCCCGCTGCTGGCAGCACGAGACCGATCACCTCGACGGCGTGATGATCATCGACCGCATGGGACCCACCGACCGCATGGCCACGCGGAAGACGTTGAAGGATCTCGAAGCGGGTTACGCCGAGCTGCGCGGGTAGCTGCACCGGCGGTGGTGTCGGGGGCGGATTGCGGGTACTTTTCCGGCGTGATGCGAATCGTCTTTCTGGGCACCGGTGACTTCGCCGTCCCTGCGCTGCACGCTGTGTGCGTCGCGGGGCATGAGGTTCTGGCCGCGATCAGCCAGCCGGACCGGCCGGCGGGTCGCGGGCGGGCGGTTGTGCCCACGCCGGTACACGCCGCCGCCGATGAACTCCATATCCGCCACGTGCAGACCGAGGATGTGAACGCGCCGGAACTCGTCGAGACGTTGCGGGCGGGCGAGATCGGCGTCGTGGCGGCGTTCGGACAGAAGATCGGGCCGGAGTTGCTGGCCGCCGTGTCGCGCGGGTTCGTGAACATCCATGGGTCGCTGCTGCCGCGCTATCGCGGGGCGGCGCCGTTTCAGTGGGCCGTGCTCAACGGCGAGACGGAAACGGGCGTCACCGTGTTTCAGCTCGATCAACGTTGGGACACGGGGCCGATCTGGGGACGGAAGACGATCGCCATTGGCGAGGCGGAAACCGCGGACGAGCTGCATGATCGGCTGGCCGTCGCCGGCGCGGAGTTGATCGTGCCGACACTGGCTCAGATAGAGGCGGGCACGGCCGAGCCGCAGCCGCAGGATGCATCGCTCGCCTGTCGGGCGCCGAAGCTCAGCAAGGCCGACGGGCGGGTCGATTTCGCCGAGCCGGCGGCACGCGTCGTGCGGCGGATTCTCGGATTGTGGTCGTGGCCATCCGCGGCGTGCACGTTCGTGTCGCGGACCGGGCGGCGGGAACGGCTGCAACTGGCGCGGGCTCGCGTCGCCGACGTTGATGCGGCCCCCGATGAGCAGCATCGGCCGGGCGCGTTTCACGCGGATGGCACGGTTCAGACCGGGGCTGGCCGCGTCGCCTTACTCGAAGTCAAACCAGCCGGTGGAAAACTGATGCCCTTTGCCGCGTTCGCGAACGGGCGGCAGGTGGCGCCGCCGGATCGACTGGACCCGCCGGAGAGCACATGACTGTCGGTGAACTGCATGCGGATCGCACGGGACGAGGGCGGGATGCGGCGTATGTTGCTGTGCGGGATGTGCTGCGCCAACGGGATTTCGCGGCGCGGGCGTTGCATACGCTGCGCAGTGCGGAAGGGCTTGCCGGGCGGGACGCTGCACTGGCGATGGAGATCGCCCTCGGCACCGTGCGGCACCTGCTGACGATCGAACATGTGCTCAGTGCCGTCGCTCAGTTCGACCCACAGCGCGTGCGGTACGAACTGCGGGCGATTCTGTACACGGCGGCGTGTCAGATCATCTGGATGGATCGCGTGCCGGTCTTCGCCGCCGTCGATGAGGCGGTGGAGCAGGCCCGGCGCTACGTCGGCGGCCGCAGCCCAGGGATGGTTAACGCCGTGCTACGTGGCTTGACGCGGGCGCTCGGCGAGCGGCGCGTGCCGTGGGAGCGACTTTCGCCGCGACAGGTGCGCGTCGGCTGGGACACGGCCTGTGCGTTCGAGCGGGATGTCCTGCCGCCGGCGGAGAAGCTCAGTGCTCATCTGGCCGCGGCAACGGGGGAGCGCGTTCGACGATATGAAACGCTCGTGACGCGCTTCGGGGCGGAAGACACGGAGCGGGCGGCCTGGGCCGCGGGCGCTACGCCGGTGATCGCCCTGCAACGCAACCCGCTGCGTGGCGGAGCGGAAGAGCTGACAGAGTCGCTGCACGCGGCGTTCGGTCCGGAGATCGAAATCGCTGGCGACACGGTTTTCGTAACCGGCGCAGCGTCGATCGTGGCGGCGACACCGTTCGCCGACGGGCGGGTGTTCGTGCAGGACACGACGGCGCGGGCCGCAGCCCGAGCGGTCGAAGCGCAGCCCGGCGAGAAGATCGTCGATCTGTGCGCCGCACCGGGCGGCAAGGCCATGGCCCTGGCGATCGACATGGAGGACCGCGGCGAATTGTGGGCTTGCGACATCGCCGCCGATCGGCTCGAACGCGTGCGTGAGAACGTGCAACGGCTCGGCCTCAATTGTGTGCGTGCGCAAGTGGGACCGCCGGCGGAGGGCGAGTTTGACGCCGCACTGCTCGACGTCCCGTGCGCCAACACCGGCGTGCTGGCCCGCCGGCCGGAGGCGCGGCTGTCGCTGAATGCGGAGAAGCTAACCACGCTGACCCGCACGCAACGCGAACTGCTCGACAGTGCGGCGAAGCTCGTGCGGCCGGGCGGCCGGCTCGTGTACAGCACGTGCAGCCTGGAGCCGGAAGAGAACGAGGAGCAAATCCGGCGATTTCTCGCCGATCACGCCGACTGGCGGCTCGCCGAAGAACACACGACGTTGCCCGCGTGGGGACCGCGGCTGGCGGATTGGCGCGACGGCGGCTACGTCGCCCGTCTGGAGCGCGGTTCGACCGCGTGAGGCCGGTGCGTTACGCGCCTTCGGTCGTCGGAGCCGGCGCCTTACGGGGGCCCTTCACCGCCTGATGCAGCAACTCGGCGATGTCGAGCGTCTGCACGCCTTCGTGGCCCTGATCCGCGAGCCCGTCCGTGAGCATCGTCATGCAGAACGGACAGGCCGAGGCGATCGTCCGGCCGTCGCCGGCGGGCAGGACTTCGAGAAGCTGATTCGTGCGAGCGTGGTTGACGCGGCGTTCGCCCTCTTCCTCTTCCTTCCACATCTGCGCGCCGCCCGCACCGCAGCACATGCCCCGATCGCGGCAGTCCGTCGGCTCGACGATCTGCACGCCACGAATGGCGGCGAGCAGATCGCGCGGCGGATCGTAGACGTCGTTATGCCGGCCGAGATAGCAGGCGTCGTGATACGCGACGCGAGCGGAGACCGGGTGCTGCGGCCGCAAACGCCCCTCACGCACCAATTGGGCCAGCAATTCGCTATGGTGCACAACCTCGTACTTCCCGCCGAAATCCGGGTATTCGTTCTTCAGCGTGTGGTAGCAGTGCGGGCAGCAGGCGACGATCTTGCGAACGTTGTAGCCGTTCATCGTCTCGACGTTTTGCTGGGCCATCATCTGGAAGAGGTACTCGTTGCCGGCCCGGCGAGCTGGATCGCCGTTGCACATCTCCTCGGGTCCGAGGATGGCGAAATCGACGCCGGCTTCGATGAACAGTTCGGCGGTAGCGCGGGCGATCTTGCGAGCGCGATCGTCGAAGGACGGCGCGCAGCCGACCCAGAACAGCCACTCGGCGTCGGGCTTGTCGCTGCGCAGCGGCACATCGAGACCAGCCGCCCACTCGGCCCGTTGCTCGTTGGGATAGCTGTACGGGTTTCCGACGCGTTCGAGCCCCTGGAACATGTTCTGAAGCTGCTCGGGGAACTCGCCACGCTCCATGACCAGGTGCTGCCGCATGCCGACGATCTTGTCGATGTACGAGATGAAGACGGGGCACTCGTGCTCGCACGCGCCGCAGGTCGTGCACGCCCAGAGCACCTCCGGGTCGATGACCGCCGGCACGAGGATGTCCTGTTCGTCCGGCTCGCCGGCGGCGGGAGCCTCCTCACCCTCGGCGGGCGGCGCCGGCGGCGCGGCGGCGAGCCACGCGCCGGCCCGGCGATACATGTGGTCGCGCAGGTCGATGCTCAGATGTTTCGGCGAGAGCTTCTTGCCGGTGCGGTTCGCGGGGCACTGGTCGGTGCAGCGGCCGCATTCGGTGCAGGTGTAGAAGTCGAGCGCGGCCTTCCAGCTCAGGTCGGGGACCTGCTTCACGCCGAGCGTCTCCTCACGCTCCAGCCGGCCCTCGATATCCGCCAGCGGCGGTACGCGGCCGGACGGCGTCAGGTCGCGGCAGAAGACGTTCGGCAGAACCGTGATGACGTGGAAGTGCTTCCCGTACGGCAGCAGGTTCAGGAAGATCAGCACCAGCGACGAGTGGGCCCAGAAGCCGGCGTGCCAGAGCACGTGCTGCGCTCCGCCGGGCAGCGGCGACAGGATGAGTGCGGTCAACGAGCCGAAGGGCATGACGGCGCGGAAGAGGCTGCCGCCTTCGGGTGTGCCGTGGATGATCTCGATGCCTTCGTACACGAGGTCCGCGACCATCATCGTGAAGATGATGCCGAGGATGAGCAGCCCCTCGGTGTTGAGCGTCAGCCGCCGCAGCCGCAGCACCACGCGGTTGTAGAAAAAGATCACCACACCGACGATGACGGCCACGGTGAAGATGTCGCGAAGAAGGGCATAGATCGCCCCCAATGGGCGATCCACCGCCAGCACGCCCCAGAAGTCGAACGTGCTTACGTAGCCGCGGGCCCACAGCATGATCGAGTTCAGCAGCAGCACGAGGAAGCCGAAGAACACGAGGATGTGCGCCCAGCCGGCCGCCGCGTAACGCACCATCCGCTTTTGCCCGAACATGTAGAACAGCACGGCCTGGATGCGCTCCCCCAGATGATCGATGCGTGAGGCCGGTGCCCGGGCCACCATCATCAGCCGCCAGCGTTGCCACGCCGACCAGCCGAAAAGAGCCAACGCACCGACGATCAACAGGGTCATCACGATCCAGTTCATGCACCACCTCTAGAGTGAGGAAGAGTTGTTCGCGTCATAGTAGCGGAATCGCCCGCCGTTGCGAGCGCATCACCGGACGTTTCCTGAAGACGTGATCCCCCCGGCGGCGCTGACCTACGGCGACGGCTGACTCGCCGGTCCTTCCGTCGGCGGCTCGACCGTCACGCGGATCATGATCTGCGATTCGGCGGGCGGTGGGGGCGGTGCCGACAGCGTGAACGAACGCCTGAATCCCAGCCACAACCGGCGCATGGCCTCGCGGACCGCGCCTTCCGCGGGTTCGTCGTCACGGTCGCGCAGGCGCCGCAACGTCTGGTCAGACCACCCCATCTCGCGTTCTACCTCGCGCCCGAGTTCGGCCGTCTCCCCGCGTTCCATCTTGGCCCGCTCTTCCGCCGGCTGGCTCGCCGCGGGACTGATGGCACGAGCGGGGGCGGCCTCACGTTCCTCTCGATCGCGGGCGCCGCGCCTCGCGGGTGAAGCGGCAGGGGCGGCCGGTGGTGGCGGCGCCTCCCGTCCGCGGGCTGCGCCTCCCATGGCGATCCCAGCGGCCTCGGCTTGTTCCGTGTCCACCGGCGTACGCAGCGTCGGCTGCTCCTTTTCCTCGCCCTCGCGCCGCACGCTGCCGCCGCCTCGTCCACCGGCGCCAGCAACCACCGCGGGGGCGGACGCCACAGGTACCCCAGCCTTGATATCGCTCGGCTCGAGCGATTCGATGCTGTACGGCGTGAATGCCTCCCCGGCCGCCGTCGTCGCGCCGCCGGCGATCTTCATCCGCGAGGACTCGCCGGCCAATCGTCCGTCGACCCAGACCCGCTCCGGAGCCTCGGCTTCGAGCGCCGACAGCAAGGCGGGCACCTCGCTCGGCGGGGCCGTCCAGACGAGTTGCTGCGCGGGTTGCGTCGTCATCACGCCGCGGAATTGCGCACCGAATTGGTGCTTGTCGACGGGCGCCGTCTGCCCCAGAACCGCGCAGACCGCCTGGAACTGCGCCAGGTCACGCGTGCGAACGACGACGTCCACCGTCTGTGGAAGCACGACGTCGCCGTATGCATACCTCTCCTCGGCGAATTGCAGCGTCGTGTTCTCGCGCGGCATAGCGACGTCCGCTGGCGGTTCGTCATCGTCGGCGTGCACCACAGCCATCCCCAGACGCTCCACCGGTTCGGCCGGCGCGGCCGCCACCACGGGTGCATCCACGGTGGCCGCAGCTTCGTCCTTGCCGGTCACGATTGCCTCATCCATGTCGAGGGCGATGGTTGTCTCGGGCGCGGTCGGCAAGCCGGTGGTGGTCAACTCGTCCGCGGCGCCCGTCGGCCTGGCCGTGTCTGGCGCCTTGGCGATCGTCGACATGTCGGTGGGGACCAGCCCGCGGGTCCGGGTGTCCCTCTCGCCCAGCTTGTCCTCCATCGCCACGCGGCCGCCCTTGCGAGCGGCAGTGGATTCTTCCGGCAGGCCGTAGCGCGTGCCGCCCTCGCTCGGGCCCGGCGCGCTCACCGGGTGCATGATCTGCCAGCCAACGACCACACCGCCCAGGAGCACCGCTGCCGCCGCCGTCAGCCGCAGACTCAAACGCAGCAGGCGGCCGCCGCGCACCGGGCGGCGCGGGCTGAAGAGCTCATTCCGTTCAGCGGCGCGCTGCATGGCGGCGACGAGGGCGTCGGGGGCCCGGAGTCGCGGCAGGCGGGCCAACCGATTGGCGGCGTCGCGCAGCGCCTCGAGCTGCTGGCGGAGTTCGGGCCGCTCCGCGAGCAGGCGCTCGATCTCGCGGGCTCGCTCCTCGGAGAGCTCGCCGTCGAGATAGGCGGACAGGTCCTGCCCCAGGTTGTCAGGTCGGCTGGTTGCCAAGCTGAGCCTTCTCCGTGCTGAGCATCTCGTGGAGCATCGTGCGTCCACGGTAGATGCGGCTCTTCACGGTTCCCGGCGGCACGCCGAGAATCTCGGCGATCGCCGCGTAATCCAGGTCTTCGATGTCGCGGAGCACAACGGCGGCGCGGAACTCCGGGGCGAGCCGGGCCAGGGCGGCCGTCGCTCGCGCGTACTGCTCCTGCGTGTCTGCGTCATGCGCCGCATCGTACGTTTCGGCGGGAGCCGCCGGTTCGGACCGGCGCTCACCGTCGTCGACCGCCTCGCTGAGCGAGACGGTTCGGCGCCGCCGCTCGCGGCGCCGCTGTGAGAACGCGAGGTTGACCGCGATGCGGAACAACCACGTGTAAAACGTCGAGCGTGCCTCGAACTGGGGCAGCGCTTCGAGGGCCTTTAGGAACGTGGACTGCGTGAGGTCGAGGGCATCGGCCTCCTGGCCGCACAGCCGATAACAGACATTGTAGACGCGGTCCTGATAGCGCGCCACCAGTTCGGCGAACGCCTGCGGGCGGCCGCGTTGGGCCTGTTCGACCAGGGCGTCATCGCCCGGTCTGATATCTGCTGGCTGCCGATTCACGTTCTGTCGGCCATCCTGTTGGACACCGGCCGGATGTGCGGGTTCCCGCCGTCCGGACGATTCGCCGGCGTCCCGAAGCGCACACGGTCGCTACGGCGGCAAGATCACCCGGAAGATGATACCCGAATCGGACGCTGGAGGTGGCATGCGCAAGCGGTAGGGGGGCAGTTCTGCGCGGCAAAGGTGAGCGTATTAGCGCCGCGGGGCGAGCGCGTCGCTCTGCACCGGCAGCGGCTGGCCGAAGGTCTGTTGGCAGAGGGCGTCGAGACGATGCCGGAGGTCGGGATCCCCCAGCTTGGCGAAACCGCGCTCGTAGGCGCGGGCCAGGTTGACCGGGGAGAGCAGCATCGCCGCCGGCTCGGACAAGCGGCAGTAGGTTGCCAGCCGGCGCAGGTCGTCCTGCGCCGCGCGGGGCAGGTCGAGGATCTTCATGACCACGCCGAGGGCGTCGACGGCTGGCGGGGCAGCCGCCGGCCGGCCGTGGCGGCCGAGGAAACGCCGCAACACCAGCAACAGGATCGACAGGGCGGCCACCGCCGCGAGGGCGAGGATCAGGTCGTTGTTGTTGGACTTCTCGGTCAACCCGCTGCGCAGGCCCTGCAAGACGTCTTCGCGCCCACCAGCCGCCATTAACCAACAGAACCAGCCGTTCATGGGCGCTCCTCCGTGTCCCCCGGGGGCACCTTCCCCGGCAGCCGGCGCAGCAGCGATTGAATTTGGCGAACGAGATCCACGGTCGTGTCGGCTTCGGGCTCGTTCACCAGCAGGCGGGCCAGCGTCTGTCGCAACTCGTGGCGCACGTCGCCCGAGGGCGTCGCCGCGGGACGCGCCGGGGGTGGCGGCGCCTCCTCCTCCGGAACTTCCTCCTGCGCGGAGCGCAACTGGTCCGAGATCTTCAGCACCTCACAGGCCAGGTCGCGGACTGCCACCTCCGAATCCACGAGCAGGCGTTCGACCTCATCCACGTAACCGTTCTCGCCGTCGACGCCGGCCAGGATCCGCAGACCCAGCAGCCGGTCCTCGGCGTGGGGCGAGCGCAGGAAGGCGACGACCTCGCTGCCGCACACGTCCAGGTTTTCGCGGACGAGGTTGATCAGTTCGGTGTCTTCCGCGGCGCGGCCCGGCAGCGCGGTGGCGAATTGCGACAGGTCCTCTTCCGTCGTGTCGTCGGGCTCATCCGCAGGCGGTGGCGCCACCTCGGGGGCCTCGCGGCCGGCTGGCGCGTGTTTCGGCGCGGCGGACGTCTCGTCGTCGTCGTCGGTCTGGCCGGCCAGATACCAGCGAGCAAAGGTTGCCAGCGTGGAGCGGCCCTCGGCCAATTGCCTGAGGCGCTCCGTGGCCAGCGGCGTGTCCAGTTCCGCCAACGCGTAGACGCACGCCCGCTGCATCGCGCGGTCCGGCGTGCCCAACCAACGGCAGAGCAGGTCCGCCTGCTCGACCTCCTCGAAACCGACGGCGCACAGCCAGCGCGGCGCGGCCGTGCGCAGGTCCGGTGGCAAGGCGTCGAGATTGCGCTGGAACCGGTCAAACCAGTGCGGGCGCTTGAGTCCGGCAACGTTTTCCTCGGTCGTGGGGTCGTCCAGTAACGGTGCGCAGCGGAGCACGGCGGCCACCTCGTCGGGTTGCGACCAGCTACGCAGCAACTGCGCGGCGGTGAAACGCCACTCGCTGTGGCCCAGAGCCGTGAGCAAGAAGCTCGCCAGCCGCGGACTGTTCCACGACTTGAGCTGCGTGCTGGCGATGTTGCCGCATTGCGAGCGACGGTTCGTCAGCAGCCGCCACAGCTCGTCGCCCAGGTCGTCGGCGAACCAGAGGCTCACTTCGACGGCGTCCGCGCAGTAGTGCAGGTCGTACGTACGCAGGGCGATGCGCAGCGCCTTGGCCATCTCCGACCGGTTGTGCGCGTGAACGCGCCGGCGTTCCTCGTCCCAGTCCGGGCGCGGCCACTCGTCGGCGAGGTGCTCCGCCACGCGGCGCAGCGTTTGCCCCGCCGCACGCCGCACCTCGTTGGACGTGCTGCGCAGAACATCCGGCAGCAGGTAGGCGAGCCCGGGGGCGGGGTAGTCACGCAGGGCCGCGAGGGCCTGCGCGCGCGTCCGCGGTTCCGCCCGTTGCAGGGCGGCGGCTATGCCGGCTCGCAACAAGGCACCATCGCCGGTCAGTTGCTCGCGCTCTGCCGGGGTCAGCGTTTCGTAGTTGGCCACGAGTCCGGCCCAGGCCGCTTCCGTCTTGCGGTCGAACAGCAGCGGGACGATGCGTTGCCGGTAGGCCGGCTCCGCGCATGCCAGACCAGCGGCGAGGATCCGCTCGCATACGGGCGACGGTCCTGTCGCCAGCCACTGATAGAGCTCCGCTACGCGATCCATGGTTCGTTCGTGCGTCCTAGTAGCAGCCGCCGCCTGCGGCGAGAATAGGCTGCCGTTATCAGATCGGCCCAGGCGGGGACCGACGTGATTACGGACCCTGCTTCCGGCCCCAGTAATGTGTTGACACCGCTTCGGCCCCCGCCGATGCTGCCGGCATGAGTGCGGCTTCCAACCCTGATTCGTGCCTCGTAACCGATCTCGCCGGATTATCTTTGCGCTGTCCGGTGCTGACCGCGTCGGGCACTTGCGGCTATGGGCCGGAATATGCGGACGTGCTCGATTATCGGCAGCTCGGCGGTTTCACCACCAAGAGCGTCACGCTGCACGAACGTCCGGGAAACGAGCCGCCGCGCGTCGTTGAGGTCCGCGGCGGTTTGCTCAATGCCATCGGCCTGGCCAACGTCGGGCTGCGGCGGTTTGTCGAGGAGAAGCTGCCCTACCTGGCCACCATGCCCACGACGGTGTTGGTCAACGTCGCCGGGCACAGCGTGGACGATTACGTGGCGGTGGCCGGCGAGTTGGACCGGCACGCGCCGATTGCCGGCATCGAGCTCAACGTTTCCTGCCCGAACGTGGCCGACGGGCTGACGTTCGGGACCGATCCCCGGCGGCTGAAAGAGCTGGTGGCCGCGGTGCGTGGCGTGCTGACGCGGGCGCGGCTGGTCGTGAAGCTGTCGCCGAACGTGACCGACGTTGCCGTCCTGGCCCGGGCGGCGATCGAGGGCGGGGCGCAGATCCTGAGTTTGATTAACACGTACGTGGGGCTGGCGATCGACGCACAGACGCGGCGGCCGCTGCTGGCGAATGTGACCGGCGGGCTGAGCGGGCCGGCGATCAAGCCACTGGCCCTGTACAACGTGCATCGTGTCTACCGCGAGGCGGCGCGTGCCGCCGGCGTGCCGCTCATCGGTATGGGCGGCATCCGGACCGCCACCGACGCCGTCGAGTTCTTCCTCGCCGGCGCGTCGGCGGTGGCCGTGGGGACGGCGCTGTTTCTCGATCCGGCGATACCGGCGAAGATCGCGAACGGGCTGGCGGAATACGTGCGCGCGCACGGGTTCGAGCACGTGGCGGAGCTGACGGGCCGGCTGGAGTTGCCGCCGGCGCGGTGAACGCGGTCGCGGGAACGAGCAGGGGGGGCAGCGATTATCGGGTCGGGCCGGGGGCGCTCCATACTTGTACTGCACGGCGGGGCCTGGCGGGCCGATCTGTCGACAAGAGGCGGTAGCGGGCGGCCGAGGGGCTGTCCGCGCCCGTTGATCGGCAGGGTCCACGATGCGGCGAAGTGCTGGCAAAGACAGATCACAGACGGTGCGCCGGGGCCGCCCCGGCGTGACCCTGGTGGAGCTCGTCGTCAGCCTGGCCATCATGGTTGTGCTGCTGGCCGGCCTGACGTCCGCCATCGTCGTGGCGGCGCATGCTCTGCCCAGTCGCGAACGTTCCCTGGACCAGCTTCTCGACGGCGCGTGGATCGCCGACCAGATGGCCGAGGAGATGGAGGAGGCGCTCTGGCTCCTGGAACACACGGCGACGGCGGTGACGTTCACCGTGGCCGACCGCGACGGGGACGGTGTTCCGGAGCGGATCCGCTACGCGTGGTCGGGCTCCGCCGGCGGCTCGCTCACGCGGCAGTACAACGCGCAGGACCCGGTGACGGCGCTGGCCAACGTGCACGAGTTCGCGCTGGCCTACGACACCACCATCGCCTACGAGGACTATCCCGGGCCGCCGGTGGAAGGGTCCGAGTCGCAGTTGTGCAACTACGAGGGCTATGGCAGCCTCAGAGACTACGACATCGAGAAAACCTCCTGGCCCGGCGAGCTCCTGTCGCCGAGCCTGCCCGGCGACACGGTGTGCTGGCGTGTGACGCGGGCCTATGTCGCGGCGCGTCGAGACGGCTCGACCTACGAGCAGGTGTACGCCCAGATTCGGCCGACCGACGCCGACGGCAAGCCAACCGATACGGTGCTCGCCCAGGTGACCCTGTCCGAATCCGACTGGAAAAGCTACTACGACTGGGTGCAGATTCCCTTCAGCAACGCCGGCGGACTGAGCCCCGGGCAGACCTACGCGCTCGTGCTTCAGCATTCCGGCTCGGGTAACACGGCGGGAAACATCTTCTACGACTACACGTACGGCGACGGCCGCATCCGCTACCGCTTAGGTACGTGGACCGTCTACCCGGCGGGATCCCTCTGGTACTACATCTACGGCAAGGCCTCGACTCCGGGGCCGACGCAGACGATCAAGCGATACTACGTCAACGGCGTACGCATCACGCTGCGGGCCGGCGACGGCACTGAGACGCGCGTCACGACCGCCACCCGGACGCTCAACCTGCCGGAAGTGCTCTCCGCTATGTGGGAGTGCGACTTCAGCACCGACCCTACCGTGGACCTCAACGGCGACGGCGCCGGCGACTGGCTCGTCTCCGGCGGCGCGTCGTTCGACGAGGCGACGTTGGGCGATGGCCTCTGGCGCGTGAGCAGCGAGTTGCTCTCGAATCCGACCTGCAACTTCAACCGGTTGACCACGATCGAGGTACGCTTCCGCTGCACTGCCACAAGCCAGGATGGGGCCACCGTGGCTATCAACGCCGACTGGTCCGGCAGCCAGTGCGCCCCGATCACGGCCAACATCCGGCTGGAGAACGACGACACGCAGACGCTGACCGTGAAGTGCGTGCGCTCCGATCTGGCCAACGTCGTGCTGTTCAGCCGAACGGGCCTGCCGGACGATCTGGTCACCCTGCGCATGATCGTCGACCCCGTGCTGAACGCGGTGCACGTCGAGATCAACGGCAACGATCAAGGCACGTACGCCTACGACCTGGCGTCGCCCGGCTACGACAAGCGCTACGTCACGCTGAAGGGCTCGAGCAGTAGCTGCCGGTTCGACTACGTCTCCGTGCGGGTGGCCGAATGAGGTGTCGGATGACGGACACAGGCCTTCGTTCGGCTGGCCGACGGCGGTCGAGCCGGGCCCTGACGATGGTCGAGGCGATCGTCGCCACGCTGATCGTCAGCACGATGCTGGTGGCCGCGCTCAGCGCCCTGGGCGCGTCGGTGGCCACGCAGCGGAAGCTGAGCACGGGCAACCAGGCCTTGCTGCTGGCCCAGGATCTGCTCTCTGAGATCATGCAGCAGGACTACGAGGACGCCGACTACGGCCCGGGCAGCTTCGGCCTGGGCTCGGACGAGGTCGGCGACGGTAGCCGGGCTCTGTGGGAGGACGTGGACGACTACGACGGGTGGTCCGCTTCGCCGCCCGAGGCCAAGGACGGCACACCGCTGGCCGGTTTCAACCGCTGGGGGCGCAGCGTGCAAGTGGACTGGGTGGACTCTGACGACCTGACCACCGTTCGCGGATCCGACGAGGGCGTCAAGCTGATCATCGTCACTGTCACGTACGACGCGTGGAACGTACTCGAGCTCACGGCGCTGCGCACACGCGGCGCCGACCTGAGCCAGCGGATCGGCGGCCTGCCGCTGGAGGTAACCGCCAAGGAAGCGATTACCTCCGGGGGAGGCAAGTGATGTCTGCGGCGCTCTATCGGCGACGCGCGGCCCTGTACCTGGCCGTCCTGATGACGGCGATGATCGTCACCGTGCTGGGCGTGGCCGGCCTGCTGGCCACGCGCATACAGGTGCAGTCGTCGGGTCATACGCTGGACGCGTCGGCGGCGCGCTTCTACGCCGAGTCGGCCATCGACGTGGCCCTCATGAAGCTGAGCAGCGCCCCGAACTGGTACACCGTGATCAATCGCGGCCAATGGTCGGCCGAGATACATGTCGGCCAGGGAACGCTCAGTTGGCGCTTCGAGACCGACCAAGGCTACTTCGGCCAGGGCACACCGCCGGACGTCGTCCGCCTGTACGGCCGGGGCACTTGTGGTCAGGCCCTGCGGATCTACAGCGTCCTGGTGCAGGCCTGCGACGAGGCGGTCGCGATGAACCTCCTGACCAACGGCGATTTCGAGAACGGCACGTCGTCCTGGTCATCCAGCGGCTGCAACCTGGTGACGGATACCTGCAACCCGCACGCCGGTGACGCGGCCATGCGTGTCAGGGACCGGCACAGCTCGTGGGACGGACCCTATCAGGACATCATCGATGAGCTGACCGAGGGAGACACCTACACGTTCGAGGTATGGCTGCGCATGGCGAGCTCCTCGGAGGGCGTGGAGATCGTACTGTGGGTGGACGCGGACCATGGCTGGGAGAGCATGTCGGCCGGCAGTGGAACCGTCGGTACGAACTGGACGCAGCTCACCGGGTCGTTCACGCCCACCTGGAGCGGGTCCGCCGATAACGCCGTCTGGGGGATCCAGACCAGTTCGAGCAACCAGAACTTCTACGTGGATGACGCCCTCATACTGCCTGCCGGCGGGCTGACGACGACCAACGCGATCGCCGTCCCCGGCACGTGGCGGCGAGAGACGGCGGACGCGGTCGGCGGCTAGAACGTCCAGGGCCGTAGCACGTCGCCGTACTGCGTCATCAGCCAGTTGCTGAAGGTCACCAGCACCACGCCCGTCATGGCCAGCACGACGGCCACCCCCTTGCGCAACCCGAAGGGCTCCTTGAGAAACACGCTGGCCAGCACGACGGCGAAGACGACCGACGTTTGGTTGAGCACCGCGGCGACCGAGGCTTCGGTGTACTTGAAGCCGGCGACCCAGAAGACCATCGCCAGAAACGTGCCCAGCACCGACGCCGGCACGGCGTACTTCCACGTCGTCGAGGGGCGGAAGGCGGCGTAGTTGCGCTTCCACGACCTGCCGAGCAGTGCGAACAGCATCAGCAGCAGTGAGCCGGCGGCCATGCGGGCGGCCGCCGCCCAGAAGACGGGGAACTCGTTGAGGACCGGCTTCGCCAGGACGATGCCGAACGCCATCATCGACACGGCCAGCGCCGCCAGGAACATGCCCAGGAAGACCTGGCCGCGGGTCCGGTTGCGCGGCGGATCGTGCCGTGAGGCAGTGAACACGCCGGTGAGCACGAGCAACGTGCCCACGTAATGGAACGGCGTGAGCTTCTCCGACAGCATCAGCCACGAGAGCAGAATGACCATCGGGCTGTAGGCGCAGTCCATGATCGAAACCAGCCCGACGCCGACGAGGTTGAGTGCGTAGAAGAAGACAGTGTCGGCCAAGGCGATGCCGATGATCCCGCTGAGCATCAGCAGGCACCAGTCACCGAGCGTGAAGTCGGCCAGCGCCGCCAGGCCGTGGCTCGCGTCGACCGCGAGCAGAAACGCCAGCGTGAAGGCGAACAGCACCAGGGCGACGGCGTTTTTGAACAGGTTCAGGGCGATCGGTGGGATGCGCTCGCCGCACTGCTTGAACAGCACCAGCGCACAGGCCCAGGTGAGGGCCGCCAGCAGCGCGTAGCTCTGGCCGACCTGGTCCTCTGACATGTGGCCGTCCTCGTGCCTGCCCCTGCAGCTACTTCTGCTCGGCCGCCGGCTCGAGCCGGATGTAGTCGAGGCCGAACATGTAGGATTTCTTCGCTTCGTCGTTGGCCCCGACGATCTCGGCGCCGAGCTGATTCTCGCCGGCGGTCAGATCGAACTCGCCCAGCGGTAGCTCGTCGGTGACGACGATGCGGTCGGCGTAGAAATCGAGCGGTTCACCGGCCGGCTGCCCGTTGATCGCGAACTGCACGATGCCGTAGTCGTTGGCCTTCACGCAGCGAATCAGCACGCGGTAGCGGCCGGCGGTCTCGACCGGGAAGGCCACCACGAGGCGGTCGCCGGGCTGTGCCTCGCGCCACCAGAGGTGCTGCTCGTTGCTGCACCGGTCGATGCCCTGCGGGGCGGGGGTACCGGTCTTCTCGACGATGCGCAGCTCCTCGCCCTCGAGGGCGCCGGCGACGCGCGGCGGCACGTAGGGCGGCAGCTTCGTGACGGTCAGGTCCTCCGCTTGCACCGGCTCGCGGTTGCTCCACGCGCCCGGGACGGCGTACCAGTAGGTCACCACGGACATCTCCGCCACGCGCACGTCCTTCGCCCCGTGCCACAGCTCCATGTCGAAGCGCAGCTCGCTGCGGAAGGGGATGTTGTCGAGGATATGCCAGCGGTTGACGGCGGAGCGGCCGTAGTTGCCCGGCCCGTCACAGCGCGGCTGGCTGTGGTACGCGTGGACGAAGGGCAGATTGCAGCACCAGGCGTAGCCGTAGTAATCCTCGGTGCCGGTGCCGAAGTGGCTGGGGAACGTCTCGCCGTCGACGTAGATCTTCTCGTCACCTTCACCCCACCAGTTCTTGGTCGGGTTGGCGATGCTGAAGGCGGCGCCGACGAACACGCCCTGTCCCTTCACATGCACATAGTTCCAGTCCTGCATCGGCCGGCTGGGCAGGTCGCGCTGCTGGCGCCACTGAGCGTGGAAGTGCATGAAGCCTTCGGGCCATTCGTAGTCCGTCGTGCCCACGCCCAGCCGGAGCCGGACCGGCTCGTCGGTCATGTTGTGGATCTCGAACTCGGCCGACTGCTGGTAGGGCATGACCCAGTGGCACCACAACTCGCCGTCCTCGGTGATGCCCAGCGGCAGCGACGCGTAAGGATTCAGGCCGGGGCCGGCGCCGAAGAAGTCGCCGAGCGGGCACTCGATCGTCTGCTCGCCGTCGAACGACGCGGTGAGCAGCAGCCCACGCAGTACGTCTTCCGGATCGTCGGTGTAGACCTTGACCCGCAGGCCGGTGATCGCGGAGGGGCGCGGGCTGCGGGTTCGCCAGGGTGTGGACATGCCGGGCTGCACCACCACGGCGGGCGGCGTGCCTTCCGGGGGCGTGTCGCCGGCGACCTCGTCCGTCCAGGCCGGTTCGCCCGCCGTGCCGCGCGGCTCGGCCAGCCGCTTGGCCACGCGTTCGACGTCGCCGGCCAGCGTCTTCAGATCATCCATCGCGAAGGTGGTCACCTCGGTGCCGGGGGCGTACGTGCGGTAGTTCACGTGGTAGTAGAAGCCGCCCTCGTCGCTGGTCACCTTGCAGTGCTTGGCGTAGGCGAAGGGGAAGTGGCAGTTCCAGCCGTGGCTGCGCTCGCCGGCCAGCGGCTTGGGAATGCCCTCTACGTTGCTGCCGAGCAGGTCGGACATCCTCGCCTCGAGGGCGGGGGCCTCACCGCCGTCGAGGTAGATCCGCAGCGTTCCCTTGGGGTTGGCCGACCAGATGCGGACGATGGCTCCGGGGCCGTCGGCGTCCATGAGCACGTATTCCTTCTGGCCATCGCGCTCCTCGACGCTCAGGTAGTTCCCGCAGTCACCATTGGCGAACCAGTCTTCCTCGGGCGACTTGGACTTGCGGTTGTAGCTGGAGAACTGCCGGCAGGTGTAGGCCGGCTGCGGGAAGCCCGCCAGGCCCTCCAGGTCCACCATCTCCGCCAGTAATGAACGCGTCGTGACGGCCGCCGTTGCCGTAGACGACAAATGCAGCGTGCCGATCAGCAGCAAACCCACCAAAGGGATCGAGGTTCTCATTGCAGATATCCTCCGCATCGTGGTTGCGCCGGCGACCGCCAGGGCCTCGCCGGGTCCAGTCCATCTCCGCCGCGGGGCAGGTGCGCCACTCGCCCCGAATCGTCGTTGTTTGTCGTTCGCCGGTGGCGTCAACCGCCGGCCTTCTCCGGCTCCTTCTCCGGCTTGGCCTCCACGGGCTCGCCACCCTTGTCCACGTTGTCCTTGCTGAACAGTCGCGAGCCAAGCGTGATTTCCTTCGGCACGGTCTCGCCGGCGAAGATCTTCAGCGCGGTCTCGATGGCCTCGGCGCCGCCGGTGGGATACTGGAAGGTGGCGTCGAGGATGCCGCGCTTGACGTACATGACGCCCTCGTGCGGCAGGGCGTCGATACCCACGAAGAGGATGTCCTTCTCGCGGTCGGCGGCCTTGGCGGCCAGCCAGGCGCCGTGGGCCCCGGGATCATTGTGGGCGTAGACCAGGTCGATGTCGTCGAAGCGGGCCAGGGCCGACTCCATCTCCTTGCGGGCGTCGGGCTCGAGCCACTTCATGTCGGCCTGGAAGATCACCTCGACGTCGCTGCCCTTGATGCCCTCGACGAAGCCGCTGTGCCGATCCTGGCCGGGCGTCGAGGTCATCAGGCCCATGAGCTCCACCACCTTGCCCTTGCCGCCGAGCTTCTTCGCAATCCACTCGCCGGCGGCCTTGCCGATCAGCTTGTTGTCCGCCCCGATGAAGCAGGTGTACTTGTCACCGATCACCCGGCGGTCGAGGACGATCACCGGGATGCCGGCGTTGACGGCCTTGGCCACCGGTTCGGTGAGCGGCTGGGCCTCTTTCGGCGAGATGATGAGCAGGTCGACGCGGGCGCTGACGAACTCTTCGACGTGGGCCCGCTGTTTGAGCGTGTCGTTCTGGGCGTCCTTGAAGACGACGCGCAGGTTCTCGTGCTTCTCGGCGGCGGCGCGCACGTCGGCATTCATCTGCACACGCCAGGGCTCGCCGAGGTTGCACTGGCTCATACCGATGACGTAGGTCTTCCCCGTCTGCGCCTGGGCCGCGGGCACCAGCAGCCCCACCCCAAGCATTACCGCAACGACCAGGCCACATGCTCTGCACATCAGCGATCTCCTCAACATTCGTTCCGACAGAATCAGGTACGCCCGCGCCGCTGGGCCAGAACAGCCGTAATGATAATCACTCCGGTCAGCATCAGGCGATTCGCCTCGGGGACCGCGTTGATGCTGAGGATCTTCTCCAGATAGCCGATGGTCAGCATGCCGATGAGCGTCAGGCCGATGCCGCCGCGGCCGCCCATCAGGTTCGTGCCGCCGATGACAACGATGGCGATGGCGCTGAGCTCGTAGGCCGTGCCGGCCTCGGGGTCGCCCTGTTGCTCCTGGGCGGCCTGGCAGATGCCGGCCACCGCGGACATCAGCCCCGCCGCCGCGTAGGCCAGGATCTTCGCCCATCGCACGGGCACGCCGGACAACCGGGCCGCTTCCTCGTTCCCGCCGATGGCGTAGAGTTGTCGTCCCCAGCGATGCCGGGCCAGGGCGACCCAGGCGACGACGGCGCAGACGACGAAGATGGCCGTCACCACCGAAACGTTGCCGCCGAGGATGCGCGAGTCGATCGCCTCAAAGATCGTCGGTACGTCGACGTATTCGTAGCTGCCGTCGGCGTTCTGCACGGCGGTCGAGACCTTCATCCCGCCGCTGATCGTCTTGGCCAGACCGCGGGCGAAGACCATCATCGCCAGCGTTGCAATGAACGGTTGGATGCGGAACACGGCTGCCAGTGTGCCTGACACGCCGCCTGCCGCCGCCCCCAGCAGCAGACTCAACGGCACCGCCAGCCACGGGCTCCACCCCCAGTGAATGCTCATCAACGAAAACGCCACCGCCACCAGGGCCAGCACGCTGCCCACGGACAGGTCGATGCCGCCGGTGATGATCACCAGCGTCATGCCGCAGGCCAGGATGCCGAAGACCGACGCCTGCCGCAGCGCGTCGCGGTGCGTGCCCACCTTGAAGAAGGCCCCGTCCGCGTTGAACACGATCCCCAGTGCCACCACGAGCAGCAGGGCCAGCAGTGCCCGCCCCGCCGGACTGGCCAGCACACGCAGCACGGGGTGACCGGCGCGGCGGTCTCCTTCAATCTGTCGCGGTGGTCGGCTCACGTCGCGGCACCCTCCTGCACTTTGCCCATCGCCGCCGCCAGGACCAGGTCGGCGGTGGCCTGCTCGCGCGTGAGTTCCGCGGTGACGCGGCCGCGATGCAGGACCACGATCCGGTCGCTGAGGGCCAGCAGCTCGGGCATCTCCGAAGTAATCAGCATGATGGCTATGCCGCGCGCTGTCCACTCGTTCATCAGCTCGTAGATTTCGCGCTTGGCGCCTACGTCGACGCCGCGCGTGGGCTCGTCCAGCAGCAGCAGGCGCGGCTCGGTCTGGAGCCACTTGGCCAGGGCGACCTTCTGCTGGTTGCCGCCGGAGAGTTCGCTCACCTCCATGTCCAGCGACGCCGCTCGCAGTTGCAGGGCGTCGGCCAGCGTGCGCGTGGCCCGGCGTTCGCGTCCCGGCCGTCGCCAGCCGCAGAGCGACAGCCGCCGCAGGTCGGCCAGCGTCGCATTCGCCACGACCGACAGTGACAGCACGAGGCCGGTCGTCTTCCGGTCACTCGTCAGCAGGGCCACGCCGCGCTCGATGGCCTGTCGCGGGTTGCGCAGCCGCACCGGCCGGCCGTCGAGCCAGACCTGCCCGCGAACCCGCCGGCCGCGTGCCCCGAACAGCCCGAGCAGCAATTCGCTGTTGCCCGAGCCCTGCAAGCCGGCGATGCCCAGAATCTCGCCCGCGTGCACGGCCAGCGACACATCCTCCACCGCCGGCCGGGCCGCCCGTTCGCTACCAGGTACGGTGAAGTCGGCGATGCGCAGCCGCTCGGTTCCGAGGCGCGGGGCGTGCCGCGGAAACTGCGCGTCGATGTCCCGCCCGACCATCCAGTGGATGAGCTTCGCCGGCGGCAGTTCGGCCGCCGGGGCCGAGCCGATCAGCGCTCCGTCGCGGAGCACGGTGATGCGGTCGGCGATGCGCTCGATCTCTTCCATCTTGTGCGTGATGTAGACGATGCCGCAGCCACGGGCCCGCAGATCGTCGATCAGCCCGAAGAGGCGCTCGACCTCCGGCGCGTTAAGCGCGCTGGTCGGCTCGTCCATGACGATGACCCGGGCGTCCTGACCGAGGGCCTTGGCGATCTCGATGAGCTGCTGCATGGCGATCGGCAGATCCCCCGCCAGTCGCCGAACATCTACGTCGATCCCGAACTGCTGCAACAGTCGGCGGGCGGCGGCGTGTTGTGTGCCGTCCCGCACCAGGCCGGCCCGCGTCGGCCAGCGGCCCAGGAAGATGTTGTCCGCCACGCTCATCGTCGGCACCAGCGACAGCTCCTGGTGGATCACGCTGATGCCGCGGTCGGCGGCGTCGAGCGGTGACGAGAGCCGCACCCGCCGGCCGGAAAGCTCGATGGTACCTTCATGGTCGGTATGCACCCCGGCGAGGATCTTGATGAGCGTGCTCTTGCCGGCGCCGTTCTCGCCGGCGAGGGCATGCACTTCGCCGGCTCGAATCTCGAAGTCGACGCCAAACAGCACCGGCACGCGCCCGAAGCGCTTGCTGATGCCCGTCATGCGGACCAGAGGTGTATTGCCCGCCGGCTCGCTCATCTGCCTCCGACCGGTTCGTCTCGAGGGTGTGCACCGCCGCCGTGTTTCCGGGCTGGTCAGTGTACCGCATTGGGCGGTGTGCTGGCCACCGGCGGCGGATTGCCGTACGCTGCCCGCCGGACCCGGAGGAAGCCCCGATGAGCCCCGAACAGAAGATGGTCAAGGCGTTCCACGAGAAATACGACGCCCCCAGCCGCACCGTCCCGACGCTGATCTCGCCCAAGGACTGCCTGCGCCGGGCACGGCTGATCGTCGGCGAGGCCGCCGAGTTCGTCGAGCACGCCGACAAGGGCGACATCGTGGAGATGGTGGACGCCCTCGCGGACATTCTGGTGGTGACGTACGGCACAGCGGTGGAAATGGGCGTCGACCTCGAACCCGTCTTCGCCGAGGTGCAGCGCAGCAACATGTCCAAGAACGGCGGCATGGACGCGGGCGGAAAGATCCTGAAGGGCCCCGGCTTTTCGCCGCCGAACATCCTCGGCGAACTCACCAAACAAGGCTACGTCCCGCCCGCGTAGGGCGGGTTTTACTCGCCGTTCGTTCGTCGCGATAGCTGTGGTGTTTCCCCACCCATAAAGGTACCGGCCGCGGAACAAGTCCACGGCCGGTGAAGTCAAGGTGACCTCCTCATCAGCAGCATACCAAGCTGGACCGCCCCATAAAAGGATATCAACGGTAAAAAAGGACCGCGTTTCGAGGCTTCAGGTCACCATAGTCCTATAATATAGATCCTGAAAGCAGTTCTCTTAGGCGCCCCACCCGTCAGCGCGGCACGACCTTGATCACCACGAGCGTGATGTCGTCGAGCTGCGCCCGCCGGCCGCGGAAGCGGGCCGTTGTTTCGGTGATGGCTCGGCTGATGTTGGCGGCGCTCGCGGTGTGACATTCACGCAGCACGTCGTGCAGGCGGTCCTTGCCGAACATCTCGTTGTCGGGCCCGCGGGCCTCCCAGATACCGTCGGTCCCGACGACGATGACCTCGCCGACTTCGAGCGGCTGCGGCCCAAAGTCCTTGTATTGCCAGTCGGACTCGATCCCCAGCGGAATGCCGCCGCCGCCCAGTTCGCAAAACGTGTCGATGCGAGGGGAGTAGACCATGGCGGGATCGTGCCCGGCGCCGGTCCAGCGCACGTTACGCTTCTCGGCGTCAAGAAGCAGGTAACGCAACGTCATGAATTTGCCGTCCGGCGCGTCCTCGCAGAAGTGCCGGTTGATGTGCGTCAGCAACTCGCCGAGGCTGCACGGCTCGTCAAGGTGTCCGCGGAGAAAGGCCCGGGCCGTCGCCATCAGCAACGCCGCGGCGATGCCGTGCCCGGTCACGTCGCCGACCGCCACGCCCAGCGTGTGCGGGCAGACACGGGACAAATCCACGAAGTCGTAGTAATCGCCGCCGGTCTCGTCGCAATAGATGCTCTTGCCGGCGATATCGAGCCCCTCGATCCGCGGCGGTTCCTGAGGCAGCAGGCTTTGCTGCACCTCCATCGCCACGGCGAGCGATTGCTTGATGCGCATGCGCTCCCGAAGCTGCGGCAGCATGTCGTTGACGGTGGCGGCGAGTTCGCCGAGTTCGTCGTGACCGCTCACCACCGTGGGCGTGTCCAGGTCGCCGGCGGCGATGCGATGGGTCGCGCTCGCCAAGTCGCTGATCCGGCGGGTGATATGGCGCGAGGCGATCAGTGAAAGGAACACGATGCTCGCCACGACACTCGTCGCCAGCACGATGACCAGCACTTGTTGCACGCGCAGGCGGGCCCGCGTGGTCATCTCGGCCAGATTGGCCGGTTCGAGGATGTGCGCGGACGGAACGATCACCAGCAGGGCGGCGTTGACCTCGGGCATCGGCGCGTAGGCCCAGATCGACGCCCGGTCTTCGAAGGGCGTCTGGCGCACCGCGGGCCGCCGTCCGCGAAGGTCCGTCAGTATGAGGCGCAGCATATCGCCGTCCACGGGATAGACGGTCACCGGGTGCCCGATCCCCTGGATCGTGACCGTCTCGGGCAGGTCGGCCCCGGCGGGCGCGAGCAGCGCAGGCTCCGCCACCGGGTCGGTATCGCTCGATTCGCCATGCCGGTCCCGCGCCACAACATACAGGCAATCGGGCGGCAGTAGCTGCTCATCGTAGGCCACGACCAGCGTGTCGGCGGCGTGGGCCCACTCGGCCGGCAAAGCCGCTTCACGCATGATGTCGCGGATGAAGATGTCCGCCGCGGCGACGCCGGCGAACTGGCCGTCGGGTCCACGCAGCGGCATCGACAACGTGCAGATGGACTGCTGCGTGGCGGCATCCAGCATGGGCGTAGTCCAGGTGAGCACGTCGCCCTGTCGCGTGTTCCGGTACCAGCGACCCTGCCGCAGGTCGTCGTCGGCCGGCGCGCTGGCATCGCCCGGGAAGAACGTGCTCGCGCCGCTTTCGAGCGACACGTGCAGCCGGAACACGCCAGAGGGATGCGACTCCCAGATAAGCTCGAAGGTCGTCTCCAGCAGCGCCAGCCGCGCAACGTCCCGGGCGACGTCAGCTTCGTCTACGCCGGCGGCGAAGATGAACGCTTGCCGGGCGGCGGGGTCGGTGGTGGAGCTGACTGGGGCGGGCTGCGTCGCCGGCGGCATTGGCTCATTGAGGCGCCGTTCGGCAGCCCGGGCGAGCACGCCGACACTCTGCCGTAGCAGGTCGGTCTGAGCCTTGAGCAGGCGGCTGTGGTCGCGGACGGTCTGGAGCAGGAATCGTTCGGCCGCCTGATTGGCTGTTTCGCGTGTGCTGGCGGCCAGCTCTTCGCCCAGCGCATGGGCGGCGCCGGCACCGATCCAGGCCGCAATGGCCAGTGGAATCAGCGAGATGGACAGCATCAGAAGGAGCAGCTTCGACCTGATCCGCATGGCGTGCGCATCTTACGCTGGTCGCGCAGGCCACTCCAGCACGCCCGGGCGTCGCAGCCGCTGGGGGCGGGAATTCGCCCATCGTTTACGCAACGCTGAGAGCAACCTCACAGACACGGCGTACGTTGTCGGCCGGGTAACAGGTACCCGCCGACGAGGAGCCCATGTTGAGCGGCTTCGACGCAGCGCAAACACGCCGGCTGGACGGGCCGGCCTGGCAAACCGGCCAGCGGCTTTCCGCCACCGCGGACAGCCGAGTGGAGATGGTGGCTGTTGCCTGGCTGCTGGCGCTGACGGTTGCCCTGTCGCTCGACGGTGCGCTCAGTCTGTGGCTGCCGGAGGCTGTCCAACCGGGGACGGTGTTCCGCCGGCTGCTGAAGCTCTCGGAGAAGCCCTTCCGCTGGTGGAGCTTCATTGTCCTGGGCGTGATCCTGGTGTCGCAACCGGGTTGGCGGCGGCGGCTGGTCGGCTTCGGCGTGACCGTTTTCGGCTGTGTCGCCTCGCTCCACCTGCTGAAGTTCCTCATCGGTCGGGCCCGGCCAGACCTCGACGCCGGGCCGCTGTGCTTGTGCCCGCTGGGTGACCCGCGGCTGGGTTTTGACTCGTTCCCTTCCGGCCATTCGGCGCAGGCCGTGCTGCTCGCCGGTCTGCTGGCGCTCTACATCCCGCGGACGTGGTGGGTCGCGGCCCCGCTGGCGGCGCTCACCTGTCTTAGTCGGCTGGTGCTGGGGCGGCACTTCCCCTCGGACGTGATCGCCGGCGTCGGACTGGCCCTGCTCTGGATCTACCTTGGGGTGTGGTTACTCGGGCCGACGTGTTTCACGCGACTGGAGCGCCCGCTGCTGAGCCGGCGATCTTCTGCGCCGCCAGCAGCCGGGCCGGAACAGGCCTAGCCGAGCTGAACGCACGCGCAGCAGGGGGGCTCAGGGGGCGAGTTGCACGATCGTTAGGCGCTGCCACGCGCCGTTGGAGTAGTTGAAGCCCTCGACCGCCGCCAACGGCGCCGTCAGTGGCGGTAGCTGCGTGCTCACGCCATCCACGATCAACAGACCGTGCGGCGTGCCCACGAGCCAATCCTGCGCTTCCGCGGGGCTCAGTTCTTGCACAGGCCGGCCCGCGAGAAACACCAGGCTGTCCTCGGCGTCCCCGACGATCGCCAGCGGCCGTGAGCTCGATGGGTCGATCTGGGCGAGCCGGGCGGCGACGCGTGACCCGAGCCACAGCGCATGTAGGTGCGGTAGCAACCCTTGCGCCACCACGGCGAAGCTCACCACGGCCACCGCCAGCCCGACAACCTGCGCATGCAGGAATCTCCGCCGGCGGAGCAGCCCGAACAGCAGTACCAACAGGAGTTGGACAACCACGAGGGCCGCGACGACGGCGGCCACCAGCGCCGGCTCCGGCCGCCAGTCGCCGAACGCGATCAGCCCCAGCGGTAGCCCCAACGCCATCAGCTCACCCAGCAGCAACCAGCCCCACAGCGCCACGCGACCGGCGACATTCTGCAACATCGGCCGCCAGAGGCCGCCACCGGCGAACAAAGCTCGCGCACACAGCAGAGCGAGAGCTGGATACAGCGGCATCGTGTAGTGCGGCAGCTTCGTGCGCAGAAGCTCGAACACTACCCAGCTCGGCACGAGCCAGGCGAGGCAGAAGAACTCCGCCGGCCGGCCCGGCTGCCAGCGTCGCCGCCGGACGGTCCGACTGGCGTCACCCGCCGGCGATCGCCGCAGGCCGCGACGTACGGCTCGTCCGAGCGCCGGCACCAGCGCCAGCGAACCCGGCCAGAACAGCACGGGCAGCAGCACGAGGTAGTAGCCGGGCCAGCCGCCGTGCCCCTCGCGCGACATCACCGCCCGCCCGGGCACCTCAGCCAGGAACGTCCGCCAACACGTTGCCCAGCCGACCTGCTGTGCGACCAACCCGAGCCAGGCGCCGGCGACGAGGAGCACCGCCGCGATGCCCACGAGCGGTCGCAGCCGGCCCAGCCACCGCCACCGGCCGGTGCCCACGCACAGCGCCAGCAGCGTCGCCCCAACGACGCCGGGTGTGACCGGTCCCTTGGTCAGCGTGCCGAGACCGACGGCGATCCAGAAGACGATGGTCCAGTACGCGGTTGGCCGGCCCGCCGTGGACCGCCGCCACACGTGCCACATCGCCAGTTGCGCCAGCGTGGTCAGGGCGAGCAGCACTTGGTCGGCGCGAGCCTGCCGGGCGTCGAACATCACGACAGCGCTCGCCCCGAGCAGCAGCGCCGCCAGCAACCCGACGGAGCCGCCGAACAGGTCCCGTCCCAGCCGCCACGTCAGCAGCATCGCCGCGATCGCCGCCAGCACCGAGGGCAGGCGGTAGATCCAGATGTCGTCGGTGAGGAGCAGGGGCGCGGAGCTGGTGTCGCCGGCTGGTGCCGCCTGGCCTCCGCCCGTCAGTGACAGCGCCGCCACCTGCAACCAGTAGACGAGCGGCGGTTTGTTAAGGCGTGGCCGCTCGCGGTACTGCGGCACGACATAGGCGTGCCAGTCGTCCGATTCGAGCATGTGCCGCGAAGCGTCGGCGAAGCGCGGCTCGTCCCGGTCGATGGGGGGGATGGAGAACAGACCGGGCAGGTATAGACACAAGCCGGCCAGAACGAGCAGCACGCCGTCCGGCCACGAGGTCAGCCAACGCTGGCCCGGCGTGCGGCGTGGGCCGAAACGCTCAGCTTTCCCAGGACCCCGCCTTGTGCGAAGCAGGCTACACACGGGCGGTCATTGTAGCGCGGCCTGCTCCGCCGGCAAGCAAACACGGCGCGGCGCCGAGGCGTTTGCGCCGCAGCCGGCCGCACGCTAAGATGCCCGCGATGGCGGCTCAACACTACGTCTTCGCGGGCGGCGGCACCGGCGGACACCTGTACCCCGGCCTCGCCGTCGCCGATGCGCTCTGCAAACTCGAACCGCAGGCGAAGATCACATTCTTCACGACCGGCCGGCCGCTCGACCGCAATCTGCTCGAGCGCACGCCTTACGCCCAGGTGCCGCAGATCGTATGGCCCTTCACGATGCGCCCCTGGCGCTGGTTCGGCTTCTGGCGCGCCTGGCGTCAAAGCATCGCCGCCGCCCGGAAGTTCCTGATAGAGCACGACGTGGCCGCGGTGCTCGGGCTGGGCGGCTACGCGGCCGGCGCACCGGTCGTCGCGGCGCACGACCTGGGCATTCGGACGGCGATCCTGAACCCGGATGCCGTCCCCGGCCGAGCCAACCGCTTCCTGGGTAGTAAGGTCGATCTGGTCGTGATGCAGTGGGACGTCTCGCGGGCGTACTTCGGCGGGCGGGACAACTGCCACGCGCTGGGCTGCCCGATCCGCCCCGCGTTCGCCGACCCGCCCGAACCGGATGCCGCCAAGCGCTTCTTCGACATGGATCCAGCGAGGCCGCTGCTGCTGGTTACCGGAGCTTCACAGGGCGCCCGCACCGTCAACCAGACCATCCTCAGCATCTGGCCGTGGTTCGCCCAGCAGCATCCGGAATGGCAGCTTCTGCACCTGACCGGCCCGGCCGACGAGGCGGAGATTCGCGCGGGGTACGCCCGCCTCGGTCTGAACCCGCCGACCGTCCGCGTGCTCGCCTTCACTCACGACATGCCGCACGCGCTGGCGGCGGCGGATGCCGTCGTCTCGCGGGCCGGGGCCTCGACGCTGGCCGAGCTGACCGCCCTGGGCCGGCCGTCGATCCTGCTGCCGTACCCGTTTCACCGCGACCGCCACCAGCATGTCAACGCGCAGGTGCTCGTCGACGCCGGCGCCGCCATTCTCGTCGAGGATCGCCGCGACGCCGCCGAGAATGGGCCGGACGTGCTGGCTGCCCTGCAACGCCTGGCCGAGCCGGCGACGCGGTCGCTGATGGCCGTCGCGGCGCACAAGTTGGGCCGGCCCGCTGCCGCCACGGACGTCGCCGCCCGCCTGCGGGGGTCGTCTGGCACTGATTCGCCAATCGGTCCATAATCCCGCCCATGAGCAGACAGCGTGGCAAACTGGTGGTGATTAGCGGACCGTCGGGCGCGGGCAAGACGTCGATCTGTGACGAGCTGCTGCGGCGCATTCCGAACAGCCGCTGGTCCATATCGGTGACGACCCGCCCGATGCGTGGGCACGAGGTCGACGGGCAGGCGTACCACTTCATCAGCCGGGAGGAATACGACCGCCTCGTGGCCGCGGGCGAGCTCCTGGAGCACGCCGAGTACCTCGGCAACGGCTACGGCACGCCTCGAAAACCCGTCGAGGAGGCCGTGGCGGCGGGCGAGATCATCATCATGGAGATCGACGTACAGGGCGGGGCCCAGATCGCCCAGGCCGTGCCCGACTCGGTCCGGGTCTTCGTGCTGCCGCCGACGCGGGAGACACTCCGGGCCCGGCTGGAAGGCCGGAAAACCGAGACGGAGGCCCTCCAGGATAAGCGCCTGGCGAAGGCCGACGGGGAGATCGGTTTCGCCCGGTCCAGCGGGTACTACCCATACTTCATCACGAATGATATACTAGAGGATTCGGTCAACGAGGTGATGCGAATCATCGAGCAGGAGACGACGCGGGCATGATCACCCCTCTGCAAAGCGACGAGATCATTCGGAAGGTTGGCGGCCGCTTCAAGCTCACCACCCTGATCCAGCGGCGCTGGCTCGAGCTGATGCAGGGCGCCCGCCCCATGGTCGAGACCATGGGCAAGACGCCCATGGAAATCGTTATCGACGAGATCCTGGCCGACAAGGTCGGCATCGACTACGAGGCGTCCGGCCTTGTCCCGCCCGGCACCGAAGCGTAGCCCGGCTGGCGCCGGCCGCACCGCCGACACCGGCCAGCCACCCCTGGTCGGCTACGAGGTGCTCGTCTGCGTGTGCGGGGGGATCGCCGCCTTCAAGATCGCCGCGCTCGTTTCCGAGCTGACCCAGCTCGGCTGCGGCGTGAGCGTGGCCATGACCCGCCACGCCCGGCGGTTCGTCGGACCCACCACGTTCCAGGCCCTCACCGGCCGGCCTGTCGCCACCAGCCTCTGGTCGAAGACGGGCGAGATCAGCCACCTGAGCCTCACCGCCGCCGCCGACCTCGTCGTGGTCGCCCCGGCCACGGCCAACATCATCGGCAAGCTCGCCCATGGTATCGCCGACGACCTGGTCAGCACGCTGCTGCTCGGCGTCGACAGCCCGGTGCTGCTCGCGCCGGCGATGAACGTGCGCATGTGGGAGCATGCGTCGGTGCAGCGCAACGCCGCGTGGCTGCGCGACGCCGGCATCCTCTTCGTCGGACCGGAGAAGGGGCGCTTGGCCTGCGGCACAACCGGCCGCGGACGTATGAGCGAGCCGGAAGCACTGCTCGACGCCATCCGCAAGCAACTCCTGCGGCGGTCGCCCAAGTGCCGGCCCGCCGACGACGCGTGATATGAGACGTACGCCCCTGCGTCTGCTGATCACCGCCGGCCCCACCCGCGAATACCTGGATCCCGTTCGCTATCTCTCGAACGACTCATCGGGGCGGATGGGCTTCGCGCTGGCGGAAGCGGCGCGGCGACGTGGCTGGCGGGTGACGTTGGTGCACGGGCCGGTGGCGCTCGCGGCGCCGGCCGGCGTGCGGGCAATCCCCGTCGTGTCGGCGGCAGACATGCTGGCGGCGTGCCAGGACTGTTGGCCGCGGCAGGACGCCCTCATCATGGCCGCGGCGGTCGCCGACTACGCGCCGGCGCAGGCCGCACCGACCAAGCTCAAGAAATCCCCCCGCGGGCGAGTGCTGCGGCTCGAACCGACCGTGGACATCCTGGCCACGCTCGCCGCCGACCGGCGGGCCGACCAGGTCGTCATCGGCTTTGCGCTGGAGGACCGGGCCCCGCGGCAGCGTGCGGTAGAGAAACTGCGGCGCAAGCGCCTCGACGCCATCGTGCTGAACCGGCCCGAGGCCATTGGCGCCCAGCGGACGGCCGTCGAGATCCTCGAGCGCGGCAGCGGTTGGCAGGCGCTACCCACCGCCGCGAAGTCCCGCCAGGCCCAGGCCATCATCGCCTTGCTGGCCCGGCTGCACGACCGTCAGGCCGCTAGAACTCACTGAACTCGGCACTTTCCTGTTGCTCGGCCGCCACCGACTGCTCGGACGCGGCAGCGCGTGCTGCCGGCCGCCTGTTCTGTGGTGCGCCGCCGGTTTCGTGAGTCGCTCCGCCGACGAGCGCCACGAGTGCGTTCACCATGTTCCTCAGCGAGGTTGCCTGAGCGTTCAACTCCTCGGACGCGGAGGCTGATTCCTCAGCGCCGGCAGCGTTGTTCTGCGTGACGCGGTCCATCTGGGACACGGCGGTGCTGATCTGCTCGACACCCTGGGCCTGTTCATCTGACGCGCTGGCGATGCCGTCGATGAGCTCGGCGATTCGGGCGACCGAGCCGGTGATGGCCGTCAGCACGTTGGTCACTTCGCCGGCCACTGTCGTTCCCTGCCGCGCCCGCTGGACCGATCCTTCGATCAGCGTGGTCGTTTCGCGAGCGGCCTCCGCCGACCGCATTGCCAGGTTCCGCACTTCCTCGGCGACGACGGCGAAGCCCTTGCCCTGCTCGCCGGCGCGAGCGGCCTCAACCGCGGCGTTGAGGGCGAGCAGGTTCGTCTGGAAGGCGATCTCCTCGATGGCCTTGACGATCTTGCTGACCTGGGTGGCGGACTCGTTGATGGCGGACATCGCCTCGTTGAGCTGCGCGGTCGTCTGGCCGCCGGTCTGCACAGCCTCCCGGGCCTCGCCGGTGAAATGCGTGGCCTGCTTGGCGTTCTCGGCGTTGGTGCGGGTCATGGCGGTCATTTGCTCGAGGGCCGCACTGGTCTCTTCCAGCGACGAGGCCTGTTCGCTCGCCCCTTCGGCAAGTTGCTGGGCGGCGGAGGATACCTGGCTGGACGCCTCGCTGACCTGGTTGGCTCCCGCGTCCAGGTTCACGATCACACGCCGTAGCGTCTTCACAATGCCACGGGAGATGAAGAAGGCGAGTATGCCGCCGATGACGATGGCCGCCAGGGCCAGACCGGCCGTGCCCATTTGCGCCCGCTGCTGTGACGTCTGCATGGCCAGCCTGGTCTCGTCCACGTGCTTCCGTACACGCTCGCGTACGTCATGCAGCAGACTCTGCACGCTGGCCAGGGCCGGTTTGGTCTGCTTGTAGAAGACGTCCGTGGCCTCCGCAGCCCCGGCCAGGGACTGGTTCACGCACTGCCGGCATTCGTCCAGCTTCCCCCGCACTTCGGCCAGCGCCGGCAGCGTCTGCTCGTTGAAGACCGTCTGCGCCGCCGATTTCGCCTGCGCATCGTCCGCGTTCCAGGCGGCGGCGATCTTCTCGGCGGAGCGATGCAACTGCTCGTGCGGCGTGGCGATGGCCGCCAGGAGCTTGGCCAGCTCCGGATTGGCCGCGCTCACCCGGCGGGCCTCATCGCTGCTGAGCCACTTTCCGAAGCCGCACTTGGCTGGGTCGGTTTGCACGTCGAGCTGGGCCGCGTTGCCGAGCAGCAGATCCCTGATCTTGTCCGCCCAGGCCAAGTGGTCGATCTCCCGCAGCGCCAGCGTCGTGGCGAGTGTCGGGTCGGCCGGCTGAAACGCATCCTTGATTTCGATGGCCGTGTGGTGCAGCGCGGCGTGATGACCCTCGATTTCCTTCAACAGGGGGGCGATCTCCGGTACGGCCTGTTCGGCCTTCTGGCGCTCCTCACCGTAGAGCCATTGGCCCAGCGAGCACTTGTGATCGTCGGTCTGCACGGCGAGTTCCGTCACCGAAGGATCGCTGAGCAGGGCGTTGACCTTGCCGGCCCACTCGAGGTGCGCGACCTCGACGTCGGCCAGTTGCGTGTCCAGCTCGTTGCCCTCGCGGGCCTCTTCCGCGCTGGTGGCCAGCGAACGCACCGTCAGCATGGACATGCCGCCCATGACCACCAGCAGCGCCAGCACCGTGGCGAAACCAAGCGCGATTCTCGCTCCAACCGTAAGTCGTTTGAGCATGACATGCACTCCCAGAGGCTCTGGCCCGATCCCCCGCATCCGGTCCGAGCGCGACGCCGCCGCGCTACTGCGCGTCGACGACCATCAAATCACGAGGCCCGGCGCGCCTCCGCCCCCTCACGCGACGGCTCCATCGGTCTGGACAGGTGGCAGGGTGGATGGCAGCGGTTCGCATGCCCCTCGCGCCTGCCGTGAAGGTGTATCGACGCCTTTGCGCGGCGGCGTGAGTAGGGAAAACGCCCTAGGCGACACTCCTTATCCGATGCGTCGCAGAAGGCCGGCATACAGCGCTTCACGAACCACAACGCGCGTTTGCCCGCCGCGCCGTTGCGCCGTACGATCCGGCCGGCGCGGGCCACGCGCTGCGGGTAAGGAGGCGCGAACGGATGAGCAAAGACGACACAGCAAGTCGGCCATTCGTCCATCTGCATGTGCACTCGGAGTTTTCGCTGCTCGACGGGGCGTGCCGCACGAAGGATCTCGCCGCCGCCGCCGCCCGCATGGGCATGCCCGCCGTCGCCCTCACCGACCACGGCAATCTCTTCGGCGCCATCGAGTTTTACAGCAACGCCGTCAAGGCCGGCGTGAAGCCGATTATCGGCTGTGAGATGTACCTCGCCCCCGGCGATCGACGGGACAAGGAGGCCGGTGGCCTGCGCGAGGCCGCCTTCCACCTCCTGCTCCTGGCCATGAACCTCCGCGGTTATCAGAACCTCGTCAAGCTCTCCAGCATCGGCTACCTCGAAGGGTTCTACTACAAGCCGCGCATCGACCGCGCCATCCTCCGCGAGCACGCCGACGGCCTTATCTGCGCCAGCGGCTGCCTCGGCGCCGAGATCCCGCAGGCGCTCCTTCGCGGCGACCGGACGTCAGCGCGCGCCATCGCCGAGGAATACGCCAGCATCTTTGGCCCCGAGCGCTTCCTCATCGAGTTTCAGGACCATGGCCTGCCCGAGCAGAAGCAGGTCAACCAGGAGCTGGCGGATCTCGCCCGGCAGCTCGGCCTGCGCACGATTGCGACCAATGATGTCCATTATCTCGGGCGCGACGACGTGCGAGCCCACGATGTGCTTTGCTGCATCTCGACCCGGTCGCGCATCAACGACGAGAAGCGGTTCCGCTTCGAGTCCGACCAGTTCTATCTCAAGTCCTACGATGAGATGGCCGCCGCGCTGCCCGACTACGCCGAGGCCCTCGACAACACGGTGAGCGTCGCCGAGCAGTGCAACATCGAGTTCGACTTCTCCCGCCGCTTCGCGCCGAAGTTCACGCCGCCGGACGAGAAGACCGCCGACGACTACCTGCGTGAACTGGTCTATGCGGGTGTCCCGCGGCGGTACGGCGAGGTCACGGACGAGCTGCGCGAGCGCATCGACTATGAGCTGGGCGTGATCAGCAGCAAGGGCTTCAGCGGCTACTTCCTGATCGTCTGGGATCTCACCCGCTACGCCCACGAGCACGACATTCTGACCGTGGCCCGCGGCAGCGGATGCAGCACGGTCGTCGGCTACTGCCTGGGTATCAGCACGGTCGATCCGCTGCGCTACGGGCTGTACTTCGAGCGCTTCATGGACCCCGAACGCGACGAGATGCCCGACATCGACATGGACATCGCCCAGGACCGCCGTCAGGAGTTGATCGAATACGTCCGTCGCAAGTACGGCCACGTGGCGCAGATCATCACCTTCGGGCGCCTGATGCCGCGGGCGGCGATTCGCGACGTCGGACGGGCCCTGGAGGTGCCGCTCGAGCAGGTCAACAGCATCGTCCGCCTCGTCCCCGAAGAGCTCAAGATGACCATCGACAAGGCGCTTGAGCGCGAGACCGAGTTGCGCGAGCTCTACGACCGCGACGAGACGATTCACGAGGTGCTCGACTTGGCCCGGCGATTGGAGGGGCTGGCCCGGCACGCTTCCGTGCATGCGGCCGGCGTGGTCATCGCCGACCAGCCGCTCGACGAACTCGTACCGCTGCACAAGCCCGCTGACGCCGACGACGTGACGACGCAGTTCGAGGGACCGACGGTCGAGAAGGTCGGCCTGCTGAAGCTGGACCTGCTCGGCCTGCGCACGCTAGCCCAGATTCGCCGGGCCTGCCGGCTCGTCGAGCAGCACCACGGCGTCACCATCGACCTCGAGAAGCTGGACCTAACCGACCAGGCCGTCTACGAGCTGCTCGCTCGCGGCGAGACGCGCGGCATCTTCCAGTTCGAGTCGGGTGGGATGCGCGACGTGCTCATGAAGATGAAGCCGAACCGCATCGAGGACCTCATCGCCGCGAACGCCCTCTTCCGCCCCGGCCCGATGGAGTACATCGACGAGTACGTCGCCCGCAAGCACGGCCGCTCGTGGACCACGCCACATGAGACGATGACCGAGGTGCTCCGCGAGACGCACGGCATCATGGTTTACCAGGAGCAGGTCTCGCGCATGGTCAACCGCCTCGGCGGCGTGCCGCTGCGCCGGGCCTTCCGCCTGGCCAAGGCGATCTCCAAGAAGAAGACGGCCATGATCGACGCCGAGCGCGGCCCCTTCCTCGATGGGTCGGTCAGCAGCGGCGTGCGTCGCGAGGTGGCCGAGCAGATCTTCGACGACATCCTGAAGTTTGGCGGCTACGCGTTTAACAAGGCGCACTCGACGGCCTACGCGGTGGTGGCCTTCCAGACGGCGTACCTGAAGCGCTATTACCCGGCCGAATGCATGGCGGCACTGCTCACGTATGAAAGCGGCAACGCCGAGAAGATCGCCGCGTACATCGACGAGTGCCGCCGGCTGCGGCAGCGCGACGACAGCGTGGGCATCCCGGTCAAGCCGCCGGACGTCAACGAGAGCGACGAGGCCTTCACGGTGGTGTATCCGCCGGCTGCGGACAAACAAGACGCCGCGGCGCGCGGGCGGGGCGAGATTCGCTTCGGGCTGGCGGCGATCAGCGGCGTGGGGCACAAGGCGGTGCAGGCCATTCTCGATGCTCGCCGCGAGGGCGGCCCGTTCGGCGACGTGTTCGATTTCTGTGAGCGAGTGGACCTGACGGCGGTGAACAAGTCAGCGCTGGAGGCCCTGATCAAGGCCGGGGCCTTCGACGGCACGGGCGCCATGCGCCGCGCCCTGATGGACGTGCGCGAGAAGGCCATCGAGCTCGGGCAGGCCTGCCAGCGCGACCGCCGCGCCGGACAGCTCAGCATCTTCGGCGAACTCGGCGACGCTGCTCCGCCGCGTCCGCCGCTGGGAACGGCGGAGTGGACCGATGCGGAGATGCTGGCCCACGAGAAGGCCGCGCTCGGGCTGTACATCACGCATCATCCCCTGGCGCAGTACCGCGACCTGGTGCGCGAGCTGAGCACGACCGACACGGCGGGACTGGATCTGCTTGCCGCCCGGCAGGGGCGCGGTTCGACGGAGGGCCGGCGCCGCCCGCAGCGCGGGATGATGGTGACGCTCGGCGCCCTGATCACGCACGTGCGGCCGGTGGCCATCCGCCAGGGGCGCAGTGCGGGCAAGAAGATGCTGGTGCTGACGCTGGAGGACTTCGCCGGCTCGGTTGAGGCCCTGGTTTTTCCCGACGCGCCGGAACGGCTGCGGCCGCTGCTGAAGCCGGACGCGCTCGTGTTCGTGCAGGGGGAGTTGGACACGCGGCGAGAGAATCCGTCACTGCGCGTGGCGGATATCATCCCCATCGAGCAGGCCCGTCAGAAACTCGCCGAGCAGCTCTTCGTCCGTCTGTCCAGCGCGCCGGCGATGCTCGAGGTGCTGCCCGGCATCCGCGAAATCTGCGTGGGTCACCGGGGCCGCTGCGCCGTGTACTTCGACGTCAGCCTGCCGAGCGGCGAGCAGGTACTGCTCCGGGCGGGATCGAACGCGGGCGTGGACGTCAGCGACGACTTCCTGAAGCGTCTGGGAGCGCTGGTCGGCCCCGAGCGTATCCGCTGCCGTGGCCCGCAGGCGGCAACAGCTCCCTGAGCGATTCGACCGCCATAGAAAAGGAGCGGGTCCCCTGAGCCATCGGGGACCCGCCCGCGCGCTTCCAGCCTATCCCCCGCGGAGCCTGGCGGCGTCATGGACCGCTGGTCACACCGGTCAAGCCGGTCCGGTGTCCACCAGCGTGCCCGGCGCAGGGCACAGGCGTTAGAAGTCCTGGAGACCTTCCGGCTCCGCCGGAGCGAAGCTCTCGTCCGGCGTGTGTTCCGTCGGCTGCTTCGCCGCCGGCGGCGCCGGCTTACGCATGTGGGCGACGTTCGCCTGGAGGCGCCGGCGCGGCTTCTTGCCGGCCTCGGTGTTCTGCTCGAGGCTCTTCTGGGCGCCGCGGATGACGCCAGCCAGCTCATCCACCATGCTCTTTACGGTCCGCGACTGCGCCGAGAGTTCCTCGGCGGCGGCGGCGCATTCCTCGGCACCGCTGGCGTTCTGTTGCGTGACCTTGTCCATCTGGGCAACCGCCACGTTCACCTGCTCGACGCCCTGGGCCTGCTCTTCCGAAGCGCGGGTGATGCCGTTCACCAGTTCGGCGACACGGGCTACGTCGGTGACGATGCCGCTGAGGGACTTGTCCACTTCGCCGGCCACACCGGTGCCCTGGCGGGCTTTTTCGACCGAGTCCTCGATGAGGGCGGTCGTCTCGCGGGCGGCGCCGGCGGCGCGCTGCGCCAGATTGCGGACCTCCTCGGCCACGACGGCGAAGCCCTTGCCGTGCTCGCCGGCCCGGGCTGCCTCGACCGCGGCGTTGAGCGCCAGCAGGTTCGTCTGGAAGGCGATCTCCTCGATGACCTTGATGATCTTGCTGATTTGGCCGGACGACTCGTTGATGCCGGCCATGGCGCCGTTGAGCTCCTGCATCGTCGTGTTGCCGTTCTGCGCGGCTTCGCGGGCCTGGCCGGTCAGTCCGTCGGCCTGCTTGGCGTTCTCCGCGTTGGTGCGGGTCATGGCCGCCATCTCTTCCAGTGCGCTCGAGGTCTCCTCGATCGAGGCGGCCTGCTCACTGGCGCCGGAGGCAAGCTGCTGCGAAGCCTCGGCGACCTGCGAGGCGGCGTCGTCGACCTGGTCGGCGCCTTCGTTGAGGCCGGCGATGATGCGGTTGATCGGCTTCACGATGCTGCGCGTGATGGCAAAGGCGAGGATCACGCCGAAGATGATGGCGGCCAGCGAGACCGCGATCGTCAGCGTGTTGCTGCGCGTGGACACGGCCTCGCGGTCAGTCCGCAGGCCAGCACTGAGGTCGTTCATGCTCTTGACGATGCTGCCCGCCACGACGGCCATCTCGGCGGCAGCCGTCCGGTCCGCCAGGATGCCACGGCGGTACTGCTCCCCGGCTTCGGTATAACGCTGCATATGCTTGGCCAGCGTGGCGGCCACGGTTTCGAGCTGCTGGTCACCTTTGACCTGGTTCGTCCACGTGGCCAGCCCCTCCTGCGTCTTCTGTAACTGCTCCTGGTAGGCCGTCCACTGCGCATCGGCGTTGGTGGCCAGCAGGTAGACGGCGCAGACGCGCAGGAGCAGGAAACGCTGCACGACGTCCTGATTCAGGCGATCGGCCACGTCGGCCCAGCGAACAATGTCGTCGACCTGCTGGGCTTCGCGGGCCGCAGCCAGCGCCGGCTCAATCACGTTTTGCAGCACACCTCCGATGTCCTGCGTGACGTCCCAGCCGACCTCGCTCCAGGTCTCGAAGGCTTCGTCCCGAAGCTGCCGAGCCTGCGCCAAGTCGTTGAAGACCTTCTCGTACTTGGCCGCGTCGGTGAGCGCGCTACCGACCATTGCCTGCTTCTGCCGGTCCAGGCCGTCAGCGCCTTGGAACGTCTGGAGCTGGTTGACGAGTTGGGCGTGGGCCTCACGCCACTGCTCGGAGGCGTCCTTCGTCTGGCCGTCCTTCTTGGCGAAGCCACTGATAGCGAAGTCCCGGCGCAGGGCCGCGCAGGAGTTGAGCGTCTTGAGGCACTCGTTACTGCGGCTGTCCAGGGCCACGATGCTGGACACGCTTGTCAGGCCGCGCCAACTGACCACGCCGAGCACGGCCGTGATGACGATGAGAATACCGAAACCGAAGGCCATCTTCAGCGACAGGCTCGTATTCTTGAGCATGCCATTGTCTCCTTGTTGTCGGGCCGGCCATGGAACGACACGCCGGTCCACTCTTGTGTTCACCTGTACAGATAAGTCGGCACACGGCACGGGCGACATATGGAGCGGACGCTCCAATTTCGCGTCGCGCCGGTATCAAGACCCCGCGCCTCTGGCACCCGCCGTGACTCGGAGCATTCCGACATCGCGCGGCCGAATCGTCGTCACCGTGCTTCAGGCCTCCACGTAGCCTTCGCGCACCGCGAAGCGAGCCAGCCTCACCCGATCGTGAATGTCCAGTTTGTCCATTACGTTGGTGCAGTGGCGATTCACCGTTCGCTCGCTGAGGTGCGTGATCGCCGCGATCTCCTTTTTGGACAGACCGTCGGCGAGGTAGCGCAGCACCTCCACCTCGCGCTTGCTCAGCTCGGCGCTGCGGCTGCATCCGGGGCGGGCCAGGCGAACGCCGTCGGTGTCCACGACCAGCCGGGCCTTGATATCCGCGGCGAAGCAGGGGCGTCCGGCCGCTACGGCGCGGAGGGCCGCCACGATGGCCGCTACGGACTGTCCTTTTGTCAGGTAGCCGCTGGCCCCGACGGATAGCGCCTGCTCGATGTAGCGATCGTGGCTGAACGCGCTCAGGAAGACGATGCGCGTTTCGGGGCAGCGAGCCCGGATCAGGCGGGCCGCCTGAAACGGGGTCAGCCCCGGCATGTCGATGTCCATCAGCACCAGATCCGGCCGCAGAGTGACGGCGCGATCCACCGCCGCCTCGGCTTCGCCGACCTGCGCCGCCACGGCTAGGTCGGGCGTGTCATCCAGCACGCGCGCGAGCGTCTCGCGCACCAGCGCGTGATCGTCGACGAGCAGCACGGAGACACGCCGGCTCATGCGGAAAGCTCCCCGATGTCCCCTGGCGCGGCCGCACGAGTGGTCCGGCCGTGACCGGCTACGGCGGGCGTTGACGCCGCCCGCCGGGCCGGCACCCCAGGGACGCGCGCATCTGTTTCGGCGGTCATGCTGCTTCAACTCTGCCCCGGCCTACGGCATGGGCGGTGCACCTGATCGGCGGTTCGGGCCACGCGTGGCGCGGCCGCGGCCGGTCAGGGACCGTTCGGCTGTGGAGCCGGGTACGATTTCGTTGGTCTCGCGACTTCTGGGCTTGGTCTTCATCGGTGCACGGCGACCAGAGAATGATTTGACGCTTGCCTGGGCCTCGGTGCGGGCGGTCGCCGGACGGGGTCGCGATCACGAAGTGGTCAGCTAAGTATCTTGTGCGCAGTGATTTCCACCCATCGGGACGAATTACGGTGTCGGCTGGCCGACCGGCGCCGGGTAGGGGACGAAGCGGCCGATAACCACCGGCGCGAGGGTTGCCGTCCGTCCGGCGATGTGCTAAAGCTGTGGCACAAGTCGGGCCGTCTGGCGCTGCTGATCGCGGTCGCCGGACGCTGTTCGAACATGTCGTACGGTTGCGAGCATGGCGGCGTTGTGCTGCCATTGAACGTTTCCTTTTTGGTGTTCCTGGCGGCCGCCCGTGGGGAGCGGGACTTCTGGGCGTGCAGGAGTCGGGAGATCGATCATGAAGACTGGAGGCAGATGGTTTGTTGTGGCGAGCCTGCTCGCCCTGGTGGTCTCGGCACGGGCGCAGGCGCCAACTGACCAGGAGAAGGCGGCGGACTGGAAGAAGCTCGCCCAAATCTCGCAGAAGTTCAGTTGGGAGTTCATGTCGGAGAGCAGCTTTACCAAGAACGGCGAGAAGTACGTGGCGGCGTGGAACGAGTGGAAGAAGGAGTTCGTTCCCTTCTTCGAGGAGTTCAAGAAGAAGTACGGCGCCACCTGGGAGGAGGTCGAGAAGAGCTTCACCGGCATCGAGAAACCCATGGGGTGCAACCGGGACCTGGTCTCCTCGTTCAGCGGCGCGCAGGGCGTCGACATCCCCGCTCACGAGCTGCGGGTGGCCGAGTGGGCCGAGAAGTTCGCCCGCGAGCAGTACAACCTCTGGCAGAACCAGGTGGACACCGGCTCGGACAACATCGAAGTGATGATGCGCCGCGCCGACCGCGCCCTGCGCTTCATGAAGCTGGCCAGGAAGCTGAACGAGAAGGGCAGCTACGACGACAAGATCAAGGCCTGCCAGGAGGCGGTCGACAAGACGCTGCCCGAGTTCAAGAAGCAGCTCAAGGAGAAGAAGTGGCCCGGCCCCAACGCGGACTACTCCGGTCCGAACAAACCCGATGAGCTGGCCAAGGCCGCCATCGAGTTCATCAAGAACCACCCGAAATGGACCGCCCCGGAGTTTGACGACGAGCACACTCCGCTAGCCGCCGCCGTCGCCGGCAGTGCCTGGGAGGTCAGCAAGCGCGCCCCGCTCACCGAGCAGCCGACCCAGTACAGCCTAAAGATGCTGGTCGCCTTCGGCGGGAAGAAGGACGCTGAGCTCGTCTATTGCTACTACATGGAGTTCTACACAGAGGAACGGGCCGGCGTGGAGCCGGGTCTGCCGTTCCGCTACTGTAACTCGCGTCAGTACGAATGCTACCGCATGCTGCGCGAGAACCTGCCGAAGTAGACGTTGAGATTGTTGCCTATCCGCCGGGGTCGCCTCCGGTGTCCGCGACCCTCACGCGGCACCGGTCGGCGGCCCCGGTTGCCATTGGTTCCTCACCCCGAGCCGGCCACCTGTGAACGCAACCCGCGCTGTACGCCGCTCGCAGGCCCCTTATCCCGGACTCCCCAGATGATGCCTATTAGTGTAGAGTACTAGACATGCGGTTAGATCTGCAAGTCACGGGTGCTTCGGCAACAAGGCCCGAATGGCCGGAGAACCCAATGGGTGAAAGACACACCGAGGCATTGCGTGTCGGTTCTGACGCAAGCCTGAAGCTCGAATTTCGCAGCTCGCAGGTGACGTTGGACGCCGCGTTGCTGCCGTATCGCGACCTGGACGATGCGCTCGGTTTGACCGCCCTCGCCAGAGGCCTCCTGCACGACTGGCGCACGGGCACGAACACGTAGCACACGTTGAGGGCGCTACTGCGGCAGACGATTTTCATCCTTCTGGCCGGGTACGAAGACACCAACGACGCCGAGCTGCTCAGCGCTGATCCGGCCATGCGGTACCTCGTCGGAGGTCGGGCCCGAGATCGTCAGGTGGCTTCGACCAGCAGATAGGCCGCTTCAAAACCGAGGTTCTAACGACTGCGAAGAACCTGAAGGCCCTCATGGACCTGCCGGGGCTGTGGATGGACCGCGTGCGGAAACAGCAGCCCGGCACGCAATCGGGGACGCGGTGCCGTCGGGATGAGCGCGCCTATCACTGCAAACCGCTGTCGCCCCGTTGATCATGGCTGGTTCCGCGCGCCCCGTGCGGACAACAGGAGCGTGGTGAGTCGTCTGAGGCCTCCAAGCGTACTCGCAGCGGCCCGCTTCAGCCCCGGGAAGCCGCAGGAGAGTCCAGGAAACGTGCACGCCCCGGGCCGGGGCGTGGTAGAATATCTTCGGACGGCCCGGCAACGGAGCCGGGCCAGATCATCTCGGAAATCTCGGGTGAGAGCTCTGGGACCATCCAAGCGAGTGGCACAGCACGTTCCTCTCGGCTTCCAAAGGAGGACGGCGATGCGACAGCGAGTGGTTCTGCTGTTCTGTGTGGGGTTTTCGACCGCGGGCGTTCGCGTAGCCGTGGCTTCAAGCCCTGTCTTCCAGGGCCTGGGCGATCTGCCCGGCGGCCCAACGTTTAGCTACGCGTACGGTGTGTCAGGCAACGGCAGCGTTGTTGTTGGTCAGAGCGCGTCGGGCCTGGGCAATGAGGCGTTTCGATGGACCTCCGCGGGAGGCCTGGCGGGTCTGGGAGACCTGCCGGGCGGGTCATATGACAGCGGCGCGGCGGGAGCCTCGGCAGACGGCTCGGTCATCGCGGGATGGAGTCCGTCGGGGGCATCGGGATACGAGGCCTTTCGCTGGACGCAGAGCGGGGGGATGGTCGGGTTGGGGGATCTGCCAGGGGGGACATTCAGTTACGGGTACGCCTGCTCCGCCGACGGGTCGGTGCTCGTGGGACGAGGCAACTCCCTCAACACGGCGCTCCCAGATACAGAGGCCTTCCGTTGGACACAGACAGGTGGAATGGTGGGGCTGGGGGATCTTGCAGGAGGCATCTTCTTCAGCGAGGCATGGGATGTCTCGGGGGACGGTTCCGTGGTGGTTGGCGTGGGCGTTTCCGGCTCAGGAGTCGAGGCGTTCCAATGGACGCAGACGACCGGACAGATGCTCGGCTTGGGGGACTTGGCCGGCGGCCAGTTCAGGAGTTTGGCTTGGGGCGTTTCGGCGGACGGCAGCGTTATAGTCGGCCATAGCGACTCCTCGCAGGGCCAGGAGGCATTTCGGTGGACGCAAGCCACCGGCATGGTCGCCCTGGGTGACCTGCCTGGAGGCAGCGTCTTCAGCAGCGCGAAGGCTACGGTGGCCGACGGGTCAATCGTTGTCGGCTGCGGGTACACGTCTTCCGGCAACGAAGCATTCATCTGGGACCAGACAAACGGAATGAGGAACCTCAAGCAGGTGCTTGAAGGCGTCTACGGTCTGGACCTGACCGGCTGGACGCTCACGGGAGCCTATGGCGTGTCAGATGACGGGCTGACGATCGCGGGAACCGGCATCAATCCCACCGGTGTCTCCGAAGGTTGGGTGGCGATCGTTCCGGAACCTGGCAGCGTGGTGCTCTTCCTCGGCGTGTCGGGCCTGTTCGCTCATTACAGGCGGCGCTGAGTACGGCCGTACAATTGCTGCGCTGCGCGGCGGCGGTGCCAGGCATACGCCGATGTAACGGCTCGCCCGGCGGCTGGCAGCGCGGGACGCATCCGTCTGACGCGAGGGTCGCCCTGGGGTTAGCCCATCGGCTAAACTCGTCAGTGGCTCGGTGAGGGGGATGCCCGTGGCGCTTGCGGCTGGCCATCGGCCGAGGTACCAGCGGATTGCCGGGATGCTGAGGACTGCAAACGGGGCAATCGCTCCTTATCATGCGGGCTCATCGAGGAGGCCAGCCATGCACCTGCGTATCGCCCTGTTCTCGCTCATTGCCTTCGCCGTACCCGCCCTGGCTCAGCAGGAAGAGCCGTTCGGGCCAGCGGCCATCGAACGCTTCGCCACGCTCGCCCTGGACTGCCTGCACCAGGAGTACCCCAACAAGATCTCGCACGTCATGAGCAGCGACGACGACGCCCGGCCGCCACACGAACTCACCCCCGTCTTCTACGGCTGCTTCGATTGGCACTCGGCGGTGCACGGCCACTGGCTCCTCGTGCGTCTGTGCCGCATGTATCCCGACGCACCGTTCGTGCCGCGGGCCCGCGCCGCGCTGGCCGAGAGCTTCACGGCGGAACGCGTCGCCGCCGAGATCGCGTATCTGCAAGGCAAAGGCCGCGGCACGTTCGAGCGGCCGTACGGGCTGGCGTGGCTGCTCCAGCTCGCCGCCGAACTGCACGAGTGGGACGATCCGCAGGCCCGCGAGTGGGCGACCACCATCGAGCCCATCGAGACCGAGGCCGCCGCCCGCTTCCAGGCTTGGCTGCCAAAGCTGTCGTACCCCGTCCGTACCGGCGAGCACAGCCAGACCGCGTTCGCCCTCGGCCTCGTGTACGACTGGGCCCGCATCCGCGGCAACGCGGACGTGCAGCAACTCGTCGAGCAGCGGGCCCGCCACTACTACGCCAACGACCGCGGGGCCAATCTCGCCTTCGAGCCGGACGGACAGGCGTTCCTCTCGCCCATCCTGGCCGAAGCGGACCTGATGCGCCGCATCCTCAAGCCGGACGAATTCGCGAAGTGGCTCAGTGCGTTTCTGCCGGCGCTCAGCGCGGATGGCGCGTCGTTGCCACTCGATCCCGCCGTCGTCACGGATCGCAGTGACGGGCACCTCGTGCACCTCGACGGGCTGAATCTCTCGCGAGCCTGGATGTTGTCCTGCATCGCCGCCGGGCTGCCGGACGGCGACCCGCGTATCGCGGTGCTGCGGGCCGCGGTCCAGCAGCATCGCAAGGCCGGCTTGGCCGCCGTCAGCGGCGAGCATTACGAAGGCGGCCACTGGCTGGGCAGCTTCGCCGTGTATCTCGTCACCGAGCGCGGCCTCTGAGCCGTTCGCGCAAGTGAGGCGCACATGTCACGAGAACAACGCCGGCTACGCATCCTCTTCCTCTGCACCGGCAATTCCTGCCGCAGCCAGATGGCCGAAGGCTGGGCCCGTCACCTGAAAGCGGACCTCATCGAGCCGTTCTCCGCCGGCACGGCTCCGAAAACGCTCGACCCGCTGGCGGTTCGCGCCATGGCCGAGGCGGGCGTGGACATCTCATCGCAGATGGCGAAGCACGTGCAGGATCTGGCCGACGTGACGTTCGACTACGTGGTCACTGTCTGCGGCCACGCCCACGAGAATTGCCCCATATTCCCCGGCCGTACACCCGTCGTGCACGTCGGCTTCGACGACCCGCCGCAACTGGCCCGCGACGCCCGCACGCCGGAAGAAGCCCTCCTACACTATCGGCGGGTGCGCGACGAGATCCGGGCGTTTGTCGAGGGGCTGCCAGGAATGTTGCCCACGCACGCGGATTAGTGCGTCTTGCAGCAGGATGGCGCAGCCTGCGCCGGCGTTCCCTCCGCGTGCATTGCCGGTCGGCGGAGCCAGCGCAGCCGCAGACCGTTGAGCATCAGAACGATCAGCAGCAGGGCACCCGTCCAGGCCACCGCCGTCGGCACCGCGTGGTTGTGTTCGGGCAGTCCGCTCCCCACGGGCAGCGCTCCCCACAGCCGGTTGGTCGCGACGCCGAACGCAAGAGCCACCACTCCGATGCTGAGCAGGTAGATGACCAGGCTGCGCCGGCCGAGGTCGCGACCCATGATGAGCATGGTCGCCACGTTTGTCGCCGGCCCCACCAGCAGAAAGACGAGCGCCGCCCCAGGGCTGAGCCCCTTGGCGATCAGCGCCGCCGCCAGCGGTGTCGACGCCGTCGCACACACGTACAGCGGCAACCCGATCACCAGCATGAGCAGCATCGCTCCCCACCCCGCGCCGATCGTGCGCTCCAGGAAGTCCGGCGGAAACAGCGCCGACACGAGCCCGCTCAGCACAAACCCGAGCACGAGCCAATGCGCCAGATTGGCGAACATATCGCCGAAACCATAGCGCACGGTTTCGGCCAGCGTCGCGCTGAACGATCGTCGCGGCGCGACCACCGCCGCCTCAGCAGCAACCGCCTTCTTCGCGTGACAGCAACTCCCGCCACCCGCCGGCGGCGAAGGCGGCGCCGGCGTTTCTGGCGTCTCGGGCGCGCCCCCGAATGGATTGATCAACGCCCCGGCCACGAACGCCGTCACCAGCGCCGCGATCGGCCGCACAATGGCCAGCACCGGCCCCAGCAGCGCGTACGACAGCGCGATCGAATCGACCCCCGTCTCCGGCGTACTGATCAGAAAGCTCGCCGTCGCCCCGCGGCTCGCTCCCTGCCGGCGTATGGCCGACGCCACCGGGATCACACTGCACGAGCACAGCGGCAGGGGGGCACCGAGCAAGGCCGCCTTCCACACGCCGGTCAGCCCCGGTTTCCCCAGGTGTTTCACGACGGTCGCGGCGGGCAGGAATACGTGGATCAGACCGGCTCCGAAGAAACCGGCCACCAGCCATGGCCCGGCCTCGAGCAGGACCTGCCACGTCGCCATCGCCCATTGTCCGACAAACTCCATCGCGTTTCTCGTCTAACGGATCGCCTGTAGAGAGATTGTAGGCGCGCGGCACAGCCCCGCCCGGCGTCACGCGCCAGGTGGCAGCTCCGCCAGTGGAGAAATGTGCACAAACGCCCGGTCGATCGACTCGACCTCTTCGACCGCCGCCCGTACCGCCTCGCAGACGTCGTGCGACTCGGTCGTGGAGAGCCGGCCGTCGACAATTGCCGTTAGCTCGACGTGGATGAACGTGCCGACGTAGTGACCGCGTATGTCGCCGACACCGGCCACGCCCGGAACGCTGCGGACCGCCTGCCGGACGCGGTTGAGCAGGGTCTCGTCCGGCGCCCGGCCCATGAGATAGTCGAGGTTCTCCATCCCGATGCGATGCCCGCTGTACAGGATGTACCCGCCGACGATCAGCGCCGACACCGTGTCGAGAATCGGGAGCCGCAGCGCGGCGACGGCCACGCCGATCAGCCCCTGCATGGCCACGAAGACGTCGTTGCGGCAATCGACGGCCGTCGCCCGCAACGCCGGGCTGTTGAGCGCGCGGCCCTGCTTCTCGAAATAGAAGGCCAACCGCGTCTTCAGAATGCCGGTGATGCACAGGGCGGCTATCGGATAGGGTCCGATACGGTGCGGCAATTCGTGGTACCAGAGATTCAGCACCGCCGTCTTGCACACTTCGAACCCTAGAATGCCCGTGAAGATGGCGACGAGCAGGCCGGCGATCGGCTCGGCCCGCCGATGCCCGAAGGGATGATCCTCGTCCGGGCTCTGCCACGCCCAGCGCACACACAGCAGAATGACGACGGCCGAGATAACGTCCGCGAGCGAGTTCAGCGTCTCGGAGAAGATGGTCAGGCTGTCGGACAGCCCGGAAGCACCGGCCTTCAGGACGAGCAGCAGAGCGTTGGCGCCGATCGCCACGCGTGTGGCGCGCATCGCGGCGGTTCTGGGCATACGCAAGCCTCCGTCGCCGCAGTGTAGCCCCGTCGTGCAGCCTCAGGAAGCCGGCCCGATCCGGGCGACGTCTCCGGCGGCCTCCGGCTCCCGCGCCCTGAACAGCCGTCGCCGCAGCCACAGGGCCACGCTGACCAAACCGACCAGCACCGGCACCTCCACCAGCGGCCCGATCACGGCCGCGAAGGCTTGGCCCGAAGCGATCCCGAACACCGCGATGGCCACGGCGATCGCCAATTCGAAGTTGTTGCTCGCCGCCGTGAACGCAATCGTGGCCGTTCGCCCGTAGTCCGCCCCGAGCCGCCGGCCCATCCAGAACGACACCAGAAACATGACCACGAAGTAGATGCCCAGCGGCACCGCGATCCGCAGCACATCGAGCGGGAGCTGAACGATCCGGTCCCCCTTGAAGCTGAACATCACCACGATCGTCAGCAGCAGGGCGATCAGCGTCAGCGGCGAGATCCTCGGGACGAACACCGTCTCATACCACGCCCGCCCCCGGGTGCGGATCAGAACGAACCGCGTCAGCATCCCGCCGAAGAACGGCACGCCCAGGTAGATGAGCACGCTGCCGGCGATCTGCCCGATCGTGATCCCCACTGCCATGCCTTCCATCCCGAACAACGGCGGCAGCACCGTGATGAACATCCACGCGTACACTGAGAAGAACAGGATCTGGAAGATCGAGTTGAAGGCGACCAGGCCGGCGGCGTATTCACGGTCGCCCTGGGCCAGGTCGTTCCAGACGATGACCATGGCGATGCAGCGGGCCAGCCCGATCAGAATGAGGCCGATCATGTACTGGGGGTAGCCGCGCAGGAAGATGACGGCCAGCGCGAACATGAGCAGCGGCCCGATGACCCAGTTTTGCACGAGCGACAGGCCGAGCACTCGCGTGTTGCGAAAGACGTCGCCCAGCTTCTCGTATTTCACCTTCGCCAGCGGCGGGTACATCATGAGGATCAGGCCGATGGCGATGGGGATGTTGGTGGTTCCCACGGAGAAGCGGTCGAGAACCTGCTCGACCGCGGGCACGAAGTGTCCCAGCGCCACGCCGACCACCATCGCCAGGAAAATCCACAGCGTCAGGTAGCGGTCCAGGAACGACAATCGTTGTGGACAAGCATCGGACAGGACGACCTCCTTGGCCCTGGATGGACCGACAGCACACTCGCCGCCAATTATTCGAAGAACAGCACCCACAGCCCGACCGCGATGATGAGCAGCCCCGCGACGCGACGCAGCACGTCCGTCCCTCGCTGCCAATCGCGCGAGTCGGCCATCCGCTGCACCAGTCCCATCGACGTCCCGCCCACCAGAATCAAACCGCAGTGCCCCAGGCTGTACGCCGCCAGCAGCACCGCCCCCAGGGCCATGCCATGCAGCGGCACGATTGCCAGCAGCACCATCAGCACCGGCCCCGCGCACGGCAGCGATACCAGCCCGAACAGCAGCCCCAGCAGCAGCGCTCCGACGAAGCCCTTCTGCGCCGGCCGCACACCCGCCGGCGCCGGTATGCGGACGTGCAATACGCCGAGCAGGTGCAGTCCCATCAGCAGGCAGACCGCGCCGGCGATGTACGACCACCACGACGCCTGCAACACGGAGCTGGCCGCCCACGTCGCCAGGAACATCACGCCGAACGTGATCGTCAGCCCGATCGAGAACATCAGCGACAACAGGAATGAGTAAGCCACGTGCCGCTTACTCTGCGCGCCCTGGCCGGCGACGTAGGCCACCATCAGCGGCACCATCGCCAGCACGCACGGATTCGCCGCCGTCAGCAACCCCCCGGCAAACGCCGCCAGCGGCGCCAGCCACAGGTTGGCCTGTATCGCTTCGGCGAGTTGCTGCGACAGGGCGTCGAACACCTACTTCAACCCCACCTTCTTGGCGAGGATTGCGACGAGGTCTTCCTTCGAGATGAACCCCTCGTTCCGCCATACCTCCTGCCCGTTGGCGTCGTAGAGGATCTGCGTCGGAATCACCCGGATGTCGTAGGGGGCCTGGGCCTCCGGGTTCTTCCAGGTGTCGATGAACTCGACCACGAGCCGGCCTTCGTATTCCGTCTTCAGCTCGGCCAGGATGGGCGCCAGCAGCTTGCAGGGGACGCACTTGTCGGCGCCGAGATCCACCAGCCGCGGCAGCCGCGGCGCAGGCCTCGTCGTCGGCATGCCGCTGCGCTGTGTCCGGTACCATGCCGCGCCGGCGAGGACCGCCGCCACCACCAGCAGGGCGGCCACGTCGGCGATGTTGCGCTTGCTCAAGACTGTTCTCCTGGCGATTGGCGACCGCGCCGGCTCACGTTCAGGCCAGCAGCGTCTCCATGTGCGTCACGACGCGCTTCGCATCGTTGATCAGCGATGGTTCCGCTGGCTTCTTCTCGACGCCGAGTTCCGTCACGTCCACGTGCACGTCCACCGCCAGTCCGGCCTTCTCCAGGATCTTGCGGGCGCAGTGTTCCTCGCATCCGTCGATCACCACGCGCTTGCCGGCGGCTCGCGCTCGGCTCATCTTGTCCGGGATGTCGGCCCCGACCGCCGCCGCACAGAACAGGCTGCCGCAACCCTCCTGCATCAGGCCGATCCCCGCCCGGTTCGCCACCTGCCCCGAGTGGGCCGCACCCGCACAGGTGAAGATCAACGTCTCGCCGCCACAACCACTGCCACCGCATCCATTGCCCATGACCAACCTCGCTTTCTCGCCGTTCGGCTCAGTCCGCCGCCGCTTGCAGCATCCGCGTCAAGTCGGCTTCGCCGGGGACCTTGCCCGCCACCTGGACCTTCCCGTCGATCACCAGCGCCGGCGTGATCATCACGCCGTATGCGGCGAACCGGGCGATTTCCTTCACGTGCTCCAATTCGTAGTCGAGCCCGAGCTTGTCGGCGGCTTGCCGCACCGCCGCCTCGAGCGCGTTGCACTTGGCACAACCGGTTCCCAGAACTTCGATCTTCACCGCCGATACTCCTCAACCGTCGGTCACGCCGGTCGCTGGAAAAGGGGACTGGCTCCGAGCCCGAGAGTCCAGACCGCTTCGTGCATCCCGTGTGGCGAGGTACCTGTCCCCTTTTCCAGCGGTCTAACCACCGCCAATCGTGCCATAGACCAGGCCCGCCACCGTCGACAGAGCCACCACCAGCATCACGTACACGATCGTCTTCTGCGTCCCCATCACCGAACGAATGACCAGCATGCTCGGCAGCGACAGCGCCGGTCCCGCGAGCAGCAACGCCAGCGCCGGCCCGCGCCCCATCCCCGCCCCGAGCAACCCTTGCAGGATCGGCACCTCCGTAAGCGTCGCGAAATACATGAATGCACCCGCCACCGCCGCGAACAGGTTCGCTCCCGCGCCGTTCCCGCCCACCGCGCCGGCGATCCACGACTCCGGTATCAGCGCCGGATGCCCCGGTCGGCCGAGCAACAGCCCCGCGACCAGCACGCCCACGAACAGCAGCGGCAGAATCTGCCGCGCGAACGTCCACGTGCTGGCCACCCATTCGCGCAGCTCATCCCGCGTGAACCATGCCGCGACCATCACCAGCAATGCGATGAGCGACGCTCCCGCGACGTACCATTTCGCGGACGCAATCACCGCTGCTAGGCCGCTCTCCCCGAGCTTGCCCCAGTTGGCGAAGACCAGCACGCCGATCATCGCCGCGAAGTACAGGCCATCCTGCCACAGCGCCCGCCGCGTCGTTTCCTGCGGCATGACGAAATCGCCGGTGGTCTGCCGGGCAGCCTCTTCCTTGCGATAGATCAGGTGCATCAGCAGGCCGATGACGACGCTGAACACGACCGCCCCGATGGCCCGGGCCAGTCCGAGCTGCCAGCCCAGTACCCGGGCTGTCAGGACGATGGCCAGCACGTTGATCGCCGGCCCCGAATAGAGGAACGCCGTTGCCGGCCCGAGCCCCGCCCCGCGCGTGTAGATGCCCGCGAACAGCGGCAAGATCGTGCACGAGCAGGCCGCCAGCACCGTTCCCGACACGGCCGCCGCGCTGTAGGCGACGGCCTTGTGCGCCCGCGCCCCGAAGTACTTCATCACCGCCGCCTGCGACACGAAGCATGAGATCGCGCCGGCGATGAACAGCGCCGGCACCAGGCAGAGCAGCACATGGTGCCGGGCGTAGTCCTGCAGCATCAGCAACGACTCGCGGCCGGCGGCGACTAGCCAGCTATCCGCCGGCAGGTCGCCAACCGGCAACGAGTACGCCAGCCCGAACACCCCGATCATCACGCCCAGCAGGGCCAGCGTGCGAACGCGCGGACTCCATTGCTTCATGGTCACGACGCCATGAATGAAGGCAAAAAAACGAGTGCGGCCGGCGGGCGCTACTCCTGCATCGCCGCCGCCTGCACTCTCAGGTTTTCCTTCAGCACCGACTCGACACACTCCCAGAATCCTTGCAGGCAGGTGACCTTCACGCGGCAGAACGTCTGCGTGCCTTCCTTTCGATCGGCGACCAGCCCAGCCTGCCGCAGCACCGCCAAGTGCTTCGACACCGTCGACTGGTCCGCACCGACCAGGGCCGTCAACTCGCAGACGCACAACTCACCGTCGGCCAGGGCGTCGAGCATCAGCAGCCGGCTCGGATGGGCCAGCGCCTTGGCAATCTGCGCCCGGGCTTCGTAACGTTCTCGTGAATGTCGCGGTCTGACGACCTTTAGTTTCATGGCTATATGGCCATTATACCATAAGATCCCGGAAGGTCAAGCGCGGGAGGCGGTCCGGGCGAGCGCCTCCCGCGCTCAGTATTGCGCCAATTCCTATCCAATCAGTCCGGAACTACCGGCGACGCAGCGCCGCCGCCGCCACCAGCAGCAGGCCCAGCGCACCCGGCTCGGGCACGATGGTCAACGTGGCAGTGACGTCGTCTCGCCAGTAGCCCGACGCCGGATCGTCGTCCGTGCCCAGCGCCAGATCGTTCTTGCAGATGTACCAGTACGTCCGGCCGGGCTCAACGTTAACGGTCGTCGTGCCGGCGCCGGAGCCGACCCCGTAGTTGAACAGGGTCACACCCTCGGTCAGGTCGTGCAGGCGCACGTTGGAGTACACCTGACAATCATCACCCGTGGGCACTTCCGTGCCGACGTCGTAGGTGAGTTCGAGGGTCAGCGGTTCATCCACGGTGAACTTGATGTACATGCGCGAGGCGACGCCAGCGAAGGTATCCGGCCAGCTCCACTCGTACGGGCCGACGTCCCAGTCCATTGAGGCGTAGCCCGTGTAAGTGATCTCGTCGGTGCCGATGTTGCTCTGCATTCCGGTGGCCGTGTCAATGAAGTAATCCTCGAACGCCGGCCCGCCGGCGATGTCGACGGTCCAGGGTCCGGTGCTGCCGTTGTATTCGTCCCAGTTCTCGTCGTAACCTCCGTTGTTGACATTGCCTTCGTAGTAGGGATAGCGCTCGTGGGACGTGTAGTTGAAGACCGCGTTCGCCATGGCCTGCCCAGCCAGCGCGCCCGTCACCAACAGCACTACTACCGTTCCGCATACACGTTGGGTGCTCATTCTCTTCCTCCGTCTCCCGACTCCTGCGCGGAGCCTGCTACGTACCACTCATGCGGCTCATTCCTGCCCGTCACGCGACGGGCTGACCTCCTCAACTCGGGCGTGCCGGCAACGGGAAGCGCACCTTCACCGTCGTCGGAATCGCCGGAAACTCCAGGCGTACGCGATAATGGTCATACACGGTCGGCTCCCACCTCAGCCGCCGGAACACGAACCCGACCAGGTCGGCGTAGCCGGGCACCGTCGGCGTGTAGGCCGTCGCCACGCCGCGGCCCAGGTGCCGCACGGTCTCCGCCGTCTCCATCAGCTCGCGCGGCTGACGCTCGGCATCGCCGGCGCTGCTGGCGCTGTTCAGGTCGCTGTACATCAGCAGTTCGGGTTGCAGCGGGCCGAACAGGTTCGCGGGTATGAACAGATCCATCAGGAACGTGTCCACGGGCGTGCGCAGCCGAGCGATGAACTTCGCGTACTCGTTGTCCTCGTCGCGATAGCGCGTGCCCACGGCGCGGGATACCTCGCCCATGACGCATGTCTGGGCCCCCTTGTTACCGACCGGCACATCCACCAACTCGTATTCATAGCAGCCGTCCGGGGCGCAGACCTGCCGGATCTTCGGCGACGGCTTCGAGCAAAACTCCGTCAGCAGCGGCACGTCCGCCAGGTCCGGCCGCTCCGGGTCGACGTCGCCCAGCGGCTCGGGGCGGTAGGGGTCGCTTTCCTCCCGGTTGTCATGGAAGTGCCCGACGCGGGCAATGACCCATGGCGTGTTCGGCCGCAGCAGGCGAAACGCGTCGAAGCCGCGCACGCCGGCGATATCAACCTTCGATCCGTCCGCCGACGCCGCCAGGAAATACCCGGCAAGCTGCGTCCGCGCCCGGATGCCCCAGATGAAGCTGTTGGCCGCCACCGCCGCCTTGCGATGCGTCAGACCCAATTGCTCGCTCTTGCTCGGCGAGCAACCGAGCAGCATGCGGTCGAAGGAGGCCCGCTGGTCGGCGTGGGTCGCGACGAGACGCTGGAATTCCTCTCCGGCCTGCTTCGCCGTTGCGATGACGTCGGTCGGAACGCCCCTGGCGGCGGCGGCGTCGAGGAAGCCCTGGACGGCGGCGACCCCCGGCATGTGCTGAGCCGCCAGTAGCAGGTCCTCTTCCCCGAGCACTTTGGCGATTTTCCAGCCGAGTTTTCGGTCGATGTGGAGGACCTTGTGCAGGTCGCAGGTCCGGGCGGGGGACACCGGTAGATGGCTGACCACGTCGGCGTAAGCGCGGCGTACGCCGCTGATTACGTTGCGTGTCTCCGCCTGGAAGGAGGTCTGTCCTCCACTCGTGGGCATTCAACTCCTCCTCATCGCTCCTGGGTGCGAGCTTAGCACGGGACGAAACCTGTGTCAAGCGCAAGTTGGGATACGTTTCCGGAAACGTATCCCGTCTATGCACCACCCTGACCTGCACCACGCGCGTCCCCAACCGCTACACTCTGTCGCCGGATGCCTTAGGATACGCCCTCGTGCTGATCCGGATAACGACATTAGCGGTCCTGGTGTGCTGTGGCCTGGTGCCGACGGCGGGCCCCGTCGCCGCACCGCCCGACGGCGACCCGCCCACCACCTCCTCTGCGCCGCTGTCGCCCGAGGAAGCGCTCTGGCAGGAGGCGCTCACGCTCGTCGGCGAGCCCACCACTACCCAGCCCTACGCCGCGTGGTTCCAGCAGAACAAGCGAAAACACGAAGCGCTGGCGGAGAAGCTGCGGACGTATCTCACGCTCTACCCCGGCGGGCGGCACCGCGTCGAAGCCGTGCGCCTCGAATTAACCGCGCTGTTCGAACTCGGCTCACTCCGGGGCGGGAGCTACGCCGCGCTCCGGCGGCGGCTCAACGAGCACCTGAGCGTCTCCCGCCCGGAAGACCCGGTGGAATGGGAGGCGGCGTACTGGGACATCCTCTGTCAGCGACTGGAGCGTGCCGCCGCCGCCACGCAGCCCGTGCCCGATCCCGCCGCCGGCCCCGACAGCGATCTCCTGGCGGCGTACCGCGCCTACATCGACCGCTACCCGCGCAGCCCTCGCGTTCCCGCCATGGCGGCCACGCTGTTCGACGACGCCACCCGCGCCGGCGGCCGCGAGCAGATGGCGACGCTGGCAGCCCTGCTGGTGAGGAATTTCCCGGACCATGCGCTGACGGCTGCGCTCGAAGCGCAATGGCGGCGTGAGCGAACGGTGGGGCACCCGTTCTGGCTGACGTTCGAACAGTCCGACGGCTCGCAGATCGATACCCGCGAGTGGGTCGGCCGGCCCGTCCTGATCGTCGTTTGGAGCAACTGGGTCGCCGAAGCCCGTGAGCGGGCCGCGCAGGTCGAGGCCTACCGCCAATCGCACCCGGAACTGGCCGTGGTCGGCGTCAACCTGGACATCCGCCGGGAGGACATGGACGCGGCCTGCCGCGATCTCGGCCTGTCGTGGCCGCAGTATAAGGACGGGCTGGGGCCGGCGAACGGGTTCGCCCGGCAGTGGGGCGTGACCCGGGTGCCGCGCGTCTTCGTCCTGGATCGCCGGGGCCGGCTGGCGGGGTCGACCGAGACCGGAGAATGGGAGGCGCTGGCGGCCCGCGCCCTGGCTGAGCCGGCCGTGGACGAGCCGTCGCAGCCGTAGGCCGCGGGCGGCGATGACGGGCGATTGACAGCGGACGCGGGGGCGGTTACACAGCGCGGAATAGGTTGTTTCGCTTGCACGATAACCCGCGGGGGACGGGTATCCTGGGGACCGCAGGCTTGGGCGAAGAGGCGCGAAGACAGGGAGTATCACCTTGAGAGTGCCCATCCTCGTCGGCAGTTTGATCGGCCTTGTCATTCTGGCGGCGGCACTGGTTGCTCCGCATCTGCGGTCGTCGAGCGCCAAGGCGGGCGAGGACGCCTCGCGACAGGCTGCGCTCGCCCAGCGGTTGCTGAGTCACTACGACAGTCAGTTGCCGCATCTGGGCCCGCTCACGGGCTCCGCCGGCGCCGAGAACCCCAAGTTCACCGCCCTGTTGCATGAGAACGACGCTCTGCTGGAGCGGGCCGCGCAGGAAGCCCAGCAGGCCCGTAGCGGAGAAGGGGCCACGGTGCTGGGCGTGCCGCAGGTCGCCGGCATGGCTGACTACGTGCGGGCCTCCGGTCTTTTCGCCGAGTCCCAGGCGCTTCGTCAGGAGCAGCGCCTGTTGCAATCCCGCCTGTTGCGGCTCACGACGCAGTGGGCGACCTACCGGGCCAACCAGGACTATCTGGCCGGGCTGGACGTGCGCGAGATCCTCAGCCAGTTGCGGACAGACCTGGAGGAAATGCGTGGTCTGGGCACCGAGGCCCAGGAGAACGTCTCCGTGCTGAGCGCCGAAGTCGCCCAGCGCGAACAGGATCTGGCCGGCGTGGTCGCCACGCGGGAGTCGTTGCAGGAAGAGCTGCGCACGCTCGAACAGCAGAGTTTCACGCCCGGCGACGACGCGTCGTTTACGGCGTTTCGCGACCGGTTCGTGGACCTCTCCGCGCAACTCCGCGACCTCGAGGCCGAAGAGCAGCTTCTGAGCCTCGGCGGGCTGCGGAACGCCCAGTGGACCGAGGACGACCCCAGCGCAGGTGAGGTCACCGGCGAGCCGGTCGTCAGCCTCGAGGCCCTGAAGGGTCGCTTGGCCACCGCTGAGGAGCGAGCCCGCCGGCTGACGGCGGCCGCCACCGCTCTGGAAGACCACATCCGCTTCGTCGAGCAGGCCGGCACGTCCGCCAAGCAGGGCGAGAGCGAATACGCCGAGTTGCAGGACAAGCTGAAGGCCTCGCAAGAGGAGCTGCTCAAGCCGCTGGCCGATCTGGCCGTGGCGGCAGCCAAGACCGAGGACGCCGCGTTGCAGGCCGCCCGCCGATCGGTCGACGCGTTCAGAGCAGCGCAGCAGGCCGCCGACGCGTGGCAGAGTTCGGCCCGCGAGGTGCAGTCGGAGCGCGACACCGAACGCCTCAACGAGCGGCTGAAGATGATGACGGGCGACACGACGATCCCGCTGGTCGGCAACAGTGGCCAGGCCGCAGCACTCCTGTTGACCGGCCGCATCCACGCCCAGCGGATCGAGGCCAACGAAGCCCTCATCGCCGACATGCGGCAGATCACCGAGATGCGGCCGGGGACGAGCTTCGACCCGGCGGCGTACGAGGAACAGGTCGCCGTAGCTCGTGAGAACGCCATCAAGGTTCTGGGCGACGCCCGCACCATCTACGAGAAGCTCATCACCAAGGCCCCGGTCAACATCAAGTGGATCGCCCAGACCGGCCTGGCGGTGACCTGCCAGCTTCAGGCGCGGGTCAACCCTGCCGAGGCGGATATCCTCCTGGCCGACGCCGTGCAGACGATCAACGAAGCGACCGACGGACGCGAGCAGAGCCCGTACCTGCGCGTGCCCGTTCTGCTGCGGGATCACCTGCGCGAGATCACGGGTTACACGCCCCCGGCGGAATCCACCGACGAAACGCCGCCTGCCGAGGAAACCCCCGACGCCGAAGGCTGATCTGCCTCACGAAGCCCGAAACTGACGTGTGCTGACCCCGTCCCGCCCCACGCGCACATGCACCGTGCGCAGGCATTTCGGACAACGCCCCCAGTAGTACTTCTGCTCCGGCCGGCGATAGATCCGCGCGTACACTCCGCAGCACTCGAACAGGACGCCGATATACGGGCGCGGCGCATGCGGCCCGTCGCCGATCGGTGTCTCCGCCCCCGCGGTCTGCTGTTCGGTCTCGTCGGGCATGGGCGCGGGTCCCACCGGCACCACTGGAAGATCCTGCGCGTCGTATCGGCCATTCGGCCCACTCCGCTTGAGCCCGCCGGCCGGTCGGGGCCTGCTCACCTGGCCCAGTCGGGCAGCTCGCGCAGATCGATGCCGAGCACCGGCTGCACCAGGAAGTAGATCACCGCCGTCACCAGCACGACGCCGATGAGGTTGAGGATGAGCCCCGTCCGCACCATCCGCCCCATCTCGACCTGCCCAGAGCCGAAGACGATCGCGTTCGGCGGCGTGGCCACCGGCAGCATGAACGCGCACGAGGCAGAGATCGTCGCCGGCAGCATCAGCAGCAGCGGGTGATATCCGAGGGCCTGGCCGACGTTGGCCACGATCGGCAGCATGACCTCGGTCGTCGCCGTGTTGCTGGTCATTTCGGTCAGGAACGTCATCAGCAGGCATACGCCCGGCACGAGGAGCAGCGGATTATGCAGGTCCATCTCGGCGAAAACCTGCCCGCACCACAGGCTCAGACCGCTGCCCCGCAGGCCGGCGGCGATCGCGAAACCGCCGCCGAACAGCAGCAGAATCCCCCACGGCAGGCGCGTTGCCGTCTCCCAGTTCATCAGCCGTTGGGGCGTGCCCTCGGCGTCACGGCCCGCGGGAATGGCGAACATCAGCACCGCCATCAGCAGCGCCACCGTTGCATCGTTGATGAACGCCGCGTTGAACCGCGACGGTGAGCCATCCGCCGGCGCCAGCCAGCCTTCCAGCAACGCCGCCCAGCCGCAATTCGCATCCTCGCCGAGCGGAATGCTCCGCGTGATCCACAGCAGCGCCGTCGCCACGAAGACGATCAGCATCGTGATCTCCGGCCGGCGCATGGGGCCGAGAGCGGCGAGTTGCTGACGGATCACCTCACGACCGGCGCGCAGCCCGCCGCGTCCCACCGGGCAGGTGATCCGCACCAGCACCAGCCAGATCACCGGCACAAACACGCAGACCAGCGGCAGGAGCAACAGCAGCCACTGCCCGAAGCTAATCTCCGGCGCCGCCGGGTACAGCCGGGCCAGTTGCCCGCGGAAGGAGATGTTTGGCGGTGTGCCGATGGGCGTGCCCACGCCGCCGACGCTGGCGGCATAGGCGATGCCCAGCATCAGCGCGGCGGCGAAGTTCGCCCGCGGTCGTGGTCCGTCCTGCGGTGTGAGGTCCGCCAGCGCTCCGATCACCGCCAGGCCGATGGGCAGCATCATCAGGGTCGTAGCCGTGTTACTGATCCACATGCTCAACACCGCGCTGGCGATCATGAACCCCAGCACAATCGTCGACCGCCCCGTGCCGACGATCCGGACGATGTGCAGGGCGATCCGCCGATGCAGCCCCCAGCGCTCGACGCCGAGAGCGATGACGAAGCCGCCCATGAACAGGAACACGTTCGCATCAGCATACGGGACGGCCGCCTGGCGAACGGGCAGCACCCCGACCAACGGCAGCAGCAGCAGCGGCAGCAGCGACGTCACCGGAATCGGCACGGCCACCGTGATCCACCAGCAGGCCACGAGGGCCGTCACCGCCGCCGCCCCCATCATGATGCGGGCCCGGGCCTGCACCGCCCGGTCCTCGACCGCTTGATACTCCGCCGACTCGGGCGGTGCGTCCGGCGTGCCGGCCCGGGCGAGCATGCGGTTCACGTCGGCCGCCAGCTCCGTGCGAAAATGGAGCCGGGCCGCCCGGTGCATGCTCGTCGGCGGCGACACGGCCAGCAGACCGATAAACAGCGCCAGACCCAGCCAGAAACCGATGCGCTGCGTCCACGTAGGACCGACGGCAGAGTTGTTCAGATCTCGCGACATGCGTGCCCCAGGCGAGACGCCCCCAGCATAACGAGACATCCAGCGGCCGCCCAGGGGCCCGCGCTGGCCCCGACCCGCCGCCACCGTTACGCTGGCGGCCATGAAGCAACGACTCGTGGAATACCTCAGCGGCGACGAGGCCGCCGGCCTCCTGCACACCGAGGCGGCGAAGCTGGGCGCGACCGAGTTCGCCCGCGTACGCAATCTCGACTACGTCTTCGCCCCGTTCGAACTCTACCCGCTCGCCCCGCGGGTCACGCCGCCGCTGGAGCGCATCGCCGCCTTCGCCGTCGATATGGACGGCACCAGCACGACGACCGAGCCGCTCGCCCTGCATGCCCTCGAGTACATGGTCCGGCGGTTTACCGGGCGACTCGATCGGGCGGCCTGGCCCGGCCTCGATCCGCACGCCGACTACCCCTACGTCATCGGCAACAGCAACTTTCGCCACACCGAGTTCCTCCTCGAACGCTACGGCGACGCCCTCGACCGTGCGGCTCTGTGCCAGGCGTTCGGCGAAGCCGTGCTGTGGACGCTGGCGTGCATGACCGACGAACACCGGCGGCGCGAGGTGGTGCACAACGCCCGCGCCTGCGGACTCGGCGCGCTGCTCGACGACGACGAATTCCGCCGACTGGTGGCCTCAGGCCAGGTCAACGCTGAGAGCGTCGGCGATTTGGTGCGACCGCTGCTCGCCCGCTACGCATCGGCGTTCCGCGACGAGCCGCACGTCGTGCGGGTCAGCGTCGCCCTCGACGTCTATTACCTGCGCTATCACAGCACCCTGCGGAAGATGGAGCAGGGGGCCGGCAATGCGCTCAGCCGCGAACTGCTGGGTGACGCCTCACGCCACCTGGTCGAACCGATGCCGGGCTACGCGGTCTTCGTCCCGCTCGTCCGTGGCTGGCTCGGGGCGGAAGCGGCGGCTTTGTTCGAGCCATTGCGAGAAGCGCTGCTCGCCGACCCGCGGAAACACTGGTCGTCGGCGCAGGTCGATGCCTGGCGTCCGCGGCTGGCCCGCCTGGGTACGCATTTCGCCCGGCATCCGGCGAAGCTCGCCCTCGTCACCGCGTCGACCGCCTACGAGGCGCACGCCGTGATGAAGGAGATCCTGCGACTGGTCGCCGCCGAAGCCGCGACGTGGCCCGTCAGCAACGAATGCAAGGAGCGGCTGGCCGAGAAGCTCGCCGACCTGCATACTGTGTTCGACGGGTTCGTCGACGCCTCCGCCGCTCATGAGGCGCGGCTCAAGCCGCACCGCGATCTGTACAGCATCGCCCTCTACCAGATGTCGCTGCCGCGAGCCGACTACCCGTACTGTGTCGGCCTCGAAGACACCGAGCCCGGCATCGTTGCCCTACGGGCGGCGGGCGTTGGTTGTGCCGTCGCTCTGCCCAACCGCGACACCGGCGGTCAGGACTACACCGCCGCCGCCAAGATCATCCACGGCGGTCTGCCCGAGCTGATCCTCGCCGAGAACCTCCTGCTGCGGGAGGCGCCCTGAGCCATGACCCCTGACACCTGGACCATCGTCAATCACCATCACGACCCGCAGCACCTCGCCCAGTTCAACAGCGTCTGCACGATCGCCAATGGATACCTCGGCCTCAAGGGCAACCTGCCGGAGCAGCGCGGGGGGGACTGCCCGACCACGATCATCCACGGTGTCTATGACGAGCTCGACATGTTCGGGCTGCTGCGGGCCTCGGGGCAACGCCGCCGGTGGCTCGACCCGGCGTATTTCGACACCGCCGGTCGCAGCCCCGGCGTCGCCAACCTGCCCGACCCGCTGTTCGTGCGGCTGTTCGTCGGCGACCGCGAGGTCTCGCTGGATCGCGGCGAGGTCAGCGACTTCACGCAGACGCTCGTGCTGAGCAGCGGGTTGTACATCTGCACGTTTGACTATCACGATGCGGCGGGCCGGACGACGCGCATCGCCATGCAGCGTTTCGCCGCACTGAGTGACCCGCACCGGGTCTTCATGCGCTACTCTGCCACGCCGCTCGACCATGACGCGCCGCTGCGCATCCTCAGCGGTATCAATGCAGCCGTGCACGCCAACGCGACGCGCGAGCGACAGTTCACCGTGCAGACGCTCTCGGCTGAGCCGGCGTCACGCTGCCTGCTGCGCGTGCGAACGCCCGCCCGCGGTATCACCGTTGATCTCGGCGTCGAGACCACACCGCACGGTGGCACCACGCCGCGCGAAGTGCGCGGCGTCGTCGGCCACGATGCCGTCTACACCGAGCTGCTGTACGAAGTGCCCGCCGGTCGGTCGGCCGCCATCGACCGCACCGTCGTGCTGTGCAGCTCCGAAGATGAGCGGCACGGCGTCGCCACCGAGATCACGACCGAACTCGACGCCGCCGTACAGCAGGGCTTCGGCGAAGCGCTCGGCCGGCAATTGAGCGCGTGGCAGGCGTTGTGGCGGCGGGCGGACGTCGAGATCGTCGGCGATGACCAGGCGCAGCGCTATCTGCGTTTTTGCCTGCACCACCTGATCGCCGCCGCCCCGCGCTTCAGCGATCGGCTCAGCGTGCCGGTCAAGCTACTCAGCGGCGACTACTACCAGGGCAACACGTTCTACGACACCGAAACGCACATCCTGCCATTCTACACGTTTGTCTTTCCGGAATACGCCCGGACGTGTCTCAACTTCCGCGTCGCCGGCCTCGCCGAGGGGCGGAAGATCGCCGCCGAACTCAGCCTGCCCGGGGCGAAGCTCGCCTGGCAGGCCGGCCCGTACGGCGAAGAGTGCCTCGGCCGCTGGTACCGCTTCACGCACACGAACATCCACATCAACGGCGACGTCGCCAATGCCTTGATGAACTACGCCCACGCTACCGGCGACGCGACGTTTTTGCGCGAGAAGGGCCTCGACCTGCTCGTCGAGTCGGCCCGGTTCTATGCCGGTCGGGCGAAGCATGATGCGGCCCGGAATGCGTACGACCTGCACGACGTCGCCGGCCCGGACGAAGGCCATTGCGAAAGCACGAACAACTTCTACACGAACTACCTCGCCGCCCGCACGTTGGGCTGGGCTGCTGACGTGTTGGACGCTTTACCGTCCGCCGAGCGCACCGCCGTCATGGCGCGACTGAACATCGACCCGCATGAGCCGCCGCAGTGGCGGGCCATCGCGGTTCGCCTGACGCTGCTGTTCGACCCGACGACGCGGCTGTACGAGCAATACGACGGGTTCTACCAGCTCCCGCCGCCGCCGGCGGAGCTGCTGTCCGGCCGCCGCGATTGGTTCATCCCGCTGGCCGACTACCAGGCGATGAACCAGCCGGACGTGGTGATGGCCCTGGTGATGTTCCGCGACGTGTTCGGGCAGGACGTTCGCCAGGCCAACTGGGCGTACTACAAAGACAAGAGCATGAACTTCTCGTCGATGAGCTTTGCCATCAACGCGATCATGGCCGCGGATGTCGGCGACCGCGATGAGGCATACGAGCAGTTCCTCATCACCGCCGGGCTCGATCTCGACGAAAGTCTTACCGGGCGCAGCGACACGCATGCCGGCCTGCACGGCACGGCGCTCGGCGGAGCGTGGATGGCGGCGGTGTTCGGCTTCGGCGGCGTGCACCTGCGCGAGAATGGCTTGTCGATCGAGCCGCGGTTGCCGGCGAAGTGGTCAGCGCTGCGCTTCTCGCTCATGTTGCGTGACCGGCGGCTCGATGTGCACATCGACCGCCACGCCGTCACGATCACACCCATCGACGGCCCGGCCCCCGACTTGCCCATCTGCGTCGACGATGTTCCCTACGACCCATCGCGCGGCGGCTCGCAGGTCATTCCATACACCGAGCGGTAGTCGCTACCAGGTGTACGTCGCCGGTGTCCCCGTCGGCGTGATGAGCGTCTCACCGTTGACCCGCGCTGGCCGCGGCGGCGTCTTCGACTCGTGCAATGTCAATCGCCCGCCCTGCTCGGTGGAAATCTCGATCGGCACATCGCCCGCGCACGCCAGCGGCAGTCGCACGATCGCCCGTGGCTCGGTTTCGAGCAGCAGCGCCCCGTTGCGCCACACGCGCATACCATTTTGCATGTCGACGTCGTACACAGCGCCGCCCACGTGCACCCGCCGCAGACCCGCGTGCGGGAACTTGCGCGAGCCGAAGCGCAGGTATCCCGTCGGCTCGACGTCGATCAGCTCCTGCATCGCGATATACGCCAGCAGCCCGCCCCAGTGGTACAGCCGCGCCGCGTTCCACACGTCCGCCCCGACGCCCGTGTCGGCGTTGTAGTTCTCGTACACGCCGCCGTCCGCCCGCCAGTTCCGCATGAACAGGTCCAGACTTCGGCGGGCGAGCTCAGCGGCCACGTCGTCGAAGCGATAGCGCCGCAGCCCCTCGGCCACGAGGAAGTTGAACGGCCCCCAGATCCGCCCGCGCCAGTAGTCGTTGTCCGGATACGCCGGATCGTTGCGGGCGATGGAAGGCAGCACGTACTCGCCCCAGAACTCACGCTCGTTGAGCAGGTGCTCATGCACGAGACGGGCCGCTCGCTCCGCCGGCGCGACTCCGGCCAGCAGCGGGAAGAACGACGTCGGCGACCACCGCCGGGAGAACCGGCCGTCCCAGTGGCGATTGGCGTAGATGCCTGCTTCCTCATCCCAGAGTGTCTCGTTGATCCGCCGGGCCATCGTCTCGTATTCGCGCTGATAGCGGGCGGCGTCGCTCTTGCGGCCGAGCGCTGCGGCGATGCGGGCCAGCGCCTCGCAATCGAGCGCGTAGTAGCTCGACAGGCCAATGTCGGCCAACTCAAACGTATTGGTTTGCGCGTTGAACGGCACATCGTCGTACATCGGCGAGTTGTCGAGACCCGACTCGTACATCGCACACTTCGCCGAATGCTGTAACTGCGGGTTGTCCTGCAAGAGCTGCGGGAACTCGAACGCCGGCGCCGCGTCGGAACCCCATTCGAGCAGTCCGTCGCCGTTGCCGTCGCGATGCGCCATCCAGTACGCGTGCCAGCGGCATAGCGGGCGATACATCCGGAGGAGCCAGGCCGTGTCGGGCCGTGCCGCCTGCGTCTTCCACACGATGTACGCGCCGATCGGCGGCATCGAGCGGTCAAACGAGGCCGCGCCGTGAGCCATGTAGTAATTCGGCACGTGACCCAATTCGTCGATCGCCGCCGTCACCGTCTCGAAATTCAGACGGGCCAGCTCCGGAAACGCATGAGCGATCATCGCCCCGACGAAGTACGTGTCCCAGCAGAACACCGTGACGCCGCGCCAGTCCGCCATCCAGTCGCGGCTCACCGGCGATGAGACCAGCCGCCGCCGGGTGTCGTACAGCGTGTTCCACGTCACCGCCGGCAGCATGGCTCCGGGCGCATCGGCCAGCGCCCCTTCGCCGACCACGCTCGTGCTCTCCAATGCGGCCAACGTCCCGCCCGATGAAGAAGTCGCTCCCGGCGGCGTGACCCGCACCGTCGCCGCACCACCCGGCCCGCCGAGCGCATATGGCTCGGCCACGTTCAGGAAGTAATCCTGCGGCCACGTCGCCCCCGTGAATTCCAGCCGGCAGCCGGCGAACGTTCCGGACGTCGTTGACGTCTTGTGCACAGCGTCGCCGTCGGGCGCCAGTAGCCGATACACAACGCGCATCCGCGTCTCGCTCAGCGGCCGGACCGTCAGGCAAAGCGTGCCGTTCTCGTCGATCGCTTCCGCCTCGAACGACGTTTCGTTGATCTTGAACTCGAGCTTGGCAGGCAGGCCGAGCGGCGCATGCGGCCCCAATCGCGTCGCATGCTGCCAGCGCAGGTTGTGATGCAGTCCGCCGCGGTTCTTGACCTCGTCCGCCGGCCGATGGTCCTCGTCCCAGATGGCGTACTGCAGGTTGATGATGGTCCGACCCTGGCGCAGGTACACCAGGCGATTGAACCCGCGGAAATCCCACGTGTTCCAGCCGGTAGGCTTATGCGTGATCATGAACGCCTCCGCGGCCGGGAGGGGAGCCGGCCGCGTCAGGAAGGGTTGCGGTCTAGTCTTCGCTGATTTCCGGGATACGCCGGATGCGCGGGTCGGTGAAGATGTCGGACTCGTCGCGGCTCGTGCTGGAGAACTCCGAGACGATCGCCCCCTCGTCGCCGGCCTGGAACCAGTGCAGCGTATCGGACGGCATGGTGTACTGCTCGCCCGGGTTGAGCTCGATCTCGTGGAAGACGGTGAAGTGCTTCTCGCTGCCGGCGGGCACGCGGGCCTTCGGGGCGGCCGCGGCTGGGCCCTCGGTATAGAGCCACACCTTGCCCCAGCGGCAGCGGAACGTCTCCATCTTGCCCTGTTCGCCGGCGACATGCGGGTGACGGTGTTCCGGGCAGGTCTGCCGCGGGAACAGCACCAGTTCCTTGGCGCAGTACCGGTCCGTGTTGACGTACACCACCAGCTCGAGGCCGATGCGCTCCAACTGCTCGAGCCCGAACTCGGCGACCTCGATGTTCGCCGTCTCCCCCGGCGTCAGCACGATGCCGGTCCGGCGGATCATTTCGGCGGCGCGGGTCTGCGCCCGTCTGACTTCGCTGCGTTTGATCATGGTTGTGGTCCTTCGCCAGTCGCGGTCGCCGCCGCCCGTCGGTCGCCGCACCGGCGAGTATAGGGGCGGTCCGCGTTGCGTTCCACGGCCCACGGCTCTATGCTGGCCAAACGGCCGCGCGGCGAGCGGCGGACGTCCCGGGGGTTCGAAGACTGTTGGCAAAGGAGTTATGCGCATGCGAACCAGCACGATCAGTGGCCTGTGCGGGGTTGCCGTGGTTCTGGCCATCGTGGCGGCGGCCCCGGCCGACACCCTCGAGTTGAACGACGGGCAGAAGATCGAGAACTGCTACGTCCGCGACGAGGGCGTCCGCCTCACCGTCTGGCACAACTTGGCCGACGTCGGTGGCCCGCCCAGGATCTATCCCCGCAGCCAGGTCAAGAGCTGGCAGGTCGACCGCGGCGAAGACTGGGACCGCCGCCCGGACCAGCCCGACCTAACCGTCACCTTTATCGAGATCACGCCCAAGCTGGCCAGCCTCCACGGCCGCATCCAGTACGACGAGTTCGGCCGGGCCTGGATCGGCGGCGACTCGAAGCTGCTGGTGGACATGGGCGACCGCAAGTTCGTCGACCCCGAAGGCGCCGCCCGCAACCTCAAGCTGCACTACGAGCCCGGCGAAGAGCTGACTCTCACGGCTCACGTGAAGAACATCGGCTTCCGCGGAGCCGCCCCGTTCGAGGTCGAGTGGCGCATCGACGACCAGGTCATGCAGCGCGACCAGTGCGCCGACCGGCTGGCCGAAATGGCCGAATCGACCTTCACGATGAAGTGGCCCTGGCAGGACGGCCAGCACCACGTCACCGTGCGCATCGTCACCGACCAGCCCGAGATCGCCACGATCAACAACGAAGCGACCGATGCCCTCTGGGCCTGGCCGTTCACCTTCACCGTCTGTCACGGACGCGTCGACGCCTGGCACCAGTTCCGCAGCGCCTACGGCACGTTCAGCTTCGAGGACTTCTACCGCTGGCACGTGGACATCATGAACCTGCTCTTCGCCGCCAGCATCTACCCCGCGGCCCCGGAGGGCATCAAGGCCCGCGTCCGCCTCGACCGCATCATCTACGCCGACAGCGTCCGCGATCACACGCCCTACTTCGACGGCAAGGAGCAAAGCCACTGGGCCCGCGACGGCATCCGCTATGACCAGGGCGGCTGGGGCTGGGATGACCGCCCCGAGGAATTGGACAAGGGCGAATGGGTACAGATCGACCACACCTGGCGCAACCAGACCGAATGGTCGCTGCCGCACGAGCTCGGCCATCAGCTCGGCCTCGTCGACTGGTATGCCATCGACTACCCCGGCCACGAGAACCACGTCTGGCCCGACAACGGCGAGAAGGTCACGCACTTCATGCGCTTCCCCCTCCAGATGATGCACTGGCACGGCCCGCAGCTCTACGGCGAGGTCGACGCCTGCTACTTCAACATGACCATCGACAAGCCCCGCGGCTACTTCGGCGACATGTACTTCACCAACCCCGCCGAGTGCTTCATCCACGTCGTCGATCTCAACGGCCAGGACGTCCCCGATGCCGAGGTCGAGATCTTCCAGCGCGGCACCGTCGTCGATCCCGACCAGCCCGGTGGCGAGGACCACGGCGTTCGTTACGCCCCCATCGTCGAGGACGGCAACTTCTACGAGCCGCCCGTCTCGAAGCTCCCCGTCGCCGTCGGCAAGACGGACCGCTTCGGCGTGATGCGCCTGCCGAACCGCCCCGCAGCCGAGGTCCGCACGCTCACCGGCTTCCACCGCACCAACAACCCCTTCGGTAACATGAACGTCGTCGGCCCGCGCAACCTGCTCCTGGTCAAGGTCACGCACCACGGCCGCGTTTGCTACTATTGGCTCGAAGGGCACGAGTTCGTACTGGCTTGGTTCCGCGGCTTCCGCGACAAGTACGTCACGACGCTGCCCACGCCCTACGGCTCGGTCGATTCGCCCCCCGCGCCGCAGCAGGTCCAGGTCACCCGCGTCGACGAGCACCACGTCAAGGTCACCTGGGAGCCCGGCGCCACCACCCGCGAGCGCAACTACCTCGACGACGTCGGCGGCTATCGCGTCTATCGGCGGATCGGCAACAGCGGCCTGAAGGACCGCCCCTGGTTCGCCGTCGCCACGCTCGACAAGAACGCTCGCGAGTTCGTCGTTGACCTGCGCGAGTTCCCCGAAGACTTCTACTGGTTCAAGCCGCAGACGCTGCGCTTCGGCGTCACCACCATCGGCACGGCCGCCCGTCAGAGCGAGCTCGTTGAGACGCTGCTCGCCGGCGAATAGCCGTTCACCCCGCTCACGCGGACCCGGTGTGCCCCCCGCGGCGCCCCGGGCCCGCGTCGAGCATGGCCTCCACCTTCCGCAGAATGACGTCGTGCGCTCCCCGCACGCTCAGGATGTCGCATTCGCTGCCGAGGATGAACGGGTGGCCCGCGGCCTGCATGCGTGCCGTCAGCTCCGCCGCCGTGATCTCGTCGTCGGAGAAGAACTTCCGCGACGGCAGGTTGCCGAACAGGACCACGTCTTGCGGCACCAGCACCGCATCCTCCCACAGCCGCCGCGAGCTGCCCAGGCTGAGGATCACCGGCTCGAGGCTGCCGAAGCGGCGGACCGTGTCGTCGTTGAGCTCGCCGCAGCAATGGAAGATCAACTCGGCGTCGACCTCGCGCACTCGCCGGTTCCAGTGCATGGCGTACCGATCGAACACGCCCCCCGGCCCGCTCATCTGTCGCGGTGACACGTAGGCCGTACTCGCCGTCGGTTCGCAAGCGATCACCGCCCGTGCCCCGGCGGCGGCCAGCGCCACGTAGTCTCGGCGGTTCATGCGGTCTTTCGTCCTCCAGTCAGGGCCGCGGCGGCGGCCAGTCGGCAGTCGACAATCATAGGCCGCCTGCGGCGGTTTCGCCGGTCGCCCACCGCCGTCTGCGATCAAATGGGGTTATTGGACGAGACGCTCGGCCGCGGAGTGAACGTGTCCGGAACCGCGGATCCAATGTGGTTTTCGCTTGCGAACCGACGGCGACCCACCTTAGAGTTCCCGTCTGGCAGGCGCCGCCGGCCGGCAACCGGCGGCCCGCCATGCCCACAGGAGAACCGAAGTTGTCGAGCGCAGTAACGGACCAGATCGCCAAGGCGGTGCTGGAGGGGGACGACCAACAGACGCGCACCCTGCTCGAGCAGGCGTTGCGTGACGGCATGTCGGCGCAGGAGTTGCTCAACAAGGGGCTGCTCGCCGGCATGGACCAGGTGGGACGCCTCTTCCGCGATGGCGAGTACTTCCTTCCGGAGGTGCTCGTTGCCGCCGACGCCATGAAATGCGGCATGGAGCTTCTCCAGCCGCGATTGGCCAGCGAGAACGTCCGGCCCGAAGCCACGGCCGTGATCGGCACCGTTTCGGGCGACCTGCACGACATCGGGAAGAACCTGGTGGCCACCATGTTGCAGGGCGCCGGCTTCGAGGTGATCGACCTGGGGGTGGACGTGACCGCCGAGCAGTTCGTCGCCGCCTGTCGCGAGCGCCGCGTGGATGTCGTCGGCCTGAGCGCCTTGCTGACCACGACCATGCCGCAGATGGCGACGATCATCAAGAGAATCCACGAGGAGGTGTCGCCTTCGCCGAAGGTCATCATCGGCGGGGCACCGATAACCGAGCAGTTCGCGCAGCAAGTCGGCGCGGACGGCTACGGTGGCGATGCAGCGACGGGGGCAGAAGTGGCCAGGCGGTTGGCCGGCGATCCGCGCCGGTAGAAGCCGCTCTGCGGAGACAGAACCTGCCCGCGCCCAGCAAGCCCGACAGCATGACTTCGCGCGAACGGGTGGCCTGCGCCCTCGCTCGCCGGCCGCCGGACCGTGTTCCCATTACCGACTGGTTCTGGAAGGAGACCGAGCTGGACTTCGTCCGGCAGCTCAACGACCCGCGCCTCGGTGCGGGCATCAACAGCGCCAGCCCGGCGAACTACGACCTGCTCACGCTCTGGGAATATTTCGACATGGACTTCATGCAGGTCGCCTGGCCGGACCAGCGCCTGCGCCTCGTCCCGCCCACCGTCGTCGAGGAGACCGACGATTGGGTCCTCCAGCGCGACGGCAACGACGCCCTCTTACGCTGGTGGAAGAACAAGGGCGGCACGCCCGAGCACGTCTCCTTCGGCATCGACACGCCGGAGAAGTGGGCCGCGGTCAAGCCGCTGCTGACCGCCTCCCGCGAGCGCATCCGCTGGCCCGAGTTCTGGCCGCGCTACCACCGAGCCCGCGAGCGCGACCGTTTCGTCTTCTACGCCGGCGTCGAGATCATCGAGTCGGTCAAGGACGTGCTCGGCCACGAGATGATGCTGCGGGCGATGATCAAACAGCCGGAGTGGGTGCACGACGTCTTCGACACCTTCGCCCAGTTCGAGATCGACATGTTTCGCCTGGCCGAAGCCGAGGGCATGGTCTGCGACGGGGCCTTCATCTACGCCGACATTGCCTACAAGAACGGTCCCTTCATGAGCCCGCGCCACTATCGCGAGTTCGTCCAGCCGTACCACCGCCGGTTCTTCGACGAGTTCCATCGCCGCGACATGCCGGTGGTGGTCCACTCCGACGGGGATATCCGGGCGCTGCTGCCGGCGTTCCTGGAGAACGGCGTCACGGCCATCAACCCGCTCGAAGCGCGGGCCAATATGGATGTCCGCGAGCTCGTTCCGCAGTACGGCGAGCGGCTCGGCTTCGTCGGCAACATCGACGTGACCGTCCTGACCACCAACGACCGCGACAGGATCCACGAGGAACTCCAGAGCAAGCTGCGCGCCGCCATGCCGTACCACGGCTACATCTATCATTCGGATCATTCCATCCCCCCGGGGGTGACGCTGGAGACCTACCAGTGGCTTCTGTCTGAGGTGCGGCGGCTGGGGCGCTATGATTAATTGGCATCGGCTGCCGGAGCCGAACACGAGGCATACGCATGACGCGCAAAGAGATCGTTGAGCGGGCCATCACCTTTGACAACCCGCCGCGCATCCCGATGAAGTTCGACATCGTCGGCGTCAACGACTGCTACGATGTGTGGACGCTGGATCCGACCGGCTGGTCCTGGGCGTTTGAGCAGCCCACGCCGGACGAGTGGGGCTGCGTTTGGAGCCGCACCGGTGTGTCCAACACGGGACAGGTCACCGGCCACCCGCTGGCTGACCTCGCTCGCCTGCCCGAGCACCGCTGGCCCGACCCGGAAGATCCGCGCCGCTACGCCGGCTTCGCCGAGCAGCTCGCCGGGGCCGATGACCGTTTCGTCATGTTCTGCTTCGGGCAGGGCATCTTCGAGCGCCTGCACATGCTCACCGGCCTGAGCACGGCCCTGCCGGCTTTCGTTCGCCAGAAGGAGCAGGTGCACGAGATCCTCGACCGCGTGCTCGACCATCACCTGCGCGTGTTCCGCCGCTGCGTGCAGATCGCCGACGGGCGCATCCACGCCGCCGCCCTGGCCGATGACTGGGGCATGCAGGACCGGGCCTTCGTCAGCCTCAAGGTCTTCCGCGAGTTTTTCAAGCCCCGCTACCAGAAGCTTTTCGACGAGATCAAGGCGGCCGGCCTGCACACCTGGATGCATTCCTGCGGCCGCATCAACGACGTCGTCGAGGAGCTCATCGATTGCGGCCTCGAGGTCATCAACAACCAGCAGCCCAACACCGTCGGGCTCCGGGAGTTCGGCGAGCGCTACCGCGGTCGCATCTGCTTCGAGGCCATCGTCGATACACAGTCCACGCTGCCCGCCGGCTCCTACGACGAGATTCGCGAGCAGGCCCGCCAGCTCTACACCACGTACGGCACCCCCGCCGGTGGCTTCATCGCCAGTGATTACAACGACGCGGCGGCCATCGGCGTCACCGACGACCGCCGCCTCATTATGTTCGAAGCCTTTGCCGAGGCCGGCCACTACCCGGACTACGACAAGATTCTCACCGAGTACACGCGCCCGACCGGCGGCCATTCGTGGGGCCGGCACACCAGCGCCGATTGACGCCTGGCGCGCTTGGCCGCGCCGGACGCTACGGATTCGTCAACAGCGTCACGAATGGGCTGATGTCGAAGTTGTCCACCGCGCCGTCGCCGTTGATGTCCGCGTTCAGAATGTTGCAAGTGGGGTACTGCGCGGCGTAGCCGGTGGGGTTGGTCACGGCCAGGACGAACGGGCTGATGTCGAAGTTGTCGACGGCCCCGTCGCAGTTCATGTCGCCCGGACTGAACAGAGGCACGCCGATCAGCCGCACGTCGTCGATGTTCCAGCCGGAATACGCGTAAGCGCTCGAGCCGATGCGATAGCCCCAGCGGACGTAGACGGTGGCCTGCTCGTCCGCCACGGCGGCGATGTCGTACTCGCAGAGCGTCCAGGCGCCGTCGGCCATCTCCGTCGTGCCGTTCTGCCAGACGGTCGTCCAGTCTGAGCTGTTGGCCGAGACTTCGACCGTCGCATAAGCGTACGGCTGATAGTCGCTGTTCAGCCAGCGCTGGAACTGGAGCGTGACGTCGTCGTAGCCGCGCAGATCGACCGGACCGAGCGTGACGTACCAGGGTCCGCCCGGCGTATTGGCGTAGTCGCCGTGCAGGTTCACGCCGTAGACGTTCAGACCCGTGGCGCCGGCGGTCGGATCGGGGTTGCCGTGGGAGGCGCCGCCCAGGCCGGCGGGCTGACCGAACGCCCACTGGCCCTCGCACGGCCAGCCGGGATCGCTGTCGAGCAGGAACTCGTACGCCACGCGCGGACCGTAGGGCGTGATCTCGAAGTCGGCGGCCGAGGTGTCCTCGCCCGTGTGGCCGTCGCCGTCATGGGCCACGACCCAGACGCGGCACGTCTCTGAAGCGAGGCTGGGAACCTCCCACGCGAGCGTGCCCGTGTTCGGCAGGTCCGTGCCGATCGTGTACGGGTACGTGGCGCCGCCGTCGGTCGACAGGAACAGATCGATGCCGGTGACGGCGACGTCGTCATAGGCGGACCAGCGGATGTCGTAGGTCTCGCCGACGGTCCACGTTTCGCCGCCGTTGGGTACGATCAGGCTGACCACCGGCTCGGGGTTGGGCTCATGCGCGGGCACGTGCATGACGATGCAGTGCATGGCTCCAGCGTAGGTGATGATGTCGGAACAGTTGAGCTGGTGGATCGTGTATCCGGGCAGGGCGGCCTGGAAGGTGGCCAGGGCCTGCGCGTTCTGCGACGTATAGCCGTTGAACGTGGGCACCAGCACCTGGTTGTTGAGGATGACGGCGTTGGTGTACGTGTAGTGCGTGCCGCCCGACTGCCACCCGGGCGTGCGGTAGACGGTGTAGCCGCGGCTGGTCAGGTCGGCGACGGCGCCCTCGGTGATCGTGTAGGGCTGCCCGGTCGAGGAGTTGTACTCCCCGATGATGACCTTGTAGTCACCGACGGGCAGCATCCACATGTCGATGTGCCGCGTCGAGTCGAACGACGTCGGGAAACCCGTGTAGATTGTCAGGTCGACGTTCTGGTACTCGCGGTACAGGTCCTTGACGTCCTGCTCCGTCAGGTCGGGGTTCTCCGCGGTGATCAGTGTGGTCATGAACGCGTCGCCGTTGGCGAACAGGTGGAAATTCCCGCCGCCGTGGTCGAGCGGAATGTCATACTGCGGTTCGCCCCAGTATGTGCTGAGGTAGTCGTTGAAGAGGTTGTCATTGGGGCGCTTGGGGCGGTTGTACGTGTGGTCGATGATGGTGCGCACGCCGTCTTCGAAGATGTAGCGTGGGCCGTAATCGCGTATCCACACCGAATCAGTCGTCTGGACGATGAACTTGACCTGGTCCATCTCGGCGCCGGCATTGGTCAGCGTGTTGGTGGCGGTGGTCCGCTCGCTGGTGCTGTCGACGACCACGTAGACGTGGGCGTTGGGATCGTTGGTGGTGAGTAGCACCGTCATCTGCGTGAGCAGGTTCGTATAACCCTCCCAGGCGATGAGCAGGCCGTCCATCGGCTCGTACTCGGCGGAGCAGTGGACGACGCCGGAGGGCCCCCCGCGTCCGGTGCGCTCGACCGTCGGCAGCGGCATGCGCCGCTCGGCCTCGGTCATGTACTTCGGCATGGGGTTGGTTTCGTCCCAGACGACTCGATCCGGGGCTTCGGTCGTCGCCGGCTGCGCCCAGCAGACCGTCGCCATCAGCAACACGAGAACGCCACATACCCAGCGCGAGGCACTCATTCGATCCGCTCCTTCCGCCCCCGGGTGTGCCGACCGCACGGTGGCAGCCATGTCGCCCGGCGGGCGCCGCCACGGAGCCATTATACGAGGTGGCCGGTCGGGGCCGAAGGTGGATTTCGCCACCGCGCCCGGCGTCCATGCCGGCCGCGCGAGGGCGTTTGTCAGGGTGGCGGGGCGGTGGGCGTGGATGTTACCGGGCCTTGCAGCTTGTTCTCGTCGCGCAGGCTGTGCGCCAGCACCAGCACGCTGTACGCCGTCCCGTACGGCTTGTCGTACGCGTGATGGTCGTAGTCCCACATGGCACCGTCGTCGCCCTGGATCTTCATGACCTCGTATTGCAGCATCGGCCAGAAGCGCAGGCGGTCTTCGGGCGGAAGCTGCTCAATCACCCGGGCGGCGTAGTAGTGGCCGAAGAGGTAGAAGTACCCCGAGTTCTGGTAGTATGACTCGTGCGGGACCGGCTTGAGCCGGGCAATATCCAGGAAGCGGTGCTCGCGGAAGAACACTTCGAGCCCCCAGCGCAAACGCTCCTCGCTGATCTCGTCCCCGGCCATCAACAGCGCCAGGTTGCAGCACTGGATTCGGCACAGCGAGCCGTTCACCCGGTTGATCGAGCCGATCTTGCGCGGATTCGGGACGGTCCGCACGGAGTACGTATACGCGCCGTTCGGCAGGTAACACCGACGGACGGCCTTAACCGCCCGGCCCAGCACGCCCTCATCGATCGCCACGCCTTCCTGTCGCGCGTCGAGCAGGGCGACGATACCGGCGGCAGTTGTGAAGCTCGTGGCCCACTGCGGGTGAGCCGTGCGCGGGGCGGCGAACTCGAGGTAGCCCCACCCGCCACACAACGCCTCGCTGCGGGCCAGACCCTTCAGTTGCGCCTCGATGGCTCGCTGAATGTCTTCGCGACTGGTTGGGTCGGAATAACGCGGATGGGCATACGCAGCCGCCAGGCCCTGCATCCCATAGATGTGCGCCCAGCAATCCATCGTGTCCCACTCGCTCGGGCGGCGCACGTCCGCGTTGGCCACGAGGTACGTGACGGCCCGGTCGGCGGCGGCGAGCTCGGCCTCATCCTGACCGGCATCGAGCAACGCCAGCACGCACAGGCCCGTCGTTGCCACCCGCCACGAACGGTGCGACTCCGGGTTGTTCCACGTCCAGCCGCTCCACGTCGTCAGCGAGTCCCAGGCCCCGCCCCACGAGCCGTCGGCGTTCTGCGATTCGAGGAGGAAGTGCAAGCCGGCCCGCAGCGACGCCTCGGCCCGCTGCGGCGTCACGTCCTCGGGCTTCAGCGGTTCGGTCGCATGGGCGCAGGCAGCGGCGCCCGCCGCCAGCAGCATCAGCAGACATCGCGCCGGAGTGTTCATGGCGCTGGCCTCCTGGTGGTTCGCTAGTCGCCCTGGTCGGCGGCCGGCTTCTCGCTCTCTTTGGCCTTCTGCTCCGCGGCTTCGGCGATCTCCTCGCGCAGATCGCTGAGCTGCTCTTCGAGCTTGGTGATGGCGGCTTCGGCGTTGATCAGCGCGATCTGGCGGTCAATCACCGCCCGCTGCTCGTCGCTCTGCATGTTCACCACGCCGCGTTCCTGCTTGGCCAGTTGCAGCTCCTGCTCGCGCTTCTCGCGTGGCAGGTAGACCTCCAGCAGCCGGCGGTGCTCCTCTTCGCGGAGCTGAACGTCGCGCTGCGTGCGCTCCAGCTCCCGGCGGGACCGGCTGATGACGATCTCCTTCGTCTGATCGGCGAACTGGTCGTCCTTATACATGAGTTCGAGCTGCTCCAGTTCCTCGGTCGCGTTTTGCAGGTTGTCGCGGCTGCGCTGGAGGTTGAGCTCCGACCAGGCGATGCGCTGCGGCACTTCGAGCGCCTGCGTCGTGTCGAACTTCTCCTGGGCCAGTTGCAGCTCGGTCTGGGCCTGCTCCAGCGACTGAGCATAGCGCAGCGCGGCCGCCTCGTTGTCGAGCTTCGTCTTCTGCAAGCGAAGCCTGGCCGTTTCGAGGTCACGTTCCAGGTGCGCGAGCTTGCGCTCCCGCTCGCGAGCCTTCTTGGCCTCCTCCTTGGCCTTCTTCTCCTGCTCCTCGCGCTCCTTCTGCGCCTTGTCCTCCGCATCAGCCGCCTGCGTCTGTGCCGGTTCCTGCTCGGCGACGGCGGGGGCCGGCTCGGCGGCGGGCGCCGGGGCCGCGTCGGCCGTCGTGGCCGGCTGCGGCTCGGTTGGCGTGCTCTGAACGGCGGGTGTGCGCTGCGAGCTGGCGCAGCCGGCGAGCACAACGCTCAACACCCCGATCACGACGATCGCGACGAGACACTTCCGGATATGGAACATGGTCATCTTCCTCCAAGTGCCAGATGGGCGGTGCGGCGACGGCCGGCACCGCGGTCCGGCCGATCCCGGGGCCTGCCACGCGCGGCACTATACGCGATCCGCCGCGGGCGTGGTATGGACGCCAGTCGGCAACGAGGCGCAGCAACCGGCGACAGAATCCGCTATACTGACGGGTTTATGGGCGGTCCTCCGGCCCGACGTACCCCCTCGACGGGCCGAACCCGCTGGAAGCCGGAAGGCGGAACGTGGAAGAGAAGGTCATCCGCGTCGTCGGGGCGCGGCAACACAATCTGCGGAACATCAGCATCGACCTGCCGCGCGAGCGGCTCATCGTTTTGACGGGCCTGAGCGGCTCTGGCAAGAGCAGCCTGGCCTTCGACACCCTGTATGCCGAGGGGCAGCGCCGCTTCATCGAGTCGCTCAGCGTCCACGCCCGTCACTTCCTCGAACAGGTCGGCAAGCCGGACGTGGAACGCATCGACGGCCTCCCGCCGACCCTGGCCATCGAGCAGTGGGCGGCGGCGGCGAACCCCCGTTCGATCGTCGCCACCACGACCGAGATTTACGATTTCTTACGAGTCCTCTTCGCCCGCGTCGGCACGCCGCACTGTCCCCAGTGCGGCCGCGAGATCCACCGCCATACCGTCGACCAGATCGTCGACGCCGCCCTAGAGCTCCCGGCAGCGACGCGCTTGCAGGTGCTGGCTCCGCTCGTGCGCGGTCGGCAGGGTGACCTCCGCGCCGCCCTCCGCCGCATCCAGCGCGAAGGCTTCGTCCGCGCCCGCGTCAACGGCGAGTTGCAGGACGTCAAGAACCTGGCCGAGCTGCCGCCGGAGAAGGCCGCCGATATCGACGTCGTCGTTGACCGGCTCGTGGTGAAGCCGGACGTGCGCGGCCGGCTGGCCGACGCCGTCGAGCTCGCCCTGACCCTCGGCGACGGCACGGTGCTCCTCAGTCACATGGTGAACGCCTCGAACGTCGAGGAGTGGAACGACCGGACGTTCAGCGAGCACCATACCTGCACCGAGTGCGGCACGACGTTGCGCGAATGCTCGCCGCGGGCCTTCAGCTTCAACTCGCCATACGGCGCCTGCGAGCATTGCGGCGGCCTGGGCACCGAGCTGCGCTTCGACGAGCAGCTCATCGTCCCGGACGATGAACGTTCGTTGCTCGGCGGGGCCATCGCCCCCTGGCGCAGCGGGCAGCGGCAGGTCGCGGCCAACTACCAGAAGCTGCTGCGCACGCTCTGCGCCGCCTTCGAGGTCAAACCGGAGACACCCTTCCGGCAACTGCCCGACGACCTTCGGCGGATCATCATGTACGGCACGCAGCCCGAGGACACGACCGCCCACGGGCTCGAGTTCGAGGGCGTCATCCCCAACGTGCAGCGCCGCTTCCGCGCCGCCAGCAGCGGCAGTGGCCGGAGCCGGCTGGCCGCGTACCAGTCGGAGACGGTCTGTGCGGCGTGCGGCGGGGCCCGGCTGCGGCCCGAGCCGCTGGCCGTGTGCGTCGGCGAGAAGAACATCTACGAACTGGTCCGGTTGCCGATCGCCGAGGCGACGGGCTGGTTCGAGAACCTGCGCTTTTCGGGCGAGGCCGAGCAGATCGCCGAGCCGATCCTGCGCGAGGTGCGGCAGCGGCTGCGCTTCATGGACGGCGTGGGGCTGGGCTACCTGACCCTGGACCGCAGCAGCGCGACCCTCTCGGGCGGCGAGGCGCAACGCATCCGCCTGGCGACGCAACTGGGCAGCGGCCTGGTCGGCGTCTGCTACGTGCTGGACGAGCCCACGATCGGCCTGCACCAGCGCGACAACGAGCGCCTGCTGCGAGCGATTCGGCAGCTCGTGGACATCGGCAACACGGCCATCGTCGTCGAGCACGACGAGGACGTGATCCGTGCCGCCGACTACCTCGTCGACATGGGCCCCGGGGCCGGGTTGCACGGCGGGCGGATCATCGCCGCCGGCGAGCCCGACGCAACGCTCGCCGACCCGAACTCGCTGACCGGCAAGTACATTCGCGGCGAGTACATGATCCCGGTGCCCGAAGAGCGCCGGCGGCAGAAGCGCTCCGAGTTCCTGCGCGTCGTCGGGGCCGCCGAGAACAATCTCAAGAGCATCGACGTCACCATCCCGTTGGGCGTGTTCTGTGCGGTGACGGGCGTCAGCGGTAGCGGCAAGAGCACGCTCGTTTCGCAGATCCTGTTGCCCGCCCTTCGCCGGCGGCTGTACAAGTCACGCGAGCGACCGGGGCGACACGAACGGCTGGTCGGCGCCGGCCGGATCGACAAGGTCATCGAGATCGACCAGAACCCCATCGGCCGCACGCCGCGCAGCAACCCGGCGACGTACACCGGCGCCTTCGACGAGGTCCGCCGGCTCTACGCCAAAACGAAAGAGGCCCGCATCCGCGGCTACAACGCCAGCCGCTTCAGCTTCAATGCCAAGGGCGGGCGCTGCGAGGCCTGCCAGGGGCAGGGCGTTCGCCGGATCGAGATGCATTTCCTGCCCGACGTCTTCGTCGAGTGCCAGGAGTGCAAGGGCACGCGCTATAGCCGCGAGACGATCGAGATCCGTTATCGCGGCAAGTCCATCGCCGACGTGCTCGAGATGCGCGTCGAGGACGCCCTCAAGTTCTTCGACAGCTTCCCCAAGATTCGGCAGGGATTACAGGCGCTGTCCGACGTGGGTCTCGGCTACGTGCGCCTCGGTCAGCCGTCGAACACTCTCTCCGGCGGCGAGGCGCAGCGCGTGAAGCTGGCGGCGGAACTGGCCAAGGGTGCCCTGGGCCCGGTCGTGCCGAATGGTCCGCCCAGCGCCTCCGCGGTGCAGCGGGCCCGCATCGAGAGCCACACGCTGTACATCCTCGATGAGCCGACTACCGGCCTGCACTTCGCGGATATCCAGACGCTGCTGGCCGTGCTCAACCGCCTCGTGGACATGGGCAACACGGTTGTCGTCATCGAGCACAACCTCGACGTGATCAAGACGGCAGACTGGGTCATCGACCTCGGGCCGGAAGGTGGCGACGCCGGCGGGCAGATCGTCGCCGAGGGCACGCCGGAGGAAATCGGGGCCTGCGCCGAGAGTCACACCGGGCACTACCTGCGGGCCAAGCTCTTGCCGTCGTAGGGTGGGGCTGCGGGGCCGAGCTCTGCGGACTGACCCGGCGCCGCTTCACCTACTCCGCGGGGGGAGGATCGCGGTACGGTTTGTTCTTGAGGTACAGCTCGCGTCGGGCGAGTGCCTGCTGCCGTAGCGGATCGTCTCCGCGCTCGCCGGCGATTTCCGCGGCGATGTCGGCGCCGTGCGCGGCCTGTTCGAAATGCCCGGCGTTGGCCAGTGCCATGCTGAGCGCATCGACGGCCCACGGATCGGTGAAGCGCGTGAGAGCGGCGGCACGCGCCCCCAGCACCAGGGCTTCCTCCGTGTTGCGCAGTTGGTCGACCGGGCACGCCGCACGCAGGCGCGCCAGCGCGGCAAGCAGGCGGGCATTGTCCGGCATGGCCGCCGCGGATTGCTCCAGCAGCTTGGCCGCCTCCGCATAATGCCCCAGGCGTGCCAGGGACTCCCCCATCCCCCAACAGGCCTGCGCATCCGGCTTCCGAGACAGGATGAAGCCGAACTGCTCCGCGGCGCCCTGCCAGTCTTCCCACACCAGCAGCGCGCGGCCGAACAGGTGACGCACGTGGTAATTCTCGGGGTCGAGCTCCAGGGCCCGCAGGTATTCCGGCCGCGCGGCGGCGAGGTCGTTGCGGTGGATGAATGCCTCGGCGAGCGCGAGGTGCGCTTGCACGTAATCCGGACGCGCCGCGGCGGCAGCCTGATACTGCTCCAGTGCTTCGTCCGACCGCCCGTCGCCATTCAGGAGGTCCGCCAGGAACAACCGAGCCATCGCGTAATCAGGCCGCAGGGCGATGGCCTGCCGCATGTCGGCCTCGGCGCGCTGCGGGTCGCCGAGATGGAGATAGGCGTCCGCCCGCACCAAGGCACCCTCGGCCGGATCGTCGTTGTGCTGCGGGACAACCGGCAGGAAGGCGACGCCCAGACCGATCAGGAGCGCGCCGGCCGCCCGGCCCAGCGAGCGTCCCGACCGTGTTCGCAGGCTCTCCAGCAGGTGAGCCAGGCCGAACCCGCCCAGCACGAACAGCCCCGGCAGCATCGGCACACGGTACCGCCCCGACGCGACGTAGATCATCTGGCTCAGGATGTACGCCAGTGCCAACAGCAGGATCGGACGAAAGCGGGCCTCCCTCACACAGACCAGGCCGGCCAGCGCCAGCGCCAGCAGCACGCCGAACGCGAACGTGCCGTTCCGCAGCATGGGCACGTCGTTGCGGATCGCCGCCCACGGCATGCTGGCGGTGATGTCCTGTGCGCTCACGCTCAGGGCGGCTTTCCTGCCCACTAGCGCCAGCCATTGTCCAGGTGACTCGAAAATGAACTTCGCCACCTGCCGGTAGAAGTACGCGTTGTACGCCGGACCCTCCCGCACGCCGCCGGCCACGTACGGCAGCGCTACAATCCGGTCCCAGTCCGGCCCGAGGCGGGCGTAGTGCGTGCCGTCGGCCTCCGGGTTGTTGCCGATGTAGAGGTTGATGCTGCCCGTGTCCTGGAGCAGGACGAAGCCGCCCTGCAAGTGAGAGTTGTACGCCACCACCGGCACAGTCGGCAGCGCCAACCCCAACAGCGCCGGCAGGACGATCACTGCGGCTCGCCGGGCAGACACGCGGAACCCGACCCACGCCAGCCAGCCCAGGATCAGCAGGCCGAACAGCAGCGCGCTGGCATGCGTGATCGAGCCCAGGCCGAGCAGCAGCCCGACCACGCCCGCCCATAGCGGCGTGATCTCCGGCTTGCGCAGTAGGATGGCGATGACCAGGGCATTCAGGAATAGCGCCAGCCCTTCGCTGAGCAGCTCGGCCTCATAGTGGATCGCCGGTATGTACAGCACCCACAATGCCCCCACCGCGAAGGCGACCCGGGAGTTATAGCGGCACTTCACGGCGAGCGTCACGATAATCCCGCCCAGCATACCCAGCAGCAATTGCAGCGTGCGCACGGCCAGCAACGATTGCCCCGTGAGCGCGTACCACCCGGCGAGGACGTACGAGTACAGCGGACCGTGTGTGCCGACGGTTTGCCACAACCAGCACCCGTTTTGGATGAGTCGGGCGTTGGCGTCGTACTCCTCTACATCCGGGCCAACCGGGGTCCAGAACAGCGGGTTGCCGGCATACTGGAGGAGGTACAGTCCGCGGATGGCCAGCGCCAGCGCAAGAAGAGCGAGCCACCACCCTCGGTGGATCGTGGCGTAGCCTGACCGTCTGACCTCCGTGCGCGGCACAAGCGCATTGGTCATCTCTGCCCCCATAGGCCACCTGTCTGTTCCGACGCTGCAACCGCTTACTACTAGTGTAGGCGGCCAGACAAGTGGCGTGCGGTGCGGCGGGCGGGTCGTGCGTCGGGTTGCCCCAGCACGCGGTCGAGCACGCGCTGCATGCGCGCGGCTAGGCCGGTTTCGCCGAGATGCCGGTGGATGGCGATGAGGTTCTGGATGGTCTTGACGTACTCCGGGGCCAGCTCGTGGGCGGCGAGCGTCAGCTCTTTCGCCTGCTCCCAGTCGCCGCGGGCGGCGCAAATGCTGCCCCACATCATCAGACATTTGTGATGCGTCGGCTCGATTTCCAGCGCCGCCTGGAAGCACGCTTCGGCTTCGTCGAGCGCCCCCTCCCGGCGGAGCAGCAGTCCCAGGTTGTAGTGGGCGGAGACGTGCTCCGGGTCCTGCTCGAGCGCATGGCGGTAGCACGTCGCGGCCTCAACCGCGGCGCCGGCCCGGTCGGCGGCGCAAGCCCGCGCGAACCAGGCAGCGGCCGGCAAGGCGATCGAGAAGGGCAGCGGACACGGACCGGCGTGCAGCTCGAGCGTGGTCGTCATGACCCTCCTATCGGTCGGCGACGCGCAAATTCTCCGCCCACCCCCTCCGAAATCGCGCACGCCGCCCCCGAACCACCAGCCAGACGCCGCCGGCTCCCTTCCTGGCCCGGCGTGTACGCCGCGGCGGCGGGCGGTAGGATGGGCGGCCGGCGGTGGAGCAGAGCCCCCAACGCCCCCGCGCCGCCCAGAAAGGAACGCCCTTGAAAGTCGCCCTCGTCCAGCACAACCCCATCATCGGCGACGTGGACGGGAACACGGCGAAGATCCGCGACGCGATCCGCCAGACCACGACCGCCGGCGCCCAGCTCGTCGTCTTCCCCGAACAGGCCGTCCTCGGCTATCCCGCCAAAGACCTGCTCCTTCGTCGGGATGTCATCCAGCGAAACGTGGCGGCCGTTGATGAACTGGCCCGGCAGACGGGCGAGGTCGGCGTCGTCCTGGGCTTCGCCGAACCGACCGATCGTCCGTTCGGACGCCCCGTATTCAACGCCGCCGCGCTGTTGCACCAGGGCCGCATCGTCGCCCGTTCCCGGAAACGCCTACTGCCCACCTACGACGTCTTCGACGAAGTGCGCTACTTCGAACCCGGCGGGCCGCAGCCGGTCATCGACTTCGGCGGCCGGCGCCTCGGCCTGACCGTCTGCGAGGACATGTGGTCCGACGAAGAGCTGCTCGCCCGGCGGTTATACGACATCGACCCATTAGCCGACCTCGTGCGGGCCGGAGCCGATGTGCTCATCAACATCTCGGCCTCGCCGTACTACCTCGGCAAGCACGAATCCCGCCTCGGGTTGCTCCAGGGCCACGCCCGCAAGCGGCGCGTGCCCATCCTCTTCTGCAACCAGGTCGGCGGGAACGACGAGCTGCTGTTCGACGGCGGAAGCTGTGCCGTCGACGCCGAGGGCCAGCTCGTCGCCCAGGCCGCGGCTTTCGCTGAGGATGTCCTGCTGATCGACCTCGAACACCCGGCCGGCTCGCGCATCGTCGAGCATCCTCGCGGCGCGGCCAACCTGCTCGATGCCCTGGTTATGGGCGTACGCGACTACGTGCACAAGTGTGGTTTCCGCCAGGCCGTCGTGGGTCTTTCCGGCGGCATCGACTCGGCCGTCGTGGCTGTCGTGGCGGCAGCGGCGCTCGGGCCCGAGAACGTGCTCGGCGTGGCCATGCCCAGTCGTTACAGCAGCGACCACAGCATCGCCGACGCCCGCACCCTCGCCGAGAACCTCGGCATCCGCTTCTCGGTCATCGAGATCGAGCCGTTGCACGCCGCGTTCGAGCAACAGCTCACGCCGCACTTCGCCGGTCGCGGCCCCGACGTCACCGAGGAGAACATCCAGGCCCGCCTGCGTGGTGTGACGCTGATGGCCCTGTCGAACAAGTTCGGCAGCCTGCTGCTGACGACCGGGAACAAGAGCGAGCTCGCTGTTGGTTATTGCACCCTCTACGGCGACATGTGCGGCGGACTGGCGGTGATCAGCGACGTGCCCAAGACGATGGTCTACGCTGTGGCCCGCGAGGCCAACGCCCGCGCCGGCCGCGAGGTCGTGCCGGCCAGCACGCTCACCAAGCCGCCGTCGGCGGAGCTGCGCCCGAATCAGACCGACCAGGACTCGCTGCCGGCGTACGAGGTCCTCGACGACATCCTCCGGCGTCACGAAGAAGAGCTGGCGAGTTTGTCGGAAATTGTAGCTGCCGACCACGACCGCACCGTGGTAGCTGACGTGATCCGCAAGATCCAGCTCAACGAGTACAAGCGACAGCAGGCGGCGCCCGGGCTGAAGGTGACGTCGCGAGCGTTCGGTTTCGGCCGACGCATGCCGATCGCGGCGCGGTCGCCGGGGTAGGGTGGAGCGCCCGAGCGGGGGTGGTTCATGTCACAATCGGACTATTCGATCTAGAACCGAGACAATGGGAGGTGTATACTGGATTCACAATCGTGGGGCAGGTGGAAGATGCATCGTCTCTGAAGAACACGTACAGAAGGAGAATTGGCATGCGCTGCTGGATGGGCTGTACAGTCGTTCTGTTCCTTGCTCTGGTCCTGGCTGCACCCGGTGCGGCACAGGCGCTCCTGCCCCCGGGAGTTGGACAGGAACGGGTGACCATCTCCGTCGGCGACTACCAGGTCGTGCAGACGGACCAGGGTCAGGAGCTATACGTTGAGGGCCTGGGTAACCGGTTGATCCCGGGACAGCCGCGCCTGCCCTCGCGCATCTTCGCCATCGCCATCCCGCCCGGGACGGAAGTCGTCGGCATTGAGTACGACGCCGGCGAAGGCCTTCTGCTGGACGGGACCTACCAGATCGCTCCGGCGCCGCTGCCGCGCGTCGTCACGGGCGAGGACCCGGCCCTGTACGAACAGGAGCAGCTTCGCTACGCGCTGAACCACGACGCGGTCTACGGCAGCGACGACGTCTATCCGGCGAGCCCGGTGGCGTTCGAGCGGACCGCCGGATATCGGCGGTACAACCTGGTCGACGTGCTGGTCACGCCGTTTGCGTATCGGCCGGTGTCGGGCCAGCTCGTGTACTACCCGAACATCACCGTCACCGTGACGTACCAGGCGAAGGCGCAGCCGGAGCCGGTCATGGTGGACAGCCTGCCGGCGACCGAGCAGATCGCCGCGGACATCGTCTACAACCACGACCGCGCCCAGCGCTGGTACGGGCATGACTCCGTGGACGGTCGCGGGCTGCACGACTTCGTCATCATTACGACGGACTCGCTGGTCTCGTCCGTCGCGGCGCTGGTCGACTGGGAGACGACCAAGGGCCGCACCGTCGAGGTGGTCACCACCACCTGGATCAACTCGAACTACACCGGCTACGACCTGGCCGAGCGGATGCGCAACTTCCTGCGTGACAAGTATCCGGCGGGGGAGTGGGGCATCCAGGACGTCCTGCTGGTCGGCGGCTACGACACCGTGCCGATGCGCCGCACGGCGCAGAACGTTGGCTATGGCCAGCCCGAAACCGACTACTACTACGCCGAGTTGACGCAGCCCGACAGCGCCTCGTGGGACGCGGACGGTGATCATCAGTGGGGCGAGAACTCCGACCCCATCGACTTCTACGCCGAAGTGAACGTGGGCCGCATTCCGTGGGACAGTGCGGCGACGGTGCAGGCCATCTGCGCGAAGTCGATCGCCTACGAGCAGAACGACGACCCGACGTACAAAAAGAACATCCTGCTGCTCGGGGCGTACTTCTGGGCGGACACGGATAACGCCAGGCTGATGGAAGCGAAGATCGACCAGCCCTGGATGGAGGACTGGACGGTCACGCGGATGTACGAGAAGAATACCGACTACTGGTCATCCTTCGACTGCGATTACCCGCTGCTCAACAGCAACGTGATGAACGTCTGGCCGACGGGCCACTTCGCTTTCGTCAACTGGGCCGGCCACGGCTCGCCGACCTCGTGCCACATCTACGGCCTCGGTGCGCCGGCGTTCATTTCCTCGTCGGACTGCCCGAGCCTGAGCGACGAGTATCCGGCGATCATCTTCGCCGACGCGTGCAGCAACTCCGATACGGACGAAGTGAACATCGGGCAGTCGATGCTTCAGCACGGGGCCGTCGGCTTCGTCGGGGCGACGAAGGTGGCCCTCGGTTGCCCGGGTTGGAGCAGCGCGTACGACGGTTCGAGCCAGTCGCTGGACTACATGTTCACGACCTGCGTGACCTCGGGTGAGTATACGCAGGGAGCCGCACTCCAGTACGGCCTGCGGCAGATGTACACCATGGGCCTGTGGGACTACGCCCGGTACGAGATGTTTGAGTGGGGCGCGCTGTGGGGCAACCCCGACCTCGAATTGGGCGTCCCCGCGAAGCTGCGCATCGCTTTCCCCAACGGTCGCCCCGACATCACTCTGCCCGGTGTGCCGACCACGATCGACGTGCAGATCGCCAACGGCACCGAGGCCTACGTGCCCGGCAGCGCGACGCTGCACTACCGCTATGCCGGCGCCGCGTTCCAGACGGCGGCCCTGACCCCGCTCGGCGGCAACCTCTACGAGGCCGTGCTGCCGCCGGCGAATTGCAGCGCTACGCCCGAGTACTACGTCAGCGCCCTCGGCGACGGCGGCACGACGGTCACCAGCCCGTACGGCGCCCCGGGCAGCACGTACTCGCTCCTCGTCGGTGAGTACGTCACCATGATGGATGATCAGTGCGAGGTGGCCGGCGGCTGGACAGTCGGCGACACCGGCGACGACGCCACCACGGGCGTCTGGAGCTGGGGCGACCCGGTGGGCACCGAGGCCCAGCCGGAAGATGACCACTCTCCGTCGCCGGGCGTGAACTGCTGGGCCACGGACATCCGCGGCGGCAGCCTCGGCGACTACGACGTCGATGGTGGTAAGACCACGCTGAAGAGCCCCGTGCTCGACCTGTCGGCTTACGACGACGTCACCCTCAGCTACTGGCGTTGGTACTCGAACAACACCGGGGCCTCGCCCAATGCGGACGTGTTCACCGTCGACATCTCGAACAACGGCGGCAGCAATTGGGTGAACGTCGAGGTCGTCGGACCCTCAGGGTCCGGAACCAGCGGCGGCTGGCATCTGCATGAGTTCAACGTCGCCGACATCGTCGCCCCCACTGCTCAGATGCAACTGCGCTTCATCGCCGCCGACGAAGGACAGGGCTCGCTCGTCGAAGCGGCGGTCGACGACCTCATGGCCGTGGCCTTCGAGTGCGAGTTGCAGTACCTGCCCGGCGACATGAACTGCGACGGCACGGTGGACAACTTCGACATCAGTCCGTTCGTGTTGGCCCTGACGAACCCGACAGGGTATGCAGAAGCCTATCCGGACTGCAACATCCTGAACGGTGACACCAACGGCGACGGCGAAATGAACAACTTCGACATCGGTCCGTTCGTGAACCTGCTGACCCAGCCCTAAGCGGTTGGGTTTGCGTCGCGTCAAGTAGCGGCGGGGCGGCGGCGCTTTCTGGCGCGGCCGCCCCGTCTGTGCGTGGCACACAGCCACGCGTCGACATGGACCGTGGAGCGAGTGACGGTAATGGGGCGCGCCCGCGCGGACGCGGGGTGTCGCCGAAACGGAGGGCGTGCAAGGCTCGGTGAGTGTCCAGGCGACCATCATTTTTGCGTCAGGTAACCGCTAATGTGGAGGGATCACATCATGCGCGGGTTCTATCGAACCGGGATGGGACTGCTCTTACTGGTCGGCGTGGCCACAACCGTGGTGGCTCAGGAGCCGCTGTCGGTGGATTACGCCTTTGATCGTCCGGATGTTGTGCCGGTTGCCGTGGGGGATCAGGCTTACGATCGCGTCATCATGGCCGGCTGCGCCAACAGTGGCAACGCCGGCCAGCCCCTGCTGCCGGCGAGCGGCGCCCGCATCCTGCTGCCCTGCGGCACGGAAGTGGCGGACGTCCAGGTCATCGCCGACGAGTGGATCCTCGTCGGGCAGGGTTACCGGATCGAGCCGGGAGCGCAGCCTGTGTCGCTCCGGTCGGACGCATCCCAGGCGCCGCCGCCGGTGCCCGACCCGGTGATCTACGCCTCGAACGACCCGTTCCCACCGGCAAGTGGCGAGCGGATTGGCACCTACGGCTTCCGCGGTTACCAGATTCTCGTTGTGAAGCTCCAGCCGGTGCAGTACGTGCCGGCCAGCGGCGAACTGTACTACGCCCCGCACCTGACCGTGCACGTCACGCTGGCGGAAACGGGGCGCGTGCCCTCGCTGTACCGCGGCCTGCCGGAAGATGAGGCGGCAGTTCTGTCGAAGGTGGACAATCCGGACCAGGCGCGGACCTACACCGCGATGGGCATCCGTGGCTCGCGGAGCTACGAGCTGCTCATTCTGACCACGCCGGACCTGGCTGCCGCGTTCCAGCCACTGGCCGACTACCACAACGCCCACGACACGCTGACCGAGATCCACACGACGACCGACGCGGGGGGCAGCGATCCGGAGACCGTTCGCGACTACATCACCACCTGCTACATGAACGACGGCATCGAGTACCTGATCATTGGCGGCGATGACGACGTCATCCCCGCCAAGGATTTGTTCGTGCGGCTCACTTCGACCGGTCCGACCGAGTTGGATATGCCCGGCGACATCTACTTCGCCTGCCTTGACGGCACGTGGAACTACGACGGCGATTCCTACTGGGGCGAGCCGACCGACGGTCCCGGCGGCGGCGACGTCGACCTGGTCGCCGACGTGTGCGTAGGTCGGGCTTCCGTCGGCGACACGACCGAGGCTACCCGTTTCGTCACCAAGACGATGTGGTACCTCAGCGGCCAGCATCCGAACATGGATAGCGCGCTGATGGCGGGTGAGTACCTCGGCCACGGCGGCGTGGCCCAATACGCCACCGCCACACTGAATCAGCTCATCGACGGCTCGAGCGATGACGGCTACACGACAGTAGGCATCCCGACGAGCGACTACGACGTGGAGACCCTCTACGACAGCCCCGAGTACGACTGGCCACCGTCGGAGCTGGTCGCCCGGATCAACGCCGGGGTGCATCTCCTCAACCACCTGGGGCATGGCAGCCCGGTGGAAGCCATGAAGCTGGAATGCGACGACCTTCTCAGCGACTTGACCAACACCACCCTCTGCTTCGTGTATTCGCAGACCTGCCTGGCCGGGCACTTCGACGGGCTGGATTGCTGGGCGGAGACGATCCACATCAAGACGGATCACGGTGCCTTTGCGGTCGTGATGAATGCCCGGGAGGGCTGGGGCCAGTACAACAGCACGGACGGTCCCTCGCAGCGCTTCAACCGCCAATTCTGGGACGCTGTCTTCGACCCCGCCGAGAACAAGGCCCGGTTAGGCACGGCCAACCACGATTCGAAGGAGGACAACCTCTACCGCGTCAACGAAGACTGCATGCGTTGGTGCTACTACGAACTGACGCTCTTCGGCGATCCGACTATCGCGCTTAACGAGATGTCGGGTCTCAGCGTCAGCCCGAGGACGAATCTAACCGCGACCGGTCAGAGCGGCGGCCCGTTTACGCCTGACAGCATCGACTACATCGTCAAGAACATCGGTGACTACGGTGTCGACTATGAAGTGACACACAGCCAGCCCTGGGTGACAGTGAGCGAGACGACCGGCTACCTCGCCCCGCAAGACTCGATCACGGTCACCGTGTCCATCAACGCCCAGGCCAACAGCCTCGGCCACGGTACCCATGAGGACACGATCAACTTCGTCAACCTCACTGACGACACCGGCAGTTGCGCACGCAGCGTGACGCTCACCGTGGGCGTGCCCAGGCCGATCTACGTGTGGACGCTGGACACCGATCCCGGCTGGACCGTTGAGGGCCAGTGGGCCTTCGGCCAGCCGACCGGCCAGGGTGGCAGCCTCCATGGGAATCCCGATCCCACCGCCGGCGCCACGGGTACCAACGTCTACGGCGTCAATCTCCAGGGCGATTACTCGACGACACCCGGCGGCCCGTACTACCTGACCATGGGGCCCGTCGACCTGTCCGACCTGACGAGGACGAGTGTGTGCTTCCAGCGCTGGCTCAACATCGACTACCAGCCGTACGCAGAGGCCACGGTTGAACTCTCCGTCGACGGCGCTGACTGGGTCGAGCTTTGGGTGAACGGTTCCACCGAGATCGAAGAGACAGCCTGGTCGCCGCAGACCTACGACATCTCGGCCTGGGCCGACAACCAGCCCGCCGTCTACATCCGTTGGGGCTACCGCGTCGGCGCCTCCGCCTGGTCCTACTCCGGCTGGAACATCGACGACGTGGTCATCTGGGGTCTGGAGCCGGAACCGCGGCCCGTCGGCGACATGAACTGTGACGGCACGGTGGACAACTTCGACATCAGTCCGTTCGTGCTGGCCCTGACGAACCCGACGGGATACGCGGCCGCCTACCCGGATTGCGACATCCTGAACGGCGACATCAACGGCGACGGCGAGCTGAACAACTTCGACATCAGCCCGTTCGTGAATCTGCTGACCGAGCCGTAACGGTCAGGTTCGCATCACGCTAAGCAGGAAGGGGCGGCGGCGTCTTGCGGCGCGGCCGCCCCGGTTGCTTGAGGGGCGGGTTCGAGGGACCACGTGCGTTTAGTCCGATATGTCGACGAGCCGCTCGTGCCCGCGCGGCTCGCGCGAGCACCAACTAACCAACACGATCGTCTCGTCCGCGGCGAAACCGGGGCTTCGCTGGATCGTGAATTCAGACCTCTGTATACTGAACACGATACGGAGAGTGCCCGGGTGGGTGCTGTCTTGGCGGCGTTTGCCGCCTGTTTTCTGTTGTCCAGGAGGCTGAACATGCGCTGGTGTTGTCGAATCGGTTTGGGACTTCTCTTATTGGCCGGCGTGGCCACGACCGTGGCGGCTCAGGAGCCGCTGTCGGTGGATTACGCCTTCGATCGTCCGAATGTCGTTCCGGTCGCCGTTGGGGATCAGACTTACGATCGCGTCGTCATGCCTGGTTGTGCCAACGGCGGAAACGCTGGCCAGCCACTGCTCCCGGCGAGCGGCGCCCGCATCCTGCTGCCTTGCGGCACGGAAGTGGCGGACGTCCAGGTCATCGCCGACGAGTGGATCCTGGTCGGGCAGGGCTATCAGATCGAGCCGGGCGCGCAGCCCGTCCCGCTCCGGCCGGACGTGTCCCAGGCGCCGCCGCCAGTGCCCGACCCGGTGATCTACGCCTCGAATGAGCCGTTCCCACCGGCCAGTGGTGAGCGGATCGGCACCTACGGTTTCCGTGGTTATCAGATCCTGGTCGTGAAGCTCCAGCCGGTGCAGTACCTGCCGGCCAATGGCGAGCTGTACTACGCCCCGCACCTGACCGTCCAGGTTACGTTGGCGGAAACGGGTCGCGCGTCCTCGCTGTACCGCGGCTTGCCGGAAGATGAGGCGGCGGTGTTGGCCAAGGTCGACAATCCGGAGCAGACGCGGACCTATGCCGCGACGGGCATCCGCGGCTCGCGCAGCTACTCGCTCCTCATTCTGACCACGCCGACGCTGGCCACGACGTTCGAGCCGCTGGCCACCTACCATAACGTCCACGGCGTTCCGACCGAGATTCATACGACGACGGAAGCGGGCGGCACCGACCCCGACACGATCCGCAGCTACATCACGACCCGTTACATGAACGACGGCATTGAGTACGTGATTATCGGTGCCGACGACGACGACATTCCCGCCAAGGACCTGTACGTCACCGGCGGCGGGGAGACCGAGACGGCGATGCCCGGCGACATCTACTTCGCCTGCCTCGACGGCACGTGGAACTATGACGGCGACGCCCGCTGGGGCGAGCCGACCGACGGTCCGGGTGGCGGCGACGTCGACCTGCTGGCCGAGGTGTGCGTCGGTCGCGCTTCGGTCGACAATGCGACCGAGGCTGCCCGCTTCGTCACGAAGACGTTGTGGTACCTCAACGGCCAGCATCCGCACCCGGAGCGCGTGCTGATGGTGGGCGAGTATCTTGGCTTCGGTGGCATCGCCAACTACGGCGGAAACATGATGGACCAGCTCATCGATGGTTCGAGTGCCGACGGCTACACGACGGTGGGCATTCCGACGAGCGACTACGAAATCGACAAGCTGTACGAGCGGGACCAGAACTGGGGCACGAGCGACATCGTCAACAAGATCAACAACGGCGTGCACTTCCTCAACCATATGGGCCACGGCAGCCCGAATCACGCGATGAATCTGTACGACTACCAGCTCTTGGAGTTGACGAACACTACCCTGTGCTTCGTCGACTCACAGACCTGCCTGGCCGGCCACTTCGATGGCACGGACTGCTGGGCCGAGATTATCCACATTGGGACGGACTACGGCGCCTTCGCCGTGATCATGAATGCCCGCTACGGCTGGGGTACGAGCTATAGCCTGGACGGCCCCTCGCAGCGCTTCCACCGCGAGTTCTGGGACGCGGTCTTCAGCGTGGACGAGCTCAAGTGTCAGTTGGGCCCGGCCAGCCGCGATTCGAAAGAAGACAACCTCTACCGCATCAACGAAAGCTGCATGCGTTGGTGTTACTACGAGATCACCCTCTTCGGTGATCCGACCATCCACATCGGCCTAGAAGAGCCGGCCCTGTGCCTCCGCCTGCCCGAGGGCGTGCCCGACATCCTCGAGCCAGGCCAGGCGACACCCGTCACCGTCGAGATCATGAACGCCGTCGAAGTGTATGAGCCCGGTACCGGCCTGCTCCACTACCGCTATGACGGTGGTGCCTGGCAAACTGCCCCGATGACGTTTGTCAGCGGCAACTTCTACGAGGCGATCCTGCCGGCCGCCATGTGCGACGCGGAACCAGAATACTACTTCAGCGCCACGGGCGATGGAGGCACCACGATCGTCGAGCCGAAGGATGCGCCTGCCGTTGTCTACAGCGCGCCCGTCGGTGCCTTCGTTACCTTGCACGAGGACAACTGCGAGGCGTCCACCGGCTGGACGGTCGGTGACACCGGCGACGACGCCACGGTTGGTATCTGGAGCTGGGGCAACCCCGTCGGTACCGGGGCGCAACCGGAAGACGACCACACGCTCGCCCCCGGCGTGAACTGCTGGGCCACGGACATCCGCGGCGGTGACCTGGGCACCTACGACGTCGACGGCGGCAAAACCACGCTCAAGAGCCCCGTGCTCGACCTGTCGGGCCAGGATTATGCGGCCATCAGCTACTGGCGCTGGTATTCGAATGACGCTGGGGCTACGCCCAACACGGACGTGTTCACGGTCGACGTCACGAACAACGGCGGCGGCAGTTGGGTGAACGTCGAGGTCGTCGGCCCCTCGGGGACCGGGACCGGCGGCGGCTGGTATCAGCACACGTTCAACGTGGCCGACATCGTCACGCCGACCGCGCAGGTCCAACTGCGCTTCATCGCCGCCGACGAGGGACAGGGTTCGCTCGTCGAGGCAGCGATCGATGACCTCCTCATCATAGGTGTTGAGTGCGAGCTACAGTACGTCGCCGGCGACATGAACTGTGACAGCCTCGTCGACAACTTCGACATCAGCCCGTTCGTCATGGCCCTGACGAACCCGACGGGATATGCAGAAGCCTATCCGGACTGCAACATCCTGAACGGCGACATCAACGGCGACGGCGAGCTGAACAACTTCGATATCGGTCCCTTCGTGACCGTGCTGACCAACCCGTAAGCGGCCAGCACCAGTAGTAAGGGATCACCCGCGCGGGGCGGCGGCGCTTGAGGCGCAGCCGCCCCGCTCGCTTTCTGGCGTGCCGCCAGCCGACCGACGGGGGACGCACATCCACGCCTGAGTCCGATATATCCGCCGGCGCCAACCAATTCAGGACAATACGCGGCTGGAATACAGATTAAGACCTTTGTAAACTGGATCGGGGGAGTGCCCCGGTGGGTGCTGCCCAGGCGGCGTGTGAGCACTTCATTTCTTCTTCGCTCGAGGAGGTCGGACATGCGCTGGTGTTATCGAACCGGGATGGGACTGCTCTTACTGCTCAGCGTGGCCATGACTGCGGCGGCTCAGGAACCGCTGACGGTGGACTACGCTTTCGAACGTCCGAGTGTCGTGTCGGTCACCGTGGGGGATCAGGCTTACGACCGCGTTATCATGCCCGGCTGCGCCAACGGCGGCAACGCTGGCCAGCCACTGCTGCCGGCGAGCGGCGCCCGCATCCTGCTGCCCTGCGGCACGGAAGTGGCGGACGTCCAGGTCATCGCCGACGAATGGATCCTCGTCGGGCAGGGTTATCGGATCGAGCCGGGCGCGCGGCCCGTCCCGCTCCGGCCGGACGTGGCCCAGGCGCTGCCGCCAGTGCCCGACCCGGTGATTTACGGTTCGAACGAGCCGTTCCCGCCGGCCAGTGGCAAGCGGATCGGCATCCACGCTTTTCGCGGCTACCAGATCCTGATTGTGAAGCTCCGGCCCGTGCGGTACCTGCCGGCCAGCGGCGAGCTGTACTACGCCCCGCACCTGACCGTGCAGGTCACGCTGGTGGAAACGGGTCGCGTTCCCTCGCTGTACCGCGGCCTGCCGGGAGATGAGGCGGCGGTCCTGTCGAAGGTGGACAATCCGGAGCAGACGCGGACCTATGCCGCGACGGGCATCCGCGGCTCGCAGAACTACTCGCTGCTCATTCTGACCACGCCGACCCTGGCGCCCTCGTTTCAGCCGCTCGCCGACTACCACAACGCTCACGGCGTTCCGACCGAGATCCACACGACGACGGAAGCCGGCGGCACCGACCCCGACACGATCCGCAGCTACATCACCACCTGCTTCGCGAATGACGGCATCGGCTTCGTGATCATCGGTGCCGACGACGACTTCATCCCCGCCAAGGACCTGTACGTGCAGGCTTATCCGGGCGGCGACATCGAGACGGCGATGCCCGGAGATATCTACTTCGCCTGCCTCGACGGCACCTGGAACTACGACGGTGACGCCTACTGGGGCGAGCCGAACGACGGTCCGGGCGGCGGTAGCATCAAGCTGATCGCCGACGTGTACGTCGGCCGTGCTTCCGTAGGTACCCCAACCGAGGCCGCCCGGTTCGTTACGAAGACGATCTGGTACCTCAGCGGCCAGCATCCGCACCCGGAGAAGGTGCTGATGGTGGGTGAGTACCTCGGCTTCGGTGGTGTCGCCGACTGGGGCGGAAACATGATGGATCAGCTCATCGACGGCTCGAGCGCCGACGGCTACACGACGGTGGGCATCCCCTCCAGCGAATACGAAATCGACAAGCTGTACGAGCGGGATGGGGACTGGGACACGGTCGACATCGTCAACAAGATCAACAACGGCGTGCACTTCCTCAACCACCTGGGCCACGGCAGCCCGGATTCCGCGATGAACCTGACGAACTTGACCATTGTCAGCATGCTGCACAACACCGCCCTGTGCTTCGTCGACTCACAGACCTGCCTGGCCGGGCACTTCGACGGCACGGACTGCTGGGCCGAGACGATCCACATCGGAACGGACTACGGCGCCTTCGCCGTGATCATGAATGCCCGCTATGGCTGGGGTGCGAACTACAGCACGGACGGCCCCTCGCAGCGCTTCCACCGCGAGTTCTGGGACGCCGTCTTCAGCCGCGACGAGTTCAAGTGTCAATTGGGCCCGGCCAACTGCGACTCGAAGGAGGACAACCTCTACCGCGTCAACGAAGACTGCATGCGTTGGTGCTACTACGAGATCACCCTGTTCGGCGATCCGACCATACCCCTGTACGAGATGGCGGGCCTGGTCGTCACCCCGCCGGCGGAACTCGTGGCCGAAGGGCCGCGCGGCGGGCCGTTCACGCCCGACAGCATCGACTACACCGTCGAGAACATCGGTGACTACGGCGTTGACTACGAAGTGACCCACATCCAGCCCTGGGTGACCGTAACCAACGCCTCCGGCTACCTGGCGCCTCACACCTCAGTGACCGTGACGGTGTCGATCAACGACGACGCGAACAGCCTGGGCAACGGCGGCTTTGAGGACACGATCAGCTTCATCAACCTCACCGACGGTGTCGGCAACCGCACCCGCGGCGTGACCCTCTACGTCGGCGTTCCCATGCTGGTCTACGAATGGACGATGGACACCGATCCCGGCTGGACCGTTGAGGGCCAGTGGGCCTGGGGACAGCCGACCGGCGGTGGCGGCGAGTATGGCGGTCCCGACCCGACCAGCGGTTATACCGGCGACAACGTGTACGGCTACAACCTGAGCGGTGACTACGGCAACTACATTCCGGAGTATCACCTCACCAGCGAGCCGATCGACTGCACCGGCCTCGGCCACGTGACGCTGAATTTCTGGCGCTGGCTGGGGGTCGAGCAGCCCAACTGTGACCACGCTTACGTCCGCGCGAGCAACGACGGCACTACCTGGACGAACGTCTGGCGGAACACGGCGGAAATCACCGACACCGAATGGACGCAGATGTCGATCGACATCTCCGACGTCGCCGACAACCAGCCAACCGTCTACCTCCGCTGGACCATGGGCGCCACCGACAGCGGCTGGCGGTACTGCGGCTGGAACATCGACGATGTGCAGATCATCGCCGTCGGCGGCGAGGAGCCGGCCGTGCACCTGCTCCTGCCCGACGGCGCGCCCGATTACATCGATCCGGGCCAGCCGACACCGATCCCCGTGCAGATCCTCGACGGCGCCGAAACGTACGAGCCCGGCACCGGCATGTTGTACTACCGCTATGACGACGGCGCCTGGCAGACCGTCCCGTTCACGTCGCTCGGCGGCGACCTCTACCACGCGACCCTGCCGGCCGCCCTGTGCGACGCCACGCCCGAGTTCTACTTCAGCGCGTCGGGCGACGGCGGCGGCACGGCCGTGTTGCCGCGCGATGCGCCGGACACCGTCTACCACGCAACCGTTGGCAACCTCATCACCATCCAGGATAACGGCTGCGAGGTCTCCACCGGCTGGACGGTCGGCGACACCGGCGACGACGCCACCACCGGCGTCTGGAGTTGGGGTGATCCCGTCGGCACCGAGGCCCAGCCGGAAGACGACCACACGCCCGCCCCGGGCGTCAATTGCTGGGCCACGGACATCCGCGGCGGCAGCCTCGGTGACTACGATGTCGACGGCGGCAAGACCACGTTGAAGAGCCCCATGCTGGATCTGGCGGCTTACACGGACATCACCGTCACCTATTGGCGGTGGTACTCGAACGATACCGGGGCCTCCCCCAACGCGGACGTGTTCACGGTTGACATCACGAACGACGGCGGCGCCAGTTGGGTGAACGTCGAGGTCGTCGGCCCCACCGGGTCCGAGGCCGGCGGCGGCTGGTACCGGCACACGTTCGACGTCGCCGACCTCATCACGCCGACCGCGCAGGTTCAACTGCGCTTCGTCGCCGCGGACGAGGGCGACGGCTCGCTGATCGAAGCCGCGATCGACGACTTCGTTGTCGTGGCTTTCGAGTGCGAGTTGCAGTACCTGCCGGGAGACATGAACTGTGACGGCCTTGTCGACAACTTCGACATCAGCCCATTTATCCTGGCCCTGACGAACCCGGCGGGATACGCGGCCGCCTACCCGGATTGCAACATTCTGAACGGCGACATCAACGGCGACGGTGAACTGAACAACTTCGACATCAGTCCCTTCGTCAGCCTGCTGTCCGGCCCGTAAGCGGCCAGCACGAAGGGATCACCCGTGCGGGGCGGCTGCACATTCCGGCGCCGCCGCCCCGCCGGCTTCTGACGCGGCGTCCGCGGGGCCGCCGGACGCACATTGATCTGGCGACCTCCGGGGCCAGTTGGTATAAGTGATGTTGTGGGGTGGTCCGTGAAGCTGGTCGCGGCCCTCCCTTCCTGCCTGTTCAGGACAATCAGGAGATGATTATGCGCTGGTGGATGGATGTGGTGATGGGCACGGTGTTCGTGTTATCGCTTGGCGTGGCGGCTCAGGCACAGCTTACGGACGCTGACCTGGACGCGCTGCGGGCCAGAGGGGAGGCTGAGGGTTGGACGTTTACGGTGGATCCGAATCCGGTCACGGAATACCCGCTGGAGCAACTTTGCGGCTTCCAGCCGCCGGAAAACTGGCGTGATCTCGCCCGCTGGGATCCCTGCCCGCCGACGCGCGACCTGCCGTCGACGTTCGACTGGCGCAACTACAACGGCCAGAACCTCTGCACGCCGGTGAAGAGCCAGGGTGGCTGCGGCAGTTGCTGGGCCTTTTCGACGATGGGCCCCCTCGAGTGCAACATCCTGATTCGGGACGGCATCACCGTTGACTTATCGGAACAGTGGCTCGTGAGCTGCAACCGCGACGGCTGGGACTGCAGCGGCGGCTTCTACGCCTTCGACTACTTCCAGTGGAAGACCGATACCTGCGGCGGCTTTGGTGGGCTCTGGGAGGCCGACTTCCCGTACTCCGCCACGGACGAGGCCTGCGGCTGCCCCTACGTGCACCACTTCACGATCGACGATTGGGCTTACATCTCCGGTGGGATCTCCAGCATCAAGCAGGCCATCATGGACTACGGCCCCGTCTCCGTGGGCATCCACGCCTCGGATGCACTCCAGGCCTACTCCGGCGGCATCTTCAACAACTGCGAAACCGGTCCGTTGGATCACGCCGTCGTGCTCGTGGGCTGGGACGACAACCAGGCCGGCGGCGTCTGGTTCATGCGCAATAGCTGGAGCACGGGCTGGGGCGAGAACGGCGGCTATTGCCGCATACCCTACGGCTGCAACGGCGTTGGCTCTGACCCGGCGTACGTCATCTACACCGGCGGCAATCCTCCACCGCCCGAGCTGCGTTTCAGCTATCCGTGGGGCCTGCCCGATCTGTGCCCCCTCACTGGAAAGACGTTCCGCGTCATCGTCAGCTCGCCTTTCGGCGCGCCGGTGCCGGGGACCGGGCGGCTCTACTACTCGATCAATGGCGGGGCTTGGTCGAACGTGCCCATGAGCCAGATGGTCGACAACTGGTACAACGCCACGCTGCCCGGCGGAGAGTGCTACGACAACATCCGTTGGTACGTCGGCGCCGAAGAGGAGACGATCGGCATGGTGTACGATCCGCCGGACGCGCCGACGACGACGTACGACACCGTCGTGGCCACGAGCTACGAGGCGGTGTTCGAGGACGACTTCGAGACGAACCAGGGCTGGACGGTCCAGGCCGGCGCGGATACGGGCAACTGGGAGCGGGCCGACCCGCAGCAAACGACGTCCAGCGGCCAGATCATTCAGCCCGGCGACGACCACAGTGAGACGGGCACGCTCTGCTATGTAACGGGGCCGCTGGCCGGCACCGGCGCCGGCTCCTATGACGTCGACGGCGGGCCGAGCCACCTGATCTCCCCCGTGTTCGATCTGTCCGACGCCGACGCCACCATCAGCTACTGGCGCTGGTATCACATCGGCACGCAGTTGGACGATGAGCTCGTCGTGGCCGTGTCCAACAACAACGGTTCGTCCTGGGTGACCGTCGAGTCGGTCAGCAGCCGCCAGGAATGGACGCACGTCTCGTGGAAGGTGAGCGACTACGTCACGCCCACGTCGCAGGTGCGCGTACGCTTCACCGTCGACGATTCGCCGAACAACTCGCTGGTCGAGGCGCTGATCGACGACTTCTCCGTCGCGACGGCTTACTGCCAGCCGCCGCAGTACTACACGCTCACGGTGGACATCGACGGCAGCGGCACGGTGGCGCTGGATCCGCCGGGCGGCACCTATATCGAGGGCTCGCTCGTGTGGCTGGACGCCACCGCGCAGTTGGGCTGGCACTTCGAGGAGTGGACCGGCGACCTGAACAGCACCTACGACCCGGACGCGATCGTGATCGACGGCGACAAGACGGTCACGGCCCACTTTGCCCCGACGACGTGTGAGCTCTGGGTGTACGTCGAGGGCGAGGGCACCGTCATTCTGGATCCGCCGGGCGGTGAGTACGCCTGGGGCACGACCGTCGAGCTGACGGCGGACGCCGCCCAGGGCTGGGAGTTCGATCACTGGAGCGGGTCGCTCAGCGGCTCGGTCAACCCGCGCACGCTGGTCATGACCAACACGAAGATTGTCTACGCCCACTTCGTGGAGGGCCAGGGCACGTCGCCGGGCGACCTGAACTGCGACGGCACCATCGACAACTTCGACATCAGCCCGTTCGTGCTGGCCCTGACTAACCCCGAGGGCTATGCCGAGCAGTACCCCGACTGCAACCTGCTGAATGGAGACGTCAATGGCGACGGCGAGCTGAACAACTTCGACATCGGCGCGTTCGTCGGCCTGCTGACCAGTCCCTGATCCGTTTGTGCCGGCCGGGGCGGGCGGGTGCGGCCACCGTGGTCGTCCCCGCCCGTCGCCGGCCGCGTCGTTTTCTGGCGACGCGTTCGTCTTCCCCGGAGGGCGAGCGCAAACGTGAAAGGAGGAAGAAGGGGATGAACACGACGAGCGCACCGGGCTCTCATCGGCGCACGCCGACCTGGCTGGCGCTGCTGCTCACGATCCTGCTCGGAGCGGGCGCGGCTTTCGCCCAGCTCTCCCGCGAGGACCTCATCGCCTTGCAGTCCCACGGCCAGCAGGAGGGCTGGACTTTCACCGTCGGCGAGAACTCCGCCACGCCCTATCCGCTCGAACAACTCTGCGGTGTGGTTGTGCCCGCCAACTGGCGCGAAGGGGCCCGCTTCGACAACAGCCCGCCGCGCGGCGGACTGCCGCCCAGCTTCGACTGGCGGACCCAGGGTGCCTGCACGCCGATCAAGCACCAGGGCGGCTGCGGCAGTTGCTGGGCCTTCGCCCTCCACGGGGCCTTCGAGTCAGCGATCGTGCTGGCCGACAACGAGGTCGTCGACCTGTCCGAGCAGTGGCTCGTGAGCTGCCTCGACCTCGGCGGTTGCGGGGGTGAGTGGCCGGGTAACGCTGCCGACTACTGCTTGTGCACCGGCCAATACACAGATCAATGCGGCGATTTCGGGGCCGTTCTGGAGGAGGAGTTCCCCTACGTCGCCTGGGAGGCGCCCTGCGGCTGCCCGTACACGCACCCGTACTGCCTTGAGGACTGGGCGTTCATCGGACCGGAATGGGGCATCCCCACCGTCGCCCAGCTCAAGCAGGCCATCGTCGACCACGGCCCCATCACCGTCTGCGTCTACGCCAACGACGCTTTCCACGGCTACACGGGCGGCGTCTTCAACGTCTGCGAGGACACGAACATCAACCATGCCGTCGTCCTCGTCGGCTGGGACGACAGCCAGGGCGCCAACGGCGTTTGGTTCCTGCGCAATAGCTGGGGCTCCGGCTGGGGCGAAGACGGCTACATGCGCATCGAGTACAACTGCTCACGCGTCGGCTACAACGGCCTGTACCTCGTGTACGCCGGCGCCCAACCCGGCCTCACCTTCTCCTACCCGGACGGCCGGCCGCAGTGGCTCGCGCCCGAGCGGCCCACGACGTTCCGCGTCCAGGTCGCCGGCGAGCATGACGGCGTACCCGTCCCCGACAGCGGTCAACTGCACTACAGTCAGAACGGTGCGGCCTACGTGACCGTGCCCATGGCCTCCCTGGGCGCCGGTCTCTACGAGGCCACGCTGCCCGCCGCCGACTGCTTCACCGAGTTCTCCTGGTACGTCAGCGCCGCCGAGGCCACCGTCGGCCGGCTCTACGATCCGTCGCAGGCGCCGGCGGACGCCTACCGCGCCCTCGTCGCCACCGGCCAGACCGTCTTCTTCGACGATACGTTCGAGACCGATCAGGGCTGGACCGTCGTTGCCGGTGCCGACACCGGAAACTGGGAGTGGGCTGATCCGGAGGTAACCTCGAACAACGGGCAGGTCGTTCAGCCCGAGGACGACCACACGCCGGCGGGTACGCTCTGCTACGTGACGCAGGCCGCGGCCGGCTCATCCGTCGGCGACTTCGATCTCGACGGCGGCCCCACGCACCTGACTTCGCCCGCCTTCGACCTGGCCGGCCTCGACGCCACCGTGAGCTACTGGCGCTGGTACCACATCAGCACGCAATGGGACGATGCGCTCATCGTCGCCGTCTCGAACAACGATGGCGCGAGCTGGACGACCGTGGAGACGATCGACAACCGCGAGGAGTGGACGTACGTCGCGTGGCGCGTCAGCGATTACGTCACGCCCACGTCGCAGGTGCGCGTGCGCTTTACCGTCGACGATTCGCCGAACAACTCGCTGGTCGAGGCCCTCGTCGATGACTTCCAGGTGTGGACGCTGGAGTGCGTGCCGGACACGCTGCCCGGCGACGTCAACGGCGACGGCGCCGTCGACAACTTCGACATCAGCCCGTTCGTCTACGCCGTCACGCACACGGAAGGGGAGTTCGTCGACCTGTACCCCGCCGGCTGCTACTGGTGCGCCGACGTCAACGTGGACGGGGCCGTCGACAACTTCGACATCAGCGTCTTCGTGGGCCTGTTAGGCGGGTAGCAGCGGCTCAGGGGTGGGCGTCGATCGCCCGCCAGTTCGCGTTCGGAACGCCGTCGATGTACGTCGGGAGGATCTGCGCGATCTGCCAGCCGGTGTCCGTGCGCACAAACGTGATCTCCCACCGCGTGCGGATCCAGCCGCGGTAGTCGTCGGCGGTGATGTCGCCCTGGTACGCGGCGGCGGCCACGAACCGGTCCTCCGCAGATTCCTTGATGGTCAGGCTGCTGCACACGACCTCGCGGACGCGCACCTTGTCGTACTGCCGCCCGACGTACTCCACGAATTCCTCGGGCGTCATTTCGCCGGCCAGGAACTCCGGGGCCAGGGCGGCCGCCAATGCGTCCGTTCGGGCCGCCCGCACGTCGTCGGCGATCCCCGCCAGCACCTGTCCGGCTTGCTCACGCCGCGTGACGACCAGCGTCTGCACGGCAAGCGCGGCCATGGCGACGGCCAGTCCGATCAGCAGCGGCAGCGGTCGCCCCGTGCGTCGCCAGTAGACGAGCAGGATGAAGAGGGCGGTGCCCAGCACAGCCGCCAGGGCCGCCAGATTCTCGAACAATACCCAGGTGAGCCAATCCATCCCGTGGCCTCCGCGGGCCGATCATCGCCCGCCGCTGGCCGGCGTCAAGGAATCGCTCTCGGCCGGCATCTGTAGGTAGTACGAACGACAGTGGCGGCGGTTGCCGGCGGAGGCGGATTCCACTAACTTCGCGACATGGATCTCCACGGTAAGTTCATCGTTCTCGACGGACCCGACGGCTCAGGGAAAGGGACGCAGCTCGAACGTCTGGCGACCTGGCTCGCTGCCGAGGGCTTCGACTGTTTGCGGACCCGTGATCCGGGCGGGACCGAGATCGGCGACCGCATCCGGCACGTCCTGCTCGGCTTCGACTTATCGAAGATGGCCCCGCACTGCGAGGCGCTGCTCTTCATGGCCTCGCGGGCGCAGCTCGTGGCCGAAGTGGTGCGCCCCGCGCTGGCCCGCGGCCAAACCGTGCTCTGCGACCGCTTCATCTCGGCGACGTGTGCGTATCAGGTGGCCGCCGGCTACGCCCGCAAGGACGTGCTGGCACTCGGACAACTGGCCGTGGCCGATACCTGGCCGAACCTGACCATCCTGCTTGACCTGCCGCCCGAGGTGGGCTTCGAGCGTACCGGTCGCCGGCCGCATCACATCGGCCAGCGGGCCCGTAACGGTGCCGCGGGGCAGGGGGCTTTGTTCGAAGGCACGGCGCCGGACGCGATGGAGCGCCGACCGCTCGAATTTCACCGGCGGGTGCGTGAGCTGTTTCACGAGTTGCCGGACGTTTATCCCGCGCCGGTGGTGATGGTCGCCGCTGACCAGGAGCCGGAAGCGGTGTTCGCCGACGTGCAGGACGCGGTGCGTCGTGTATTTCCGTGACGTGCAGCATCAGGAACGAGCGCTCTCGCTGATCCGCCGCGGTCTGCGCAGCGGACGCACGCACCACGCCTACCTGTTCGAGGGGCCGGAAGGCGTCGGCAAGGAGATGGCTGCGAACGCGTTGGCAGCCCGGCTGTTGTGCCAGGGTGAGGTGGCCGCCGACGCCGATGCTTGCGGAACCTGCCCGAGCTGCCGACTGCTCGCCGCCGGCAATCACCCCGATTTCCACCTGATTCATCGCGGGCTGCACAAGCTGCATCCCGATCGCAGCGTGCGGGCCAGTAAGGGGCTCTTCCTCGCCGTCGACCTGATCCGCCATTTCCTGCTCGAGCCGGCGACGGTCAAGCCGAGCGTGGGGTCACGCCGCGTGTTCGTGATCCGCGACGCCGAGCGAATGAACGAGGGGGCCCAGAACGCGCTGCTCAAGACGCTCGAAGAGCCGCCCGGCGAGACCGTGCTCATTCTGGTCACCTCGTCAGCGGCGCGGCTGCGGCCGACGATTCGCTCGCGCTGCCAATGTGTGCCGTTCGGGCGTTTGCCGGCCGATTTCGTGCAGCAGCGGCTCGCCGCCGAGTTCACCCTCCCGCCGGCGGAGGCCGAGACACTCGCCCGGCTGGCCGATGGGCGGCTGGGCGCGGCCATGCGCTGGCATCAGATCGGCCTGCTGACCGCGGTCGAAGAGGTCGGCGCCGCTCTTGACGGCCTCGCCGACCAGAACCCCGAAGCTTTCGGCGTCAAACTGGTGGACACAGCCGCGGGACTGGCCACCCGAGCGGCGCAGCCCAACGACGCACCGACCGATAACGGCGACGTTGCGGCGGAAGAAGATGAAGAGGACGCCGGTCCGCGCACGGCCAAGAGCAAGGCCGTGCCCACCGATGAGCTGCGCGACGCGTTGAAGCTGGCATTCATGCTGGTGGCGGCGTATGAGCGTGATGCGCTCGTGGCGTCCGCCGCGCCGTCGGCCGCCGCCTCGCTACCCACACAGCGGGACCGCACCGCCCGCCGATCCCGCCAGTTGTCGTCCGACCAGTTCGACGCCCACCTCGACGCCGTCACTCACGCCGAGACCATGCTCGATCAAAACGTCGCCCCACAACTGGTCTGCGAACGCCTGGCCGCCGCCCTAACCGGCGCCGCGCCGGTAGTTTGAGGCCGGACATCCCTCACGGCCGCCCCTGCTCCAAATCGCGAATGCGCGCCTCAATCGCCGGGCGAAGCGGGCTCTGTGCTGGTATGCCGGGCAGGATTCGGCGGAGAATCTGCAGAGCCTCCGTCGTGCGGTGGTTGATGGCCAGCGCTTCGGCCAGCGTCATGTTCGTGTCGAGCGCGTCCGGCTCCAGACGCTGCGCCTCCTGCGCATGTTGCAGCGCCTCCTCCGGATGCTCGGCGGACAGCAGCACGGCCAGGTTGAGATGCGTGCGCCAGTCTGTCGGGTCGGCGGCGGCCGCCCGCTTCAGCATCTCCTCCGCCCGCTCGCTCTCGTTCATGGTCACCAGAGTCTCGCCCAGCAGGCGCAGCGCGGCGGCGTGGTTCGGATCGAGCCGCACCGCCTCTTCCAGCATGGGCAGCGCCTCAGGACTCTGGCCGCGCTTCAGGAGCGCCTCGGCATACGCGACACGCAGCTCGACGTCCGCCGGCCGCGTAGTCACCTGCTCGGCCAGGGCGGCCAGCTCGGCCGCATCCGCCGCAGCTTCCTTGCTCAGACTGGCATAGAGTTGACGGGAGACGTGGTCGAGCGGGCCGAGCCGGCTGGCCTGATCGAAGTAGGTCATCGCCAGCTTGCGCTCGCCCAGCATGCCCAGCGTGCGCCCGCGCAACTGCAAACCCGACACCGAGCGCGGGTAGATCTTCAGCGCGGCCGCGAGGTACTTGTCGGCCCGCTCGAGGGCCGCGCGCACGTCCGTCTGCTGCCCGGATTCGTAGATCGACTTGACCTTCCACAGCAGCTCGTTGGCCGCCCCCTCGTTCAATTCGACGCTCTGCGGGTACGTCTGCACGTCGCGCGTGAACAGGTAACCGTTGCTCTTCCAGTCCATGTTGCGGACGATGCTGCGCAAGCCGAGCGCCACGACCAGCAGCACGCCGCAAACACGCAGCAGCCGCGCCATATCCACCGAGAGCCAGTCGCGCTGCACCGCATGCCGCCACAGGTGAACGACCGCCACCACGAGCAGCAGCAGCATCGGCACCGACGGCCAGTAGATCAGCCGCTCCGCCAGCGACACGCCGATGAGCAGCACCGTATTGGAGATCAGCGCGTAGCTCGCGATCGACATCGCGGTCAGAACCGCCAGCCAACGCCACGCCTGCTGCGATCGGCGATAGCCGACGAGCGCCACGACCGCCGCCGCCAGTGTGAGCACGCCGACGAACGTCATGAGCTCCGGCCCGCGGTCGGGATGGATGACGGCCAGGCCGTAGTTGCAACTGAGATGCACCGGCGCGATCAGCAGCCGCGTGTAGTGCCCGAGAACCGTAAGCGCGTGCAGTAGCCGATGCGGCCCGTCCGCCAAGATGAGCGGATTCATGAGGATGTACGGCGCTGAATCCCGCAGCAGATGATGATCGAGCGCGACGTACCGCAGCGGCAGATAGACGACCAGCGGCGCCAGCAGCGCGACAAGATGCAGCAGCCACCAGCGGCGGGCGTGACTCGACGGACGCTTGGCCGCCGCGTGCAGCGCCAGCAGCGCCACCGGCACATAGCACACCGCCGTTTCCTTGCTGAACAGCGCCGCGAGGAACAGCACCGCCGCGATTGCCGCGTGCGACCACCCCGGCGGCCGCTTTTCTGGCAGCAGTACCAGCAGCCCGCCCAGCAGGAACAGCGTGGCCAGCACCTCCGCCCGCCCGACGATACTCGTCACCGCCTCGCAGTGCACCGGATGGACGGCGAAGACGACCGCCGCAATGGTCGCGATCGTCGTATCGCCCACCAGTCGCCGGGCCAGCCGCCAGACGAGCACGCAGGCGGCGGCGTGCAGGAGGATATTCGTGGCGTGATAACCGAAGGGATCGCGCCCGCCGATCGCGTAATTCACCGCGAAGCTGTACATGCTCAGCGGTCGGTACAGCCGGTCGCGATGGCGGTGGGCGACTGCGTCCTGGGCGTCCTGTGGCTGCCACCAATCGGACAGCCAGATCTCGCGGACGTTGGCCAGGCTGCGCGTGCGCGGATTGTCGCGCACGATCGGCATATCGTCGTAGGTGAAGTCGTTGCCCAGGCTGTTCAGAAAGCAGAGCACGCCCAGACCGGCGGCCAGCCAGGCGCCCCAGCCCGGATGTAGGGCAACGCTCCCCCCACGTGATCCGGGCTCATTAATCTGGCGGCTCATCAGTCACGACGACATTGTTGTATTCGAGCAGCGTGCCCTTCGCCTTTTCCAGTGCGGCGATGGCGATGTTGTACTCGGCGACCACTTGCAGCAGCGTTCGGCGGGCGGCGAAGAGCTGCTCCACCGCGGACAGCTCGGTTTGCAGGTAGTTCGGGTCGATCCGCTGCGTGCGGGCCTGGAGGGCACGCAGGTTCCGCTCGGCGGATTGCGCGGCGATCAGCCCCGGCGCGATCTGGGCGTAGCGAACGGCGAGCGTCCGCACGGCCGCATTGACCTCCTGCACGATCGCATCCGTCGTCTGGTGTAGGCCGACGACCGCCTGCGATTCTTGGAGCTGGGAGCGCCGATAGGCGGCCCGCCGGGCTCGGTTGCCGATCGGATAGGAGAACTGGGCACGGACCGCGTACGAGATGAACCGGTTCGTCGTCAGGTTGTCGAACGAGGAGTCCGCACTGACGTTCATACCCTGCACTTCGTACTGGAAGCTCAGGTCGAGCTGCGGCAGCGTCTGGTTCTTGGCAGCGGCGGTGGCGATGCGGGCCTGCTCGATGTAGCGCAGCGCCTCGCGAATCTCGCTCCGGCGGTCGACGGCCGTCCGAACCGCGGCCAGTTGATCCAGGGCCAGCGCCGCTGCATACGGCGTATCGATCGGGACGATCTCGATGTCCTCGGAGAGCAGCAGCTCCGGGTCGTTCAGCAGGTTCTTGAGCGTGTCCTCGGCGTCGCGAACGCTCTTGACCGCCTCCTGGAATTCGACCTGCCGCGTGCGCCAGCGCGACTCGGAGTTCGCCAGCTCGACCTCGGTCGCGTCGTGCTCCTGCCGCTCGACCATGTTCAGGTACGTGGCGTGGTTCTGTGAGACCTGCTCGGCGGAGATGGCCGCGATGCGCCGCGCCGCCGCCAGCCGCCAGTACGCCGACTCCACGTCGAACAGCCGGTCACGCACCATCTGGACGAACTTCTCGTGGGCGATGTCGCGTTCAGCCCGGCGGATGTTGATCGTCGCCCGGTTCACGTCCAGCCCGAAGTTCCGCAGCAGGGGCTGCGTGAACGAGACCATGAACGTGGACTCGTACGACGGGTTGAGCGTCTGATATTGGAAGTTGGACCAGGTGCGCGTCTGACCGATCTCAGCCTGCACCTGCATGCCCGAGGCGAGCAGCTTGCGGAACCCGCCCGAATACGTGCGTGTGTCCGTCGCGCTCGCCTGCAACTCGGATCCGACGTTGCGGTCCTGTTTGCTCCAGGACGAGTCCAGGAAGAACTCGGCGTCGAACGCCGCTTCGGCTTCCACGAGGTGCGTCTGGCTGATCGCCGGGTTGTAGGCCTCGATGCGGATCGCGTAGTTATTCTCGAGCGCCCGCTGCACGCACTCGGCCAGGCTCATCCGGACCTGACGCCCCTGTCCCAGGCGCTTCAGCTCCTCCAGGGCCTCGACCACCACGCGCTCGTAATTCCGGCCGACACGCACGTCCGTTCGGGCGGACTCCTTCAGCGTTTCGAGACGCTGCTGCATCACCGCGGGCGCTTCGTCCGGGTCGGGCATTTCGGCCAGGACCTGCACCGGCGACGGCTGCTCCGCCGTGGGCGGCTGTGTGACGAGGGCGGCTCGCTCCGGCAGTTCGCTTTGCCACGACACCGGCACGGCCCGCACTTCGCGCCGCTCACGCTGGTCGGAGAGCTTCTCCTCGTGCTCGGCCAGCATACGGTCGCGGTACACGCCGGCCGACGTGGTGAAGTTCGGAGAATCACTCAGTTCCTGGCAGGCCGGGATCAGCACGAGTGCCGATCCGATGACCCACAGAACCGCAGCCTGCCACATGCAGCCGTACATTCGTCGAGGCATGTCCTTGCTCTCCTCGACACCCCTATGGTGTCACCCCGCCGTCCTCGCTCCGAGCGTAGGTCGCGATGATAGGTGGGCCCACACGGGCGTGTCAAACTGCCGGCGCCGACCGCGAGCCGCACCGGCAACAACCGCCGATCCTCCCTTTCCTGCCGCCGCGCCGCGACAGGTGAGGACCGTCGCTGTCGAGCGACGGCGCGAGTGTATTCTCCGGCGTAGGCGGATCATTCGCCGAGCAGATCACGTCGCGCGCAAGTCGCGCCGAAGGGCCAATTGCAGACGACAAGACACGAAGCTCAGCAGAAGGAAATTCCCCCGACAGAAGCGGCCGAGCAGGGCGCGAAAAATGGGCCGGCGGTCGGGACGTGCGGGGGGGGACACGTACGCCGACGCAGTCCGGCCCGGGGTTCGGTGTCCTGCTCTCTCTTAATACTATTACAACATTTAGCGATTGGCAAGCCCGTATGGTCAACTTCTGTTTAACCGCCGCCGTACCCCGAAACCGCTACCGAACCCCTTGAAATCGTGGGTTTTACAAGCCGGCTGGTCCCAGGGCCCGAATATTAATTCGCCGATAACTCCTCAGATTCCTCCGCCGAACCCGCCGACACTACCCCTTCTGAGGCGGCTCTTCGCGCTTCTCGATCTTCGCCCACGTGTCTTTCAGTGGAACGGTGCGGTTGAATACCAGACGTTCGCTGGCGGAATCTGCGTCCACGCAGAAGTAACCCTGCCGCTCAAACTGGTAGCGCGTTCCCGGTGTTGCACCGGCCAGCGACGGCTCGACCTTGCACGAACTCAGCACCTGCAGCGAGTCCGGGTTGAGGTTCGCCTTGTAGTCCTGCCCTTCCGGGACATCGTCCGGCTCCGGCGTTCGGAACAGATGATCGTACTGGCGGACCTCGGCCTCGATGGCGTGCGCCGCCGACACCCAGTGCAGCGTCGCCTTGACCTTGCGCCCGTCCGGGCTGTCGCCGCCGCGCGTCTGCGGGTCGTACGTGCAGTGCAGCTCGACGACCTCACCCGTCTGCGGGTCCTTCACGCAGCCGACACACGTGATGTAATACGCGTAGCGCAGCCGGACCTCGCGGCCGGGAGCCAGCCGGAAAAACTTCTTCGGCGGGTCCTCACGGAAGTCGTCGCGCTCGATGTAGAGCACACGCGAGAAGGGGACGCGCCGCGTGCCCATGGCCGGGTCTTCCGGGTTGTTGACCGCTTCGAGCTCGTCCACCTGGTCCTCGGGGTAGTTGTCGATGACCACGCGCAACGGGTTGAGCACGGCCATGGCCCGCGGGGCCCGGCGGTTCAGATCCTCGCGCAGGCAATTCTCCAGCAGGGCGATGTCGATCGTGCTGTTGAATTTCGCCACGCCGATCCGCTTGCAGAACTCGCGGATGGCCTCCGGCGTATAGCCGCGGCGGCGCAGGCCGGAGATGGTCGGCATGCGCGGATCGTCCCAGCCACGGACGTGCCCTTCCTTGACCAGCTCGAGCAGCTTCCGCTTGCTCATGACCGTGTAGGTCAGTTCGAGCCGGGCGAACTCGATCTGCTGCGGGTGGTAGATGCCCAGTGCGTCGAGGAACCAGTCGTAGAGCGGACGGTGGTTCTCGAATTCGAGCGTGCAGATCGAGTGCGTGATCCGCTCGATGGCGTCTTCGAGCCCGTGGGCCCAGTCGTACATTGGGTAGATGCACCACTTGTCGCCCGAGCGATGATGCCGGGCGTGCAGGATGCGGTACATGATCGGGTCGCGCATGTTCAGGTTGGCCGAGGCCATGTCGATCTTGGCCCGCAGCGTGCGCGAACCGTCCGGGAATTCGCCCTTGCGCATGCGCTCGAACAGATCGAGATTCTCCTCGACCGAGCGATCGCGGTAGGGGCTGTTACGGCCCGGCCGCGTGAGCGTGCCGCGATATTCGCGGATCTCGTCCGATGTCAGGTCGCAGACGTACGCCTTGCCCTTCCTGACCAGGTCGACGGCCCACTCGTACATCTGCTCGAAGTAGTCCGAGCCGAAGCAGAGGCGGTCCTCCCAGTCGAAGCCGAGCCAGCGCACGTTGTCGATGATCGACTGGACGTACTCCTCCTCTTCCTTGACCGGGTTCGTGTCGTCGAAGCGGAGATTGCACTTGCCGCCGGCGTACTCCTCGGCCAGGCCGAAGTTCAGGCAGATGGACTTCGCATGGCCGATGTGCAGGTAGCCGTTCGGTTCGGGCGGAAAACGCGTGTGCACGCGGCCGTCGAAGCGGCCGGTCTTCATATCCTCGTTGATGAGGTCCTGGATGAAATGGGTCCGGGGCGACTCCGGCGCGGGTTGACTCATGGTCGGGACATCCTGTTCCAGCGTTGCGGACGCCGGCCGGCCGGGGCTCACCGGCGGCCGGGACGTAGAGGCGGATTGTATGATTTCGGCCGGCCAGCGTCTTGTGGTTCGCCCCGGGGTCGGCGGGGAGGCAGACTTTACGCCCTGGCGGGGCCCTTCGGCGGGGCTTGACGCCCCGAGCCGTCCAGTGTTAAATAGCCCGTCTGAGGCAACCGAAAAGGTTGGCCGGCAGCGAACGCATTGGGCTGTAGTTCAACTGGTAGAACGTCTGACTCTGGATCAGAAGGTTCCAGGTTCGAGCCCTGGCAGCCCAGTTCCCTAACCCCCCTCGAACTCGCGACTTGCGCCTTCCTTTTCCAGAATGACATGCGTTAGGCCGGAATCCGCGACCCGCAACGCTGCTTGCGAAGTGCGCGCGAATCCGCACGCCATCTCGCCAACCGGCGATGGTCGACCGCCGACTTGGGGCGCGTAACTCCAGCACCGAAGAGAATCCGCCATTCAGGGGACAGGCGTCGCCAGCCGGGCGCGGGTCTCTGTTTCTCTCATCAAAAAAGACCTCCAAAGCCCCGGACGCCGCCCGCCCGGCGCGGTACACTGTGTCCGCACATTTCGTTGGGCCACATCGTCTGCGAAGTACCGGTCTGGTGCATTGCTGTTCTCGCGCAGTTGGCTGCGCCCACGTTGTCTGTTCGCGCGCATGGAGGAGGACAGTGGGCAAACGCCAGGTTCTGTTCGGGGTGTCGTGGAGTCTGGAGGGCGTCGAAGGGCTGCCCGGTGTCTCCCTGTCGAGCCAATCCGCTGGACGGGCTCGCCGCGGGGACGCCGGGCCTTGCTGGGGCAAGTCGCGCCGGGCCGGCCCTTCGCCGGCGGCTCGGGCGTGCGCCTGCCCCGAGAGGAGAAGTGGAATGAGGAGCTTCATCGTTTGCGCATGTCTGCTGACATTTGCGCTACCGGCCACGGCGGACGATCTGTATCCGCCCCCGTGGAGGGATCAACCAAACACGACGTGGGAGGCCTGGTGGTTTGGCAACGATCCGGACGCCAATCCGATCCCGGCGGACAACCTCTTGAACCCGTACGGCCAGCCTTCCATCGATGACGCGTACTTCGCCTCCCACGAATGGTTTGACACGTGGGAGGGCCGGCAGGGCGTCTACAACTTCTTCTGGCGCTTCTACATCGATCTCCCGAACGTTCCCGAGCCGAACGAGTTCAAGGAGATCTACGTGCAGTGGACGTACTACGTGGACGCCACCGACCCGTACTACTACGGTGGTCCGCCGAACCTGGTCGTGGACGAGCCGGGGTCGCCGTACGTCAACGAAGTGTCGCTGGAAATGCAGCTCCCGCTCGAATCCACCGACAACGGTACCTGGTGGTACGAGCGCTGGCACATCTTCATCTGGCCGAACCCGGAGTTCGAGTCACTCTACGTCGACGCGCTCAACGACTATGACGAGCTGTTCTTCGACCAGATCATCGTCGACACGCGGTGCATCCCCGAACCGGCGTCGCTGCTGCTGCTCGGCGTCGCCGGCGTGCTGCTGCGCCGCCGCTAACGCGGCCCTCACCGACTCCACCACGCCCCGCTTCCGCGGCCCGCGAGCGTCCCGTTCGCGGGCCGTGGTCTATGAGCTCCGCCGCCGTCCGCGCCCGGCGTCACTCGCCGTCAGATGATCGTTCCTCGGGAGGTTCGCGAAGGTCAAATCGGGAGACGAGCGATGAGGGCATCAGTGGATATCGGATCCGCACGCGGTACAGGTCGAAATCGTCGATGTTCCAGTTCATGCGCTCGAAGGCAAAACGCATCAGGTCCTCGTAGATCGGTACCTCTTCCACGTTCAGCACGTGGATTCCGCTGCCCATGAACACCGCCGACACGTCGGCCCGCAGCTTGTCGCACTTCCGATCGAAGGGGGCGGCGTCGACACCGCGATGATCGGTGTAGACCGCAACCTCCCGTTGATTCGGTTCGAACACGCCACGGTACACCAGCGTGTCCTGGATCAGCAGCTTGCAGGGGATGCGGACGGCCGTATGGCTGAGCTGCATCGTATCCGTCGCGGTGCGGTATCGAGGCATGCAGGCACGCAAGGAATGACCGATGGTGCACGTCATCACCGACTTCGCACCCAGTCCCTGTGGCTGCACCTCGACATTCGCCTTCTCCACCACTGTCGAGACGCGCTTCAGAACGGGCAGCGGCTGACTGCAGAACTGCGGAATCAACCCCTCGTAGCTGCCACTTGTTTCCTCAACCAGCGGTTCCGGCTGGGATTCAAAGGGCATGCCGTCGTCATGGACGGCACGTACCTCGGCAACGACGATGCTCGTGTCGTATCGAAACCGACGTATTCCGGTGATGGTCCGCATCGTTGCCGCATCAAGCGACGACGGATCCACGCGCGATGGTGCATAAACGAAACAGCTCACGATCGTGTCGGCGCGAAAACCAAGCAGGTGACTCTGGCCGGCAAACGTCGCCAGGCGGTTCTTCAGGTCCACGGCCTCGCCACCGTCCCTTGATAAACCGCTGAGCAGCGACTCGAACTCCTTCCGATTCGCGGCATACTGGGAAACCAGTTCCTCAATATCGCCCAGGGCGGTCCGCACCTGGGCGATCGTGGATTCCGGCGCGCCGCGCTTCGCCGCCGCCCTGAGAAACCGTTCGATGGCGACCTGCCCGGGCAGGACACGGATTTCCGCCAGCGGGTCATCGGCGTTGGCGAACTTGTGAATCTGCCACGCGAGAGACGCGCTGATCCCCAGCGTCCGCTCCAGGTCCTTCGGGCGGCTCGTAACTCCAGGGATGGAGCGGATTAAGCTCCGCATGGAACTCTGAACCCGCGTTAGCCGGGTGGTCGCCAAGTCTGCGAACGCCACGCCGCGGGCTGGTGCAGTTCGCTTCTCCTCATTCATCATGACCATCGTAGCTCGGTCCGTACGGCCCACAAGGCATTCTAATTCGAGAGATTAATCTGGACAAGAGATGTGGATCAAAGAAATTTGAAAAAATTCTCTTGAACGAGTCTGCGATACTGAGTATCCTGATTTTCACGGCGGGTGAATCCGCCGGCCCGCTCGTCACCGGCGGGTGACAGCAGGTGGCAGGGGCGGTCGCGTTGGGCGATGCGAGTTTCGACCTGCATTGTTGCAGGTATCGAAGTCAACGAGATTCGTAGGAAGGAGTAGCCAGATGGAACGGTTCGTACAGATGTGCGTCGCAGCAGTTGCGATCGTCATCGCTCTCGCCAGCGTGTCACATGCGGAGATTGTCTACGATAACTACCCTGGGGACAGCTTTTCGTCGTCGGATCATTACGCATGTGGTGACATCTGGTTCATGGACTCCACGCTTTACAACGCCATGCGCTTCGATCTGGCCGCTGGCGCGTATACCGACATCTCCGTGACGTTGCCCCTTGCGCACAAGACGTTGTTCCCGGAGCAGTTCTGGTACCAGGTCAAGATCTACGCGGCGGACGGTGTGCCCACGAACCCAGATGATTTCCCGGGAGAGATGGTGGCTGGGACCTGTCTGGCGACGATCGATGCCCTGGCGTCTGATCTGGGGGAGTTTGGCGAAGACGAGATTGTGCCGACGACGTTCGAGTTCGATTCTCTGGTGCTGACCGGCGATGCGCAGTACTGGCTTGCCGTCGAGACTGATCTGGATCCTCTCGGTGGTATTGCGTGGCTCCTCAACGAGAACGACATCTGCGGCTGGAATGCCTGGAAACTATGGGATCAGGAGTCCGGTGATCCGTTCCCCGAGACGTGGTTGCTTAAGGATGACAGCGCCTACATGGGCCCCAACGCCGCCATGCGTATCGAAGGCACGCTCGTTCCTGAGCCGTCGGGTCTGCTGCTGTTGTTGGTGGCGGCCGGTGCTGTCGCCCGCCGTCGCAGCTAGTGTAGTGCCTCATTAGTTCGATGACTTATCGAACGCTGCGTGCGTGCGCGTGATTTTCGGCAAGATATCCTGGAGGTCGG
>JASFQK010000019.1:0-121923 GCA_050115495.1 Phycisphaerae bacterium | reverse complement strand
GTCGCGTCGTTACTCTCGTGCATCGGCGTACTCCTCTGCCCAGCGTGGGCGGCTCGGAACCAATCTTGATCCCGAGAGTACGCCGCCTTTTTTCATCCCGCCATCAACGAAATTCGGTTATAGCTCGGTGACTTGTTAGTGAGTTCTCAGTGACTTGCGACTCAGTTGTAATCCTCGTTGTTGGCCGAAAAACGCGATGTAAGTGCCTGTCTCACAAGCGTTTGCGCGCCGAGCACCGAATTCCCAAGCTGGCATTCGTGGCGCATCTCACCCGGCGGTGCGCCCCCTGCAAGCTTGGCTTTCGCGCCGAGAAACGGGGCGGGGGGAATCGCCCCCCTCTCGTAAACCGCTTTACAGGGGTGGGTTAGGATCTCACACGGAATCAGCTCAGGGCTGACTTCGTCCCCGATGGGTTCCCAGCAAATACGGTCTGCGATCGGCCCTGGCGGTCAAGAGTGGTCGGCTTCGGTCTGGTCGCAAACGCGGCATCTGCCATGGGTTATGTTCCAAGTACTGTTCGAGAAACGAGTTACAAGCGGAGGCTTGATAGGGTTCGATTCCCCCCGCCTCCAATCATGAAGTGCTTTATTGACAAGTGCTTATATCCCGCCGGCCCCGCATTACGGGGACTATAGCGGAAACTCGATTTCCACCGGCGTCCGAACAAAAGGTGAATATGCCTGGAGGCCGCGGCCTCTCCCGGCCGCCCCTCTCCGGGGAACACTCGATTCGCGGCCTGCACTCCGCGCGGTTCTCTCGCGAGGCTCCACACTGCGCAGAGCACGTGTGTGACGTCTTGCGGTGTAACAGCCGTGTGTCGAGGGTAGCCCAGAGAGTCGAATCCCCCCCCGGCCTCCAATCCTGTGCAGGTTCGCAGATCCAACTTTTCCACTTCAGTCGGCCGCCGGCGGCGCGGCCTGGCCGGCGGGCGAGCCATGTTATCGGTCTTCCCGAAAAAGCCACAGCGCGTCCTCTTGACGGTTGGGGTCAACTGTATATATTTGCACGGCCGATGATTTATTCATAATCGAGGTGGTCCGTGAGAGAGCAACGAACGCGGCAGGCGACGCTCCTGAAGCTGGTACGGCAACGGCCGGTGGCCAGCCAGGAGGAAATGGTGCAGTTGCTGGAGAAACGTGGATTTCACGTTACTCAGGCAAGCGTCAGTCGCGACGTGCGCGAGTTGGGCCTGGTGCGGGTGGACGGCCGGTACGTGCCCGCGGCACGGGTCGGCGTCGATCGGTCGGCACCCGGGGCGGCTTCGCTCTACAATGAATTAATCGTTTCTGCGGAGGCCGTCGGGGCGAACCTCATCGTGGTCAAGACGCCGCCGGGAGCGGCGGCCACCGTGGCCGTAGAACTCGACAGCAGGAAGGTGCCGGAGATGGCGGGGACGGTGGCCGGCGATGACACGATCTTCGTGGCTGTCCGCAGCCGTGTGGCCCAGGGCCGCGTGTTGGCCCAGCTCAAGGCGCCGCCGCCGGCGGACGGCGACGGGCCGGATGTCGGAGCGGCCGGCCAATGACCGGCGGTCGGCGGAACCGGGGGCAAGCAAAGGTGCGACCGTGAAGCGCAAGGCGGTTTTAGCGTTCTCTGGCGGTCTGGATACGTCCTTTTGCGCGGTCTGGCTGGCCGAGCAGGGCTACGAGGTCCACACCGTCACCGTGCAGACGGACAGCGCGACCGACGAGTTGGCGGCGATCGAACGGCGGGCGCGAGCGCTCGGCGTCGCGGATCACCGCACGATCGACGCCCGCGGCGAGTTGTTCAATGACTACCTGCGCTATCTGATTTTCGCAGGTGCCTTGCGCGGCGACGTGTATCCGCTGTGCGTCTCGGCCGAGCGCGTCGTTCAGGCCAAACGCTGCGCCCTGCACGCCGTTGAGATCGGGGCCACCGCGCTGGCTCACGGCTCGACGGCGGCGGGAAACGACCAGGTTCGGTTCGATGTGGCCTTCCGTGTGTTCGCCCCCGCGGTCGAGATCGCGACGCCGGTTCGGGCGTTGGGTCTGACGCGCGAGCAGGAAGTGGCGTATCTGGCGGAACGCGGCGTAGAGGTTCCGGCAAAGATCGCGACGTACTCGATCAACCGCGGGTTGTGGGGTGCGACGATCGGCGGGGCAGAGACGCACGCCGGTGAAGGTGCGTTGCCGGAAGAGGCGTACGTGCTCACGCGCTCAGCGGGGCAATGGCCGACGGCGGCTGAGGACGTCCGGATCTCGTTCGAAGCCGGCGTGCCGGTGGCGCTGGATGACGAGCGGTTGGACCCAGTGCGGCTGATCGACGAACTGACTGAGCGGGCTGGCCGACACGGTGTCGGGCGCGGCATGCACGTGGGCGACACGATCCTCGGCATCAAGGGCCGCGTGGCATTCGAAGCCCCCGCCGCGACCGTGCTGATCACGGCGCATCGAGAGCTGGAGAAGTTGGTGCTCTCGCGGCAGCAACTGCTGTGGAAGCGCACGCTCGGCGACCTCTACGCCAGCGGCCTGCATGAGGCGCGGTTCTTTGACCCGCTCATGCGCGACCTGGAGGCGTTTCTGATGTCGTCGCAGCAGCGCGTGCACGGACAGGCGCGGGTGCGCCTGCACGCCGGACGAGCGGAGGTGCTGGGCGCGACCAGTCCGTATTCACTGCTGGGCTGCGGGGCGCGGTATGGCGAGACCGCTGCGTTGTGGAACGGTGCGGACGCCGCCGCGTTCAGCCGGCTCTACGGGTTGCAGGATGAGTTGGCGGCGCAGGTGGCGCGGCAGGCAGAGGCGAACCATGCGGCTGTGGATTGACAAGCTCGCCTCTGCGACGGCGAACGTGCCGCTACGTCGCGACGTCCGGGTCACGCCGGAGATTATCGCGCGCGAATCCTACATCCTGGCCGGTCGCATTCATGGCGAGAAGACCGCGTACAACCAACTCGAGGACCTGCACGGACGGATGGTGACGTTGCACGAAGGCGACGTGATCGCCGGCGTCCTCGGCCCGCGGAGCGCGCTGCACGGCTACTCGGGCTACGTGCCGGACACGCTGGCGGTCGGCGACACGCTGCACGTGCTCAACCTGGGCGGCGTCATCGGTCGTTGCACGTCGGAGAACCCGGACGTCGGTCCGCCCTTCGCGTTCGAGGTGCTCGGTGCCGTGCTGGTGTTCCCCGATTTCGAGGACCGCCAGGGCGTGCCGGCCCACATCGGGATGAACGCGCTCAAGGTCTCGCCCGAACCGACGCCGGCTGTTCCGGTGGTGTTCGTCGCCGGCACGTGCATGAACAGCGGCAAGACGTCCGCCGCCTGCCAGCTCGTGCGGCAGCTCGCCAAGCATGGCAGGGCTGTGGGTGCCTGCAAGTTGACGGGCGTCTCACTGCGGCGCGACGTGCTGCACATGCGTGACTACGGGGCTCGTTGGGCGGTCTCGTTTACCGATGCGGGCGTGGTCTCGACGACGGCGGCCAGTGCGGTTGCCGTGGCGCGGACGCTGCTGGAACACCTGGCGCACGCCGGCGCTGACGTGATCGTCGCCGAGTTGGGCGATGGTTTGCTGGGGGAGTACGGCGTAGCCGAGATCCTCGCCGATGTTGAGCTTCGCCGCTGCATCCGCGTGCTGGTGCTCTGCGCGAACGATCCGGTCGGGGCCTGGGGCGCGCAACGGATCCTGGCGGATCGGTTTGGGCTGAGCATCGATGTCGTCAGCGGTCCGGCGACCGACAATGCGGTCGGCACACGCTACGTCCGCGAGCAGCTTGGGCTGGCGGCCCTGAACGCTCGGACGCAAGGGGTCGAGCTGGGCAACGCAGTGATCGAACAGCTCGCTCAGCCGGTTCAGGGAGGCCACGCGTGAGTCGGCCCGTGCACGTGGCGGTTCTCGGTGCGACCGGCTACGGCGCGGGTGAGTTGCTGCGCCTGTTCACGCAGCATCCGGCCGTTGAGGTCATCAGTGCTACGTCACGCTCTGCCGCGGGCGCTGCGGTCGCCGACGTGCATCCGCACCTGCGCGGGTTCTATGACTTGCGTCTGACGTCCGGCGTCGATGCCACGCGGCTTCTCGCCGGTGAGCACGCCGTTGTCATCTCGGCACTGCCGCACGGAGCCAGCGCCCAGGCGATCGCCGCGCTGCTGGACGAATTGAGCCAGCACCCGCAGGGTCGGGCGGTACACGTGATCGACCTGTCCGGCGATTTCCGACTCAGCGACGCCGGGCTGCATGCACGTCACTATCCGGAATCACCGCTGCTGCCCGAGCTTCGGTCGGCGTTCGTGTATGGCCAGCCGGAACTGTGGCCGGAGCGCGTGCAGGCCGCGCGATGTGTCGCGAATCCCGGCTGCCTGGCGACGGCGGCGATCCTGGCCCTCGCGCCGCTGGCCGGCGTGAAACTCAGCGGGCCGCTCGCCGTCGACGCAAAAACCGGTTCGTCCGGCTCCGGCCGGCAGCTCAAGGACGGGACGCACCATCCGACGCGCCACGCTGATTTTCGCGCGTACAAGCCGCTGGCGCACCGACACGAGCCGGAGATTCTGCAAGCGCTGGGCGACCCGTACGGTCAGCGGCTGGCCATGAGCTTCGTCGCGCAGAGCCTGGACGTCGCCCGCGGCATCTTCGTCACGGCGCACGCCACACTGGCTGAGCCGACGGATGTGGAATCGTTGCGGCGAAAGTACGAGGCGTTCTACGCCGGTCGGCCCTTTGTGCGGATCGTGGACGAATCGCCGGCCTTGCAGAACGTGGTCGGCTCGAACTTCTGCGATATCGGGTTGGCGTGCCGTGAACGACACGTGATCGTCATGACCGCCCTGGACAACCTGGTGAAAGGTATGGCGGGCACGGCGGTGCAGAACCTGAACCTCATGTGCGGACTGCCGGAGACCGCCGGTTTGTGGGTCCCGGCGTTGCGCCCGGTATAGAGGCGAGGCCGTGCCCGGCGGGTGGCCGCGCTGCGTGTCCGGCCGCCGCATTGGCCGAACCGGGAGAACTGAGCGATGCGTCACTGGCTGAGCATGCTGGACTACGAACCCGCGGAACTGGCCGAGTTGGTCGCGCTGGCACGCCGCTGCAAGGCGGGGCAGGGCGAGGTGGTAACCGCCAAGTTGCGTGAACGCATTCTGACGCTCGTCTTCTTCAATCCATCGCTGCGGACGCGTGTTTCCTTCGAGGCGGCGATGCTCCGCTACGGCGGACACGCCGTCTGTCTGAATGTCGGCGGCGATGCCTGGAAGCTCGAACACCGTGATGGCACGGTGATGGACGGCGAGGCGGCCGAGCACATTCGCGAGGCGGCGCCGGTGCTCAGCCGGTATGGCGACCTGCTGGCCGTGCGGACGTTCGCCGGTCTGCGTGATGCGGCGGAGGACGCGGCCGACCACGTCATTTGCGCGTTCGCCCGCTTCGCGACGGTGCCGGTGATCAATATGGAATCCGCGGTCGAGCATCCGTGTCAGGGTCTCGCGGACTGGCAGACGATGGCGGAGCAGCTCGGCGAGCCACGCGGCCGACGTTTCGTGCTCACGTGGGCGCCGCAGGTCAAGGCGCTGCCGATGGCGGTGCCGCATTCGGCGATGCTGGCGGCCGCGGCGGCCGGGATGAACGTCACCGTGGCCCATCCTCCCGGCTACGAGCTGAACGCGGCGATACTGGACCGGGCGGGGGCGTGGTGTGCAGCCGCGGGCGCCGAGTTCATGCTCACGGCCGACCAGACGGCGGCAACCCGCGGTGCCGACGTCGTGTACGTGAAGAGCTGGGGCAGCCCGGCGCTGTACGGCCAACAGGAAGAACAACGGGCCGACTTCCGTCGCCACGCCGACTGGATGGTTACGCCGGCCCATCTCGGGCCGCAGACGCGGCTGCTGCACTGCCTGCCGGTTCGGCGGAACGTGGTCATCGCGGACGAGGCACTCGATGACCCGCGGAGCGTCGTAGTGGACCAGGCGGAGAACCGCCTCTGGTCGCAGGTGGCGATTCTGACGGCGCTGCTGACGCAGCGCGAGGCCGGGTGTGCCGAGGAGGTCCAGTCATGCAGTTGCAGGTGAAGCTCGACGCCCTCCGCACGGCGATCCCCTACATCCGTGCCTACAAGGGCCGCGTGTTCGTGATCAAGCTGGGCGGTCGCTTGTGCGCACCCGGCCGAGCGATGGACAACCTCGTGGATCAGCTCGCGCACCTGCACGGCCTCGGTATCGGCTTGGTCGTCGTGCACGGTGGCGGCGAGCAGATGAGCGATCTCAGCACGCGCCTGGGCGTTGAGCCGGAGATCATCGGCGGCCGCCGGGTTACCACTGCGCCCGTGCTCGAAATCGCCAAGATGACGCTCGCCGGCGTCGTGAACACCAATATCGTGGCCGCCTTCCGCAAGGCGGGCGTGGCCGCCGTCGGCGTCAGCGGCGTGGACGCGGGTCTCATCGAAGCGCAACGACGTCCCGTGCAAACGCTGCATGATGCGGAAACGAACCGCACTCGCGAGGTGGACTTCGGTTTCGTCGGGGACGTGGTGGCGGTGAACGCCGCGCCGCTGCGCCACTTGCTGGCGGGCGATTGTGTGCCGGTCGTCGGCTGCCTGGCGGCGGACGCGGCCGGGCAGGTGTACAACGTCAACGCCGACACGGTTGCGGCGTCGCTGGCCGGGGCGATCGAGGCCGCGAAGCTCTTCCTCGTCACAACGGTGGATGGCGTGCTGCAGGACAAGTCCGATGCACGCACGTTGCAGACGTACCTCGACCTGGATCAGGCCGCCGCGCTGGTTGAGTCGGGCGTGATCAGCGGCGGAATGCTGCCCAAGCTGGCCGCGTGCCGGGCGGCGCTAATGGCTGGCGTGCCGCGCGTGCACATCATCAACGGGCTGATCCCCGATACGCTGCTCGGCGAAGTGTTCACGAACGAGGGCTGCGGCACGCTCATCGTGGCGAAGCGCAACGCGAAGAACAACGGCACACAGGGGGGCGGAACGTGATCGAGTCGCTCGCCCGCTACGTGGCCATACGCAGTGTCTCGGGCCAGGAGGCGGCGCTCGCCGACGCCATCGAGGCGGATCTGGCCGAGGCGGGGCTGCGCGCGCGGCGTCAGGCGAACAACCTGCTGTGCGAACTGGGCGATGCGCCGCGGCCGCGACTGCTGCTCAATTCACATCTGGACACAGTGCCGCCGGGACAGGGTTGGTCGCACGATCCGTGGCAGCCGCAGGTACACGACGGCCGTCTCAGCGGGTTGGGTGCCAACGATGCGAAGGGCTGCGTCGTCGCCCTGTTGACGACCGTGCTGCGCCTGCGGGAACTGCTGAATCGCGGCGAACGCCTGGGGGGCACGGTCGTGCTGGCGTTGACCGCAGAAGAGGAAATCAACGGACAGGGGCTCGCGACGATTCTGCCGGAGCTGTCGCCGCTGGACGCGGCCATCGTCGGCGAGCCCACCGGTCTCGTTCCGATGATCGCCCAGCGCGGCTTGCTCGTGCTGCGCGGCGTGGCTCGCGGCCGGAGCGGCCACCCGGCCAACACGCCGCCGGGGAGTGCGGATAATGCGATCGCGGTCGCGGCACGCGACCTGGACACGCTGGCTGCGTTCGACTGGGGCCCGGAGCATCCGCTCCTGGGCCGCTGCCACGCACATCCGACGCGGATCTACGGCGGCGTCGCCAATAACGTCGTTCCGGACACGTGCGAGTTCATGCTCGACGTGCGCACGACGCCCGGCGAAACGCATGGGGCGCTGTACGAACGGCTCCGCGCGGCTTTCCGTAGCGAACTCTGCGTCCACAGCGAGCGACTCGTGCCGGTCGAAACGGCGTCCGACGCAGCGATCGTCAGGGCAGCGTGCCGCGCACGGCCTGGCGTATCGCCCGCCGGGAGCGCGGCCATGAGTGACATGGTGTTCCTCGCCGGAGTTCCGGCGGTGAAGCTCGGTCCGGGGCAATCGGCCCGCTCCCACACGCCCGATGAGTTCATCACCGCGGACGAGCTGGAGCAGGGCTTCGCGACCTATCTGCAAGTCGTTCGCGAGTACTTCGCACTGACTGGAGAGCAGCCATGAACCTCTCGCCGCCGCGGCTGTGGGAGAAAGGCGAGCCGTTGGACGTGGCGGTTCATCGCTTCACGGTGGGAGACGATCCGACCTGGGATCGCTACCTCCTGCACTGGGATTGCCTGGGAACGGCGGCCCACGCCCGAACGCTGGTTCGGGTCGGTTTGCTTAGTGAGGACGAGTTGGCGGCTTTGCTGGGTGCGTTGGCGGCCGCCGACCGGCGGGCGCAGCGGGGCGAGTTCGACATTCCGCCGGAGCTGGAGGACGGTCACACCGCCCTCGAGGCGGAACTGGTGCGACACTGCGGCATCGCCGGCGAGAAGATCCACGCGTGCCGTTCCCGCAACGACCAGGTCGCGACGGCGCTGCGGCTGTTCCTGCGGCACCACACGATGCTGTGGCTGGACGACATCGCCGACTTCATCGGCACGTTGCTGGAACGCATCGAGCGGGATGGAACCACGCCGATGCCCGGGTACACGCATCTCCAGCAGGCCATGCCTTCGAGCGTCGGGCTCTGGCTGCATGCCCACGGCGAGGCCGCGCTGGAGCAGATGCGCGCCGCGTACGATCTGTTGAACCGGCTCGATGCGTGTCCGCTGCACACCGGCGCCGGCTACGGCGTGCCGCTGGCGCTGGACCGGATGTACGCCGCCGGGTTGCTCGGCTTCAGCGGCATCCAGCGCAGCCCGCTCGACGTGCAGAACAGCCGGGGGCGCATGGAGTGCTACTTCGCCCGCGTCGGTGCGGACGTCGGCGGCGTTGTGGAGAAGCTCGCCTCGGACCTGCTGCTGTTCTGCACGGCGGAGTTCGGCTTCTGCGCGCTCCCCGAGGCGCTGTCGACCGGTTCGTCGATCATGCCCAACAAGCACAACCCCGACGTGCTGGAGTTGCTCCGCGGCGGCGCCGCCCGACTGCGCTCCCGGGTTACCGAGATCGAGCGCGTCGCGGGGAAGCTGCCGTCCGGCTATCACCGGGACTTGCAGTTAACGAAGGAACCCGCGATTCGTGTGGCGCTCGCCACGACGCAGCTCCTGGAGATGGCGACACGCGTGATCGATGGTTTCCTGCTCCGTGCGGAACGGCTCGCGGCGGCCATGCGCCCGGAGTTGTATGCTGCGCACGCGGCGCTGGCCCGGGCGGCGACGGGAACGCCTTTCCGGACGGCCTACCGCGAAGTCGCCGCCGAGATTCGCGCGGGGACTTTCGCCCCGCCGGAGTTACCGCAGTGGCGCAGCACGGACGGTCGGTTGCCGGCGGACGTGCTCGCCGCCTTCCGCGCGGAGTTCGTCACGCTGAGGGACCAGGCGCGCGAGCGGCGCGAGCATGTACGAGCGGCGGAAGCTGCGCTGTTGCCGACCGATTGCGTCGAGGAGTGATAGATGCCGAAGGCACCTGACATCCGCGCCGTGTTGATTGTCGGGAGCGGCCCGATCGTCATCGGCCAGGGCTGCGAATTCGACTATTCCGGCACGCAGGCCTGTCGGGCGCTGCGGGAAGAGGGCGTCGCCGTGGTGCTCCTGAACAGCAACCCGGCGACGATCATGACCGACCCGGAGTTGGCCGAGCGCACGTACGTCGAGCCCATCACGGCGGAGTCCATCGAGCAGATCCTGTCGCTCGAAGCATCGCGCGGAACGCCCGTGGACTCGATCCTGCCGACCCTGGGCGGGCAGACCGGGCTGAACTGCGCCGTGGCTGCGGCGGAGGCCGGGATCCTGGCGCGGCACGGCGTGCGGCTGATCGGGGCGGACCTGGAGACGATCCGGCGCGCGGAAGACCGCGGGTGCTTCAAGGAGGTCGTGCAGGTTGCCGGGATCGACGTGCCGCGCTCGGCGACCGTTCGGACGTTCGAAGAGGCCCTGAAGGTCTGCGAGTGGGTTGGATTGCCGGCGTGCATTCGGCCGGCGTACACGCTCGGCGGGCAGGGGGGCGGCATGGCGCGCACGCCGGCGGAGTTCGAATACCTCGTGCGCGACGGCCTCGGCCAGTCACGGATCGGACAGGTGCTCATCGAAGAGGACCTGACCGGCTGGAAGGAGTACGAGCTGGAGATGATGCGCGACCGCCGCGACAACGTCGTGGTGGTGTGCTCGATCGAGAACCTTGACCCGATGGGCGTGCACACGGGCGACTCGGTCACGGTGGCACCGGCGCTGACCCTGACCGACCGCGAGTACCAGCGCATGCGTGATGCGGCCATCGCCATCATGCGGGCCGTGGGCGTGGACACGGGGGGCGCCAACATCCAGTTCGCCGTGAACCCGCGTGACGGACGGTTGGTGGCGATTGAGATGAACCCGCGCGTGTCCCGTTCCAGCGCGCTGGCCTCGAAGGCGACCGGCTTCCCAATCGCCAAGCTCGCGACCAAGCTGGCCCTCGGCTACACGCTCGACGAGCTGCGCAACGACATCACGGGCGAAACCTCCGCCTGCTTCGAGCCGGCGATCGACTACTGCGTGGTGAAGATGCCGCGCTTCGCCTTCGAGAAATTCCCCGAGGCCGACGAGACGTTAACGACTTCGATGAAGAGCGTCGGCGAGGCGATGGCCATCGGGCGGACGTTCAAGGAGGCGTTTCAGAAGTGCATTCGCTCGATGGAGATCAAGCGGCCCGGCTACGGCCTGCACCCGGGCGATCGGTGGCTCGACGCACGGCAGCAGGACGCTCTCGATGACGGGGCCAGCGTGTGGATCGACTCGTTCGGGCAACAGGCGCCACCGCCCGTTCCGGTGTTCGGGGGCACAGCGCTGGGTGAGGCTCCGGCCGACACGGACGAGGCCGCTTCCCGGCAATGGCCCATACCCGAGGGTCTGCTGACCGCGAAGATCGCCACGCCCTGCCAGGGTCGTCTGTACTACATCCGCTACGCGCTCAAGCTGGGCTGGTCCGTGGAGCGAATCCACGAGCTCTCCCACGTCGATCCGTGGTTCCTGGACCAGCTCGCCGACCTCGTGGCGCTCGAAGACCGGCTGCTGGCGGTGCCCGGCGGCAACGGCAGCCTGCGGCTTACCTCGGAGCTGGTCGAGCTCTTTCAGCAGGCCCGCGCGTGCGGCTACAGCGACGCCCAGTTGCAGCACCTCTGGCGGATGGATGCGGCGACGTTCGGGCGGCTGAAGACGCAGGCCGACCGGCCGAAGTTCAAGCTGGTCGACACGTGTGCCGCCGAGTTCAGTGCCCGGACACCATACTACTACTCCACGCACGAGCGGCCCTTCGCGCAGGTCGTCCGCAGCCCGGAGGCGGCGGCGGAGCTGCGCGCGCACCAGGCGGCCCGCGGACGGACTTCGCTGGGTGCAGCCGTTCGCGCCTTGCCGGTGGCGGCGCCCTATCGCTACCGCTCGCTGGACGACGAGCACGTACTGGTCGAATGCCACGACGACGAACTGCGGGTCAGCGAGCGGCCGAAGGTCATCATCCTGGGCGGTGGGCCGAACCGCATCGGCCAGGGCATCGAGTTTGACTACTGCTGCGTGCACGCTTCGCAGGCCGCCCGGGCGCTCGGCTACGAGACGGCGATGGTCAACTCGAACCCGGAGACGGTGAGCACCGACTACGATGTCAGCGATCTCCTGTTCTTCGAGCCGCTTACGCACGAGGACGTGCTGAACGTCTGCGAGCGCCTGAACGGGCGGCCGTTCGTCCCGGGCGGCGGTGCTTCTGGCGGGGGGCTGGTGCGGGGCGTGGTGGTCCAGTTCGGCGGGCAGACGCCGTTGAACCTGGCCCAGGCGCTGCACGGCGCGGGCGTACCGATACTGGGCACGTCGCCGGCCAGCATTCACGCGGCGGAGGACCGCGAACGTTTTCAGCAGATGGTGCGGGAGCTCGGGTTGCGGCAGCCGCCGAACGGTGTGGCCAGCTCGCGCGAGCAGGCACTGCGCGTGGCCGAGCAACTGGGCTATCCCGTCCTGGTGCGGCCGTCGTACGTGCTGGGCGGCCGCGGGATGCGCGTGTGCAATCACGTCGAGGATCTGGAGCGCTACATCGACGGGGCTCTCTATGCCAGCGACCGGGAGCTGACCATCGACCGGCAGCACCCGATTCTCATCGAGAAGTTCCTGCTGGATGCGATTGAGGTCGACGTGGATGCCATCAGCGACTACGGCTATCCGGGGCGCGATCCGGCCGCCGGGCGCTGCGACATCTGCGGCATCATGGAGCACATTGAGGAGGCCGGCATTCACAGCGGCGACTCATGCTGCGTGCTGCCGCCGTACTCACTGTCACTCGCGCTCGTGGACGAGATCAAGTACCAGGTAAAGTCGCTGGCTCGGCGGCTGAGCGTCTGTGGGCTGATGAACGTGCAGTTCGCGATTCAGGGACGCACGGTATACCTGATCGAGGTGAATCCGCGGGCCGCCCGCACGGTGCCCTTCGTCAGCAAGGCCACCGGCGTCCCGTGGGCGCAACTGGCGACGAACGTGATGTTGGGGCAGTCGCTGGACGAAGCCCTGGCCGCCTACGCCATGACGGAGGTGCGGGCGCCGCGGCAGTTCGCCGTCAAGGTGCCCGTCTTCCCGTTCCAGAAGCTGCGCAGCGTGGACTTCGTGCTCGGACCGGAGATGCGCAGCACGGGCGAAGTGATGGGGATCGACCCGCACTACCCGCTGGCCCTGGCCAAGGGGCTGGCGGCGGCGGGGATTCGGTTGCCGACGCAGGGCCGCGTGCTGGTCAGCGTGTGCGATGCGGACAAACCGCGGGTCGTGTCGATCGCCCGCGAGCTGCACGAATTGGGCTTCGAGATCTACTCGACGCTGAAGACCCGGCAACTGCTCGCCGAGCAGGGGATTCCGGCTACGCTGGTTTCGAAGCACGATGGCCAGGGCGCCCCGTTCCTGCTCGACATGATCCGGGCCCGCCAACTCGACCTCTTGATCAACACGCCGATCCACACGGGCAGCGCCACGGAGGAGGGCCGTTGGCGCGTGGCCTCGATACAGCTCGGGATTCCGCTGTTGACTACGCTGGCGGGAGCGCGGGCGGCGGTCGGGGCGATCCGTGCCCTGCGGGAGGGGCCGGCGCAGATCGCCGCATTGCAGGACTACCTGGCTCCGGGAGCATCAGCATGAGCACAGACCGACCGGCCAAGCTGGCCCTCGAGGACGGCACGGTGTTCACCGGTACTGCGGTGGGCGTGGATGGCACGCGCGCCGGCGAAGTCGTGTTCAACACGGGCATGACCGGGTACCAGGAGGTGTTCACCGACCCGTCGTACTGCGGGCAGATCGTGACCATGACCTTCCCGCTGCTCGGCAACTACGGCGTCAATGCGGAGGACTTCGAGGCGGCTCGACCATACGCGGCTGGAGTCGTGCTGAAGGAGCTGCCACGGCGGCCGAGCAACTGTCGGGCGTCGGCGTCGCTCGCGGAGTTCTTCGAGCGGCACCAGCTCATGGCCGTGACGGGTGTCGACACACGGGCGGTCACGCGGCACATCCGCGTCTGCGGGGCGCTGCGGGGCGTCTTGTCCACGGAGGTGCTCGACGACCTCGAACTGGTGCGGCAGGCGCGTGCGGCTACGCCGATGAGCGGGGCGAATCTGGTCGCCGACGTGACGCCGTCGGCGGCGCGGCCGTGGTCGGAGCGGTTACACGCGTTGGACGGCAGGGGGCCGACAGAGGTGGCACACGCATCGCGTCATATCGTCGTCCTGGATTGCGGCATCAAGCACAACATCCTGCGTCACCTGGCGGAGCAGGGATGCCGGCTGACCGTGGTGCCGGCCAACGCCAGCACGGCGGACATCGGCGACCTGCGACCGGATGCGCTGCTCATCGGCAACGGGCCGGGCGATCCCGCCGCGGTGACGGCCGTGATCGAGATGCTTCGCCGGCTACTGGGCCGCCTGCCCATATTCGGCATTTGCCTGGGGCATCAGCTCCTCGCGCTCGCGCTCGGGGCGAGCACGTACAAGCTGCGGTTCGGCCATCACGGCGTGAACGTGCCGGTGCTGAACCGGTTGACCGGCTGCGTGGAGATCACCAGCCAGAACCACGGCTTCGCGGTGGACGCGGCTTCGCTGGAGCGCGTCGGCGGGACACCGACGCACGTGAACCTGAACGATGACAGCCTCGAGGGCTTCGTGCACGCCGGGCACGGCATCGCCGCCGTCCAGTTCCACCCGGAGGCCAACCCCGGACCGCACGACGCCGGCCACGTGCTGGCCTCTTTCGCGCGGACCGTTGCGGCCGGCCAGCCGTTGAGTGCGGCGGTCTTCGCCGGCGAGGATCGGCCGGCGCGCGTTCCCGTGGCGTGACCACCGGCTAAGTGGGACCACGCGCCCACGCTGCGGGCGGCGCGGCCCACTGTCTTCGCGGGTAAAGAGCCGACACGGTTCGGAACGCAGACCAGCCTGCACCGGATCGGTCGTCGGTTTGGCGGTGGGAGTGGCGTCCATCGGGAGCCGATCCGCCCCCCGCCGCCGCCCGCCCGTTTGTCTGAGTGCCTCGTTGTCTCGGGGCGATCCAGGAAGCGACCGGTATCTTGGGCCTGGGCTGTGTTCCGCGCATCCAATTCAGACCGCGTGTCGCCTGCACGGGGGAAGACGCACATGCCCCTGTGAGTAAGTGCAAACGTCCGGATCATGTGCCGGCGTTGACGGACACACCGTTTGTCCTATAGACTTGTTGACAACGCTCTTGCACGAGCAATCGGCGCAGGAGCAGGACCGCACCGGCGGGGTGCACCTTCGGGGCGTGCCGCTGTTCCGGCCTCAGGTTCGTGCGAGGCGGGTGAGGGAACAACAGCGGGAGGTGCAGTCATGGTGAAGGCGCGTCTGGTGACGGGGGTTTTCGCAGTCGTTCTGCTGGTCGGACCGGCGCCGGCTCAGGACACCGGCGTGATCGTGGGTTGGGGCGACCAGGTAGTCGTGCCGCCGGCGGAAATCGCCGGCTTGGTTGCCATCAACTCCGGCGCGGGGCATGACCTCGGGCTCCGGTCGGACGGATCGCTCGTCGCCTGGGGGAGCAATGGTCAAGGGCAGTGCCTGATCCCCGCGCCGAACGGTGGTTTCGTGGAGATCGCTGGTGGCGGGTCGCACAGTCTGGCCCGCAAGGAGGATGGCTCGCTCGTGGCCTGGGGCTACAACCAGTGGGGTCAGTGCGACGTGCCGGCGCCGAACAGCGGGTTCGTCGCGATCGCGGCGGGTTTCCTCCATAGTCTCGGACTGAAGGGCGACGGTTCCGTCGTCGCCTGGGGCTTCAACCCCAGCGGTCAATGCGACGTTCCTGCACCCAACAGCGCGTTCGTCGGAGTCGCGGCCGGCTGGTACCACAGCATGGGCCTGAAAGAAGACGGCTCGATCGTCGCCTGGGGGAGCGACAGATACGGTCAGTGCGATGTCCCGGAACCGAACACCGGTTTCGTCGCGATGGCCGGCAGTGAGGCGCACAGCCTCGGCCTGCGCGCCGATGGGACAGTCGAGGCCTGGGGTCGCAACACGTCCGGCGAGTGCGACGTACCGGCGCCCAACGCCGACTTCGTTGCGGTGGCGGCCGGCTACAACTACAGCCTCGGTCTCAAGGCCGACGGCTCGATCGTCGTATGGGGCGGCGGATCGGCAGAGCGGCTTGCTGGACCTGAGCCCAACAGCGGCTTCATCGCCATCGGAGCCGACTGCATAGGCCTCAAGGTTGACGGCTCCGTCGTTGCCTGGGACGACGGAGCTTACCGCACCGTGGAGCAAACAGGCTTCGTCGGCATGGCGGCGGGCAGTGGGTTCAGCCTGGGTCTGAACGTCGACGGCTCGATCATCGCCTGGGGGAGTTCCGTGGGCGGCGTTTGCGACGTGCCGGAACCGAACACCGACTTCTTCGCGGTCGCCGCCGGGTGGTCCTACGGTCTGGGCCTGAAATCCGACGGCTCGATCGCGGTTTGGGGCGACTTTCCCGAGGGCGTGCCGGGCCTGAACAGCACGGACATCGTCGCGCTGGCCGGAGGTGACTACCACTGTGTCGCGCTCATGGCGGACGGCTCGCTCCGGGCGTGGGGCCGCAACGATACCGGCCAGTGCGACGTCCCAGCACCCCTCAGCGGGCAGGTCTTCGTCGCCGTCGCGGCGGGACGGCAGCACAGCATGGCCCTTTCGTCCGACGGCTCGATCCGAACTTGGGGTCGTTGGTGGACTGCCGGCGGCGGGAGCCACACCTACGTTCCAGTCCCCATCCCAAACAGCGGGTACATCGCTGTCGGGGCGGGCACCTACCACTGCCTGGGTGTGAAAGCCGATGGCTCGATTCTGGCTTGGGGTCTGAACGACGATGGCCAGTGCGACGTGCCGGAGCCCAACACCGGTTTCATCGCCGCGGCCAGCGGCGCCAGTTTCAGTGTGGGGCTCAAAGCTGACGGCTCGTTGGTGGCCTGGGGCGACAACAGCCGTCACCAATGTGACCTGCCGACGCCCAACAGCGGGTTCACCGCCATCGCCGCGGCCGGTGGGCAGAGCCTGGGGTTGAAGAGCCCGCGGCCCGGGATGCTGATCGCACCGTTCCCAGAGAACGGCGCCGCCGACGTGGCGTTCGACAGCGTCGTCGATTGGTACGACTCAGCCTGGGCCAGTTCCTACGACGTATGCTTCGGTGAAACAGACCCGCCGGCCCTGGCGACGACCACGACTGCCAGCACCTGGCAACCCGATGCGCTCGCGCCAGGGCAGACGTACTACTGGCAGATTACCGCTCGCAACGCCAACGGTACGACCCTCGGGCCGGTCTGGTCCTTCTCGACCGCGGACGCCGACTCGGACGGCGACGGCGTTCCGGACAGCGCCGACCTCTGCCCCGACACACCGCCGGGCGAGGGCGTCGATGCCAACGGGTGTCCGCACGCGGGTGCCCTGTGCCCGAGCATCAGTGCGCTGGCGCTTGGTCTGTCGGTCGTCGGGCTCGTGCGCAAACGCCGCCGCTGAGACACGGTGACTCTGAGTACGCCGCCTCGCGCGTGTTGGGAGGAGAAGTGCTCGTCTAGCGGTTCGGCCTGGCGTCCACTACGTCGGACCACTCGATGCCGAAGCGGCTCAGGTACTTGCGCAGGCGGTCGGCGTCGTTCGCTTTCTTCCGCCGCTCGCGCGAGGCGGCGAAAAGCGTCCGGCCCGCCTCGGACAACGTGCGGCTTGCGCGACAGACCGCCAGCACGTCGGCGAGCTGCACGCGATCGAAGCGGTCGAGCTCGGCCAGACGAGTAGGATCGAGGACTTGTTCCAGAACCTCGTTATCCGCGTCGGCGCAGTCGGCCCGCCAAGTCAATCCCAAACGCTCCATCTCCTCCCGAACCACATCGACGGAGATCCGCCCACCACTGGCCAGCGTGGCCATGCGCGTGATCGCGCCGTTCAGATCGCGGAAGTTGTTCGTCCACTGCGCGGACGCCGACCGCGCGAATCGCAGGAAGTGCTCCCGCGCCTCCTTGTTGAACGTGACGCGCTGTCCGATTCGGCGGGTGAAGTTCTCCAGTTCGTAGTCGACGTTGGGCGCGATGTCCTCGCGCCGGTCACACAACCCCGGCAGTCGAAACGTCCACAGGCTGATGCGCGACAGCAGGTCATCCCGGAAGCGGCCGGCGCGAACGTCCGCGTGCAGGTCGCGATTCGTTCCGGCCAGCAACTGGAAATCGCTCTCCACTTCCTGATCCGCACCGACCGGCCAGAAGCGCTTCTCTTCGAGTGCGCGCAGCAGCATGGCCTGCTCATCCAGTCCCATGTCGCCGATTTCATCGAGGAACAGGACACCCGCGTGGGCCTTGCGCAACAACCCCGTCCGTGCCTGCACCGCCCCCGTAAACGCGCCCTTCGTGTGCCCGAACAGCGTGGACATGGCCGCATCGCCGCGCAGCGTCGCGCTGTTCACCTCGACGAACGGCCCGCTGACCAGCTTCCGCGCCAGCTTCAGCTCGTAAATCCGCCGGGCCAGGCGGGACTTGCCCGCGCCCGTCGGGCCCATCAGCAGCAACGGGGCGGCGGAGCGCAGGGCGACACGTTCGATCTGCTCGATCATGGCGTTGAAGCGTTGGTTGCGCGTGTCGATGCCCGACTTCAGGAACGTCAGGCTCTCGCGGTGTTCCAGCGCGAAGCGCGACGCGAGCCGGTCATAGCGCGAAAGATCGAGATCGATGATGCGATACTCGCCGGGCGCAGACCCCCTCTTCTTCGGCGGAGGGGACGTCTGGAGCAGTTTGCCCGGCAGGTGTCGCGACTCGGTGAGCAGGAACAGGCAGATCTGGGCCACGTGCGTGCCCGTCGTGATGTGGACCAAGTACTCCTCGCGGTCGGGGTCGAACGGGTACGCGCGGGCGAAGTCGTGCAGCGAGCCGAAGACATCCTCGAAATCCCAGGGATCGCTCCAGTCGATGTGCTGGTGGATTACCTCCGTCTCGGGCGATACGGCCCGAATGTCGCCGGCGACGACCTCCGCCAGACGCTCGTGCCGCGGTTGGTGAATCAGCACGAAGCGGTTGATGAGCAGATCTTCGTGCCGGCAGACGGAGACCGTGGGCCGCCAGTTCTCCCAACGGTCGGCGTCCAGTTTGCTGTCGAGGACGGGGCCGAGCAGTCCGATGACGACGCGGCTTCTCATAGCCATAATTATAAGATACTCGCACAAGGTATAGCAACCACGGGCCAGTAGCCCGCTTCTCTAGCCGGCCGCCAACGGGGGAATAATTGCAAAGTCTTTGTCCGTAAGTGCTTATAATAATAACCAGCCGGGACCACCCAACTGGCACACCTCGTGAACTACCTCCCCACGACCAACCACGGAACTCTTTGTCCGGCGGAGGTGCGATCATGGCAAACAAGTCGCTGTTTCGGTCGATCATCGGGTGCTTCATGCCGCCGGCCGACGCGGTCAATGAAGAGCGGTCGCCGGCGTACGCCTTCACGCCGGAACACGCGTTGGCGCAGTACGCGATGACCGGCTGCCTGAACACGACGTTCTACGCGTCCGCGGATGAGCAGCTCGACAAGCTGCTCGCGCTGGCCAACCACGTCGATCCCGAGTTCACCGCGCGTGTGGCGGTCTTCTGCCGCGAACGTGGCTTCATGAAGGACACGCCGGCGGTGCTGTGTGCGTTCCTCTCGGTCCACGCTCCGGACCTGCTGGAGAAGATCTTCGACCGCGTGATCGACAACGCCCGGATGCTCCGCAACTTCGTGCAGGTCATCCGCAGCGGCGTCGTGGGGCGCAAGTCGCTCGGCTCGCGCCCAAAGCGCCTGATCCGCCGTTGGCTGGAGGCGCGTTCGGATGATGTGCTGCTCCGTGCGTCGGTCGGGCAGGCTCCGTCCGTGGCGGACATCGTGAAGATGGTCCACCCGAAGCCGGCTACGCCGCAGCGCGAGGCACTCTACGGCTACATGATCGGCCGCGACTGCAACGCCGAAGCGCTGCCGGCGCTGGTGCAGGAATACGAGGCCTTCAAGTCGCACCGGTCCGATGAGGTTCCGGACGTGCCGTTCCAGATGCTTACGTCGCTCGAGTTGGACAAGGGCGCCTGGACCGACATCGCCCGCCGGGCGCCGTGGCAGATGACGCGCATGAACCTGAACACGTTCTCGCGGCACGGCGTCTTCCACGAGCGTGACTGCGTGCAGATGGTCGCGAATCGTCTGCGCGATCCGGCGGCGATTGCCAAGGCCCGCGCGTACCCGTACCAGTTGCTGGCGGCCTACCTGGCGACCGGCGACGACATCCCGCGCGAGGTCCGCGACGCCCTGCAGGACGCGATGGAGACCGCGATCGAGAACGTCCCGCAGATCGACGGCAAGGTGTACGTGTTCCCGGACATCTCCGGGTCGATGCACTCGCCGATCACGGGGCAGCGCAAGGGTAGCTCGTCGAAGGTCCGCTGTATCGACGTCGCCGCCCTGATCGCCGCGTCCGTGTTGCGCCGCAACCGCGATGCGGAAGTGCTGCCGTTCGAAAGCGACGTCATCAAGATTCCTCTGAACCCCCGCGACAGCGTGATGACGAACGCACAGACGCTGGCTTCGCGTCCGCGCGGCGGAACGAACTGCAGCGCACCGCTGCGGCTGCTGAACGAGCGCAGGGCGCACGGCGATCTGCTGATCTACGTTTCGGACAACGAATCGTGGGTTGATGGCCCCCGGTACGGCCATTGGGGGGGTGGCCGTACGGCTACTGTGAACGAGTGGGCGGCGTTCAAGCGTCGCAATCCGGCGGCACGGATGGTCTGTATCGACATCCAGCCGTACGGAACCACGCAGGCGAAGGAACGTCCGGACATCCTGAACATCGGCGGCTTCTCCGACCAGGTTTTCGAGGTCATCGCCGCCTTCGCGAAGGGTGAACTCGGCGCGGATCACTGGGTCGGCCGCATTCGTGCGGTCGAGCTGTAGTGGCGGACCGGGCCGGGGCTGAATGCCGCCGGGACTACATTTGACCAATGTATGACGTCTCGGCACCAACTTGTCAGTCCCGGCCCGGGCGGTGGTACGAAGCGAACACGGATGACCCCGTGGTGAAATGAAAATCATGGGAGCCTACGAAGCTCTTGTTCCAGGTTCGAGTCCTGGTGGGGTCGTGGAGCGAATGCCTGGCGAGACTACATGGTAACGCGCTGCAACGCAGTGCAACCGGGTTCGAGCCCCGGACGCCGAAAGGCGGAGTCCCGCCAACTCCTTGTCGCTCCAGAATGTTTGAAGACCGTGCGGCGAATGCCGGTGGAACTACATGGATTACAAATCCCGAGGTCGCGGGTTCGAGTCCCGTCGGGTCCATTGGAGAAGTTCTGCAGCGGGCCCGTAGCTCAGGGGATAGAGCACGTAACGTTTCGCCAACACCTTGTCGCCGCATGGTCCTTGTTTTGCGAGAATGTCTCGGATGACGAATGCCGGTGGGACTACATAGGTTCCGGGTTCGAGTCCCGGCGGATCCGTTTGCCGATCCGTAGCTCAATGGACAGAGCGTGCGAGTCTCACCAACTTTTGTCGTCATCCAGCTTGAATCGGAGCGCGGCGAATGCCTGAGGAACTACATTCTCCTGATGGACCCCGGGTGAAAGTCCCGGGCCGCTTCGGCGGTAGCTCAGGATAGAGCATCCGGCAATCGTTTCTCAACACCTTGTCGCCGCGCCCCTTTCTCAGCCCTGTGGAGTTGTATCATGATGGCCGAGCAGCGGAACACCGACGAAATCATCCCGACCGGAGACGCGATCGGCATCCTTCCCGTGCGGGGCGGGAAGTGCCGGCCGGTGACCGTCATCGGCACGCCCGCCATTCGCGAGACGTTCGACGATGAATGCCTCCAACAGGTCCGCAATACAGCGGCTGCTCCCGGCGTGACGCAGGTGGTGCTCAACCCCGACGCGCACGTCGGCTACGGCGCCCCGATCGGTTGCGTGCTGGTGTCGCCGACGCACATCTACCCCGGCCCGGTGGGCGTGGACATGAAGTGCTCGATGAGCCTGCTCCAGCTCGACGTGCCGGCCGACGTGGTCGACGACAAGTCGACCCGTCGCGCCCTCATCAACGCCATCTGCGAGCGCACGCCGACCGGAGCCGGCCGCGGGCAGCGCAGCGTGCCGAAGTCACGGCCGGTCTTCGACGCCCTCGGTCGCCGGGCGGTCGTGGAGGGCGCCTCATCGGGCGTCTGCGAAGCCCTGGGTATCCCGCCGGCGTGGTCGGAGCGCTGCGAGGACCCCTTCCACAAAGGCCACGACGGGACGCATGACGCGCTGGCCGTCCGGCTCGATCGGCTCCTGAACGGCGGCGGGTTCGACAAGTTCGACGAGAAGATCCGCCAGCTCGGCTCGTACGGCGGCGGCAATCACTTCGGCGAGTGCGAAATCGTGCACGTATCCGACACCGACCGCGCGCAGACCTGTGCGCGAGCCTTCGGTCTGTTGGACGGGCACGTCGCCTTTCTTTCGCACTGCGGATCGCGCGGATTCGGGCATCACCTGGCGACCGGCCAGTTCCGCGCCTTGCAGGAGACGTTCGACAAGTGGGGCATCCCGTTCCCGGCGGGCGATCGTTACCTGGTCCACGCCCCGCTCGGAACGCCTGAAGCCGACGCGTATCTGGACGACATGGCCCTCGGCGCCAATTTCGCGACGGTGAATCACTTGCTGATCAACGCGCTGGTGCTGGAGGCGTTCCAGGAAGTCCTGCCGGGCACGACGGGCACGCTCGTGTACTTCATCAGCCACAACATCGCCCGCCAGGAGATCGTCGATAACCGCAGGGTGTGGGTGCACCGCAAGGGTGCGACGCGTGCCTTCCCCGCCGAGCACCACGCCCTGAAGGGTACGCCGTTCTACACCACGGGCCACCCGATCCTGCTGCCGGGCAATCCGACCGCCGGCTCGCGGGTCATGGTGGCGGAGCCGGGGGCGGAGCGGAGCTGCTACAGCATCAACCACGGCGCCGGCCGGCAGATGGGCCGCAAACAGGCGATCCGCTGCCTGGACCAGCGGGCCGTGAACGACGAGTTCGACGCCGAGGACATCCTGACCAACTGCCGCAACTACCCGCGGGACGAGGCTCCGGCGGCGTACAAGAACTTCACCGAAGTGGTAAACTCGGTGGAACTGGCGGGACTCGCCACGACCGTCGCGAAGCTGCGAGCGCGGTTCGTGATCAAGGACGCGGATAAGGCGGATGACTAGCGCGAGCCTGATGCGCGGTCAGGAGCACACTGGCCCAAACACGTGTAGAGAGAAAGCGAATGGGCAGCCTCCAGCAAATGTGCGATGAAGTGGTTAAGGCCAAGTTCACAGATGAGTACGTCGCTGGAGAAGTGCTGAGGCACATCCTTGAACGAAAGGGCGTTAAGCTGACCGAGGCACAGCGGAAGTATGCGGCCCGGAAGTTGCTGCGTGCTGCTGATAATGAATCGTGCATCTTGGTCACCTTCGACACCCCCGGGCCGGACGTCTCAATCGAGCTGACGGAGGACGATTTCAAGAGGGCCATCGAGGACTTCGCGCGAGACACAGCGGTACTCCACAGCTCCCTGATCTCGGGTGCAGTCAAGTCCGCTGTTCCGCTCTTGCGGAATGCCGTCAGAAGAAGCTCGCCGAAGGAACTCAGCTCATACCGGAACGCTGTCCGCGAATTCCGCGCAGGGCTCCAAGAGCAATGGCACGCTGTACTGGATCTACTGGATACGATGATCCTGGTCGCTCAGCAATCGCGGAACGAGTTCACATGCGAGCTGGACCCGGAGGACGTTGCAGAGGTATTGCAGGCAGACGCTCTCGAAGTCACCGACGAAGAAGTTGCTGCGGAACTCCCACCCGAGGCTTACCTGTGGGAAGCGGTGGTAGGCTTGCACGTGCGTGCGTGCAGGACGGCCAAAGAAATCTCCGTCCTGCTGGCCGCGGGCTACGCTGACGGGGCAAATGCACGGTGGCGTTCTCTTCATGAACTGGCCGTGGTTGCAATGTTCCTCGTCGAACGACGCAAGGATCTTGCGGAAAGGTACCTGGGCCACGCTGTTGTGCAGGAGTACTTTCGTGCACAGGAGTACCAGAGGGCCCACGTTGCCATTGGTGGATCTCCCATCGAGACGACCGAGCTGGACAGTCTCAGACGCGCGCGAGATGCGGCGATACAGAAGTACGGCGCTGGCTTCGAATCGGATTACGGCTGGGCGGCCGAGGAACTGAGGAAGACGAGGCCCACGTTTGCAGAATTGGAGGCGAGCCTCGACATGAAGCAGTGGAGGGTTTACTACAAGCTGGCTTGCGACGACGTGCACGCATCGTCACGCACACTGTACTACCGCGACACGGAGGGACATGACTGCGTGGTTGACGATGCGCTCAATTGCGGGTTGTCTGGACCCGCCCAGTCTACTGCGAAGTCCCTGGCGATGGTCACCGCAGCGCTGATGACGATCGAACCGAACGTAGACAGCATCGCAATGTGCGAAGTCATGAGGCTTCTCGATGATGAACTGCAAGATGCTGCGGACCAAGCTGAGGAAGCAGTTGGGAATATCGATGGACATAGTCGCACCGAGGACGAATCACGGGACATCGGTGGTGATTAGGATCGACGGCTCACAAGGCGAAGGCGGCGGGCAGATTCTGCGGTCGTCGCTGGCGTTGTCGCTCGTTACCGGCAAGCCATTCACGATCACGAATATCCGGGCCGGGCGGAAGAAGCCCGGGTTGATGCGGCAGCACCTCACCGCCGTCAACGCGGCCACCGAGGTCGGCCGGGCCAAGGTGACCGGCGCCGTGCTGCACAGCACCGGACTGACGTTCGAGCCCGGCGAGCTGCGCCCCGGCGAGTATCACTTCGCGATCGGGACCGCCGGCAGTGCGACGCTGGTGCTGCAAACCATCCTGCCCGCGCTGCTGTGCGCATCCGGACCGTCGACGCTCCGGCTCGAAGGCGGGACGCACAACCCGTGGGCACCGCCGTTCGACTTCCTGGCGAAGGCGTTCCTGCCGCTGGTCAATCGCATGGGGCCGACGGTCAACGCCACGCTCGTTCGCCCCGGGTTCTACCCTGCCGGCGGCGGTGAGTTCCACGTGACGATCTCGCCGGCCGCCAGGTTGACTCCGATCGAGCTGCTCGAGCGCGGTGAGACGAAATGCCTGCGGGCCACGGCCAAGGTGGCCCACCTGAACCGCTACATCGCCGTTCGCGAATTGGGTGTCATCGCCCACCGGCTCAGCGTGGCCGAAGAGAACCTCGTCGTCGAGGAGGTGCGCGGCTCGCTCGGCCCGGGAAACATCGTGACCATCGAGGTGGAGTGCGAGCACCTGACCGAAGTCTTCACCGGCTTCGGCGAGAAGCAGATCCCGGCGGAGACGGTGGCCGACAAGGCCGTGGACGCCGCCCGGCGTTACCTGGCCAAGGGTGCCGCCGTCGGCGAGTACCTGACGGACCAACTGCTGATCCCGCTGGCTCTGGCCGGCGGCGGCGCGTTTCGCACGCTCGGGCTGTCGCGACACGCCCAGACGAACATCGAGGTCATCAAGGCCTTCCTCGACGTGGAGTTCGAGATCGACCGCGAGTCCCCGCCCGGCTGCGTGGTCCGCGTTCGCCGGTAGCTCGCTGCTCCGGCCCCGCGCGCGCCGGTACGAGCGACCGGGTGCCGCCGTCGTCCTGTCGCGCTACGCGCGCTCCAGCAGCGGGAAAGCGAGAACCGCGGTCGAGGGGAACGGCGGGTACTTCAGCATGAACCGCAGGCCGACGAAGTCCCGAGGATCCCAGTTTCCGCGATGATAGATCGCGTTTACCAGTTCCGTGTAGCGCGGTACGAGCGCCGTGGCGACCACGGGGGGATAGGCGCCGATCTCCACGATCTTCTCGGCGATGGGCAGCTTGTCGCTGTCGCGGTATTCTGTTGGATTCGCCAGGAGCATGCCGTAGAGGCTGAAGGCGGGACGCATCGCGAACGGCAGGTCCCGGTGTACCAGCACGTCAAACAGGAGTGTCTCCGCCGGCGCGGTGATATGCGTCGTGAACTCGCCCCTCGTGTTGTGCTCGTCGCGATAGCGTGAGGCGAACCCGCGGTTGATCGCGCCGCAGAAGCAGGTGAACGCGCCCGAGTTCCCAACGGGGCCCTCGCCCAGCTCATACACGACCGCATCACGCTCGCGCGTCTCGAGGATGGGCGGCATCGTCTCCGTGCAGAACGAGGGTATCAGCATCAGCTTCCCACGCCGGTTGCTGTCGTCCTCGATCGGCACCTCGGTTCGGTCGGCGCTGGTGCCGTCATCGTGGTAGGCCCGGGCGGTGAACAGACGCCAGCGAGCGTCGGGCCGCAACCGCCGAAAGTCCACCCAGCCGGACACGAGCGCCACGTCCACCAGATCATCGCTGTCGGCGGTCGGAGCCAGCAGTCCGACGGCGGCCCGCACGCGAGCCTGTACGCCCCAGATGCCGCTGTTCCCGCGGAAGGCCAACTTCCGACTGAGTTCCAGGCGTTCGTTATCGGGCCCGGGCGACAGCCCGTCGAGAGCGATCTCGAGCGTGCCACGGTCGCCGAGGTGCTTGGTGACCATCTGGTGAACGGTGCCGAAACTCGTGCGCGCACGCGCAACGGTGGCGGCCGGGGCGCCGTTGGCTTCGAAGGCGTGCAGAAGGATGTTCAAGCCATTCGTACCGGGCATGTGCTGTACGGCGGAGAAGCTGTCCGGCGTGTTCACAATCCGGCTGACTTTCCACGTAAGGTTCTTATCCAGCTTGAACTTACGTGCGACGTCCTGCGGGCGATCCGGGTCGGCATGGACAGCGGTCAGAAGCTCCGTCAGTGCCCCGCGGAACTGCTGAAAGGCGGCGGCCAACTGAGCCTCGAAGGACTGAGCCCGCGCCGGCGTGCTGGATTGCGGTGCTTTCTTCGTACGTGCCATCGCCAGTCCAAGTCTCGTGATTACCTCTACCAACCGCAGTCTAGCCGATGAGGTGTCCCCCTGTAAAGTGATTCACAATCTTCCCCAGGGAAATACTTGAATAAAGATCCGCGGACGATACACTGGAGAGTCAGGTCCGCGTTAGTTCGCGCGGTTCTCGAGAGGATGAGGAGAAACTCATGAGAAGCACGAAACTGGTCAGTGTTGTCGCGGTGCTCGGCTTGTGTGTCCTGCAGGCCTACAGCGGTCCCGCGTTCTACAGCCTGGGGACGAATGTCACACCGTCGGGCATTTCCGCCGACGGCGGTATGGTCGCAGCCAGGCTCTCTGGGTCTGGGTTCTTCACGTGGACGGAGTCCGACGGGCTTGTCAGTATCGGTGGCAACTTCGGCTCGGGGTACGGCGGCTCTACGGCGGTCTCCGCCGATGGCACCGTCATCTGCGGCAATGCGACGAATCCGAACTCGGATCTGAGCGAGATGGCCTACTACGATGTCGTCGCCGGTTCCTGGACGCCGGTTGGTTGCCTGTGGTCTGGCGGGGCACCGGGGTCGGAGGCGAGCAACTCCTGGGGGATTTCGGGCGACGGCGGGACGCTTGTCGGGAGCGCGTGGGTGGATGTCACCAAGGTGCACGCCACCAAGTGGACGGCGGAGACGGGCCTGGTTGATCTCGGTTCGTTGCACGAGGACCGGTCATCTCGCGCCAACGCCGTCAGTCACGACGGTTCGACCATTGTTGGTTGGCAGGACTGCCCCGGGGGGACGCGCCAGGCCGCGATCTGGAGTGGCGGCGCAGAGACCCTGCTGTACTACGACGGCCAGCCGCTGGGAGAGGGAAACGTGATCAGCGGCGATGGCTCCGTCGTGGCCGGATACGGGGGCTGGTCAACGATGGTCGACAATATCCGGTGCGCTTGGCGCTGGACGGAGGACGGCGGCGCGGAGCTGCTCGGCACGCTCACGCCAGGCACGCCGGAGTACATTACCGAGCAGGGTGCAACCGGCGTGAGCGCGGATGGACATACGATCGTGGGTTACGAGCGCCCGCCGGTCAGCTGGTTCGGCCCGGTTGGGGGCGACGGGTTCTTGTGGCGGGACGGTACGATGGTGAATCTGACTGAGTACGCCCTGGAGGCCGGCGTGCCGTTGCCGTCCGGGTATACGCTGGCGCTCCCGCTGAGCATTTCGGCAGACGGAATGACGATCGCGGGCTGGGGGCGTGCCGAGGGCAGCTTCATTCCTGACGGATTCATCATTCGCCTGCCGGAACCCGCTTCGCTTACGCTGCTGGGGCTTAGCGTGCTGGTTCTCAGACGCCGTTAACCCACGTCGAGTACTTCAGCCCGACCCGCGGGCATCTGTGGCTACGCTCGCGTCTGGCCCGGCGTTGACGGATCGGCGCAGGCTAGGCGCGGTGTAGCCACCGTCCTTCCCGGCTTCGTCGGCGGCACGCTTACGCCGTTACGATCGGGTCTTCCTGGCAGGACCGCGGCTCGGCCCGGCCCGAGTGGCATGCGGCCCACGTTAAGTCACTTCCTGCCCCATCTCTCGGCGTCCGACGCCGGTGCGGGGGCATCTCTGACGCCGCCTGTTCGCAGTTAGCAGCACTGTTTTCCTGCCCGTTTCTTGACCCGGGCTGGAACCTGACGCATACTAATAGAGAAAGATTTCTCCGTAAAAATGTCTCGATAAAACCTTCTCGATTCGGCGGCAGGTGACACATGACAGACAAACGCATCCCTAAGCCAGTGTCAGAGCCAACCTTACGGCGCTTGCCGGCGTACTTCCACTTCCTCCGCGCCCTGCGGGAGCGTGGGCGGGACGTCGTCTCGTGCAGCCATATCGGACGTGCCCTCCAGCTCGACCCCACGCAAGTCCGGAAGGACCTGGCGGCCACCGGCATCGTGGGGCGGCCCAAGGTCGGCTACAACCTGCACGAGCTCCTCGACGCCATCGTGACCTTCCTCGGGTGGAACAACCACAAAGACGCGTTCCTCATCGGCGTCGGACATATGGGCTCGGCTTTGCTCGGCTACGAGCAGATCGCCAACTGCGGGATCAACATTCTCGCCGCCTTTGATTCCGACCCGGCGAAGGTCGGCACCGAAGTCCACGGCAAACGCGTCTTCGACATGGAGAAGCTCACCGACCTCGCCTGGCGCATGAACGTCCACGTGGGCATCATCACGGTGCCCGCGCCCGCCGCCCAGTCCGTCGCCGACCTCCTCGTCGACAGCGGCATCAAGGCCATCTGGAACTTCGCGCCGGCGACCCTCAAGGTGCCCGAGGGCATCATCGTTCAGAACGAAGATTTCTATCCGGGGCTGGCGGTGCTCTCGAACCGCATCGCCGCTCTCTCAGATCACGCCGGCAGCCTGTCTGGTCGGCTGGCCCAGGCGTTGGACTCGGAATAGGCACGTACAGCACGGAGTCTCAGTAGTAATGTCCACGGTTGTATCAGGTCCTGCCTCGAACACGGCGCGTCGCTTCGAACGCGTCTGCGAAATCCTGGAACGTCACGGCCACGATTCGGCCCGGCTGATCCCGGTGCTTCAGGCCGTGCAGGAGGAGTATCGCTACCTCCCCGAAGAGGTGCTGTCCTTCGTGGCCACAGCGCTCGATCTGCCGCCGGCCCACGTGTTCGGCGTGGCGAGCTTCTACGCGCACTTCGCGCTGGAGCCGAAGGGCAAGTACGTCGTTCGGCTTTGCGACGGGACGGCCTGCCACGTACGGCAGTCGATCCCGATTCTCGAAGCGCTGCGCAAGCGGTTGAACGTGACAGAAGAGCGGAAGACGACGCCGGACATGCTGTTCACCGTCGAGACCGTTTCGTGTCTCGGCGCGTGCGGCCTGGCGCCGGTGATGGTGGTCAACGAGCAGGTGTACGGCCAGATGACGCCGGAGAAGGCGGTCGCCGTGGTCGATGAGATCGCCGCGAGGGAGGTGCCGGCATGACCACTACCGCCACCAACCTGGACGCGATCGCTCAGGACTACAACGCCGCATCGGCGAAGCTCGCCCGGCGCGTCGTGATCTGTGCCGGCACCGGCTGCGTCGCGAACGGCGCCCTCGCGGTGCACGCGGCCCTGGTGGAAGGCTGCCGGCAGCGCGGGATCGCGGTCGAAGTCGAACTGCGGCCGGAAGCGGGCGAGAACGAGGGGGCGACGCTCGTCTCGAAAAGTGGCTGCCAGGGCTTCTGCCAGCAGGGACCGCTCGTGACGATCGAGCCCGAGGGCCTGCTGTACCGCCGCGTGCGGCCCGCCGACGTGCAGGAGATCATCGAGACGACGCTCATCGGCGGGCAACCGATCGAGCGCCTGCAATACCAGGAGCCGCAATCCGGCAAGCATTGCCGGGGCCCGCGCGAGATTCCGTTCTACCAGCGTCAGGCCCGCACCGTGCTCGCCGAGTGCGGCCTGATCGATCCGGAGAACATCCACGAGTACATCGCCCGCGGCGGCTACAGCGCAGCGCGGACGGCGTTCTTTGACCTGTCGTCGGAGACCGTATGCGAAGAGGTCACGCTGTCGGGTCTGCGTGGCCGCGGCGGCGGCGGATTCCCGACGGGGCGTAAGTGGGACGTGGCCCGCAAGCAGCAGAGCAACAAGAAGTACATCATCTGCAACGGCGATGAGGGTGACCCCGGCGCGTTCATGGACCGCAGCCTCATGGAAGGCGATCCGCACCGCGTCATCGAAGGCATGATGATCGCCGCCCGGGCGATCGGCGCGGATGAAGGCGTCATCTACGTGCGGGCCGAGTACCCGCTGGCCGTTCGGCGGATGCGGAAAGCGGTCGAGGACGCGACCGCGATGAGCATCCTCGGGCCGAACGCGCTCGGCAGCGGCACCCGCCTGACGCTGGAAGTGATGGAAGGGGCCGGCGCGTTCGTCTGCGGCGAAGAGACCGCGATGATCGCGTCGATCCAGGGCCAGCGCGGCATGCCCATGCCGAAGCCGCCGTTCCCGGCCCAGTCCGGCCTCTGGGGCCACCCAACCGTCATCAACAACGTGGAAACGCTCGGCACGGTTCCGCTCGTGATCGCGAAGGGTGCGCGGCACTTCCGCGGCATCGGCACGCAGAACTCGCCCGGCACCAAGACGTTCGCCCTGACCGGCCACGTGGCCAACACCGGCCTGATCGAAGTGCCCTTCGGCACGACGCTCCGTGAGATCGTCATGAACATCGGCGGCGGCGTCATCGACGATACGGGCGAGCCGACCGGCGAGTTGTTCAAAGCCGTGCAGATCGGCGGTCCCTCCGGCGGCTGCCTCACGCAGGAGCACCTCGATCTGCCGCTCGACTTCGACAGCCTGAAAGGCGTCGGGGCGATGGTCGGCTCCGGCGGGCTGGTCGTCATGAACCAGCAGACCTGCATGGTCAGCGTCGCCCGCTTCTTTATGCAGTTCACGCAGAACGAGTCGTGCGGCAAGTGTGTGCTGTGCCGCGAAGGCACGAAGCAACTGCTCGCCCTGCTCGACGACGTGATCGAGGGCCGCGGCACGGCGGAGACGCTCGAACTGCTGGAGCGTCTGGCGCGCGCCGTGCAGAAAGCCTCGCTCTGCGGTCTGGGCAAGACCGCCCCCAACCCTGTGCTCAGCACGATGCTGCACTTCCGCGATGAGTACGAAGCCCACGTCTTCCAGAAGCGCTGCCCGACGCACCGCTGCAAGGCCCTGGCCCGGCCGGAGATCGACCCGGCCCGCTGCAAGGGTTGCACGATGTGCGCTAAGGTGTGCCCCGTGCAGGCGATTACGGGCGAGCGCAAGCAGGTGCACGTCATCGACGAGGAGAAGTGCATCAAGTGCGGCGAGTGCGTGAAGGTGTGCCGGCTCGGTGCGGTGGTCGGGTTCTAGTGCGAGGAATACCAGACGATGTCTGCAATGAATACTCTGACGATTGACGGGCGTACGGTCGAGATCAACGGCGAGCGCAACCTGCTGGAGCTGGTGCGCAAGGCCGGCATCGAGCTGCCCACGTTCTGCTACCATTCGGAACTCAGCGTGTACGGCGCGTGCCGGCTGTGCATCGTGGAGGTGGAAGGCCGCGGCATCGTGGGGGCGTGCTCCACACCGTGCGAGCCGGGCCTGAAGGTTCGCACGCAGACCGAGGAGATCCGCGAGATCCGCCGGATCGCCATCGAGTTGCTGCTGGCGAGCCACGACCAGAGCTGCCCGACCTGTCCGCGCAGCGAAACGTGCCAGCTGCAGCGCATCGCGCGGCAGCTCGGCATCGACCACGTGCGTTTCAAGGCCACACAGCCACACTTCCCGGTTGATCGCTCATCGGCGGCGCTGGTACGCGACCCGAACAAGTGCGTGCTCTGCGGCGATTGCGTGCGGGCATGCCGCGAGATTCAGGGCATCGGCGCGATCGACTTCGTCCACCGCGGCGCGAAGGCCGCCGTCATGCCGGCGTTCGGCAAGGACCTCGGCCAGGTGGAATGCGTGCACTGCGGGCAGTGCGTGCGCGTCTGCCCGACCGGTGCACTCACGGTCCGTAGCGAGGTCGAAGGCGTCTGGAAGGCGCTCGATGACAAGAAGGAGGTCGTCGTCGCGCAGATCGCCCCGGCGGTGCGCGTCGCCCTGGGTGAGGCGTTCGGCCTGCCGCCGGGCGCGGTGACGACCGGCCAGATCGTCGCGGCCCTGCGCCTGATGGGTTTTCGCAAGGTCTACGACACGTGCTTCTCCGCCGACATGACGGTTATCGAGGAAGCGACCGAGTTCATACAGCGAAAGCAGAAGGGCGAGCGGCTACCGCAGTTCACGTCCTGCTGCCCGGCGTGGGTGCGCTACGCCGAGCAGTACTGTGCCGATCTGCTGCCGAACCTGTCGTCGTGTCGCTCGCCGCAGCAGATGTTCGGCGCGGTAGCGAAGAGCATGTTGCCCCGCGAATTGGACGTTGACCGCGACAACCTGGTCGTCGTGTCGATCATGCCCTGCGTTGCGAAGAAGGTCGAAGCCGCGCAGCCGGACTTCACCGAGCACGGCCGGCGCGACGTCGACTTCGTCCTCACGACGCAGGAGCTGGTGCGGATGATCAACCAGGCCGGTATCTGCTTCCACGAACTCCAGCCGGACAGCCTCGATCTGCCGCTCGGTTTCAAGACCGGTGCGGGCATCATCTTCGGCGCGTCCGGCGGTGTCAGCGAGGCGGTGCTGCGGTACGCCGTCGAGAAGCTCAGCGGCGTGAAGCTCGACAGCGTCGACTTCAAGGAGGTGCGCGGCGAGGAGGGCATCCGCAGCGCGTCGTACCGCGTCAACGGGACCGAAGTGAAACTCGCCATCGTCCACGGCCTGCGCAACGCGAAGGAGCTGGTGCGCAAGGTTCGCGCAGGCGAAGCTCACTACGATCTGATCGAAGTGATGGCCTGCCCCGGCGGTTGCGTCGGCGGCGCCGGCCAGCCGGTCACGCGCGATCCCGTCGTCCGCCAGCAGCGGGCCCGTGGCCTCTACGAGGCGGACAAGACGTCCCAGCTCCACAAGTCGCAGGACAACCACATCGTCACCCGCTGCTACGAACAGTGCATCGGCGAGGTGGGCGGCGAGAAGGCGCACCACCTGCTGCACCGGCATTACGAGAGTCGCCGGCGCATCCACGGTCTGCCACTGCCCGTGCTCGGCGGCCCGAATGACGGCAAGCTGGCGATACAGGTGTGCGTCGGCACGAACTGCCACGTCCGCGGCTCACAGAAGCTCTTGCAGCACGTGCTGCGGTACGTGAACGAGCACAACCTGCAGGACGCGGTCGACGTGCAGGCCACGTTCTGCTTCGAGCAATGCGACCGCGGCCCGACGGTGACGATCGGCGACGTGCCGATCAACCGCTGCACGCCGGAACAGGCCATCGCCGCCTTGCGGCAGAAGCTGGACACGCTCCGGCCGGACGAGACGGCGGCCGGCGTGGCGAGCGGGACGGAGTAGGGCGGTATCGCCCGGGATGATCCGATGACGGACAAGCTCACCCAGGTCGTTTTCACGGACAAGGCTCGTTGCCGGGACTGTTACCGCTGCCTGCGCGTCTGCCCGGTGAAGGCGATCGAGTTGCACGATGGGCAGGCGCGCGTTGTGGCCGAGCGCTGCATCGCGTGTGGCACGTGCATCCGCGAATGCCCGCAGCATGCCAAGTCCTATCGCAACGACCTCGAGCGGGCCATGGCCGTCATCCGCGACGGCTACGTCGTCGCCGCGTCCGTGGCCCCGTCGTTCGCCGCGGTGTTCGGCGAGTGGGAACGCCGGCGGTTGCCGTCCGCGCTGCGCAAGCTGGGCTTCAACTACGTGGCGGAGACGGCGATCGGAGCGTTCGAGGTCGCGAAGGCCACCGCCGCCTGCGTCCAGCGCGACCCGGACAAGGTGCACATCTGTACCGCCTGTCCGGCGGTCGTGAACTACGTCGAGCAATACCAGCCGCAGCACGTGGACGCCCTCGTGCCCGTGGTTTCGCCGATGCTGGCCCATGCCCAGCACATCCGGGCGAAGCTCGGTCCGCATGTGAAGACGATCTTCATCGGCCCGTGCGTCGCGAAGAAGGCGGAGGCCGATCGCCCGGAACACGCCAGCCTCGTTTACTGCGCGCTGACTTTCGCGGAACTCCAGGAGTGGCTGCGGCGCGAGAAGGTCGACATGGCCCGCCTCGAAGAGAGCGAATTCGACGAGGCCCCGCCGCCGGCCGCGCGGTACTTCCCGGTTCCTGGCGGGCTGGCCCGCACTGCCGGCCTCGAAACAGACGTGTTGAACCGCACGTGCCAGGCGATCGACGGCCATGAGGCGCTGGCCGCCTTGCTCGACTACGTTCCGGCCGGCGGATCGGGTGCGGTGTTCGAACCGCTGTTCTGTGCCGAGGGTTGTATCCGCGGTCCTGGGATGCCCGCAGAGCACACGAACACGTTCACGCTGCGGGCGGCGCTGCTGAAGTACGCCGCCGAGCACACCGCATCCGCTGCCGAGCCGATTGACGATCCAACGCCGGCCCGCCTAGCCGAAATGGGGACGACGTTCGCAGCCCGGCCCGTGAACGGTGACGCAACTTTCACGGAAGAGCAGATCCGGGCGACGCTCCAGCGGACCGGCCGCGCCGATCCCGCCGATCAGCTCAACTGCGGTGCCTGCGGGTACGCGAGCTGCCGGGACAACGCCATCGCCGTCCTGCGCGGCATGGCCGAGCCGGACATGTGCATTCCGTACATGCGTCTGCTCGCCGAACGGCGAACCGATCGCATCATCGAAACCAGCCCGAACGGCATCGTGACCCTCGATCACGAGCTGCGCATCATCGGCATGAACCCGTCCTTCCGGCGGATGTTCGTGTGCTCCGAGGCGATTCTAGGCAAGCCGATCTCGTACCTGATGGACCCCGAGCCGTTCGAGCGTTTGGCGGCCGGCGGCGAGACGATCGACACGGTGGCGCGGCATCCGAACTACAACCTCGTCTGCCATCAGATGTTGTACGCGCTGCCCGAGGACCGGCAGTACGTCGGCATCTTCGCGAACATCACGTCGACCACGGATAACGCAAAGCAGCTCGCCGACCTGCGGGCCCAGACGCAGGCCCAGGCCAAGGAGTTGATGGAGCACCAGGTCGACATGTCCCAGCAGATCGCCAAGCTGCTGGGCGAAACGACGGCCCGCGGCGAGGCGCTCGTTCGCTCACTGCTCAGGCTCGCGGGGGCTCAGCACAACGACAAGGGACCGGATTGGCTCCAGGATACCTACACGTCGAAATAGCGAGCGCACAGAGCTCGAAACACGCCGGCGATCCCTGCGGCGACTTCTTCCGCCACGACCGCAGCCCGCTGGCGACGACCGTCATCTGCGCGGACGGCATCGGCTCCGGCGTGAAGGCGAACGTCGCGGCCGTCATGTGTGTCGCGCGCCTGTTCGAGCTATTGGAATGCGAATTCAGCTTGCGCGAGGCGTTCGCGGCGGTGGCGCGGACGATGACGGCGGCCATGGGTTCGGACCTGCCCTTTGTCGCGTTCAACGTGGCCCGCATCCACGCGGACGGCCGCACGACCGTGCTCTCATACGAATCGCCGCCGCCGATCTTCGTGGGCCGGCGGCGGGCGCAGGTGCTGAACCAGCGAACGCTGAACCTGGAACGGGCCGTGGTGGGGGAGGCGCAGTGTCACCTGGAGACGGGCGAGGGGTTGCTGATCTGCTCCGACGGGATCACACAGGCGGGACTCGGGGCCGGCCTCGCCCTGGGCTGGGAGGCGGCGGGCGTGTGCCAGTACGTGAACGACCTGCTCTCGGACGGCGTCGCGGTCCCGGCACTGGCGGACGAAGTGCACGATCGGGCTCGCCGGCTATGGCGACGTCAGGCCGGCGATGACTGCACGGCGATCGTCGCGAGTTGCCGGCCGGGACGCACGGTGAACATCCTCAGCGGTCCGCCGGCCAGCCGCGAGCATGACCGCGCGGTGATCGCCCGTTTCCTGCGCAACGACGGTGTGAAGGTCGTGTGCGGGGCGACGACGGCGAAGATCGTCGGCCGGTACAACGGATCAGTCGTGCAGGTCGAGCAGACCACGAGCCTGATCGCGCCGCCGGCGTATCGGTTGCAGGGCATCGATCTCGTCACCGAAGGTGCCGTTACGCTGAACCAGGCGTACAACATCCTCGATGAGGACCCCGCCGGTTATGAGGAACAATCCGGCGTGACGCAGTTGTGCGAGTTGCTGCGTGACGCGGACCGCGTGAACATCTTCCTCGGGAAGGCGCCGAACCCGGCCTCAGGTGACATCAGTTTTCGCCAGCAGGGCATTCTGCAACGTACCTCGGTGATGCCGCTGCTCGCGGAGAAGCTCCGCCGGCGGGGCAAGCTTGTTGTGCTCGAAGAGGTCTGACACGAACTCAGGTCGGTCAGTCGTCCCCGAGAGCGTCAGTTCGAGTTGCAGCGATCCTCCCGACGCACGCCGAAGAGCGTGCTGTAGAGCACTGGGACGACGACCAGCGTGAGCACGGTGGCGAAGGTGAGGCCGCCCATGATGGTCACCGCCATCGGCGAGAAGAAGGCGTCCCAGAGCAGGGGCGTCATGCCGAGCACGGTGGTGAAGGCGGCCATGGTGACCGGACGCACGCGACTGACCGCCGAATCGACGACCGCTTCGAAGGGCCTTTTTCCTGCCGCCAGCTCGATGTTGATCTGATCGAGCAGGACGATTTCGTTCTTCATCAGCATGCCGAACAGGCTGAGGAATCCGAGCATGGCCATGAAGCCGAAGGGCTTGTCCGCCAGAAGCATGCCGCAGGACACGCCGACGACAGCGAGGGGTAGTCCGAGGAAGATAATCAACGGGTGGCGTAACGTGTTGAAGAGCAGCACCGTGATGAGGAACATCGCGGTGAATGCGATGGGCACGTTCGACATGAGCTTCTGATTGGCCTCGACCTGCTCCTCGTGCTCCCCGCCCCATTCGAGGGCGTATCCCTCCGGTACCGCGACGCGGTCGATGGGTTCGCACAACTGCCGGTAGAGCGCATCCGTCGTGCCGGTCTTCTGCTTGCATGAGACCGACAGCGTGCGGATGCGATTCAGCCGGTGGATCGCCGGGTCTTCCCACTGCGTGGTGACCCCATCGGTGACCTGTTGCAGGGGAATCCAACGGGCGCACGCCGCACTCCACACCTGAACGTTGTCGCGGTTGTCGATGCCCAGTCGCTGCGCCGCAGGCGGGCGCAGCACCACCGGCAGCAGATCGTCACCGTGACGGTACAGCCCGGCAATCGCACCGGAGAGGTTCATGGCCAGCGATTGGGCGATCTCAGGCCGGGTGACGCCCACCTCGCGTGCCCGGGCGTTGGCCATGCGCACGCAGTCGGTCTTCACCGGTTCACCCCAGTCTGTGCGGATGCTGCGCGTGTTGTCGTGCCTCCACATGACAGCCTTTACGCGCTCAGCCATCTCACGCAGGACGCCGGGATCGGGCCCGCTCAATCGCACCTCGACCGCTCCGCCGCCGGGACCGAGCTTGAACGCATCGACGCTGGTGACGGCGTTGGTGTGGTGCGTTTCCAGGTAGTTGCGGAGTGTCGGGATCAGGGTCCTGAGCCGCCGGAAATCATCTACATTCACCAGGAGTTGGCCGTAGGCGGGGTTGGGCATCTCGGGTTCGTAGATCAGCAGGAACCGCAGTGGCCCGCTGCCGACGAAGCTCGCCACGGTGGTGACACCGTCCAGTTCGCGGATGTGTTGCTCGATGGCGGCCATCTCCCGCGACGTGTCCTCGATGTGTGTGCCTTCCGGCAGCCACACGTCGACGGTGAACTGCGGGCGGTTCATGTCCGGCATGAAGTCCTGCTTCACGAAGCTGAAGCCCCACAGGGCCACGCCGAGCACGACGGCGATCGCGGCCAGAAAGATGCGGCGATGATCGATGCACGCTCCGACCAGGTTGCGGTACAGGCGGAAGAACCGATTGGTGTGCGACGGCTTCTGACCACCATGTTTCTCCGGCAGGAGGGCCACGCACAGATAAGGCGCCACCGTGATGGCCAGCACCCAGCTTAGGCCGAGCGACAGACAGATCACCTGAAACAGGCTCTTCAGCCATTCTCCGGTCATGTCCTTGGACAGGGTGATGGCCGCGAACGCGAGTATCGCAATACCGGTCGCACCCAGCAGTGGCCACTGCGTCTCGCGCACCGTTCGCTCGGCGGCCTCCGCGCGAGACAGGCCCCGGTGCGTGTGGACGACGATGCCCTCGGCCACGACGATCGCATTGTCCACGAGCATCCCGAGGGAAATGATCAGGGCGCCGAGCGAGATGCGCTGCAACGTGATGCCAAGAATCTGCATGCACATGAACGTGCCCGCGATGGTGAGCACGAGCACCGCCGCGATGATGAAGCCTTCCCGCAATCCCATGAAAATCACCAGCAGTAGGATCACGATGGCCACGGCTGCGCCCAGGTTCATGACGAAGCCGCGCACCGCGGTTTGCACGGTCGCGGCCTGGTCCGTTATCGCCTCAACCTCGATGCCGACGGGAATGCGCGCTTCCAATTGCGCCAGCCGCTCCTTCAAGGAGTGCCCCATGGCGATGACGTTGCCGCCGGCGATCGTGGAGATGCCGAGGCCGACGGCCGGGCGTCCGTTCCAGCCCAGCATCTCCACCGGCGGATCGAGATATCCGCGTTCGATACATGCGACGTCCTTGAGGCGGATCAGGCGACGTTCCGCGCTACCCTCGATCAACTGCTCGCCCAGATCCTCGACGCAGGCGTAATCCCCCGTCACACGTACGCGAACGTACTCCGTGCCCACCCGGACGGCGCCGGCTTCCGTGACCGTGTTCTGTTGGCTGAGTGTGTTGAAGATGGCTGTGGGCTGCAGGCCGAGGCGGGCCAGCTTGGCGCGATCGATCTCGATATAGATTCGTTCCGGCTGCAACCCCCAGAAGTCGATGCGTCCCACGTCCTCGCACAGCAGCAGCTCGCGGCGGAGATCCTCGGCGACTTCCTTCAGGTCGTGCTGGGAGTAGCCGTCGCCCGTCAGTGCGTAGAAGACGCCATACACGTCGCCGAAGTCGTCGTTGACCTGCGGCGGCTGGCAACCGGGCGGCAACTCGCTCGCCGCTGCGGCGACTTTGCGCCGCAGTTCGTCCCAGATCTGCGGCAGTGTGTGCTTGTCGTAGACTTCCTGCATCTCGGCGAAGACGATCGAAACGCCGGCACGCGAGATAGACCGCACCTCCTTCAACTGCTTGAGCTGTTGAATGGCGGTCTCCAGTGGTTCGGTCACTTCGAGTTCGACTTCCTCGGCGGTCGCTCCGGGGTAGTTCGTGAAGATCACCGCTTCCTTAATGGTGAACTCCGGATCCTCCAGACGCCCCAGCCAGCCATACGCCAGCACGCCGCCGAGGGCGAGCGCCAGCGTGAAGACCAGGGTCACGGCCTTGTGACGAATGGCGTAGCCAGCCAGGTTCATCCGTCCAGCCCCTCGCCACCTTCGGCCATCGGGCGGGCATGCATGTCTTCCCGCAACGTGTGCAGTCCGGCGACCGCGACGTGCTGCCCCGGCCGCAAACCGCCGACAATCTCGACGCCGTCCTCGTGCAGGATGCCGAGCTCGACCGACTGCCTGTATGGCGTTCCGCCCGCCGGCTCGATCACCCAGACATAGGACGCCCCGTCAGGACCGCGGACGATTGCCTCGACGGGCACCAGTGCACGCTGCGCTCCGGCGTCGCACTCGCCCACGTCACCCGGGGTCCGCGCCCGTACTGTGGCGGTCATGCCAGGCAGGACTTCCATGTTCGCCGGCGGAGTCAGCCCGACCACCACGTCGAATGTCCGCGTGACGGGGTCGGATTGCACGCTGAACTCGCGAATGTCGGCGTCCAGCCACCGCTCTTCATCCGCGTCGAAGCGAACGTGGAGCTCACCGAGCGCTGCCACGCCGCCGCGAGCGATCAGCCGCTCCGGTACGGCTACGACTACCTCCAGCACGGAGATATCCTGAAAGGAAAGGACGGGTTGCTTGGCGGCGACGTGCTCGTAGTTTTCGACGTACCGCCTGGCGACGATGCCGTCGAACGGAGCCAATAGCACGGTGTCGTCCAGCGCCTTCTCGCAGACGCGGAGTTCAGCCTCGGCGACCGCGTGGGCCGCCTCGGCCTCGTCATACTCCGCCTCGGCGGCAGCCTTTTGATCGCGCAGCGCCTTCAGTCGGCGGAAGTCCTGCTTGCTGTCGGCGTACCTCGCCGCGGCCGCGTCCCGCGCGTGCTGGTAGTCACGCGGGTCCAGCCTGGCCAGCACCTCACCTTGGCGCAGCTTCAACCCCTCTTGCGCGTGCAGCTCGACCAGCAAGCCGGCAACCGAGAACGCCAACTGCACACGCCGCGTCGCCCGTACGGTTCCGGGGAACGTGTAGACCCGGTCACCCGACAACCGCCGGACGACGGCCGTCGGCACCGGGCGCGACGTCGGCTGCGCGGGGGCCGCCAGCTCGTCGGCGCTGGCCTCCTTGTGTGCCGCCCCCAACCAGACCGCCGTAGCGGCGACACCAACCGCGGCGAGCGTGGCAAGAATGGCGATCTTCGTTCTCATCGCACCGCTCCTGTTAAGTAGACCGGTCGTCTCTACCGATGTCAAAAAAGAGAAGCTCACCTAGGTTCCCGGCAGCATCCGGTTCATGCGGTCCAGGTATTGGTCCAACGGCCTGATCGTGCGATCGATCCGCATTCGCACGGCGACTCCTTCCCAGGCAGCGATCATGAAGTCCGCCATCTCATCCGGGTCCTGATCATCCCCCAGTTCACCCGCAGCGCGGGCCTCACGCAGCGTTCGCGCCAGCACAGATGACCAGTGATCGTACGCGTATTTGATCGTCGAGCGCATCGGTTCGCTCAGTTGGGCGACCTCGAGGGCGAGCTTGGCGACGATACATTCCGGCGTTGTCCCGCTGCCCGCGTAACGATCTCGCATGGCGCGGAACAACCGCTTGACGCGGGTCAGGGGGGAGAGCTCCCGGTTGCCCAGGTGTTCGCGCATGAACGTGACGTGCGCCTCCGCTGCCCGTTCGATTACGGCTACGCCGAGGTCTTCCTTCGACTGGAAGTGGTGATAGAACGACCCTTTCGGTACGCCGGCCTGTTTGAGGATCTCGGTCAGGCCGCAGCCGTGGAAGCTCTTGGCCGCGATGGTCGCCAACCCGGCTTCGAGGATGCGTTCCTTTGTGTCTCGACTGGTCTCAATCACTGCGCCCAATTATTAGACCGGTCGTCTCGATTGTCAAGCGTTGATTTGCCAATCTTCCGCACCTCGGCCAGGGGGGCCGCCCTGTTAAGAGCGGCGGCGGGCGAACGTCTCGGCCGTCACCCGCGCGGTTTGCCCACCCATGCTGCGCAGTTCGCGTGTCGGGGCATGACGCACGAGATCATCGTCAGCTACGACGACCATCCACGGTGACAAAGCGGACCGCCGCGGCGAGGGCGTGAGCGGCAGCGTCGCAGGCGTTCGCGACGATGCGCGCCACCGGCGGGATACCCTCGCCACGGCGGCCATCAACACAGTGGTCCAGAGCGATCAGTTACCAAACGACGTTGTCCGGACCGCTGCGGTCAGCAGACGGAGCGATACTCCTGCCTTTACGGGCACGTCACGTCCAGGCAGGTTTGTCCCGGCAGCAGCGGGATCCAGGTGCCGCCGTCACACCCACACGAATTCGGGCCAGCGTACGTGTCGTAGCAGATACCCTCGATGCAGCACCTGCCGTAGAGGTAATCCGGGCAATCCAGGAACGGATCATCACAATGTGTCCAGGCCCCTTGCCACGACCCGCACAGCTCGACGCATTCCGCCTCCGTCAGATCGTCGTAGCACAGGCCATCGATACAGCAGGCGCCCACCGGCGGGCAATTGGTCTCATCACATTCCTGACCAATGCCCAGTTGCACCCAGTAGCCACCGGCACACGCGCACGAGTCCGGACCCGCGAACGTGTCGTAGCACACACCGAGGATGCAGCACTCGCCGCTGATGAAAGCTGGGCAGCCCAAGGGCAGGTCCACGCAGCGTGTCCAGGCGCCTTGCCATGACCCGCAGAGATCCAGGCATTCCGCCTCCGTCAGGTCGTCGTAGCAGACGCCATCAACGCAGCAGGCCCCCACCGGCGGGCAGTTGGTCTCGTCGCATTCTCCGCCGATCGGCAGTGGTACCCAGTGACCGCCGGCACACCTGCACGAGTCTGGGCCATCATACGTGTCATAGCACACGCCGAGGATGCAGCACTCACCGCTAAGGTGAAGTGGGCAACCCAAGGGCAGGTCCACGCAGCGTGTCCAGGCGCCTTGCCACGAACCGCAGAGATCCAGGCATTCCGCCTCGGTCAGGTCGTCGTAGCAGACGCCATCGACGCAGCAGGCCCCCACCGGCGGGCAGTTGGTCTCGTCGCACTCTCCTCCGATCGGCAGTGGCACCCAGTGCCCGCCGGCACACCTGCAGGAATCCGGCCCGTCATACGTGTCGTAGCACACACCCAGAATGCAGCACTCGCCGCTGATGTGCTGGGGACAACCCAAGGGCAGATTCCTGCAGAATGTCCCAGCACCTCGCCACGACCCACAAAGCGCGATGCACTGGGCCTCTGTTAGGTTGTCGTAACAGACACCATCAACGCAGCACGCGCCCGTCGTGCTGAGCGGGGAGCTCACCTGGTCTGCGGTCGGGCCGGGCACCTGTTCCGGACCGTCAGCATCGTTGGTCAGGAATAGATCGACCAGCACGCGTTCACCGGCCGACAGAACAATGGCCGCCCCATGATTGGCGGAGTTCCATAGGTCGCGAACGTTGGCACTGGCTGGAGCGGCGAGACCACTCAGGGCCAGCCCGAGACCGAGGATGCCATGCACGATGGCAACGAACGCCGCACTTCGCTTTGTTGTGGTTGCAGGCTTCATGTTTGACCTCACAGGCAGTACAGATGACGATCGTGCGAACCCGTGTATATGCGTATCCCCGTAACAGCCGGCGGGGAAAGCGCAATGCCGGCCGTATGTTGCTTCAAGGACAGTGCATCACAATCCAGCGAACGTGCGTGTGCGGCCGACCGAAGGTCCCCGTCGATCCGCACGTACGCTCCATTCACATCCGCAGGTGGAGCCACCCAGCTTAGAGAGAGATTAGTGTGCGCCGCAGGTAACGTTCCTGCCCCAGATAGCGCTAGCAGAACACACAATGCCAGCGATCTGATCGGCGCGTGGCGAGACAGGCGCAGAAAGAACATCGTTCCTGGACAGCGCACACCTCTACCTCCCTGGAAATGTACGAGACCCGTCCAAGGCACGGATATACGTATTAGCTACTGCAGCAAACGCGACCCACACCGATCCCCTCGAGTGGGACTCCTTATTAGAGTAAGTAACTCACGCCACGGAAGGTGTCAAGCGGGAAATGCGGCGCCGAACCACGTGGCTCGGAGACGCATCTCATATCTCTCGCCTTCGCATGGTGATATGCGCATCGACACAATCCAGCGGTTATCTGTACTTGGTGATTTTGTGTTTGCGCAACAGCAGTGTGTGCCAGAAGAAACTGAACGACGAATACGCGCGCGAGCCCGACGACAATGGCGGACCGACGTCGGTGTATACAGAATCACAACGTGGTTCGTCTGAGGATGCAGCTGGCAGACAGTGTAGTGAAGAGACCACGCGGGCCGGCCCCAATCCATGTATCAACCGGCGGAGGGACAGGCGTTCGGACGCTATGACGGGTCCCCTGATGAATGTGCCTGGCAGAGGTGACAGTGTGCTTCATGTGCACTTCCAGACGCGCGCCGGTAACGGTGCAGCCGGTCCGGTCCGTGTGGAGCACGTGTGCGGCCGACCGGCGCACGACATGGATGCGGGTGGACCGCTGGTCGCGGTCAGTCTGTGTCCCCGCCGGCTTTGCGTTTACTCTGGGCGATGCCTTCGCGAATCAGCTTGACCAGTCGGTCGTGATCCCAGGGCTTGGCCAGGATCCCAATGACGTTGGTGGCCTGGGTGAGCCGTTCGAGCTGCTCGCGGGTGGCATGGCCGGTGAGGACCAGGCACGGCTGGTCCGGCCAGCACTGCTGGACGTGGGCCACCAGGGCCGGGCCGGTCATGACGGGCATCGCCACGTCCACGATGAGCATGTCGAACTCGTTGTCTTCCAGAATGTCCTGGGCTTCCCGGCCGTCCCGGGCGTACGTCACCTGCCAGCCCATGCTGCGCAGCTCGCGCGCCAGGGCACGGCGCACGAGATCATCGTCATCGACGACCAGTATCCGCGCCGACATGGCGGACTGCCGCGGCGGCGGCGGGGGCGGAGTCGCCGGCGGGAGCTTGGCTGGTCGCGACGGGTGCTCGGCCGCCGCTTCGGTCTCGCACCTCACGAACACGCCGGACAGCAGGGGGTCGGCGGCGCTCATGTCGCGAATGTGGCCGACCTGCTCCTCGGTGAGGCGGGTGGCGCGTCGCAGGACGAGGACGCCGTGGACGTTACGCAGGTCGCGCGACAGCACCATGCCCGGCCGGACCTGCTCGGGGGGCAGTTCGACCTCCTGGTCGTCGGTGTTGGCGCTGCCGAGCGCGTCGAGGCCCTCCAGGAACTCCCTCACGAGCAGCGGGTCATACACGCGGCTCATGCCGTTGATCAGGGCGCGGCGGCCCGCTTCGTCGGAAACCCGTGCCGCCGGCCCGTCGGCGTGGGCGGCTGCGTCGTAGGCGTTCGCGATGGTGACGATGCGTGCCGCGAGCGGGATATCCTCAGCGCGCAGGCCCTGGGGCACGCCGGTGCCGTCGTAGTGTTCGCATTGGCATTGCACCGCGTGAGCGACTTGCTCGAAGCCGCGGACGCGGCTCACGATGGCGCAACCGGCCTCGGCGCGCCGCCGGTCCGTATCGGCGCGCTGCGAGTGGGGCACAGGCCGGCCATAACCGTGGGCGGGAGCGTGTCGCACGATGCCGCCGATCTCGTGCAGGCGGGCGGTGTACTCGATGTCGCGCAGGACGTCGGGATCGAGCTCCAGCCGCTCGCCGAGCATGCGGGCCAGGTGGGTCACGCGCTTCGAGTGCAGGGCCACGTTCGGCACGCTGGCTTCGATCAGCGACGACAGCACACCGACGACGTCGTGCAGTGATTCCGCGACGCGATGCTGCGCCTGGAGCAGCTCCCGGTTTCGGAGGGCGAGCTCCTGCGTGCGCTGCTCGACCTCGCCGGTGAGTCGTTCGTTCCACTCCGCCAGTTCGGCGGCCTGTTTCTGAGTCAGCTCCAGCAGGCGGCGATTCTCCCGCAGCAGCTCATACTGCCGGACCCCCTCCTGAACCGCCTCCCGCAACTGCTCATCATCCCACGGCTTGAGCAGCAGGCGTTGCACATGCCCCTCGTTGACCGAGGCCTGCAGCGACTGCACGTCGGTGTACCCGGTTAGGGTGATCCGGTAGGTGTCCGGACGCCTCTGCGCCGCCTGGGCCAGCACCTCCGCGCCCGTCATGCCGGGCATGCGCTGGTCACACACCACCACGGCGACGTCCTTCTCCGCCAGGATACTCAGACCCGACGGGCCGTCGTGAGCGACGAACAGCTCGTACTCCTGCGGCCGCAGGAGGCGTTGAATCGCCGCAGTGATGTGCGGCTCGTCGTCGATGATGAGAATCGCCGGGTTCATGGCTCCAGGTGTCGCCGGGCCCACTCGAGATCCAGGGCCGTGAACAACGGGGAAAGGAAACAGACGCCCATGGCGGAGTCGTACTCGCGACCGTGTGTGCCCTCGGGCGGTTCGTGCAGGATGATCAGCCGTCGGCAGCCCCCGCTGACCAGATCGGCGGCGCGGCGCTCGGCGTCGGCGCGAGATGCCGTGCCGCAGTCGGCGACGACGAGACTGTATCGCTGGGGGTCGCACTCCCGGCCGGCCGGAACCTGTTCGACGTCGTAGCCGGCCCGTTCGAGCAGGAACCGTCCCGGTTGGGGTTCGTGGCCGTGGGCGCTGCCGATCCAGAGCGCCACCATTCTGGCGGGCGTGGCGTCGCCGTCCGCGGAGTCGCCGCTGATGCACTCCATGGCCTCGCGGGTTTCGGCCAGACGGTGCTCCAGTGTCGCCAGAACGCGCATCTGGTCGGCATCGGACAGGCCCAACCCCTTGGCGGTCTCCGCCAGATGACCGGCCTCACCAGCGGGGATGTCGAAACCGATCCCCAGCAGGTGGGCGAAGATATTGGCGATCAGCGTGACGCCGCAAAGCCGCTCGGTCTCCGTCTGGAATCGCTCCGGCGGGTGGTGATGGCATCGGGCGGCCTCGCAGAGGGCCTCGGGCAACTTCCACGCCGCCAGGATGCGAAAGCCGGCTTCGGTATGATCCAGGCCGAAGTTGTCCCGTTCCCGTTGCAGGCGGCAGGCTTCGCTCGGTCTTCCGCGCAGCACGTCGCGCATGAGGGCGGGCTTGAAGCCGATCATGGCCAGTTGCCCGACGTCATGCAGCAGGCCGGCGACGAAGGCCTCTTCCAGGGGCTTGTACCCCACGTGCCGGGCGATCAGCTCGGAAGCCGTGGCGACCGCCAGGGCGTGGTTCCAGGCCGCGGTGTGTTCGGGCGTGGTCGGTCCCTTGTCCATCAGGGCCTGCCGCGCGCAGATCGCCACCACGAAGCTGCGTACGGCGCGGCTGCCGAGGATGACGACAGCGCGGCTGACCTGGGCGATTTCCCGACTCACGCCGTAGAACGGCGAGTTGGCGATCCGCAGAATGCGCGCCGCGATGGCGGGGTCCTGGCTGAGGGTGCGGCCCACGTCCTGGGCCGAGGTGTTCGGCGCCCCGCTGATGGCCAGGATGCGTTGTGCCGCCACGGGCATGGGCGGCAGGGCCTCCAGATGGTCGAGGAAACTGGTGACCGTTGTCGCGCTCACACGATGACCTCCCAGATAGTGACAATCATTCCCCGGCCACTGCCCCTCGATGCCCGCGCTCTCACCGGGCGCGCCCGCCATTGCAGCACTCGATCCCCAAGCCGCAGTTCACCGGCGCGTGCCGGACTCCCGGTCGAGGCGGGGCCGCAGACCGCGGCATGAAGCTCCGGCGGAAGAACCTCGGCCGCCGAAAGACCCAGTACGCACCCGGCGGTCGTGGCAAAGCTCTCCCGCGCCCGGCGGTTGGCGCCGACCATCAATCCGGACTCATCCATCGCCAGGATGCCGACGTCGGCGAAGTCGAGCAGCTCCTGGGCGATGTCCAGACCGATCACCGCATCGTCGGCCCGCTGGGCGAGCTCGGCATTGAGCTCGGACAGCAGGGCGTTCTGCTCGGCGATTTCGCAGGCCATCCGCCGGTTTTCCGCCTCGAGTGCGTACTGCTCGAGTGCCCGGCGGATGTTGAGCTTGAGCTCCTCGTCGTTCCACGGCTTGGTCAGGAACTTGTACACGGCGCCTTCGTTGATCGCCGCGAGAATCGTGTCGACCGCCGAGTAGCCGCTCAGGATGATGCGGATCGTGTTCGGCCAGCGCCGTCGCACCTCGCGCAGGAACACCGTGCCGGTCATGTCCGGCATGCGCTCGTCGGAAATCACCAGTTGGGCCGGCTGCGCGGCGAGGTTGCGCAGACCCTCCTCGGCCGAGTCGGCAGTGACGATCTCATAGGGCTCCCGGCGCAGCAGACGCCGCAGGGACGACAGCACATTCTCCTCGTCGTCCACGATGAGCACGCGCCAGGGCGGGCCGACGCTTGTCGAGCAGGCGCCGGCGGCCCATGGCATCGCGGACGCATCGCGGCCCATGGCCGCCGTCGATGCGGCCGGTGTGGTCTCAGGCGATGCGCTCATCGAGGAACTCCTTGACGTCTTCCGGTCCGGCCACCGGAAGCTCGACGCGGAACGTGGTGCCCTCGCCGATCTTGCTGTCGACGTGGATGTTGCCGTCGTGCGCCTCGACGATCTTGTAGGCCAGGTGTAGACCCATCCCGGTCCCCTTACCGACGTCCTTCGTGGTGAAGAACGGTTCGAAGATGCGCTTGAGGTTCTCGGGCCGTATACCGCACCCGGTGTCGGCGATCTCGACCCAGACCCGCTGGCCTTCGTGACCGGTTCGTACGGTGATCTTGCCGCGCTCGGCGATGGCCTGGGCGGCGTTGACGAGGAGGTTCAGGAAGACCTGGCCGAGCTTGCCGCCGTAGCAACGCGTGATCGGGAGCGTGCCATATTCGCGGACAACCTCCGTCTTGTACTTCAGCTCGTTCCAGCAAACGTTGATCGTTTTGTCCAGCAGGTGGTTGATGTCCTCGTCCGTCAGATCGGGGCTGTCGATGTGCGAGAAGTCACGCAGGTCCGACACGATCTGCCGGACGCGCTGTGTGCCCTCCACCGATTCGCCGATCAGCGCCTCGATGTCCGTGAGCAGGTAGGCCACGTCCACCTCCTCGCGCAGCGTCTGGAGCTTCACCGCCTGCTCCTGGATGGCGGGTGCGCCCTGCAGCGCCACCTGCACCAGCTCATCATCCGCCTTCAGGACGCGGGTCAGATCGGCGACGTAGCGCCCCAGGGAGTTCAGGTTGCTGGAGATGAACCCGATCGGATTGTTGATCTCGTGGGCCACGCCCGCGGCCAACTGGCCGATGCTGGCCATCTTGTCGGCCTGCAAGAGCTGGGCATGGGCTTCCTGCAGGCGGGCCAGGGCGTCTTCGAGGGAGTCCTTCCGCCGCTGCAACTCGTCGGTGCGTTCGGCCACCCGCCGTTCCAGGTCCTCCAGGCGTTGTCGGGCCTGCTGGGCGAGCGTCCACTTGGACATGAGAGCGGCGACGAGCTGCCGGACCTCCATCGTGTCGAACGGCTTCTTGAGGATCAGCAATTGATCGGTCCGGCCGAGCCGGGCGACCATGTCCTCCCACGAGTAGTCCGAGTGCGCCGTGCAGATCACGATCTGCAACTGCGGATCGGCCTGCCACAAACGCTGCGTGGTCTCGATGCCGTCCCAGCCCGGCGGCATGCGGACGTCGACGAAGGCGACGGAGTAGGGCCGCCCGTTGGCGACGGCGCGCTGCACGTACTCCAGCCCCTCCTGTCCCTGCCCCGCCGAATCGACCTGGCACGGCACCTCGGTGCTCGACTGGTCCGATGCCGAGCCGAAGAGGGCCGCCTCCGTCTCCGCCAGGGCGGCGGCTGTGCCACGCTCGGGAATGAGGATCTTGCGAAAGTCCTCGTGGATCGTCGGCAGGTCGTCGATGACCAGAATCCGTCCGATTTCTACTTCAATCGCCGTTTGCATCGTCCGTCCTCTCTGGCTCCGCCGGCAATTCCAGCGTGAAGGTCGCTCCGTGACCGCGTCCGTCACTGTGCGCTGTCAGCGAACCGCCCATGGCCTTCACCGCCAGCGCACTGCTGTGCAGCCCGAACCCGTGGCCGTCTTTCTTGGTCGTGAACCCGAAGGCGAACAGGCGGGCCACGTGTTCCGGGGCGATACCCACGCCGTTGTCGATCACCGCGGTCCGTACGCGACCGCCGTCGGTCTGCGTCGCGGCGACGGTCAGTTGCCGGCCGGGCTCGTCCCGCTCCTGCAGGGCGTGGTTGGCATTGCGAATCAGGTTGACCAGGATCTGCAGGAGCTTCTGCCGATCGGTCGTCAGCTTCAGCCGCTCGGGGCACTGCACAACCACGGCGATGCCGAGCTGCTCGAACGACGTCGCGCTCATGCGCAGGGCGTCCCTGATCACGCTGTTGACCGAGAAGGTCTCGACCACGCCCGAATCTCGCGCGTACGTCTGCTGCATGCTCACAATGTCGGCGACGTGCCGGATGCTGCCCTGCAGGGCGCCGAGTTCCTGGAGCATGTTCGCCTGCTCATCGGTGAGATGTTCCGCCAACTGGCGCAGATACAGCGCGATCTGACGGTTCTTGGCGGCGGCTGGCGACGCTTCATCGGCCGCAGCCTGCTCTTCCAGCAACGGCACGACCCGGGTCAGCTTGGCCACCTGCAACTGGCGAGCGCGGTCGGTGGCCAGTTGCGCCGAGACGTTCGCCGTGTTCAGCACGTTGCCCACGTTGTGGAGCACGCCGGAGGCTACCTCGGCCATCCCGGCCCGCCGGGAGGCATCCTGCAATTCGCGATTGGCGGTTTCCAGCTCCACTTCAGCCCGCTTGCGGTCCGTGATGTCCTTCACCAGGGCTACGGTCACGGGACCTTCGTGATCGGTATAACCGGAGAGGGAGACCTGCATCGGGAACTCGGCGCCGTCCTTTCGCAGTCCGTTGAACTCCAGCGTGCGACCGGGGGACGCGCCCTCGCGGGCCCGCCGGTCCAGATCACGTCGCCGGTCCTCTCGGGCCTGGGGCGACACGAGCGCTTCGATCACGGGTTGGCCGACGATCTCGTCGGCGGTGAATCCGAAGATCCTCTCCGCCGCGGGATTCCAGAAGCGAATGCGGCCGTTGGCGTCGGCGGTGATGATGGCGTCCTGGGCCGCCTCCGTGATCGCCCGGTGACGGGCCTCCGACTCGCGCAGCTTCTCCTCCATCCGCTTGCGCTGGATGATGTCGCCGATGGTCACCGACACGGCATCAAGACAGTCCTCCTGCACGACCGAACGCTCGTAGCCCGGCGGCGTGCCGAGCACCAGCATGCCCAGCGGACCCTGCATCGACCGCAGCGGCACGCAGTAGTGGCCGTGCGGCGGCGGTTCCTCGGAGCTGATCGCCCCGGTCGTGTCAGACGCCTCCGTGCCGTCGGAAAACTGTGTCTCGCCCGACGTCACCGCCTCCCCGCACAGACCCTGTCCAGCCGGGATACGGCGGTGCCAGGCCGTTTCCGTGGGGCCCGCGGCGGCCCGCGCACGCAGCACGAGCACACCCGGCTCGTCCTCCACCAGGTAGATCGCCCCCTGAGGCACCAGGTCCATCCAGGTGTTGAAGACAATCTCACTCAGGCAATGCTCCAGGACCTCGTCCAGCGGAGTATCCTCCAGCCCCATCCGTAGGAGCGCATCCACCACGCTCTGCTGTCGGCTGAAGGCCAGGGCGGTTTCGTCCGCGCGCTTCTGCTCGGCGATGTTGTGGAAGAGTCCCAGCAGGGCAGGCCGCCCGTTCAGCGTGAGCGGCGCAGCGCTGATACGTACGGGGACGACCGTGCCGTCCGCCCGGCCGATCTCACCGTCGTAGTCGACCACCTTGCCCTGGGCGAAGTGCGACGCGAATGTGACTTCGTAATCGGCTGCCAGCTCCGGCGGGTGCAGGTCGCGTTGGTGCATCCCGATAATCTCGTCACGGGTGCGCCCCAGCAACTCCTCGCCGCACCGGTTCGTTTCGAGGATACGCCCGGTCTCCACGTCCGCCAGGAACGCCGCATCGTTGAGGCTCTCGAAGAGCTGGCGATACTTGGTCTCGCTCTCCCGCAGCGCTTCTTCGGCACGCGAGTGGCTCTCGATCTCCTTGGCCAGCGCGCGGTTGGCCTGCGCCAGATCCGCCGTACGCTGTTCGACCCGGCTCTCCAGCCCGTCGCGCGCCCGCTTCAGCTCGTCCTCGGCGCGGGACGCCTGGATGATGTGGCTGGCGTGGGTGGCCATGGCCTCGAGCAGGCTGTCCTCATCCGGGGCGAGCGCTCGCTGCGAGAAGACCGCCAGGACGCCGATCGACTCACCGTCGGCGGCGCACAGCCGGTAGCCGGCGAAGGACATCAGGCCCAGGTCGCTTGCCCAGCCCTGTTTGGGCATGCACGGATCGTGTTGCAGGTCATTCGTAAGGAACTTGGCTTCCTCCGTCGCCGCAACCTTACCAATCCGACACTGGCCGAACGGCACGCGATCCTGCATGCCACGGTCGGCGTGGGCCCCATGGCCGGCGTTGGCGACCAGGTGCAAGCACCGGTCGCGGCGTTGGCACACCTGCCGCCCGTCCACCGCGCTCCCGTGCACGCAGCCGGAGTCGCAGCGGTCGCCGGCCGCGATGAACCAGATGCGGCAGAGATCTGTGTGGAAGATCTCGGCGATCGCGTCCGTGATCCTCTGCAGCTTGTCCTCCAGCTCCGGTGCACGCGGCAAATCGTCCTGGAGCAGGCGGTTCAGACGCACCTGCCGGGCGAGGTTCCGTTGGAGCAGCTCATCGGCCAGCTGGCGCTCCCGCGCCTCCTTCTTCAATTGCGCGTTGGTCGCAGACAGCTCGGCTGTGCGCTCCCGCACGTCGCGGGCTGTGCGGGCCGACCGGCCGACGATGGCCCTGAGGTAACCGGCCAGCAGAAACGAGAACAACGCGCCCCCGGCCAGCACTACGTAGGGCAGCCGCGACACTCGAAAGGCCGCGTGACCGGCGATGGGCTGACACACCAGCATCCACCGGCGTCCGGCCACTTCCAGCGTATCGTCGAAACGGAGCGCGCCGGGTTCGCCGGCTGTCGCCGCCGCCTCGGTGCCGGCGACCTCGGCCGGATGGCGATAGATGGCGGCCGCCTGCTGCGGATCGGTCACGTCGTCGACGGAGTAGGCGATTCCCTCCGTGTCCAGCCCTTGAACAGAACCGTCGATCAAATCGCCGGCCCGAAAGACACCCAGGACGAAGCCGGCCAGGCGTTCGCGCCGCTGCTCGACCGTGGCCGGGAACTCGCCTCCCGCGTAAATGGGCATGAAGGCCAGAAAGCCCGCCTGCTCGCCGGCCTCCTGGATCAGACGGATCGGCGCCGTCGCCGTCATCTCCCCCGAAGCACGAGCCGTCTCAAGCGCCGCCAGACGCTGCGGCTGGGAGGCCACGTCGTAGCCGTGCGCCTTTTCGTTTCCCGCGAATGGAACGACGAAGTTAACCGGGAAGCACTCGTCTCGATTCGTTGGCGGATGGATGCGGAAGTCCGGGAAGCCGTCTGCACGAACGGCCCGCTCAAACGCCTCGCGCTGCCCAGCGGGAACGCGCGGTATCCACTCTATCGCCTGGAAGCCGTGGTGCCGGCGCAGCGCGCCACTGACGAAGGTCTCGAAGTCGGCCCGCTCGACGCGCGGGACTCTGGCGTAAAACTCGCGCAGAAAGTGAAGCGTTTCCAGGTGGCTGCGGAGTTCGGTGCGGAGACTGACGATCATGCTCGCGGCGTCGCGCTGAAAGTCCGCCGAGATCCGCACGGACTCCCAATTCCGCACCCAGACGAACGCCGAGGCCGTGATCACCAGGCCTGCGAACAGCGTCAGGGCCCCTACGAAATAAGGACCCATGCGCCCGCCGCGTGAGGTGGCAGCGTGCCCGGCGGCAGCGGTCTTCGGCTGATCCTCGTTCCGCACCACAACCTACTCCGTCGGATCACCGGCCCGCTCGCCTGGCGCCGCCGGCGTCAGGCCGTCTGGGCACGGCCCTGACTCGCCTCGCATCCGGTCCAGCAGCCGACGGCGCAATCCGGCCCAGGTGCGCGGGTCCGCCCCCAACGCCTCGACCGCGGCGCCGCGTACCTGCTCGTCGTGCCAGGGCTTGGGAAACACCCGGAACACTTCGGCCTCGTTGATCGCCGGCAGCACCACCTCTCCTTCGCTCCAATGCGCCGTGAGCAGGATCCGCACCGTCTCTGGCGACGCCGCCTTGGCCTGCCGCAAAACCTCCGTGCCGGACAGGCCGGGCATGGCCTGGTCGCAGATCAGGACGTCGACGTGCTCGCGCTGCAGCGTGTCGAGCGCCGCCCGGCCGTCGGTGGCCAGCAACACGCGCCAGCCGTCGACGCGCAAGAGTCGCTCCAACGCGTGCAGCACGTTCGGCTCATCGTCGACGCACAGAATGGTGGGGCGCTCGTCCAATCCACTGGATTCGTTCATGCGGTTATCTCCTCCGGCGGCGTCGCGGTGCCGCGTGCCGCAACTCCGCTTGCAGCGTCGACAGGGCCTGGTGCTGCCGGGCGGCGAGTCGCAACTGCCGGCGCACTCTCGCCCGCAACTCGTCCGGATGGAACGGCTTGACGATGTAGTCGACCGCGCCGGCGTCGAGACCGTCGACGCGTTGTCGAGGTGCAGCCAGCGCCGTCACGAAGATCACCGGAATGTCCATTCGCCCGGGGCAGTTATCCCCAGGCTGCTTGGCCAGCCGGCCGGCGGCCTCCAGCCGACGCAGCCGGCGCAGGAATTCGTGTCCCGACATGGTCGGCATCGAAATGTCCAGCAGAATCAGGGCGGGAGGGCTCTTCACCGCCATGCGCAGTCCGATTCGACCGCTCCTGGCCGTAACCACCTCATACCGTGAACGCCTCAGGACCCGCGCAATCGCGGCCAGCTGGGCGGGATCGTCGTCGACGATCAGAATGGTGGGTTGCATCGCTGGCACTCTCCGGGCGTGCGCTCGGGACGGGGCGGCAAGTGCGATGGCACGGTCACCGAGTTGCAGGGTGCTGGTGGTCTGCGAAGAGGCGAACAACGTGTCCGCGGCCCGACACTCCCACAACTCCCATGCCGCCAGACACCACCCGTGCAGCATGAGCGTTGGCCCATTTGGGCGAGCCTTTGGATACGTTGAGTCCGATTGCTTCTGCTCGCGGCGCGACGGGCTCGCCCTTGCAGGCATCGGCCACTCCCGACCGCGGCTTTGTTTGCGGCGGGCATTGGCCGGTCTCCAGGTTGGCGAGGAAGGGGTGAGGTGACTCGTCGGCGCAGACGCGACCTGCCGTGTCGCGGGCGGGGCCTGCGCGCCGGCGGTTTTTCGCGGATCTTATTTTTCTTTTCCAGAGCGCGCGGACCGGGAATCCCGTCTTAAGTCCTATGAGAACTGGCGCCGTCGGCGCGTATGCGCAGGGTGAGCCGCGGCCCGGTGATTGATTGGGATTGCGCCGGCAGAATCCGCGCCGCCTGCGGAGTATGTGGCGCTGATGGCCGTGCGTGCGGCGGGCACCGCGCGTCGGCGTGGTACCTGTGGTCCGCAGTAGTTAAGCGGCGGTGATGAACGATTGGAAATCTGAGACGCGCATGCCGCAAATCTCGCCGGACATGCTGTCGGCAGAAGAATTGCGAGTCGCAAAGTTGTTGGCCGCCGGCTGCTCGCCCGACTCGATCGCCGCGGCACTTGCCGTGCAACGTGAGGCCATCGAGGCTCACTGCGAGTCGATCTACAGCATGCTGGGAACCGCTGATCGAGCGACACTGATCCGATGGGCAAGGCACTACGACATCGGACGGTGGTGACTGCGGACCGGGGCGGTCGTTAGATATTCCCGTGTGGGGAGGGGTGGGGGGAGGGGGGTTGTGTCCGGGGAGCGAGCAACGCTGCGGTCGTCCGGCGGCGTGCTCGCACGGGCATTGGCTCGGTTGGACGATCGAAGGGGTATCGAGCCGGCAGCCATTCACGTCCGGGCCGCTGATTTCCACAAAACCGACATATTAGCTCAGCTTGCGGCGGCACCAGGTCGGCTGCCGCGGCGCCCCGTCCCGCCCGGAGCCTGAGTCCGGTTTCGCGCGGTTCGGCTTCATGTCTCGCCAGCACCGGGGGCAGCGAACTCGGTAGCACCGGCGACCAGGATGTGATTGGAGAGATCGTCTTGCCCGGCATTATGGGACGGACGGCCTCATTCTGGTGTTGGTGTTTCCCGGAACGAACCCGCCTGCCACACACCAGAGATTCCCTGCCACCAAGGTGTAGAGAGTCCCGAACGGGCGACGAGACGGATCCTACAATGTCTAGACAAAAACGAGGACCTTGAAGTTTCCACCACGGGCGGCATAGAACCCCGCAGAAGGGCTAGCCGGCAGCGTCCGATAGGAAGGTGTTTCATGAAGGAATGCGTGCCTGCGGATGCCATCTCGCCCGTTTGTGGGCAGCGGCCGGCGATTGCTGATACAAGACAACGGTCTTCGGCCGAAGGTCCTGGCGCAGCCGCGCCTCCGGTAAACACCCTAGATGAAGACGCCGATTGGCACGCCGCACGTTCGCCGCGGAAAAGCGCTGGCGTAGCGCGCAGTGCTGACATGTGCGCGCGCAGTCTACTTTATCACGGACCCTGCGGAGCGCGCCGAGTCCGCGTTTCGTCACACACTCTGGACGTCCCCGCGGCGATGGGCGCATCAGTGCGATGCCCGGCGGCGGGCGGTCCCTACCTACGAGCGTAGTCGGCGGGGCCCGGCGCTCCCTCTACCAGCCGCGCAGCGACGCTGCAGGCCGGCTCAGGGTGCGCGCCGGTGACAGGGGTCATTGCCACGCCGTCTGCGCGGAGGAATGCCATGAAAACCACGTTAGCGCCAATGGCGGTCGCAGCCATCATCCTGTTGGGTCTGTCAGCAGGGGCCGTGGCACAGACACTCCCGGCTGATACGTACGTCGCTTACTGGATCCACGAACAGCCCGGGGATCCCGAGAGCCCCGTGGCGTTCAGCGTCACGTTGTCCCTCCAGGCCGTCGCCAGCTACGACAGCAGCGTCGGTTGGAAGATCGCCAGCGTCGAGCTGCGCCAGCCCGGCACGGGCGGCGGTGACGACCTGGTGTGGGCGGATAGCGCGCCCGTTGTGGACACGCCGGACGGACTGTGGTGGGTGTCGCACGCCGACATGCTGTACCCGCAGCGGTCGGAGTTCTACCAATTGCCGATGTTCTGGGGCGTTGGCGAGGCACTCGAATCGCTGAACGAGGACATCGAGTATGCCTTCGACGGTCCGGGGAGCGTGCCGCTCATCGAAGCGCCGTATGCCGTTACCACCAAGATGGATTTCTACGTGGCGTACGACGGCGATCCCGACCCGGTGACCAACGGCCAGGACGAGCCGGTGGAAATCCCCGACGAACCGGATCCTCCCGGCACCCAGGGTTGATCGGCGGGGCCAGGCCGCCGGGGTCTTGGTGTGGCGGCGTTCAGTGACTAATCGGACGTGAGCGCCTGCGTCACGCTGTCGACGGTGAGGGATCGCCCGGGCAGCAGGCCGCGGTTGTGTTCGATCGCCTTCCGCGCAACTTGGTATCGGCGTTCGTAGCCAGCCAGGCGTCCGCTCGCCCAAAGCACTGCAAGGCGATTATCCGCCATCGTGAAGGCGCGTTCGGCAGCGCTGTCGGTCTGGGGCTGGTGTTTTTGCTGGTACGCGACGCCGAGGTTCACGCGTGTCTCGATGGCGTCGAGTTCCAACTCGACGACCTCTGGATTCTGCGCAGCGAGTTGATCGCGCAGTTCCATTGCTCGTTCGCGGTGAGCTATAGCCTCATCCACCTTGCCCTGCTTCAGTCGGGCGGAAGCCAGCCAAGTATAGCTGCTGGCCAGATAATCCACGTTGTTGGTCGAGGGATTGGCCGCAACCAGCGTCTCACAAATGTCTGCGGATTGGCGGAAAGACGCATAGGCTTCGTCCAGTGTGCTACGGGCCAGGTGTGCCCGCCCCTGCAAAACCAGGGCGAGTGCCAATGTGGTGAGCGCCTCGGGTGTTTCGTGCGTCATCTGGGCCAGTTCGTCGGCCAGAGCCACGGTCAGGTCACACTGCTCCAGACTCTCGTCGGCCTGCCGCTGATCTAGGTAGATCCGCGCGAGGCGGTGGCGTGTGGAGCAGAGATTCTGCTTCCATGCCACGACGGTGGGATCCAGGTCGCACAGGAGCTGGCCCGTGGCAATGGCGCTGCGCAGCAGCTCGACAGCCTCTCCGGATCGGTCGGTGTCGCGCTGGTACGACGAAACGTACATGTAGGCGAGCATCAATTCGTGCCGAACGCCGGTGTGGGCCGGGTAGTCCTGGACGAGTTGCTCGCGCATCCGCAACGAGCGCAGCAGCGACTCGCGTCCTTGCTCGTGATCGCCGAGCTTGAGCTGGATCTGCCCCTGGCGGCTGGCCGCCTGCGCCTGCAACCGAGCGGAGGACAGGCTCTTCGCCGGATCCTGCACGCCGAGCGGCGCGTAGTCGAACACGCGCTCGAAGTGCTCGAGGGCCGGCACATAATCGCCGGCCTGGAACAGAGACTCGCCCAGATTGATGTGTAGCTCCCCCAGCGCCTGACGCAGGTCGTCATCCGCGAGTTCGCGGGCGACGAGCCGTTCGCCCAGGTCGATGCCGCAACGGTACAACAGTTCGGGATTATCGGACACCGACGCGAGCTTACGATGGGCGCGCAGCAGGCGGAGCTGGCTCTCCGGGTTGGTCGGGTCGGCGTCATACTGGCGCTGTGTGGTGTCCAGGAACGCGCGGTAAAAGCCCGCCGCGGCGGCCCGTTGCCCCTGTTCGAGCGCCAGATCGCCCTGGCGCTCCGTCACGCTCATCCGCAACGACTCATCATCGACCAGCGTGGCGAGTTGCGGCACAGCCTGAGAGAGGCTGCCGAGAAGGTGATCACGGAAGGCCGTGCTGCCGGCCAGCGGACCCATGTTCGTATCCGCCTCGAGGGCGTGCTCGAACAGGTTGTAGGCGACGCTGGTTGCCTCGCGTGCCCGATCACGCTGCGCCACGGCGACCAGCCAGGCATGCCAGATCGCCGCGCTCGACACCATGAGCACCAGCGTCAGACTGCACACCACGAAGACCGCGACGCGATAGCGGCGGAGAGACTTGCGGAGCATGTACAGGTGATGGCCGGCCCGCGCGGACACAGCTTCGCCAGCGGCATAACGCTGCACGTCGTCGGCGAGGTCGGCCGCGGACTGGTACCGTTCGGCGGCACTCTTCGCAAGGGCCTTCTGCAGGACGATCTCCAGGTCCCGGTTGATGCTGCCCGAATCCGGCAGGCGGTCCGGGGACTCCTGCTTCAGCGCCTGCCGCAGAGGCACCGGCTCGACCGAGGAGATCGTGTTTCGCGCCGCCGCCCAGCTCCCGGTGACGGTGTACGGGAGGCGGCCGACCAGCAGTTCGTACAGCACGACGCCGAGGGCGTACACGTCGGAGCGGACGTCGACGAGACTGTCGAGCCCATCCACCTGCTCCGGACTGAGGTAGGGCAGCGTGCCGACGATCTGCCCGATTCCGGAGATCCTGCTGGAGCCGTCGTCTGCCCACGTATCCTGGGCCAGGCCCAGGTCGAGAATGTGGGGCTCCCCGCTCTCGTCCACGAGGATGTTGGCCGGGCTCAGGTCGCGGTGGATGATGCCGTGCTGGTGCGCATGGTGCACCGCGCGGCAGACTTTCACGTACATGGCGGCGACCTGCCGGGGCGACAGATCGTTCAACAGCACGTAGTCGTTGATCGGTAGCCCCTCGATGCACTCGAGCGCCAGAAACGGCCGACCGTGGCAGAAACCGTATTCGTACAGCGTGACGATGTTGGGGTGCTGCAGACGCGACGTGAGCTCCGCCTCGCGTTCGAAGCGGGCCCGCTGGCGGTCCGTGGCCAGGGGGCCGTCGCGCAGGATCTTGATGGCGACCACGCGCTTGGTCAGCAGGTGCCGGGCACGATAGACGGCGCCCTGCCCACCGTAGCGGATCGGCTCGAGAATCGCGTAGTCGGTCAGCGCTGCCCGGAGAAAGGCCAGGTCTTCCCGGCTGTTGTCCGCGGCCGGTCGGACGGCGCTGCCCAGCGCGTGGGCTCGCCGGGCGGCTTCACGCTGGGCGGCCTGAATGGCGCGGAGGGCTTGCAAGCCGCTGGTCACCTCGAGCGGGCGCTCGCGGCGTTGCTGGAGGCGTCGCTTGACGCTCGGCGGCCTCCCGGCCACATCACGCCGGGCGGCACGGTCGACCTGGGGTTCAGCCGCGTCGAGCCTGTGATGACAGGTGGCGGTGTTGCCTGGTCCGTCGCGTCTCATCTGCTGTCCTCCGGTTGAGAGGCGGTCGCAGTGTTCTGACCTGGCTCGTCCGATGATCGCGCGTCACTGAAGAAAAGTGTCGCCTGTCCGATTCGCCCCCGCAGCTCCCGGAGTCCGCGGAAGAGGAGGCTGTTGACTGCGGGTTTGCTCCGGCGCATGAGCTTGGCGATGGCCTGGTGCGACAGTCCTTCGATGTATCGCAGTTGCACGGCACGACGCGCATCGTGCGGCAGGCTGGCCAGGGCCACCTGCACGGCGTGGCGTGCCTCCTGGGTCGATACGTCGCGGCTGGGCGTCAGGGCGTCGCCGTGCACGCGAGCGAAGAGGCTGTCTGAAGACGAGGTGCGGCCAGGGCGCTCCGATATCTCCGCCCGCCCGCCGCCGCGTTTGACCGCCAGAACGGTACGCAGCGCATCAATGACCTTGGAATTCGCAACGGTAGTCAGCCAGCGATCGACATCCCGGATGTCTCCGGAGAACGTCTGGTATGCCGTGATCCAGACTTCCTGGAGCACATCCTCGGGACTGACGATGCTGCGGTACCGCTTCGGGATTCTGCTTTCGATGTAGTAATGCAGAGACTCGGCACGTCGCAGCAGCGCTGCCTGCAGTTCCTGAGGAGTCACGCAACACCCGCCTTCCGATACTGCATTGCCGTCTGCCCCGGGCGGCGACTAGGGCAATGCTTCCGCGAGCGCGCGGAAGCTTTTTTCCGTCCTCCATCATAGCATGAGCGCGTGTTGCCCGGCCCCCCCGGCGCCCAGTGCGTATTTTAGCGCACCGGGACCCAGTCCGTCCAGCGAGCATCCGCCGGAGGGGTCTGGCCACGCGCCCGTGTGTCCATTCACTCTGCCAATCCCTCTAGTCTCGGCGCGCACCGCGGTAGCGGCCCCGTGGGACAGCAGGTGCTAAACCGCCTGAGTTGACCACGGGCGGTAGTGCCCGAAAGACATCGGCGCCGCGGGAATTTGCACGAAAACGCACGGTCGCCGTCCGGGCAGCCCGCGGTTGCAAGCGATCGCGACCCGCCTCCCCGGCCTGGCGCCGGTGGTGCAATGCCCTCACTCGCCCCGGCCACCGGCGCGGGTTCTCGATACCTGCCACGGGCCGCTCCACTTCCACTCGAGCTGGCGGCGTCGAGCGACACCGCAGATTCACAAAAATATGCGCCATAATTGGCAACAAAACGCGAAAATGTGCCCGGGTGGCACGGTCAGCGCGGGTGAGCTGCGCAAAACGCCGCGATCGACGCCCGTGCGAGCTGCCGCTAAGTGCTTTGCTGACAAGGGTTTAGATCTGATGTCTTCACTGCGGGGGCTGCAGCGAAGGCTCGACCTCCGCCGGTTCGGCCGAATCCCGCACGATGGCCACCAGCGTCTGGTCGCCCGCCAGCGGTGCATCGAGGTCTGGCGGCGAGCGCACGGCTCCATCGGGGTTCTCGATGGCGATGACCTGGGCGCCGAAGCGCTGGGCGAAATCGGCCTGTCGCAACGACTGCCCGACCACCTCGGGCGGCACGGGCAGCCGCTGGATGCGATCGCGCGGTGCCGCTTGCAGGCCCATGAGCAGTTGCGCGAGCTGCCCTTCCTGTTCGATGGCGGCCAGTCCGCTGTGCTCCGCCAGCGCCGAGCGATACAGATCGTTGATGTGTCGCTCGACGATCTCGAAAACCCGCTGCCGCGAGAGCATGCCGAGCCACTGGCTCTGGTTATCCCGCGACACGACGGGGATCACGTCGAACGGATGTCGGCGAAAGACGTGCATCGCGTGATACAGATCGTCGTCCGGGTGCACGGCCGTTCGTGCGGGGGCCATCATGTCGGCGGCGATGACGGCTTCGCCGAGGTTGGGCTCACGCATGAAGCGGTCGAGATCGGGGACGCGGATCAGGCCCTCCAGCCGCCGGTCGCGCACGACGGCGAAGACCGGCCGCGTTCCGGGCAGCATCCGCCGGACCATCTCGCTCAGCGTGGCATTGGGCGGCACGACGAGCGACCAGTGCTTCTCCATCGCGCTGGTCACGCTGCGTGATTCGAGCACGTGCACGATGGCGTCGCTGGCGTGTGCCGGAGACTCGGTCACGCTGCGCACCTGCTCGCGATTCAGTCCCCATCGCCGGCCGATCACGTAGGCGACGATGCACACCAGCATCGACGGCACGATCAGCCCGTAGCTGCCGGCCATCTCGGTGGCCATGACGATCGCGGCCAGCGGCGTGCGCATGCTGGCCGCCAGCACGCCGCCCATCCCGACCGGAATGAGCGACTTGCGCAGCGACTCGGGAAACGTGCCCGGGTACAGCGCCTCGAGAGCTGCGCCGACGCAAGCGCCCACCACGCCCCCGATGAACACACCCGGTCCCAGCATGCCGCCGGAAGCACCGCTGCCCACGGTGAATGCCGTCGCCATGCACTTGAACAGGGCCACGGCCGCGAACAAGCGCGCCCACCACCACCAATCGTGCGTCGGGCCCGCGCTGAACAGAGAGCCGTCCATGGCGTTGCGGACGAACAGGTAGCGGCCGTCCATGATCTGCGGCAGCACGCAGGCCAGTGCCCCCGTCGCCAGTCCGCCGACAGCCGGTGCCAGCCAGACCGGCAGCCGCGACAGCGGCACCAGTCGCTCCACGCCGCGGAAGCACATGTAGAAGAAGATGCTCAGTCCGCCGCAGGCCAGGCCGAGCAGGGCGTACGGAGCCAGCTCGACGGGTGTGGCGAAGGCGAGCCGGTCCGCATCCGGCAGCAGGTGCGTACCGAAGCCCTGGAAGGCCATGAACGTCGAGTACCCGACGACCGAGGCGATGAAGCCAGGGACGATGGCTTCCGACTCGAATTCCGGCTCGCGATAGAGGATCGCGGCGGCGAATAACGCACCGCCGAGCGGACACCGGAAGATCGCGCCGATGCCCGCGGCGCAGCCGGCGACCAGCAGCAGGCGCCGTTCGCGAGGCGTGACGCCGAAGAGGTGGCCGACCGTCGATCCCAGCGCGGCGCCGAGGGCTGCGATCGGTCCTTCCGGGCCCGCGGATCCACCGCACGAAATGACGCCCACCGAGGCCGCCGCCTTCACGAGCGGCGCTCGCAGCGGCAGGGCCCCCAGGTTGCGGTGGAAGGCCCGCGTCACGACGTCGGTGCCGTGGCCTTTCGCGCCCGGGCAGAGGCAAAGTACGACCAAGCCGGACAGCAGTCCGCCCGCCGCCGGCAGCAGCAGGACGCCCCACTCGAAATGGAAGGTCCCGGGGCCGCCGAGATAGGTGAACCGCCCGACCAGCAGCTCCGAGCCGTGGTGCAGCCCCCATTCGAGCCCCGCCGCCGCCGCTCCGCCGCCGATGCCGACCAGGGCGGCCAGTGCGAACATGCGCGCCCAGTGGGTTGCTGATCGCGGCAGTCGGAATGTGCCGATCCGGGCAGTACGCATCAGGGGTCTGGTCAGGCAAAGCTCAGTGGGGCGCGGATACGCTCGCCGCCGATCCATTCCGACGATTTCGTCCACAACGTCGGACCCGATCGTGCGGTCTAACAGGGTACCCACACGGGCGCCGGGCGGCCAGCACGGCACCGGCGTCGCGCCCGGGCCCGCGGCGTGACGAACGTGGCGCGCCCACGGGCCGCAGCTATACTAGGTTGGTGGCTCGCCATGTACGGCGGCTTCGACCCGCTCACGCCGGGCGGAGTTCGGCGCGCGCAGCCCGCGCCGATCCACAAGTTCCACGCTTATGCAGGGAGCTGCGATGCTGAATCAGATGCTTCATGTTTTTCGGAACACCCCGTTCGGGCGGGAGACGCTCCTGCAGTCGGCGTACTTCTGCCAGCAGCATACCGGGCTGTCACTGGCGGTCTACGTTCCCATGCACCCGCGCTTCAATCTGCGGTTCGGGACCACCGAGGTCATCGTGTTTCTGGACCAGTCGTATCTGTTCAGTCCCGATACAGCCCGCGCTCACGCCGCAGAGGTGCTCGACGGTACGGGAGTGAAATACGAGTTCGTGACGCCGGCGGTGTGCGCCGCCCGGGATCTGCCGGAGCTGCCGCCGGACTTCCAGTTCATGGGCTGTCCGCGCGTGGTTAGTGCGCAGTCCGGGCGCATCGGGCTGGGGCACATTGGGCCCAAGGTGCGCAGCATTGTGAAGCATGCGCCGTTCCCAGTGCTGATTCCGAGCATGACCTGCAAGCGGTGGAAGAGCGTGGCCGCGTTCTTCGGCGGGTCGCCGCTGGGAGCGAACGCGATCAAGCTGGCGCTGTCCGTCGCCGACCAAGCCAGGGTGCCGTGCACGGTCTTCACGCAGTTGCACGGTACAACGCGGGCCGAGTGCGAGAAGTCGCTGGCGGACGCCGGCCTCGCCGACCGCGTGGGCGGCCCCGACGTGCACTGGACGCAATTCGAACATGGGACGCTCGAAGAGAATCTGTGGGCCGTGCCGCACGATGCGCTGGTCGTGATCGGCGCCGCCGGCCACCGGCTGATTCAGGAACTGGTCTTCGGCAGCAACCTGGAGAAGGTCCAGTCCACGCTGCCCAATCCACTGCTGGTGATGGGGCCGCAGTGGAAGCCTGCTGTCTAGCCGTCCAGCTCCGCTCCCGCGCCACGACGCTGCACGCATCGCGACGTTGTTAGCGGGTATCGAGGGTGTACAATGCCGACACGGCGTGGCGGCAATGTCGGACAGTGTCCGTTACCGGACGTTACGCCGCCCACGTCGCATGACCACTGTCCTTCGGGGCGGGCCCGCCCCTCCGTAGCGAGGTGAAAACATGAGTAAACGGAATGTGTGCCGGACCGCGGCCGCAGCCGCTCTGGCATGGCTCGTAGCGGTGAGCCTGGCCGAGCCGCCGGCCGCCACGCCGGCGAGTGACCCGGCCAGTGCTCAACTTCCGCCGCTGCACGCCGCGGCCGCCGTCGGCGATATGGCGACCCTTCGGACGCTGCTTGGCGGCGACATGCCGCTGGAGAGCAGCGTCGATGTGCTCGCCCGGGACGGCGATGGGTGGACGGCGCTGCATCATGCCGCCGGTGCCAATCAGGCGGACGTAATTCGCCTGCTGGTCAAGACGACAGAGAAGAAGGGGGTCATGCAGGGCGGGTCGATCTTCGACGCGCCTTCCACGCCGCTGCATGTGCGGTTGCTGGAAGCGCGGGATCACGAGGGACGCACGGCGCTCCATCTGGCGGCCGTTCAGCGCGTCGCGGCGCTGAACGCGCTGGTGGAGTGCGGCGCCGACGTCAACGCGACCTGCAACGACGGGGTGACTCCGCTGCACCTCACCGTGCTCGCCCAGGAGGACTTCGCTATCCAGGCCCTGTTGCGGGCCGGGGCGGATCCGTCGCTACGGGATCGGCAGGGCGTCACGCCCATCGATCTCAGCGAGGGCAGCCCGCTGCAGCCGATTCTCCAGGCCGCCGCGAAGAAGGCGAAGCCGCCGCGCGACACGCTCGCCGTGCAGAAGTGTTGGAACGAGTTTCTGACTGCGGTCCGCGACGGCCAGGACGAGGCCATGAAGGCCACGTTGACGCCCGAACGGTGCAAGCAGTTGCCGGAGAGCTTTCCGCGCTGGGTGGAATTCACCGTCAAAGAGATCAGCGTCAGCGGCCTGACCGCCACGGCCACCGCCGCGGTCCGGTACGGCGCGGATTCGCTGGTCGGCGACGTGACGTTCATTCTGGAAGGGCGGTTCAAACGCACGGATACGGCGTGGGCGATCGACGATGTGCGTCGCGTGCCCGACGTTACGACGATCCGCGGCGGCGCTGCGCCGACGGGAGGTACGCCATGATGTTCCTTGCACGTTCACGCACCTGGATCACGCTGGCCGTTCTGGCGGCGGCGATGCCGATGGCCGTCACAGCGGACGACCGCCAGCCGCCGGAGCAGATCGACGCTTTGCAGAAAGAGCTCGCCTTGCTGAAGAAGGAGCGGGAGCGGGTTCAGCAGTCTCTTCGCGATCTGGCCACCAATCTGGAGAACGCGAAGAACGAGGCCAGGACGGACGAGTCGCTTATCGCCGCCGGCAACAGGTTCCTGCAACCGCTGACGGAATTGGAAGAAGCGCGGCGGCGGTACTACGAGAACCAGCCGAGCGGGTGGCACCCGCTGGACCGAGCGTTGGCCAACATTGATGACTACTTCGATTTCCAGAACAACTACCCGCGGCGGCGTCAGCGCATCATCGACGAGTTGAACGATCGGTTGCTGCGGGACGGACTGCCGGTCGAGGGCGAGGACTCGCCCCGGTACTACCAGGACGTGGAATCGGTCCAGCGAAACGTGCACCAGTGGGGGATGCACGTGCAGAACGTCCTGCGCCCGGGGATCCGGCTGATGACCCTGCACCAGACGCAGTTGACCGAGTACGCGGCGCGGCTGGCAGACGAAAAAGCGCGGCTGGTCGAGCGGATTGCCGTGGCTCGCGGTCGACAGGAAGACGCGGCGGAAGCGGCACAATCGCCGGAAGCTGCCCAGCCGCCCGACCCGCAGCCGCCGGCGACGCCGCCAGCGACCGATGCGCGGCCGGAAGTGATTACGCGGATCGTCGGCGTGGAATCGTCAGAGCCGAGTGGCCTGGCGCCGTCGCGCCGTATCGTCTGGCGGTTCTACGTTGAGTTCGAGGAGACCGCCGGAGCGGCGGCAACGGTTCGCGTGACGCGCGTCACGGTCGGCCCGAGCGAGCAGATGCGCTCGCCATGGGACCGGTTCCCGGGCCCGCGACAGGTGGCGTACATCGAGCCCGGATACGACATCGCCCTGCGCCGGCCCGACGTCACGCTCGAGATGCACCCCGGGATGGCCGCGGCGATGGAGCCGGAAGGTGCGCAGGAAGCGCCGCCGGTGCAGCGTGAAGGACCGTTCTATCTGACGGTCAGCGAGGACGCGGGGTTCGCCGGCACGTATGAGATCGCGTACGACGTGTTGCTGCCGGGGGGCGAGCGGGTCACCTCATCCGCCGTAACGTTCAGCCCCGCCGGTGCGTCGGCGCGACGCGAGGAACCCGTCTGCCAGCTTGTGGTGGACCGTCCCGAGGCGGGCGCGCTGACCGAACGCAACCTGGATGGGGAAGGGTTGGCTTGTGTCGTGAAGATCCCGGTGCTGCCGTCGAATCTGCCGCCCGGGCTGTATCACATCAAGGCCGAAGTGGCCGCCGGCCGGACGTTCTACCTGTGGGGCGACGTGCGGCCGGACACGACCTCCGCGGAGTTCCGGGCGTCCATCCCGGTGAAGCAGGGCACGTTCACGATCACCTTCACGCCGGTCGATATCCCGCGCGTCGCCCCGCAGCAGGTCACCTGCACGTTCACGGTGACCGAGCGGGACACCGAGGCGATCGACAAGAACCGGCAGGCTATCAGCAATACTGAGAACGCGCTGCGCACGGGCGCCTCGGGCGGCTACTTCGGCGACTCGTCGGACCGGGCGGACGCGGCCACCCAACGGAGACACCAGAGCAATCTTGGCGACCACCACGCTTCGCTGGCGAAGAAGCTCTCTCGCCATTGCCAGCACCATGAGGACGCCCGTCGCGCGGCCGAGCGGGCGATCGAGTATCTGCGTGCTTCGTCGCTGGAGGCCGGTCATCCGTACTGGACCGGCGCGTACGAGGCGCTGTTCAACGCCTGCTACGGCGTGGCCGACGCGGCGGCACTGGACGCACCGGCGCGAGCGCTGATCGACTGCCATCGTCTCGACGCCGAGCGCAAGCAGTCGGACGGCACCTGGGTCTCCAAGTACGCGCTGGGCGCCGCGGCCCACGTGCATCTGCAATTGGCGGAGCGACTGCTCGTGCTCGGAGCGACGAACTGCGAGGCGCGGGCGCTCGAGCTCTATCATGCGGCCGCCGACCTGGCGGCGGAGAATCTCCGGCGCGTCGGCCAGGGCTCGAACGTGTCGCCACAGTCGTTACGCTCGGACGTGCACAGTCGTTACCGGGTGCTGGACACGGTGTTGAAGTACCACGGAGAGTGAGGCGCCTGCGCCCGTTCGGCGAGGCACAATCCGCCGAGAGCGCGGTGAATACACTCGGCGGTAACAAGACAACGGAGACGGCTGTGGACGGGGTCGAGATCGCGCTCTGCGACGTTCCGGAGACGCTGCTGCTTCCTCTGTGGGGGCGGGCGCAGTTGTGTCTGGCCGGCAGCCCCGTCCTGTCGGACCAGCAGGCCGTCGAGATCATTCGCCGGCTCAAGTACGACTTCTCGCGGCTCCAGGCCACACTGGACTACTCGAAGAACATCAGTTGGGCGGCGCGGGCGCGGCAGTTCGACGAGAAGATCCGGGCGTTTCTGGCTCGCCACCCGGCGGGCACCGTGGTGAATCTCGGAGCGGGCCTGGACACGACGTTCGCCAGGGTCGACAACGGCCGCGTACGGTGGATCGATCTGGACCTGCCGGAAGTTATCGCGCTTCGGCGACACGTGATTCCGGAGACGGAGCGGTCCCGTTGCCTGGCGGCTTCCCTGCTGGACGATGCGTGGATGGGGCAGGACCTGGGCGATCGCACGGCGCTGTTGTTCGTGGCGGGGGGCGTGCTGTGCTACTTCCGGCAGGACGAGGCAATGTCGCTGCTACGCCGGATGGGGACGGCTTTCCCGGGCGCGGAGATCGTCTTCGATGCGATATCGCCGCGCGGTGCCGAAAAGGCCAACGCGATGCTCCGCCAGGCGGGCATGGAAGCCGCGGTCATTCAGTGGGCGTTGAAGGATGCACGCGCTCTCGATCAGTGGGGGGCGAACCTCACGTTGGTTGAGCAGTTCGAGTACTTCCGCGGCCTGCGTTTGGGAAAGATCCCCACGTCGACGCGGCTCATGATCTGGGCGAACCGTCTGCTACGGGTCATGACCATCGTGCATTGTCGGTGGCGGTGAGACCGTTGCCCGCGCGCACCCGGTCCCCCGGAGCCGGTTTGCCTCCGGGGGGACGCCGCCATCGTTCGCCACACGTTATGTCTACTTCTTCTTGAACACGCCCCACCAGCCGGTGGAGCGCTGGCGCAGGGCCGCCGGGTTGGCCGCCAGGCGGATGTCGTCCACCAGGTAGTAGCACTGCGGGTCAGCTTCGGCGGCGCATTCCAGCAGGCGCGGTGCCTCCCGCCGGGTGGTCTCGATGAACAGCAGTTCGACCGCGCCGTCGCGGCCGCGGCCCGTGAATTCGGTGACGCGATAGCCCAGCTCGCGCAGCCGGGGCACGGTCCCGGCCGCCCGCGTGAAGATGCGTACCACCTGCCGGCCGAAGGCGAGGCGTTTCTCCAGCGTGATGCCGACGAAGTTGCCCGTGGCGTAGCCGAGCGCATAGGCGATGGCGTAGGCCGGCGTATCCAGGTTCGTGATCACTCTCGACACGACGAAGATCCAGATGAGGATCTCCATGAAAGCCAGCACCCAGGCGAGCGCCGCCCGTCCCTGGACGACGCAGATGGTGCGAATGGTGCCGAGCGAAACGTCGGCGATGCGCGCGATGACAATGAGCACGCATATGGCGAGCAGTTGCAGGGTCACTACGACTTCCCTTTCTCGTTCAGGATGTAGCTGTACTCAGGCAGGTTCATCGTCCGGACGCCGACTCCCGGCGTCATCGACTCTTCAGCCGCCGCCGCCCCCTCGGCGTCGAGAGGCTCGGACGAGCCGCACTATTCTACCGCCCCCCGCCGCCGACAAGCACGCCGGGTCCGAAGTCGCTCGCGCCCGGAGTGCCGCGGACGATGCCCCGGCCGGCGGATCTACTGCTTATCGGCTGTTGCGGAAGCCGACCGCGGCTTGAACGGCTGCCCGCACTCCGGGCAGCGCAGCTCCGCCAGGCCGGTCAGGTTGTAGCCGCAGTGGAGGCAGCGGCCCTGCCGGCGCCATCGCCACCGGCGGACCGGGCCGCTGACAAAGGCCAGCAGGGGGATGAAGAGCAGCACGGCGAACAGCGACCAGAACGGCAGACTCACGCCGACCGCGTCGATGCTGCCGATGCCCACGTGCTTGTACATGAACGGCCCGAGATCCTGCCGGTACCGCGACGCCCCGGCGTTGCTCGGCCGGGAGTACACGGCGTGCAGGTCGCCGCGGATCATCGCCACGTATACGCGGGGCTGTTCATCCTCGGTGTTGATCCACAACGTGTCGCCGGGAATGCCCTGCCAGTAGCTGACGATGCCCGTCCCCAGCGTCGCCAGCGCAGCCAGGAACAGCAGCACGATGACCGTCCGGCGGGTCAGCCGCAGCGCCGTCCCCACCACCGTGTGCACGCTCATTTCTTCACCAGCACATCTTCCAGCAGCGACAGTACCGGGTACGCCGAGTTGTAGTGCTTGTGCAGGAACAGCGGGTCCCGCTTCTTGTACAGCTTCTCGCCCACGCGGTCGGCGATGGGGATCAGCATCTGCTCGTGGCGGCAGAGCACCGGCGAGATGCCGTTGACCGTGCCGGTCGTCTGCCAGTTCAGGCAGCCGCAGGTGTTGTGGCAACGGTCGGCTAGAGCGCAGCCGCGACAGGTTTCCTTCTCCGCCTCCGATTCATCGTGCAGCGCCTGGCGCGCCGTTTCGTCGATCCCGGTCGAGACGTGGCCGATGCACCAGCGGCTGTCCTTCCCGGCCCGCGGGAATTGCACGCACGGGAACAGGTAGCCCTGCGGGTCGACGGAGATCTGCCGCTGGGCCAGTTCGCAGCGCTCCTTCTGCCAGCAGTGCCGGTTGATGTGCGACGACAGCTTCACCTCGAACGGGCTGAGGTAGAACTTGCGCCCAGCCCGCGTCCACTCGATGTAACGCCGGCCGAGCCGCTGGTACTGCTTCTGGAGCACGCGGAAGTCGGCTTCGGTCCAGTCGCCGGCGTAGTTCGGCGAGACGATGGGGTAGCGCACGTCGAGGTCGATGAGCAGCTCGATCGACTCGGCCAGGTACTGGGCCGTGTCCGGGTTCACCGTGGTCAGCACGCTGGCGTACGGGCGAACGGCCAGCAGAGCCTTGAGCCGGGCGAGCAGCACATCGTACGAGCTGCGGCCGTTCGGCAATCGCCGGTGCGCGTCGTGTGCCGCCCGCACGCCGTCGAAGCTCATGGCGACGAGGATGTCGTTGCGGATGGCGTAATCCAGCCAGTCATCGTCAAGGGCCAGGCCGTTCGTCGTGATCTTGAAGTGGTAGCGCTGGTCACCGTCGCGTTCCCGCCGGCGGGCGTAGGCGACGGTGTCGGCGATGCGCTCCTTGCACAGCAGCGGCTCGCCGCCGAAGAAGACGATGCCGCACGAGCCGGTGGACAGGCGGGCCCCGAGATCGACGGCGGCGCGGGCGACGTCCTCGCTCATGGGCGCCCCGTCCCTGGGCGGCGCATAGCAGTACGAGCACCGCATGTTGCAGGCCGTCGTCAGGTGCAGCGTCAGGTGCATATTCAAATCACCCCCTGGCCCTTGAGCCATTCGATGAAATCCCGAACCTGCTGGCGGAGAAGCCGCTCGGCCTCTTCTGCCGCCAGTTGCTCGCGCTCGTCGTCGTGTCTCTGGAAGGTCCGTTTGAGGGCAGTGGTTACGCTGGGTGGACCGTCGAGTTCGGCCCACCTGGTAAACTGGCTCGGGTCTGTCGCCGGATCGTAGAAGATGCCGATGTAGGTACCGGTGGTGGTACTCTCCACCTGCGAGCGCAGGTAGGACGCCGTTTCTCTCAAGTCGTATACAACGAGCGTCGAGCCGTCGATGGGACCGCCGACGCCGTGGAAATCGTCGAAGGAAACGAACTCAACTGCGACTTGATGCTCTACGTCCACGAAGTCCACGGAGAGGACTTGAGCTTCCTCGACGCTCTCAACGATGTTTCTCTGCAGGTTGCTCCGGTCCTCATCACACGAGTACCGGATGTACCGCCGCGGCACGCGAACCTCCGCGAATTCGACATCCTCTTGCGTGGCTTCTATGCCGCTACGGGCCAGCTCTTCACTAATGATCTGTCGCGCCTCTTCTTCGGACAGGAAGGTCGGCGGCGTCATGACGACGCAGCCCTCCGCCCCGCGGCCCTTGCCATGGAGGAAGAGCGGAGCGACCACGGCGGGCGCTTCGGGACCGAGCGTGGCGGAGCGTGGGGTCGCCGCCGACCGGTCGCAGCCGGCGAGTTGGGCCGAAGCGAGCAGGCCGGCGGCCACGGCCAGTTCGCGATTCGCCCGCCCCGCCGCCGGCTGGTGCCGCCGCCGCAGGCCGGGCCGGGCCCTGACCTGCAGCGCCGTCGGATACGCCGGCCACGACGAACGTCGAATCGGTCTCACCCCCAGCCTCGCCACAATCAGATCACCCCCTGTCCCTTGAGCCATTCGACGAAGTCCCGAACCTGCTGGCGAAGGAGTTCCGCGGACTTGTTCTTGCCTTGTTCGCTCAGTTCTTCATGGACCTGCCGATGTCGCTGCCGGTCCAACGTGCCGTTAGCAGCGAGCGAACGCCGGCGGAACTCGGCGAAGTCCAGTCGTCCCTCCAGCGGGTCGTAGAACACGCCGAAGTACACGCCCTCCGGCCGCCCGCGCGCCTGATCTGCTACATAGCCGGCGACCTCCCTCATGTCGAAGAACGTCGCCGTGCAGTACACGCCCTCCGCGTACCACGGGCCCGCTAGGTCGTCGAAGTCGTCCCGGGAGGCGAACTCGACGGCGATGTGGTGCTCGGAATCCACGCCGTCGGCATGCAAGGGAGCCTCGAACTGCACCCATCGGCCACCCTGGCGCCGGCCATCCTGTTCCTGCCGAAACTCCTTGTGCTTCACGATGACGGACGGCAACTCGACGTCGTGGCCCGACAGCTCAATCCCGTGCGGCTGAAGCTCCTCGACGATGATTTGGAGCGCCTCTTCCTCGGAAAGGAACACCGGCGGGCTGACCGCGACGCAGCCGGCGGAGCCGCGGCCGTCGCCGTGCTCGAAGAGCGGAGCGACGATAGCGGGGGCCTTGCTCGGTGGCGGTGGTTGCGTTCCGGATGTCGGCGCCGGACTGTGACAGCCGGCGACATTGGCCGCCAGAAAGGCGCTCGTGGCCGCCAGAATCGTACCATTCGCCATCCACGCCGGCGGCTGGTGCGCTTTGAGCAGCCTCGGCAATGCCAGAACTTCGAGCTTCGTGGGATACGCCGGCGGCCTGGCACATCGCCGCAGCCGGCACCGGGCGCGGTCGGTCATCAGATCACCCCCTGGCCCTTGAGCCATTCAACGAAATCGCGAACCTGCTGACGGAGGAAAGGCACAGATCGGTTCTTGACTTCGCGCTCCAACATCATCTGGATCTGCATCGCCTGCATGCTGGAGGGCAGGGCGCCGATTGCCTTGCAGCGTCGATCGAACTCGTCGTAGTCGAAGTGGCCCTCCAACGGGTCGTAGAACACGCCGAAGTAGACCCCCGCCGGCCGCCCGCGGGCGTGATCTGCCACGTAGCGGGCGACTGGCTTCAGTTCGTACCTGATCACCGAGGACCGCGCCATCTGCTGCCGCCAGGGACCGGCAAGTCCATAGACATCGTCGGCCGATGCGAACTCGACCGCCACCCGTCGATTCGGGTCCATTCCATCGGCGCTCAAAGGCGTGTTGAAATACACGTACCCGGTCGAGGACAGCCCGGAGATCCAGTCATACTTCTCCTGGTACTCACGCCGCTCCACGAGGATCGACGGCAACTCGATGTTACGCGCAGTGAGGAAGACACCGTGCTGCCGCAACTCCTCGCTGATGATTTGGAAGGCCTCATCTTCTGATAGGGGGGCCGATAGGTCGATGGTGCGACCTTCGCCATGCTCGAACAGCGGAGCCACCACCGCCGCGTGGTTCGTCGCCGGCTGCGTCGCGGCACGCGTCGCCGAGCCCGAATCGCCGCAACCGGCGACCAGAGCGGCGCTCGCCGCCGCCAGGAGCGCACCGATCATCTTCCGCACCCACGGCGCCGCGTATCGTTGCGGCCGGCATGAAAGGGCATAAGCCACTAGATCACCCCCTGACCCTGGAGCCACTCGACGAAGTCGCGTACCTGCTGGCGCAGGAGCTCCACAGACCGTTCCCTGGCTTCCTGTTCGACCTCGTCCCACGACGGCTCGGGGCGGCCGGGGCCGGCGGTACCGTGGCGGCGCGAGAACTCGTCATAGTCCAGCGGGCACTCCAGCGGGTCGTAGAACACGCCGAAGTAGACGGTCTCCGGTTGCCCGCGCACGCAGTCCGCGACGTAGCCGGCGGCCCGCTGCAGTTCGCCCGGCCCGGTCCAGACATAGGGGTCTTCGTTGAACCAGGGGCCGGCTAGACCGTCGTAGTCGCCACAGGAGACGAACTCAACTGCCACACGCCGCTCAGCGTCTACGCCATCGAATTCCAGGGGTGCGTCGAAGCGGACGAAGTGGCCGCTTGCACGGCCGGACGTCCACTCGTATCCTGGTCGACGCTCGCGCCGCGACACAATGACGGACGGCATCTCGACGCTGCGCTTGGACAGCGCGACGCCGTGCAGCCGCAGTTCTTCGGCGATGATGAGAAGGGCATCGTCCTCGGAGAGGACGATGGACGCAGTGAAAGGTGAGCAGCGGCAAACGTCCAAGCCCTCCCCATGCTTGAAAACCGGGGCCACCACTGCTGCCTTGTGCGTCGCCGAGTCCGAATCCCCGCAACCGGCGACCAGAGCGACGCTCGCCGCCGCCAGGAGCGCACCGATCACCTTCCGCGCCCACGGCGCCGCACGCTGTTGTGGCCGACATGGAAGCGTGCACGCCACTAGATCACCCCCTGCCCCTTGAGCCACTCGACGAAGTCACGGACTTGTTGACGGAGGAGCTCCGCGGACTCGCCACGGGCACGCTCTTCGTCGGCTTTGTTGGCACGGTCGGTATACTCGCAGGCCATCTCGTAGACTTCCTCGCGCTGCGCCTCCGTCTGAGCTTCCTTCATCGCCTGGAGAAGCTCCTCCGGCGGCTCGCGACCGGAGAAGAAGCGGTCGTCGCGATAGATCACCGGGTCGTAGAAGACGCCGCAGTACGCGCCGCTACACTGGCGTTCGACCTCGCGAGCCACGATCCCGGCGAAGCCTTGGAGATCCTGCCCAACATACCCTAACGCCGCGTTCTCGTTTTGTGGCAGGTAGTCCTCCTGGGAGATGTATTCCACGTAGATCGCCGGTTGCTCGCTGGCCAGATCCAGCGCAAAGGGCAAGCGCGCCTCGGCCGGTACGCATCTGAAGTCCTCGGACACCCACTCGTGCTCGGTCGTCCAGCGAACATAGGGAACGTGAATCGTGGGCGGCGAGGTTCCCGGCGGCGCCAGATGTACTCCGCCGCGGGCCAGTTCCTCGCGGATGATCTCCAGGCTCTGATCCTCGGTCAGGTACACCGCGATGGGGGGAGCGCCGAGCCAGCCGGCGTACAGCTCCGCAAGGCCGTCGCCGTGTGGCCAGATCGGCGAGGCGACCGCCGGCTGTTTGGCGGGATTATCTCCGGTCGGCGGCCCCGCGCCATCCCGGCATCCGCCGGAGCTACCGGCCAATAGCAGACCCATCGCCGCCGTGATCTCATGGCGAGACAACCATGTCCGCGGTACGTGCCTCGCCAGGAGTTGGGGGCGGCCGAGCACTTGGAGTTTGGTGGGGTACCCCGGCTGGCGGGCGTTAAGCGACCGTTTGCAGTCCAAGCTCGCCATCCGCACGTCTCCGTATGTATGCAGCGACGACCCCTCAGCCGGTATGTCCCATTATACGGATGACCCGGGCGGCCGGTGCAGGGGCGGCGCGGTTTTCGGGGACTGCTGACGTGGCTGGCCGCTGGCGGGCGGGGGCCCGGTCGGGTCACGCGCTCCCCCTGGATGATCGGCCGCCGAGCCGGCGGTCAGATGACGTCGTAGAGGGCCCGTTCATGCTGGATGAGCGCTTGCCGCTCGCTGACCAGGGCGGCGCGGAACGCGGTCAGCGTGTCGCGCACCTCCCGCGCTGCCTGGGTCCCCGGGTTGGCGTCACCGGCGTCACCAGCCAACCGCTCGAACTGCCGGCAGATGAACACCGCGACGTGGTCCTCGGCGGCGAGGACGGTCCGCACGTGCTCCAGTAACGCTTCCCAGTCCTTCGTGCTGATCGCGCCGCCGACTTTGCCGGCCAGCGTTGTCATCTCACGCTCCGCCACACGCAGGCTGCGGCACAGCCGGAACTCGCGTTCGGCGTTCATCCACGCCTCGAAGTTGTCTAGCCGGGCGGCCTCCTTGAGCAGGACTTCGTCCTGGCTTTCCAGCAGGATGTCGCCCAGCCGGATGATCACCATGTTGAGCGTTGTATCGATCAGACGGCAGGTCTCGTCCAACGGCTGGCGGATCGCCTCGCGCTGTGCCTTCGGAAACGTGGCGATGGACTTCAACTTGCCCACGACGTTGCCGAGAGCGTCAATCATGTCGCTGAAAAGCCCCAGTGCCATGCGTATATCTCCTTCACGGCGTGTGGTTACCAGTGGACGGGCGGCTTAAGGCTCCGCCAGCGTGGCGTCGGGCATCTGCCGGCGGAGCAGGGCGTACGGGTCGGCGTTCAGCGCCTGCCAGTCCGTCTTCAGTCGCTCCAACAGCGGTCCGACCGGCGGATCGGCGAGCGCCGCCGGGTCGCCGCCATATTGCCGCACGACCCACTTCATCAGGTTGTAGCACAACGTAGCTTGCCCGCAGGCGACCAGGCACGGCAGCTCATGCGGATCGCAGAACCACAACGTCGTCGGCATCTCAACCGCCGCTTTGACGACCCGGCCGAGCTTCTCCGACGGCGGCGGCACCAGGCCCGCCAGCTCTTTCGCCGGCTTCTGCAAGCCGTACACCAGGCAGGACACGCGCTTGTCCTTGTAGCGATCGTCCTTGTACACGAGCCCGTAGACGAGTTGACGGATGCGGTGCATGAACACGGCCTGGGCCATGGCCAGGAGCGACGTGCCGCGGAGGTAGAGCATCGTGACGGCCTGGCCCAGCGTGATCTTTCGGAAATCACGCCACTCCAGCTTGACGCTCGTCCGCATCCGCTCGCCGATCCGGCGGGAGACCCACAGACCGGCGATGAGCAGCCCCGCGGTGGCGAGGGCGAGGATCAGCGGCACCACGTGCGAGAAGTAGTTCCAGACGGTGAAGTGCTCGGCTGTTGCCAACTGCACGCCCACGACGCACGCCGTTATCAGGCAGGCGAGCATCCAGACCCACGCCAGCCGGTGGAGCCTACCGAGGGGCGTGTCCCCCAGCTTGCCGAGCTGCACGTCGGGTGGCATCGGGTAGATGTCCTCCGGTTGCCGATCCACGTCGGAGATGATGAACAGACCGAGATCCGCGGGGTCACGGTCGTCGGCGTACAGGAGACTCTCGATGCCCTGGTTGTCGTAGATGCCGCCATCCATCAGCGCGACGGGTTTCGGGAAACGCTGGCGCACGGCGGGCGGAATCTTCCCTTCGGGCCAGCCGAAGTCATCCGGAAAGGCGATTGGCTCGAACCCGCCGGGGAAGCACGATGAGGCGGCCACGATGTCGCCCAGGCGAATGTGGCCCGCCTCATCCTTCGGAATGTTGACGTAGCGGTTGCCGATGCGGGCCTGTGTTCCGGGCGCGCTCTGGAAACGGAACGCGCCGCCCTGGCGGAACTCGGTCGCATTGAAGATCGCCGCCCGCAACGCGGTCTGGGCGGTCTGGATCTTCTCGAACTGGTACGGCTGTCCGTGCTCGTCGGCGAGGAAGTCGGTCGAATAGACTTCGGCCAGGGCAACGATGATGTCGCGGCGCTTCTCGCCCGGGCCGAGGTCTCCGCGACTCAGCCGGTCCATGGCTTTCCTGAACAGGTTCGACCCCTGGAGGTACGTGTAGAAGCTGGTGAAGAACGCCGGGAACGGCTCGCTTTTCGCCAGGGCCAGGGCGTAGCGCACGCCGGTGAACGTTCCGCCCGAGACGGTCGAGATCATGGCGACGGGGGGCAGCAGGTCGGCGTCGCGCAGATCGTGCAAGTACGACAGCGTGCCCAAGTGAAACGCGGCCGCCCGGTATCCGCCACCGGACATGGCCACCCCGATCGGCTCCGTCAGCAGTTTCTTCTCTTCCGTTGCGTCTGGCATGCGTGCATCCTCCGCACGGCGCGTGTGGCCGTGTTCGCATTGCCGGCAAACTGCGTCATGGAGGGCGAGGCCGCGGCTGCGGCGTGCGGATCTACACCCGGACTGGTACTTCCCCGATTCCGCCGGTGCCCCTCGTGGCGCGGCGTGGCTGGTCATGGTGCTGCGCACCGCGCGAAGTCATCAAGTTGGGGCGTCGCCGAGACATGGCCCGAACCCTCCCGGTGACAACGACTGTAGCATTGTACAACTCCCGCAACCGCTGTCCAACCGGCTGGACGGCTCTTATCCCCGACCGCTGGCCGCGCTCGGTGCAACCGGGACACGATACGATCGTCGCCGCGTACGGTCACGCGCGGGCAGTTGTGCACGCCACAGAACGGCGGCGGTGGTCGCAACACGCCCTATCAGGGGAAACCGCGCCCTTGACTGCGGCATGGCATCGCTGCTAAGGTGGCGCGTGCTCGGATGCGTACGAGGCGAAATCCCGCGAATGGCGACAGCCACTCACGGAACACCTGCCTCGTCGACCGGGCGCGCCGGCTGGCGCTAGGCGGGGCGAGAGTCGTCGTCGCGTATGAGAGGCCAGGCAGCGCTGCAGCGCGTGCGCAACACGCGTGTGTCCGTCCATTGAGGGACACCGCGGGCAGCGCCGCCGCGTTGACGGGCGATTCGTCGGTCAACGTTAGGGGTGGAAGTGTGCGCAACGATGAGCCGCACGCGAACGTGAGGATTGATCACACCGATTGGACCCGTATGGAGCAAGGCGGATGAAAGAAACAGACGTGGTGGTTCTCGGCGGCAGTGCGGCTGGCCTGACGGCGGCGGTCACGGCGCGTCGTCATCACCCCGACAAACGCGTGCTGGTAATCCGGCGAGAGAAGCAGGTACCGGTCCCCTGCGGGATTCCCTACGTATTCGGGACGCTCGGAGACCCGGCGAAGAACGTGATGCCCGACGCCCCATACCAGGCCAATCGCATCGACCTGCTCCTGGCCGAGGTCGAGCAGCTCAACGTGGCGGACAAGACGCTGCACACCTCTGAGGGAGACGTGCGGTACGAGCGCTTGATCCTGGCCAGCGGGTCGTTGCCGGCGATGCCCCCCGTACCGGGCTTCGAGAAGGACGGCGTATTCGCCATTCAGAAGGACATGGCGTACCTCGGGAGCCTGCTGACCCGCCTGAAGACGGCCGAGAACGTCGTGATCATCGGCGGTGGCTTCATCGGCATCGAGTTCGCCGATGAGATCCACAAGCTGGGTAAGGCCCGCATCACGGTCGTGGAGATGATGCCCCATTGCCTCAGCTTGGCGTACGATGACGAGTTCTGCGTCGAGATGGAGGAGCTGCTGACGAAGCGCGGCATCGCCATCAGGACCTCCGCCCGCGTCGAGTCGATCGAGGGGCAGGGCCGGGCCGAGGCCGTGCTGCTGTCCGACGGATCGCGGATCGAGGCCGACACGGTCATCGTCGGCATCGGCGCCGTGCCGAACGTCGACCTGGCCCGGAAGGCCGGCCTGCGCATCGGTCTGACCGGGGGCATCGCCGTGGACCAGACAATGATGACCTCCGACGCCGCCGTGTTCGCCTGCGGGGATTGCGCGGAGAAGATCTCCTTCTTCGGCGGTCGGCACTCGACGTTGAAGCTGGCCTCCATCGCGCAAACGGAGGCCCGCATCGCCGGGGCGAACCTCTTCGGGATCAAGCGGCAGAACAACGGGACCGTCGGCGTATGGTCGACGTGCGTCGGCGACTTGGCCCTGGGAACCGCCGGCCTGACCGAGGCCATGGCCCGCCAGCGCGGCTACGACGTCGTGACGGCGACCATCCAGGGCCCGAACCGCCATCCCGGCGGCATGCCCGGCGCCACGCAGGTGAAGATGAAGGCCGTCTTCGAGCGGAACTCCGGCGTGATTCTGGGCGCCCAGGTGCGCGGCGATCCCGCCATCGGGGAGATGATCAACGCCGCCTCCGCCTGTGTACAGATGCGCATGACCGTGGAAGACATCGCCACGTTCCAGATCGGCACACATCCGGCGTTGACGGCGTCCCCGGTCGCTTATCCGCTGGTCAACCTGGCGGAAATGGCCATCAGCCAGATGCGACAGCACGGCTGACCAGTCGTTCGATGGGAGCAGCACCATGGCGAAGGTACTCGTGATCGATGACGATCCGGACTTTCAGGATGCGGTCCGGCTCATGTTGGAGAAGGCGCAGTTCGAGGTGGAAGTGGCCTCGAACGCGGATGAGGGGTTGGCCAAGGTGAAGTCGACCTCGCCGGACCTGGTGGTTCTGGACGTGATGATGCCGAGTGACTACGAGGGGTTCGCAGTCGCGCGGGCGATACGGGAGGAGTTGAAGCTGACGAAGCTGCCGCTGGTGATCCTGTCGGCGATTCATGAGCAGAAGCACGTGCCGTACCGGTTCGCCGTGGACGCCACGTACTTGCCGGTGGATGTGTTCCTGGACAAACCGGTGGATACGGCGCGGCTGGTGGACACCGTCAAGGAGTTGCTGGGCCAGCAACGCATCGAGCCCGAATTGCCGTTGTGACCGCGTAGCCGACCGCCCCAGGCCACACCAAGCCGCGAAACGTCGAACCCGACGAAGTTCTCCGGGACGGGCCGGGGGGGCTGTACCGGCGGGCCGGCGGTCGGGCACGCTTTCTGCCGGGGGCGACTTGCGGGGCGGCGGGGCAGCCGGCAAACGAGTAGGATGACGGCCTCTGGGGAACGCGGGGCGGTGCCGCGGCCCGTGGGTACACCGGGTCTCCAGGGGGATAGACGTATGAACTGGCACGATCCGGACAACATCTGGGCCCAGAGCTTACAGCGGCGGATACGTCGTCTGTGGTTGGGCTACATCGGGCGCGTGTTGGGGGCCATCGTACCCGTTGGCATCTTCGTGTGGGGCATCACGTGGAAGGGCGGGGCACTGGCCGCCGCGTGCAGAGACGAACTCCTTTTCCTGTTAGTCGCGACGGGCGTCGTCGTGCCGGCGATCATCTTCGCGCAGCTCGGACGCCGCCTTCATATCGCGCGCACCGTGTTGCGTGAGGTGCCGAAGCACGACGGCTACATCTGTCCCCGCTGCCGCCGACCGGTGCCGGAGGACGTGCCGGCGGGCAAGTGTCCCAAGTGCCGTCGCCCATACGTGCGGGCCGATCTACCATCCTATTGGCTCAATTACGTGTTCACACCGTTGCGGCTGGCCCCGCCGCTGTTGCCGCCGGTATGGAACCAGCGTCTCCAGCGTCTGCTGGCGATCCTCCGCGAGCACATCCTGGTCACCGTAGCCCTGTGCGTCGCCCTCTTCACGGTGGCGTTTCTGCTGATGCACTGGCTGGGCGGTGTCAGCCTCACCGGTCTGCTGTTCCTCTATGGGCCGATGTTGCTGGCGGTGGTCTTTCTGTGCACCGGGCTGATCTACCTGAACCGGTATCGCCGCCGGACCGGCAACTCGCGGCACTGCGTGGCCTGCGGCTATCAGCAAGCGCCTTCCGGCCTGAACCCCCGGCGTTGCCCCGAGTGTGGCATGGACTGGAGCCTCCCCGGCGGCATGATCATCGGGAAGCCATCCCGCCAGCCGCATCATCTGTGGTTGGCAGTGGCCTTCCTGGCGGCGGCGGCGCTGCCGATGATCCTGATGATGCTGTCACCGGCTTCTGTGCGCGGCTTGGTGCTGCGCACCCTTCCGACCGGGGCGCTCATCAACGACGCCGTGGCCGACGACGGCTTCACGCGTGCAGAGTGGAGCGAACTGCTGGGCCGGCGTCTGTCGCCGGAGCAACGACGGCAGCTAGCGGTCGGCCTGCTCGACAAACGACTTGAACAGGACTACCTCGATATGGTCCAGGGCGGCTGGTTGTGGGGCCAGGTGTCCGCCAGTCTGCTGCCTCCGGACGTTACGGAGCGCTACTACGGCGAGATGCTCGACGTCCGGATCGACGCTCCGGCGACCGCCGTGGTGGGAGAGCCGCTGCACGTGCATCTTAGCTCAACCTACCGCCGCAGCCGCACGCCCTTCGGCCTCGATCCGGCCGTGTACTTCGGCGGCTTCTTCTTCGGTGACGACCCTGCCCCGCTGGGGCAGCGGGAGCGCGGCGAGCATGCCAAATTCGTGGCCAGCGGTCTATCGCGCATTCAGGCCTCCATCACGCCCACACAGCCTGGTCCGCTACGTGTCCGCGCGGTGCTCTACTTCGCCGTCGGTCCCAACCTCACCGCCTGGAAAGGCGAGTGGCACGACGACGAAACCGCCACCCTCCCCTCAGCGGCCACCTGGTCCCGCCGAATCGAGCTGGAGAAGACCATCGACGTCCACCGCTGAACGATGGCTGGCGTCCCGCCCTCACGGCTGAGTGGACGCCGGATGGGGCACGGTCGCCGGCACGTCCAGATTCCAGACGTGCAGAGGCGCCGCGCCCCCACGGTACGCCATGCCGGAGCAGTGCAGTTCCAGCGTGAACCGAACGACCATCGGTCTGTCGGCGGGTAGTCTCTCCACGCCATGGAGGCCGAAGGCCACATGAGATGCCCTGGTGCTCCACGAAGCGACCTCGTCGTCCTCGCCCGCCACGACACCGTTGTCGGCGCGCAACTCCCAGTGCGTCAGGTGCAACGACCACCCCGGCCTCGCGACGTCTGGCAGCCTCTGCGTCAGTTGGATCGAGAGCCGCCACTCCGCGGAATCGTCGCCGAGCATCGAGAGCGTGGCCGGCCCTTCAACGCGCAGGGCGGCGTCGAAGAACGCGTTGGCCTCTGCCTGGCTGAGCTTGCCGGCGACGAAACGCTCGGCGACCTCCACTCCGGCGTCCCAGCTGCCTCGGGCGAACGAGCCGATCGCCATGCTCGTCGGTGCCCACCGCCACAACGAGGGCACGACGCCTTCCCACGAGTACCACGCCAGAAGCGGCAGAGCGATGAGGCTGGCCGCGAGGACGATTCTCCTTCGCCGCCGGCGTTGCCGTCTGGCGAAGGGCACCGTGTCCAGTTGCCTCGCGCTGACGAGGCGGCCGCACTCGGGGCAGCGGCCGGCATCCATCGCATAGCCGCAATGCGGACAGAAGCCGCCCGGCTGATACGACCCGCCGTCCGTGTCCCTGTCGTCCATGCCCGGTGTCGTCGTCATCTGCCTGGGCGCCTCCCACGCGTGGCTCGTATCGCGCGCTTGCCCCCGCTGCCAGAAAGCACACTATCGGTGAGCCCTCAGCAACGTTTCCAGTTCCGGGTCGATGCTGTCGCCCAGGCACCTTAGGACGCTGTCCACTACGGAGTACGGTTGCTCGCGGTGGTCCCAAAACGCCTGGACCGCGCCCTCGCACAGCGGGAACGCGCACTGCGTCTTGTCCAGCAACACGACCGTCAGCGTGTTCGGCTCGGGCTGAACGCGCATCTCGAACGCGGAGCCAGGGCAGATGGTCGCGGCGTCGGCGGTTTCGTTCCTCGTCCAGTGCGGAAGGTCCGGCACGTTCGCGATCACGAGCACGCTGATGTTCCTCTCGAAGTCGAGGTAGAGATACCGGCCCCAGTTGTCCGCGCGGTGCGGACACCGTGACCAGCGTGGCGTGTTGCCTCGGTCCGGCACTCGCCGGAAAAAGAGACGGTACTCACCCGGCCGCACCGGCGGGTCGGATTCGCCGACGCACGTGCCGTCTGGGAACAACGTTATCGACGAACGTCCGAACGGTTTCGACGTGGCCGGCTGGGACTCAGTCTCGGCCCGGGCTTCACCTGGCGCCGGTGTGCTCGGGTCGATGGAGAATGGCTCCTTCTTCGCACATCCGCCGCCGGCGCCGACGACGAGCATCGCGGCAACAACAAGCATACCCCACGTCTTCATGGCAGGACCCTCTCCAGGCAGCCGGACCTCTCCCGTTCGCGCGGGGCGCTCCCCGCCCCATCTTTGCCCCTCTGTCCCTTTGCTCCTTTGCCCCTTTGTTCCCCTCCAGTGTACCGCTCCGCCAGCGAGCCGGGCAATTGGGAGACGCCACCGGCGGTCCCGATGCAATGGAACCGGTTTCGGCGCGTTATGCTACGCGGGGCGACGGACTGGAGTGTCTTGGACCGCGCGCGAGGGTCGTCATGTTCGTGGTGATGCAGCCGGCCTGCTCGGGAGAAGATGTCGACCGTGTGGTCCGTCTGCTCGCCCGCTGCGATGCTATCGGACATGTGTGCCCCGGAGCGCCGCACTGCGTCATCGAGGTCCTCGGCGCCGGCCGGCAGGTGCCCCGCGACCAATTGGGCGAACTGCCGGCGGTCGCCGCCGTCGTCGACGACCCCACGCAGGTCTTCGCCATCTGCCGCGGCCCGGAGAACGAGCTGCACGAAGTCCCGCTCGGACCCCGGGCGACGGTCGGCGGTCGGCGAGTCGCCGTCATCGCCGGTCCGTGCAGTGTCGAGGACGAAGGGCGCCTGCTCGAAACAGCACACGCCGTGGCCGAGGCCGGAGCCGTGGGTCTGCGGGGCGGGGCGTTCAAGCCGCGCACGGCGCCCTACTCCTTCCAGGGCCTCGGCGAGGACGGCCTGGAGATGCTCGGCCGCGTCCGCGAGCAGACCGGCCTGGCCGTCGTGACCGAGGTGATGTCCGTCGCCCAGATCGAGCCCGTCCGCGCCGTCGCCGACGTCCTCCAGGTCGGCTCGCGCAACATGCAGAACACACCGTTGCTCCGCGCCCTCGGCGAGCAGGACAAGCCCGTATTGCTGAAACGCGGCTGGAGCGCGACGCTGGAAGAGTTCCTCCTGGCGGCCGAATACGTCCGGCAGGGCGGCAGCGCCCCGGTCATCCTCTGCGAGCGCGGCATCCGGACGTTCGAGGATTACGTGCGGAACACGTTAACGCTGGCCGTCGTGCCGGAAGTGAAGCGCCGCAGCGACCTGCCGATCCTCGTCGACCCGTCACACGGCACGGGCCACGCGCACTTGGTCGCGCCGATGTGCCGGGCGGCCCTGGCCTGCGGCGCCGACGGCCTGCTGATCGAGGTCCACCCCTCGCCGACCCAGGCCTGGAGCGACGGCCCGCAATCGCTGGACGTGACCGAGTTCCGCCAACTGATGGCAAATCTGAAGCCACTGGCGGCGGCGTGCGATCGGGAGTTGTGAGGCGCCGTACGTTTGTCGGCGTTCGACGTCGGCCACGGGGGGCCGACGCTACCAGGACGGCCGGCACGGAGACCGGCCGCTACAGAGGCGTGTGATCGCGAGCTGTAAGCCGCCTGCCGCCGATTTCTGTGGACGCCGATAGATCGATTGGGTGAAATGGTGTTGTGTCGCCAGGCGGAGAAACGCGTGCCGGTCATGCTGATTGCGGCTGTACTGCTCGCCGTGCCGGCCGGGGCCTGGGCCGCCGATCCGCCGCCCGTGCAGCCGTTCGAGACCGACACCGCCTTCACGCCGACCGACCCGATCGACGAGCACATCCTCGCCAGACTTTGTCAGAAGAAGATCGAGCCCGCTTATCTCTGCTCGGACACGGTTTTCGTCCGCCGCGTGTACCTCGACGTTATTGGAACGCTGCCCGAGGCGCGCGAAGTGCGCGACTTCCTCGCCGACAAGCGGCCGGACAAACGCGCCCGGCTGATCGACGCGCTGCTGGAGCGTGACGAGTTTGCCGACTACTGGGCCCTGAAATGGTGCGACCTGCTCCGCGTGAAGTCGGAGTTCCCCATCAACCTCTGGCCGAATGCCGTCCAAGCCTATCACCACTGGGTCCGCGATGCGCTGGCTCGGAATAAGCCCTACGACGCGTTCGTTCGCGAACTGCTGACTTCGAGCGGCAGCAACTTCCGTGTGCCGCCCGTGAACTTCTATCGCGCCGTGCAGGATCACGACCCGGCGACGCTGGCCGCCGCAGTCGCCCTCACCTTCATGGGCACGCGCTACGACGCCTGGCCCGAGGATCGCCGGCAGGACATGGCCGCCTTCTTCTCCCGCGTCGCGTTCAAGGGCACGGCCGAGTGGAAGGAGGAGATCGTCTACGTCGATCCGTCGGCGACGACCCCGCTGCACGCCCGCTTCCCCGACGGCCGCGAAATCGACATCGCCGCCGGCGACGATCCGCGGCGCGCCTTCGCCGACTGGCTCACCTCGCCGGAGAACCCGTGGTTCGCCCGCAACGTCGTGAACCGCATCTGGGCGTGGCTGCTCGGCCGGGGCATCATCGACGAGCCCGACGATATCCGCCCCGACAATCCGCCGGTGAATCCGGAGTTGCTCACCTATCTCGAAGCAGAGCTCGTCGCGAGCAAGTACGACCTGCGGCACATCTACCGGCTGATCCTCAACTCGCACACGTACCAGCAATCGTGCCTGCCGCGCAGCGACGATCCCGACGCAGAGGCGCTGTTCGCGTACTACCCCGTCCGCCGGCTGGATGCGGAGGTGCTCGTCGACGCCCTGAACGCGATCTGCGGCAGCGGCGAGCGCTACACGAGCGCCATCCCCGAGCCCTTCACGCACATTCCGCAGGAGCAACGCACGATCGCCCTCGCCGACGGCAGCATCAGCAGCCCGTTCCTGGAGATGTTCGGCCGCCCGGCCCGCGACACCGGCCTCGAATCCGAGCGCGATCGCCGCTCGACCGACGCCCAGCGCCTGCACCTGCTGAATTCGAGCCACGTGCAGAAGAAGATCGAGGGCAGTCAGCGCCTGCGGGCGCTGCTGCGCCCCGGCCGGGGCGGATTGCGCGAGGCGGTTCGCGCGCTCTATCTCACAATCCTGTCGCGCTATCCCACGCCAGCGGAGCTGGAGGCGGTCGACGCCTATCTCAATGCCGACGGCGTCGACCGCCGACAGGCCGTCAACGACGTGGTCTGGGCCCTGATCAACAGTAAGGAGTTCGTGTTCCGGCATTGAGCCGTGCCGGATCGCGAGGATGCACGCATGAACCAGCGAAGACCGGACAAGGCGATCACTCGGCGCGAAGCACTGCGTCGCGGACTGCTCGGGGCGGCGGGGCTCGCGCTGTTGCGACCCGGCGACGTTCGCGCACAACCAGCCGCGCCGTCGGCGGCACCAGCCCGCTCGATGATCCAGATCTGGATGTGGGGCGGCCCGTCGCACATCGACACGTTCGATCCGAAGCCGGGCGCCGGCTCCGACTACTGTGGCCCGCTCAACAAGACCATCCCCACGAACGTGCCCGGCATCGAAATCGGCGAGTCGCTCCCGCTGCTCGCCCAGCAGGCCGACAAGTACGCCATCATCCGCAGCATGACGCACGGCGTGAACGCCCATGAGACCGCGTCCTACCTCGTGCAGACCGGCCGTCAGCCCGGCCGCCTCGTCTATCCCTGCGTCGGCGCGGTCGTCTCGCTGTTCAAGGGCTACGACCATGGCTACCGCGGCCTCGCCCCGCCGTACATCGTGCTCACCGAGCCGCAGGGCCGTTTCTCCGAGGCCGGCTTCCTCGGCCAGCAATACAAACCCTTCGCCACCGGCGGCGACCCGAACCAGGCCCGCTTCGCCGTCGAGGGCATTATCGCCCAAGGTATCTCGGACCAGCGTCAGATGCGGCGGCGCGACCTGCTGCATGCACTGGATTCGCTCGGTCGGGCGCTACCCTACGACGCCCGCCTCACGCGCTTCGACGAATGCGAGCAGCACGCCTACGACATGATGTTCGGCGACGTCCGCCAGCTCTTCGATTTGTCCAGCGAGCCGGACGACCTGCGCGAACGCTACGGCCGCAACACATTCGGCCAGTGCTGCCTCATGGCCCGGCGGCTGGTCGAGAGTGGCGTGCCCTACGTGACGATCAACTACAAGGGCTGGGACACGCACAAGCAGCACTTCCAGACCATGAGCCGCAAGCTCCCCGAAATGGACCGCGGCATGGCCACACTGTTGCAGGATCTCGCCGGCCGCGACCTGTTGGCCAGCACGATCGTGTGGTGGGGCGGCGAATTCGGCCGTACGCCCCGCGTGCAGTGGGAGCCGCCCTGGAACGGCGGCCGCGGACACTTTGGCAAGTGTTTCTCCACCGTCGTGGCCGGCGGCGGTTTTCAGGGCGGTCGCGTCGTCGGTGCGTCGAACGCCACCGGCGAGGACGTCGCCGAGCGCCCGGTCTATCCGCTCGACCTGATCGGCAGCATCTACGAGCTGCTGGGGATCGACCCCGAGGGCACGCTGCCGAACGCTCGCGGCCTCGACGTGCGGCTGTTGCCGGTGGCCGACGCGGACAATCCCAGCGGCGGCCGACTGCGGGAGATCATGCCGTCATGATGCGGATGAGGCTGGCTGTGCCGATGCTGTTGCTGCTGGGCGTCGCGAGCGCCTGGGGCCAGGCCGCGCGCGAGCCGCACATCGGCTATCTCTACCCGGCCGGCGGCCAGCGCGGCAGGACGTTCCAGGTCGTCGCCGGCGGGCAGTTCCTCCGCGGCGCGTCCGACGTGTACGTGACGGGTGAGGGCGTGCAGGCCACCGTCGTGCGTCACTTCCCGCCGCTCCAGAACATCAGCCGGGAGCAGGCCGACGCGCTGGGTGAGAAGATGCGTGAAGTCGCGCAGAAGCGCTGGGCCGAGCTCGTCGACGAGGGCGTGGTGCGCGACCGCCTCGGCTGGCGGCGGTTTGTCCAGCCCGCCCGGGGCGGGCGGAGGGGCAAAGAAGCGGAATCGTCCGAGGAACCGGTCGAGCTACCCGAGCACCCGCTCTTGTGCGACCTCGACCACAAGAGCCTGCGCGAGTTGCTGAACATCCGCCAGGTGATGCGACAGGCGCGACAGGGTCAGCGCAACGCCCAGATCGGCGAGAGCGTGCTGGTCGAGGTCACCATCGACCGCGATGCCCCGCCCGGCGACCGCGAACTGCGCATCGGCACGCGGCAGGGCCTGACGAACCCGATGGTGTTCCAGGTCGGCGCGCTGCGGGAAACCCGGGAGCTGGAACCGGGCGAGCAGCGCGTCATGGATCTCCTGCCCGCCGAGCCGCCGCTTGAGCTGCCCGTCCTGATCAACGGCCAGATCATGCCCGGCGACATCGACCGCTTCCGCTTCCAGGCGACGGCGGGACAGCGGCTGGTGATCGAGACCAGCGCCCGGTCGCTCATCCCGTATCTCGCCGACGCGGTGCCGGGCTGGTTCCAGGCGACGCTGGCGTTGTACGACGCCGCCGGCAACGAATTGGCCTTCGTCGACGACTACCGCTTCAGCCCCGACCCCGTCCTCTGCTACGACGTTCCCGCCGACGGCGAGTACGAACTGGAGATCCGCGACTCGATCTACCGTGGCCGCGAAGACTTCGTCTATCGAGTCGCTCTCGGCGCCCGGCCCTTCGTGACGTCCATCTTCCCGCTCGGCTGCCGCGTGGGACAGCAGCGCTACGTGTCGGTTGCCGGCTGGAACCTCGCGACCGACCGCCTCTTTCTCGACGGTAAGGCCGCGCCGCGCAGCCCCGGCATCCGCCAGAAGCCGCTCGGCGGCGGCAAGGCCATGTCCAACCCCGTCACCTACGACGTGAACGACCTCACCGCCGACAAGGAAACCGAGAGCAACGACACCGTCGCCGACGCTCAGCGCGTCCACCTGCCGCGCATCGTCGACGGCCGCATCGACCGCCCGGGCGACGTGGACCTCTTCCAGTTCAAGGGTAAGGCCGGCGGCGAGATCGTCGCCGAGGTAATCGCCCGGCGGGCCCGCTCGCCGCTCGATTCGCTGCTGCGGCTGCTGGATGCCTCCGGCAACGTCCTCGACTGGAACGACGACAGCGAGCACAAGGAAGGGTTCCTGCACACCGACATGGGCGTCCTCACGCACCACGCCGACTCGTACCTGCGGACCACGCTGCCGGCAGATGGCACCTACTACGTCCAGGTGAGCGACGTGCAGTCGCAGAGCGGCGAAGAATACGCCTATCGTTTGCGTGTCAGCCCGCCGCAGCCGGACTTCAAACTGCGCGTAACGCCGTCGAGCCTGAACGCGCGGGCCGGCTTCTCGGTACCGATGCGCGTGTACGCCCTGCGGCAGGACGGCTTCGCCGGCGAGATCGAGTTGGAGTTGGTCGATGCGCCGCCGGGGTTCACGTTGAGCGGAGCGCGCGTGCCCGCCGGGCAGGACAGCGCCCGTGTCACGTTGAGCGTGCCTCCCGGTCCGCCGCGCGATCCCGTTCCGCTGACCGTGGTCGGCCGGGCGACGATCGGCGGCGAAGCGGTCTCGCGGCCGGCGGTGCCCGCCGAGGACATGATGCAAGCCTTCCTCTACCGGCACCTAACGCCTTCACAGGAACTGCTGGTCGCCGTGCTGCGCGGACAGCGCTTCGGTCTGGGTCTTGGGCTCGCCGACGAGGGACCGGTGCGGATTCCCGCCGGCGGCGCAACGCAAGTGCGGCTGTCCGTACCGCGGCGTGGTGGGGCGCGAAAGGTCGAGTTCGAACTGAATGCACCGCCGCCGGGGATCACGCTGCGTGAGGTTGTGGACGCCACCGACGGGCCGGCTTTCGAGTTGGCCGCCGACGCCGACACGGCGCCGGTCGGCTTCGCGGACAACCTCATCGTCGAGGTGTTCATGCACGTCGAGCGCCCGGCCGGCGAAGGACAGGCGGCCCGGACGCAGCGCGTGTCCCTGGGCGTGCTGCCGGCGATTCCCATCGAGGTCGTGCCCCAATGAGTACCACCCTCAACAGGACGACACGCGTGCACTGCGCGCATATCGCCTGTCGCAACGTGCCCGTCTCGGTGGAAATCGCCCGTTTCCGCGGCGACAGCGGCGTCGAGGAGCTGCACTTGATGGCGCGGCCCACGGCCGGCGGCAGCTTCGAGGAGCAGTTGCGGTGGCTGAGCGATGGTTCTCGCGAGGCGCTGGCCGAACTGGGCGCCGCGGATGCGGGTACGGTGCTGCGTCGCTACTTCTGTAGTGATCTTGTCAACCAAGCTCTCGCGCTTGCGGCTCAAGTCGGCGACGAACCGTGTGCCGTGTCGTGCGTGGGGCAGCCGCCGGCGGAACCGGCCGAGGTTGCCTTGTGGTCGTACTGCCTCCGCGATCCGCGCGGACCGCTCGACCGGCTGCACGCGGACAACACGCTCACCTTGCGGCGGGGCACCTTGCAACACCACTGGACGTGCGGCATCGCCCATCCGGGCCCGCCGTCGGCGTACACGCAAACACAGCGCGTGTTGGTTGACTACGAGTCGTTTCTGCGCGGGCAGAACCTGACGCTGGCAGACCACGTCGTGCGCACGTGGTTGTTTCTGCGCGATATTGACGCGGATTACGCCGATCTGGTGCAGGCCCGCCGGGAGTTCTTCGCCGAGCGCGGCCTCACGTCGGCGACGCACTACATTACCAGCACCGGCATCGCCGGCGCGGGCGCCGATCCGGCCACTCGCGTTACCCTGGACGCCTACGCCATTGCCGGCGTACAGCCCGGGCAGATCGCCTTCCTCCGCGCGCCCGAGCAACTCTGCCCGACCGATCTGTACGGCGTAACGTTCGAGCGGGGGACCAGCATCGCCTACCGCGACCGCCGGCACGTGCTGATTTCGGGCACGGCGAGCATCGACGATCAGGGTCGTCTGCTCCATCCCGGCGACGTCCGCCACCAACTGGACCGCACGCTCGACAACATCGAAGCGCTGTTGAACGTTGCCGGCGCCGGCGGCGACGATCTGTGCCACCTCATCGCCTACGTGCGCCACGCCGGCGACGCCACAGCCGTCCACCGCGGCCTCCGCGAGCGCTTCGCCGCAGTACCACTGATCGTGGTGACCGCCCCCGTCTGTCGGCCCGGCTGGCTGGTCGAGGTCGAAGGCCAGGCCATCGTCCCGGCGACCAATCCGACGCTGCCCCCGTTCTGACCCGGTGTACCCGCTACGTCGCCCTCGCCGCCGGCGCGGTGTTGATGGGCAGCAGAATCTCGACAATCAACCCACCATCCGCAGCATTGCGAGCCGCGATCGAACCGCCGTGCGAACGAACCGCCCGCTCGGCGATGGACAGCCCAAGCCCGATACCGCCCGACCTGCGATCCCGTCCCTCGCCCACGCGATAGAACGGGCGGAAGATCTCGCTCAGTTCGCCGGGAGGAACGCCCGGGCCGTGGTCGCGCACTGTGATGCTCGCCGTCGTCAGGCCGGCCGCCAAATTGACCTCGACCGCGCTGCCCTCCGGCGCATACGTCGTGGCGTTGCGCAGCACATTCTCCACCGCCCGCCGCAGCAGCTCCGGCACGCCCGGCGTCGTGCAGGCGTCGCACGTCTGGACGTGAACCGTGCGGTCGCGCGGAGCCACCTCAAAGCCGACGTCATCCACGACGCGGCGGACCAGCTCATCAAGCGGCACCGACACAATCTCCGCCGCGGGCAGGTCGCTCTCCAGCCGCGTCAGCGTCAGCAGCTCGCCGACCAGTTCGCTCAGACGCTCGGACTCGCGCGTCGCCCGGTCCAGCATGCCCACGCCCTCGGGCGCGATGTGCCGGCGCGCGATCTCGAGCGCCACCGCCTGTCGCGTCAGCGGCGAGCGCAGCTCGTGCGAGATGTCGCGCAGCAGGCGCTGCTGCGTGGCGAGCAGGTTGGCGATGCGGCCGGCCATGGCGTCGAAATCGCGGCCCAGCTCCGCCAGCTCATCGCGACGCCGGCCGAACGTCGGCCCGACGCGCTGCTCCAGGTCGCCCTCCGCTACCTGGCGAACAGCCGCCCGCAGCCGCAGCACCGGCCGCGTGATGTGCCGGGCCAGGAAGTAGCTGACGATGCCCAGCGCGCCCGTCACCGCCACAAACTGGGCAGCGAGCAGCACGGCCCGGCGCCAGGCCCACTTGTTCGATGGATCGATATCCGCCGCGAAAACGAACCGGCCGCGGTCCGCGGTCGTGATGAGCCGCGCGATGCGCATGTGCGGTCCGCCGCCACTGATGAGCGACTGACCGCTGAGCAGCGCTTCATCGACCAATTCGCGCAACTGCTGCGGCAGCTCGGCCCCGTCGAGGTCTGTGCCGCGCCCGTCCAGCAGGTACGCGCTGATTTCGCTGGACTCGTTCAGCCGGGCAATCTCGGCTCGCGCCCCGGGCAGGTCACCGGCTTGCACCAGCCGCGTCACCGCGCGCTCGCCCTCGCGCAGCATGGCGCCGCCGGAGTCCTGCCCCGGATCGAGGGGCGGCGGCCCGTCCTCGTCTTCGGCCAGGGATTCCAGCGGCCGAGGCGCGTGTTCCGGCGGTCGCGGGAACAGCAGGCTGGCGATGCCCATGCCGACGCCGAAGGCCACCAGAACGGCGAGGAGAACCGGCAGGAAGATGCGGATGAACAGGTGACGCATGGCAAATGCTCTGTCCGGCCCGTCGCCGGCACCGGCGGCTCAGCTCGCAGTCGGCTCCGCGTCGGCCCGGGGGATCGGGTAGACGTAGCCCACGCCGCGGACGGCTTTGATCCGCTCGCCGCCGCCGCGCTGCGGCCCGAGTTTCTTCCGCAGGTGGCTGACGTGCATATCGATACTGCGATCCAGCGGGTCCGGATCACGATCGAGCACAGCCCGGAACAAGTCCCGCCGATCGACCGTTGTGCCCGCCGCGCGGAGCAGAACGGCGAGGAGCTCGAACTCGACGGACGTCAGCGAGACAAGCTCCCCATCGCGCCGCACCTCGCGCGAGCCCAGATCCAGCTCGACATCGTCCACGACCAGCCGTTCGCCACGTGCCGGCGACGCCGGGCCGCCCTGATGCTGCTCGACGCGCCGCAGCACGGCCTTGATGCGAGCGCACAGTTCGCGCGGGTTGAACGGTTTCGGCAGGTAGTCGTCCGCCCCGAGTTCGAGCCCGACGATGCGATCGATGTCCTCACCGCGGGCCGTCAGCATCAGCACCGGCTTCGCCGACGCATCCCGGATGCGCCGCAGCACTTCGAATCCATCGACGCCGGGGAGCATCACGTCGAGCACGATCAGCTCGTGCTCGCCGTGGAGGGCCCGCTCTATGCCCCGCTCGCCGCTTTCCACCGCCTCGATGACAAAGCCCTCGGGGCCGAGGTACGCGGAGAGCAATTCACCGAGCTCCGCGTCGTCGTCGATCAGCAGCAGGTGGCAGGTTGAGGCGGGCACGTCGCCCTCCGCTAAACAGGTGATCCGGCACGGGGAGTATATCCTCCGCGCCGGACACCTGCCTCCCAGGGGCGGGGAGCCGCTGCTGGTAGATCGGTAAAGAACTGTCAATGCCGGCGTCGCCTGCGTCCGAGTGCGCTTAGGCCTGCTCGTCGACCAGCGGGAACAGCGACAGCAGCGCCGTCAGCAGGTCGCTCTCGCTCGTACTGCTCGATTCGCTGGCCTGCGCCTGATCGGAGGCCATCCCTTCGGGCGGGGCACCGTCCGGCGGAGCACCCCCCGGCGGCGGGCCGTCCGGCGGTGCGCCGCCCGGGGGCGGCCCGTCCGGACGCTGGCCCTGCCCGCCGGCCATCGCCTGGAACTGCTCTTTGAGCGCGGCGGCATCGATGCCGTTCTCCTCGAGCGTGGTGAGCACCGCCTCCTCGACGGCCTGGCGCCGCTCCTCAGGAGTCGCGCTGTCGTCCACGCTCTCCATCGCCGTCGACACGGCGCCGCGTAGATCATCCTGCAGCGCTTGCAGCGTGTCCGTGTCCATGCCCAACTCGCTGGCCGCGGCCTCCAGCCGTGACCACATCCGCTCTGCGCCCTGCTCCGGGTCTCCGGCGCGCGCGATGCCCCGGGCCGATTGGCTGTCCTCCGCCTTCAACTGCTGGAGCAGGTTGAGCTGGCTCGTGTCCAGCCCATTGGTCGAACCGATCGTTGACACGACGTCTCCTTTCATGGGCCGCGAAGTTCCCTCTGCACTGCGGCACTGACTCCTGTATCGGCGACGACCACGCCGCGACTATGGCCGCATTCGGCCCGTTGACGGTTCTTTACGACGCCCGAAGCAACCAACGGGCAAACCGCGGCAATAACATGTTGGTGGACACGTCTTCTCTCCCGGTGACACGCAGTGGTAAGTCACCGCAACCGAGCACGCGGACCTGGAAGGCCATGGCCCTTTACGCTTCTTTACGTCGGTGGTACAGACGGACACACGCTGTACACGGACAATGTGTCGATGGCCGTGAAACGACCGGCCACCAATCAGAAGTACGTGGCTCCGCCTCCCCGGCAGTGTGGTCGGGCGGATCGGGCGGAGCCGAAATATGGGGCCGGCGGCGCTGCGACGCGGCTGGGCCAGATGGCTGGAGGTAGCCTGATGAAGACCGGGAAATGGGCGCTGATGGTGTTGGCGAGCGGTTTGCTCTTCGGTATCGGGTCCTGCGCGTCGGACCTGGGGTATTACGCGGTGGATACGTTGGCCGCATACCTGCCGGATCTGCTGGAGGCCTGGCTGGGAACGGCCGCCTCCGCATAACCGCCCGCGGCGTGAATGGCGGCGCGGCCGCCCGGCGCTCGACGGGCCCTCGTACTGAAAGGAACGTCTCATGTTCGCGATTCGCGCGGGGTGGCACGCAGCTCTTCTTTGCCTGGCGCTTGTCGGCGGGCTCTTCCTGTTCGATGGAGCCCAGCCGCCGCCCAACGCGCGACCGGGTTCGCCACAGCGCCGGCCCGGGCCCAGGTCCGCCCCGGCGCAGCGCGGCCTCATCCTCAACACGGACGCGGCCTGCGCCGGCTACACACTGCTTGCCCCGCAGAACTCGACGACCACGTATCTCGTCGACATGAAGGGCGACGTCGTGCACTCCTGGCCGAGCAAGTACGTGCCCGGCCTGGCCGTCTATCTGCTCGACGACGGCACGCTGCTGCGCACCGGCCGTGAGCCGACGAATCGGCACTTCATGGGCGGCGGCATCGGCGGCCGCGTCGAGCGCCTCGCCCCCGATGGCAAGGTCCTGTGGGAGTTCGTCTACGCCGACGACAAACACTGCCTGCACCACGACATCGAGCCGCTGCCCAACGGCCACATCCTCATGATCGCCTGGGAGAAGAAGACCCGCGACGAGGCTCTCGCCGCCGGCCTCGATCCCGAGCAGTTCACCGGCGACGAATTCTGGCCCGACAGCATCATCGAAGTTGCTCCGCAGGGCGAAAGCGGCGGCGAGATCGTCTGGGAGTGGCACGTCTGGGACCACCTCGTGCAGGACTTCGATCAGAGCAAGCCAAACTACGGCGCCGTCGCCGGGCACCCGGAGCTGGTGGACCTGAACTACAGCCGGATCGCCCCGCGCGAAACGCCCGAGGAGCTGGAACGGCTCCGCAGCCTCGGCTACGTCGGCGGCGGCGACTACGAGGACGAAGAGGAAGACGAGCAGCAACGACCCGGCCCGGGCGGTCCCGGCGGTCCGGGCGGCCCCGGCATGCCCGGCGACTGGTGCCACGTCAACTCCGTCGCCTACAACGCCCGCCTCGACCAGATCCTCATCAGCATCCACACCTTCAACGAGGTCTGGGTCATCGATCACAGCACGACCACGCGCGAGGCCGCCGGCCACAGCGGCGGTCGCTACGGCAAGGGTGGCGACTTGCTCTATCGCTGGGGCAACCCGCGGGCCTACGCCGCCGGCGGCGCCGGCGATCAGCAGCTCTTCGCCCAGCATGACGCCCGCTGGATCCCCGAGGGTTCACCCGGCGCCGGCCACCTGCTTATCTTCAACAATGGCATGGGCCGCCCCGAGGGCGCCTATTCCACCGTGGTCGAGATCGCTCCGCCCATCGACAGCTCCGGGCACTACACGCTGGCCCGCGGCCAGGCGTACGGCCCGGACAAGCCGTGTTGGGTCTACTCCGCGAAGGCCGAGGAGGAATTCTTCTCCAGCCACATCTCCGGTGCGGAGCGTCTGCCCAACGGCAACACGCTGGTCTGCGCCGGCGAGCAGGGCCGCATGTTCGAGGTGACCAGCGACGGTAAGACCGTCTGGGATTACGTCAGTCCCTTCGAAGGTGACCGCGGGCCCGGCGGCATGCGCGGCGTCGGCCGATGGTTCGGTCGCATTGGCGGTCGCCCGGCGGACGGCGACGGCCCGCCACAGTTCGGGCCCCCGGGCCGCAATGGCGATCGACAGGGCCCCCGACCCGACAGCCGCGATGCGGCGAACGAACCACCTGACCGGCCCGCCGCGGACGCTGCGAATCCCGGCCCCGCTGACGGCGGCCCGACCTCACGGCCGCAGCGGCGCCGACGTCCGTTCACGCCAGGGGCCGGCCCCCCGGGCCGTTGGGGTCCCCCTGGCGGCGGTCCGGGTGGTCCACCGGGCTTCGGCCCTGGCGGCGGAGGCCCCGGCGGTAGCCCTCCCGGCGGCGGCCTCTTCCGCGCCGCCCGCCTGGCCCCCGACGAGCCCGGCGTGAAACGCCTGCTCGAAGCAGCCCGCGAGAAGTAGCTCCGCTCTTCACGGGCGCCGCGGCCGGGATCAAGTGCAGTCTGTCCAAGCGAGCGGTGCGGGTGCATTCACCGATGCCCCCGCGCCGCAACCACGTTCACTACGAGCGCAATCTGATTCATGTCTGCCCCTGCCTAAGACCACATCAGCAAATGCTGCGTGGCAGCGTCTGTATATTAATGGAAGGCACGTATTGACCTTGACCTAATCGTATCTATACTTGTATCGTTTTGGTGTTCTCCGCCGCGCAGCAGGTTGAGAACCGGGGCTACGGGCGGGGATTCTGAGAACATGTCCATGCGCTGTCGCGTGCCGAAGGGCACGCCGGTCAACGGCCCACTCCCGGGCCCAAGCGCACTACGGAGAGCGGTGCAGACATGAATACCCAATTGTGGTGGTTGCTCTGTGTTGCGCTCCTGCCCATTGTGCCGCTGGCGGGCGACTATGCGACGGAATTGTCACCCACCAAGGGGGCCGGCCTCGCATTCACACGATCCGCCGACGCCTGGGCGGCGCTGAGTCCGCAGCTTCGGCTCGGATTCGAGACCGATGCCGAGGCCAGACACCTCACGCTGGACGTCGCGCTCGAGAGACTGCTGCTGCGGCATCTGGCGGACACAATGGCCGATGCCTATCGGCGGCTCACCGATCTTTCGTTCGAATCGCGTGTCTTCTGCAGCGAACGGCCCCTCAAGCGGGGTGAGCCGGTCGACCTGTCTTTCGACGACCAGTTGCCCGAGGTCGCTCGTGTGCGATGCTGGATGAAGCCCGGCCAGCGGCTACGCGCCGAGGCCTCGTGTGGTGGCCGGCCGGTCTGGGGCATCGTGAGCTCAGGCAGGGGAGGGCTGGCGAAAGGACAGGCGACGGTCGTCCAGTGGACGGCGATTGAGCAAACGCGGCCGTACATCGTCGGGCCTGAGGGAACGGAGAACAACTTCCGGGAGGACCAGTTGCAGTCGTTGGTGCCGGGCGAGCTGAAGATCGCGGGCAAGTGTCTGTTTGGCGGTTACCTGCAGAGTCTACTGCCGGGTACCGACGCACGCGAGGACCCGTGGTTGACGGCGGCGCGGCACGACAACATCCAGGCGGGTCGCTACGACGGCGTATTCCCTACGGCTGATGGCGAACCGGCGCACCGCGTATCGCGCGTGTTCAACAATGGGCTGCTCGTTTTTTGCTGGTACATCGATCCCCAATCCTTCCTGATCGTACAGGAAGACAAGACGATCGCTGTGGAGTGCATACTGCCCGTGCCTCGCGTCGTGGCCGTGGTGTCGCAGCGCTGGACGTACGGTAACGTCTCAATGAAGCCGATCCCGGATGCGATATTCCGACCTCCGGCTGCAGGCAACCGAATCGTCGTCGATTTCGTCGCCTCGGCGGATAAGAAAGGGGGTACGGATGAGATCAAGTAGAGGAGGGGGCAGAAAGCGACGGAGCATCGTTTCAGACAGGACCCCACCTGTTGACGGAGGAACTCACCATGAAACGGACGATCAAGGTCGCTTTCGTCGTGGGCGTTTCGTGCGCCTGGGCGGCGTCGGCTGTGGCGTCGACCGGCGAACCAGTGGAAGTTGAGAACGCCGGGTTGAGCTGGGTGGATGACAGCTGTGCTGTCCTGGCCGGTGACGCTGGCGCGTTCATGATCGAGCAGATGAACGGGGCGAGTGGATGCCTCGTGCTGAATCTCACATTCCTGCCCGCCGAAGTCGGGCGCTCGGAAGTGAGTGTTACCGGCGTCGTCTTCGAGGATGCGCATTCGAAGGGGCACCAGGGCCGCGCCTGGTCGGGCGAGATGAACGGCGAGCGCGTTCGCGGAACGCTCCGCGTACTCATGGAAGATCCCGGGTCAGGGGATGTGTGCTTCCACTGGCACGCCATCGACGGCGCGGGTTGCTCCGTTCTCGACTTGGCGATCACCGTGGACGTCGACGCGGCCCATGAGCTCGTCACCGAACTTGGCGGCGTCGGCGTGTGGCCGTGGAAGTCGTACTGCGGCTGTGACAGCCTGAATGTGCTGTGTGCCAGCAACCGACATTGCCAGCAGCCGACGCCGTGTCCGAGCGGTTCGCCGGATACGTGCCACTGGATCATCATCTTCGACCCATGGTACATCGCCACCGGAGCCCAGTCGCAGCCGTAGCAGGGGGCGCAGGATCGGCGCAGGCGATCGGCAACTGAGGACGCACGCTTGTTCCGCGTGTAATTGCTGTTCCCCCACGACCGAGGCCGACAGGCGCATTGGGTCGCCCGCCGGCCTCGGCCGCTCTGTGTTACTTACCGACGATCAGCTCGACGAACGGGCCGATGTCGAAGTTGTCCAGGGCACCGTCGCCGTTGATGTCCGCCAGACTGAGATCACAGTCCGGATGGTCGGCGGCGTAGCCGTCGGGGTTGGTCACGGCCTGCACGAACGGCGCGATGTCGAAGTTGTTGATGGCGTCGTCGCAGTTGACGTCGCCGATCGCCTGCGGCACCGGGTGCCAGCCGGCTAGGCGGGCCATCATCCACCAGAACGCGCGGCCCTTGACGTTGCAGTTCAGCGACTGCGAGTGAGCGCACGAGCAGGAGATGCACAGATCGCTGCCCGGATGGGCGCCGCACCACTCCGTCGCCCAGTTGCCGCCCTGATAGTCGCAGTTGTCATTGCAGTAACGGTCGAGGAAATACTCGCCGTCGGGGTTGTAGCTCTCGAGGTCGGCGAAATCGAAGAGCACCATGTTGTGCGCGATGCAGAAGTCGCGCACCTGGTTGTTGCGTGCGTTCAGGTTGCCCTCTTCGCCGCTGCCGTCCGTGTGGCCGGTCATCAGAATGAAGCGCATCGCCGGATACTCACTCTCGAACTGGAGCATCGCATCCAGATAGGCCTGCGTGTAGGCCTCCGTCGCCCCGGACTGCTGGCCACACCACGACCACATCGAGAAGTTGTAGTGTCCCGTGTCGGCCACCGCCCGCGTACGGTCCTGAGCCTCCTGGCCATACCAGTAGTCATCCGGCTGAACGTACGTCTCCGGCGGATTACCGTCGTACATGCGCAGCGCCGGCGGGTTCTCCTCCGGCGGGAGCCCCTCGGTGCCGCTGGCCCGCACGGCGATGCTGTACGTCGGGTCGACGCCCTCCAGCACCTGGAAGCCGCTGATGATCTGGCTGCCGTGGGAGGTGTGCCCGTAGTGGATCGTGAGCAGTTTGGCTCGCTCGATCCAGTAGAGCGGCACCGCCGACAAGTCGGTGCAGTTGTGATCGATGATGATCGCTTCCTGGGCGGATGCCATCGTCCCGCCGGCGAGCGCCAGCATGCCGCCGGCCAGAACAAGAAGAAACCCTGTACTACTCTTACCTGCTGACATTTCCGATCCTCCTGAACGGTTCAGACTGGACCCGAGCCCAATCCGTGAGCCCGGGCGGGGGAACTACCCCCAAACTAGACAAGATGCGCCCATTCTAGCGAGATGCAGCCGCCGTCCCAACGTTAATTGCGGGCCGCGCTGGCCGCCCGTATCAACGTCCGATCGTTAGTTATTCTTCAGCGAATCGCCAGGGTCCGATTACTACTCGGTGAGCAGGGCGACAAACGGGCCGATGTCGAAGTTGTTGACCGCGCCGTCCTCGTTGAGGTCGGCCAAAGGCACGCCGCAGTCGGGATAGACCTCCGCGTATTCCTCCGGCCGAGTCAGGGCCAGCACGAACGGCCCGATGTCGAAGTTGTCGATCTCTCCGTCGCAGTTCAGGTCGCCCGGCACAATCCAACGGTATACGCCACGGTCCGTGCCAGCGTAGAGCACCCGTGCCCGATTGCGTGGCTCGCTGTCGGTCGGCTCCGGGCCGGCGGCCAGGGCCTGGATGCACTCGCTCTTCAGCCCGTTGTTGATGGGTGCCCAAAGGCCGCCTTCCGCTCGGCGAAAGACGCCCGCATGCCGCGTGCCGGCGTAGAGCGTCGTGGGACCATCGCGCGACGGCAGCGGTGCGTCCACGGCCAGGGCGTTGACGTCGAGATCGGTGAGGCCCTCGTTGTACGTCGCCCAGCTATCGCCGGCATCGTAGCTCACGTACACGCCGCTGCCGCCCCATTGGTCGTCACAGGCGTACACGTGGCTGGGGCGCGATGGGTCGATGACGATGTCGCCGATCATGGCTTCCTCGTTGTCGAAGCCGGTCGACTGCCACGTCTCTCCGCCGTTCGTCGTTTTCAGGATGCCTTCCCAGCCCGTGCCGGCGTAGACAACGTCGGGGTTCGCGTTGCTGATCGCGAGGCAGGTGAAGATGGCGTACACCACGTTGCTGGCCACCGGACGCCACGTCTCGCCGGCGTCTACCGTCTTGTAGATGTCCGGCCAGGACGGTTCGAAACCGGCGCCAGAGACGTAGGCGACCTTCGGGTCGTGCGGGTCGACGACCACGTCAGTCAGCCAATACCCGTCGATCCCGTGTGGAAAGCCGCGCCACTCCCAGTTCTTACCCTCGTTCGTCGAGACGTACAGCATCCAGCCGCAGTTCGGAGCGTAGACGACCTCCGGGTCGTTCGGGGCGACGGCGACGGCGCTCGTGTAGTACCCGGCCGTCAGGCTCATGTCCTGGCACCGCGGCGTCCACGTCTTTCCCCCGTCGAACGTCACGTACACGCCGCCCTCCTCGTCGCTGTACTGCCCCATGGGGGCGACCACGCCGGCGTACACGACGTCGTCGTTCAACGGATGCACGCCCAGCCCCTTGATACCCATGCGTGCCAGGCCCGTGCTCCAGTGGGTGAACGTGTTGCCGCCGTCCGTGCTGCGGAAGATGCCGCCACGGTCGCAGCCCAGCCAGACCTCCTCCGGCCGGTCCGGGTCGACGAGCACGGCGAGCAGGTTCGGATAGGTCACACCGTTCGTGCACTGCTCCCACGTTTCCCCGTCGTCACGACTCTGGAAGTAGCGCGGCTGCCAGCCACCCGGCGGCTGCGGCAGGTTCTGGTAGACGTACGACGCGGCCAGGTGCAGGATGGGCTCGTCCGTGTCCCCGTCGTACGCAACGGCCAGCGACAGCGGCCAGATATCCTGCGGCAGGTCCTCCCCGCGCCACGTCCACGTCGCCCCCGCATCGTGGCTTACGTACACGCCCCCGTATGAGTAGTACCCGCTGCCGTACACACCGGCGTAGATCGTCTGGCTCGACCGCGGGTCGAACGTCAGCGCCAGCACACGGCCGTTGAGCATGCCCTCGCTGCTGAGCTGCCACGTGCCGCCGGCGTCGACGGACTTGTACACGCCCTCCCCGTTCGTCCCGCCGTACGCGTACGTCAGGCCGGCGTACACGATCTGCGGATCGACCGGGTCGACCAGGAGGGCACAGCAATCCAGCCCGCCGGGAAGGCCCGTATTGGACAGTGTCCAGTTCAGGCCGCCGTTAACCGTCTTGTAGACATCGCCCCATTTCTCCGCGTAGAGAATCTGTGGGTTGAGTGGGTCGATCGCCAGCGCCTCGACGTGGCCCGAGCCGATCCCTGTCGTGCGCGGTTCCCACTGCCACCCGCCGTCCGTTGTCCAGTACACACCCTGCCGCGTGCCGGCGTAGAGGATGTCGGGGTTCTGCGGGTTCTGGACCAGGGCTTTGACGTACGGGTTCTCCAGACCGCCGCTGCGGTTCTGCCACGTACTGCCGCCGGCCGGCAGGTAGTACACCCCGTTGCAGAGCACTGCCGCAAAAATCCCGCCGTCCGCGCCCTGCGAGCGCAGCAGCACCGACGACGATCCGCCGTAGGGACCGTGGCAGACCCACATCCCGTCGGCGAAGGCGCCGGCCGCCGCCAGCAGCGTCATCAGGATAGCCCCGGTCAATCCCCACCAGCGAGCGTGCCATGTCCGTACCATCTCTGGTCTCCCCATGCCCCGTGCCTGCGCGCGTTTCCCCTGCCATCGCACGTCCGTCTCCCCGGATGTGCGCCCTCACGTGCCCGCGGTCGGCGGTCCCGTGCCGCCTGGCGAAATGCCCCCCGCGCGGACTACGTCCAGCCTACCGGCGTCCCTACGCCGGATCAAGGATTATCACCGCGACCCGCTGCCGGCGCGTCCCCGACACAGGGGTCAGCGCCGCCAGTCCGCGTATGTCGCCGCCGGGGTCATCGACCGTGCCGCCTACGCCCGGCGCAGAAAAAGAAGGTGCCAGCAGCCGCCTGCCGGCACCTCTCGCTTCACAAAATCACGCATTCGCCGCGCCCGATCGGCGCCGCCTCGCTAGAACCGCTCGGCGATGGCCTTGCCCTGCATGAAAAGCAACAGGTAGTCGCGACCGCCGGCCTTGCTGTCGGTTCCGGACATGTTGAATCCGCCAAACGGCTGCACGTCCACGAGCGCGCCCGTGCACTTGCGATTGAAGTACAGGTTGCCGACGTGGAACTCGTGCCGCGCCCGCTCCAGCCGCAGGCGATCGTTCGAGTACAGCGCCCCGGTCAGCCCGTAGATCGTCCCGTTGGCGATCTCCAGCCCGTCGTCGAAGTCCTTGGCCTTGATGATCGCCAGCACCGGCCCGAAGATCTCCTCCTGCGCCAGCCGGGCGTTGCGGTCGACGTCGGCGATGACCGTCGGCGGCACGAAGTACCCGCCCGCGGGCACCTTCGTGTCCACCAGCACCGCCCGCCCTTCCTTCCTGCCGAGCGCGATGTAGTCGTTGATCTTCTTGTACGACGCCTCGTCGATGACGGCGCCCATGAAGAGGTTCTCTTCGCCGGTCGTATCGCCCACGGTCAGCCTGCGGGCCCGCTCGACGACCTTCTCCACCACGGCGTCGTACACGTCCTGGTGGATGATCGCCCGCGAGCACGCCGAGCACTTCTGTCCCTGGAAGCCGAACGCCGCGGCGACGATCCCTTCCGCCGCATCGTCCACGTTGGCCGTCTCGTCGACGACAATGCAATCCTTGCCGCCCATCTCCAGGATGGCCCGCTTCAGCCAGATCTGGCCCTTGCTCACCTTGCCGCACTTCTGGTAGATCCCCAGCCCGACCTCCATCGAGCCGGTGAACGCCACGAACCGCGTCTGTGGATGCTCGACCAAGAAGTCGCCGATCTCCGCCCCCGAGCCCGGCAGGAAGTTCAGCACGCCCGGCGGCAGCCCGGCCTCTTCGAAGATCTGGCACATGATCGCCGCGATGACCGGCGCCGTGCTCGCCGGCTTCAGGATGCACGTGTTCCCCGTGGCGATCGTCGCGCTGCTCATGCCGCAGGTGATGGCCAGCGGGAAGTTCCACGGCGGAATGACCACGCCCACGCCCAGCGGCATGTAGCGCAGCTCGTTGTCCTCGCCCGGGAACGGCGTGACCGCTTGCGGCCCACCGAGCCGGATCATCTCCCGCCCGTAGAACTCGAGGAAGTCGATCGCCTCGCACACGTCGGCGTACGCTTCGAGCCAGCCCTTCGACTCTTCGAAGCACTCCCAGGCCGACAATTCGTACAGCCGCCGCCGCATGATCGCCGCCGCCTTGAACAGCACGCGGGCCCGCGTCTCCGGATCGACCCGGCTCCACGTCTTGAACGCCGCCGTCGCCGCCTGCATGGCCTGCTCGGCGTGATCGCGAGTGGCCTTCGCCACGTGGCCGACCACCGTCGCCGAGTTCCCGGGCATGATCGAGTTGATCTTCTTGTCCGTATCGATCTTCCTGTCGCCGATACGCAGCGGGTACGAAGCGCCCAACTGCCCGCGCACCGTCTTCAGGGCGGCGAGCATCCGGCTCCGCGGCTCGGCCTCGGCGAAGTTCACATAGGGTTCGGGACGATAGGGCATCAACATGACGACTAACCTCCGCTTGTAGCCTGGACGCATCGTGCGCGTCATCTCACCGCAGCCCGCACCCGCGGCCGCTACGGAACTCAGCAGTATACCCCCGCCGGCCCGGCCCCGCACAGCGGCCGATCCGCGGCGGACGCTGCCGCCTGCGTCGGCTGTGCGATGTTCACGACGCCCCCGTCTGCCGGATTGCCGAAGGTGGGACTCGAACCCACACCCTGTTGCCAGGACGGGATTTTGAATCCCGCGCGTCTGCCAGTTCCGCCACTTCGGCGCATCAACCACGGCACCGCTCGGCGGGTGTCGGCCGAGCCGGTCTCGAACCACGCCATCGTGCCATATGCCCCCATCAAAATCAAGCTGCCCCACGTCGGGGTTCTGCCGTTCTACCCGCCGTTTCGTGCCATGCGCGATCATCGCCGTTTCGCCGGCAAACCGCTCGCCGCGCGGGTCCCGACCCGCCCACCTCTGGAACGCACCGCCGCCCACCGGTAGGCTGCTCCGACCATGCGACGCCAGATTAAGGATAAAACGATCATCATTACCGGCGCCAGCGCCGGCATCGGTGCCGCCACGGCCCTCGCCTGCGCGGACGAAGGCCTGAATCTCGTTCTCAACGCCCGCCGCGAAGACCGCTTGCGGGCCGTCGCCGACCAGGTCGCCCAGCGCGGTCGGCCGGTCGAGCTCGTCGTCGGCGACGTGACCGAGCCGGGCCTGTCCGAGCGCTTGCTTGACGCCGCCCAGGCCCGCTTCGGCCGCTTCGATATTGTCCTGGCCAATGCCGGCTACGGTCTGAGCCGGCCGATCCACGAATTGGCCGAGGCGGACCTCCGCCGAATCTTCGACGTTAACTTCTTCTCCGCCACAGCGCTGCTGCGTGAAGCCGCCCGGCGGCTGCTGGCCGAGCGTCGCCGCGGGCACCTGCTGATGACTTCGAGCTCCATCTCGAAGTTCACACTGCCCGAGTTCGCCGCGTATTCATCGACCAAGGCCGCGCAGAACCACGTCTGCCGCGCCATGCACATGGAGCTGCGCCGCCACGGCATCGACGTATCGTCCGTCCACCCCATCACGACGACGACCGAGTTCTTCGACGTCGCTGCCGAGCTCAGCGGCCGACCTGCCAGCGAGGCCGGCCCGGCCCATCGCGTGCCTCGGTTCTTCCGTCAGACGCCCGAGCAAGTCGCCCGCGCCATCATCGCCTGCCTGCGCCGTCCGAAGGTCGAGGTCTGGACCAGTACGACCGTCCGCATCCTCTGCGGCGTGGTGACCGTCTTTCCCTCGCTGCTCGACGTGCTCGTCGGCGTTCGACCGCGGTGAACGACCCCCGACTCGCGTGCTACTCCCGGTCCACCGCCGGCGTCGCCGCCTCGATGACCCGTCGCCCAGCGACCCACACGCCCATCGCCGCCGGCGCCTGCTCGATCAGCTCTGCCGCCGGATCGACGACACTGGCTGCGATCGGGAACGCCGCCAAGTCGGCTTGCTTGCCGGGCGTGAGCGTGCCGATGCGCTCCTCCAGCCGCAGCACCTTCGCCGCCTGCCGCGTCGCCATGTCCAGCAGTTCCGCCGCCGACGGCGCCCCCGGCACATGCCGGCGAACGTGCCGCAACTCCCCGAGTATGGTCAGGTCTTCGTTGCCGGCGGGGCTGTCCGTACCCAGCACGACCGATACGCCCGCCGCCCGCAGCCGCGCGAACGGATGCGGTTGGTGCCCGAAAAAGCGGTGCGCCCGTGGGCAGTAGATCGCCGTGTGACCCAGCTCCGCCAGTTGGGCGATATCCCAGTCGTCCACGTAGTTCACGTGCGCCAGTGAACCAGCCGGCAGGCCGTCCGTGCAGCGGGCCAGGTACTCCATCGGCGGCAGACCGGGGGCGCGAATCTCACACTGCTCGATCAGCGCCCACAGCAGCTCCGGCAGCGCCTTTTTCTCCCCGCCCAAAAACCGGACTTCTTCCGTCGTCTCCGCCCAGTGCGTCGTCCACGGCCGATCGAGCTCCGCCGCCAGGGCCACCGCCGCCCGAATCTCATGCTCGGGCACCGTGTACGGCGCGTGCGGCGTGATCCCCACCGTCAGCAGCTCGTCTTCTTCGACCGCCTCGGCCGCCGCCCGCAATTCGTCCGTGTTTCGCGGCGGCAGATCAGCGAGACTGAGCAGTTCGACAAAGCAGACTTTGCGGAGCGGAATTCCCTTGAGCACGTCCCAGGAGACGTTCTCCCGCGAGATGTCCGCCAGGCACGTCACTCCCGCCCGCAGCGACTGCCACGCCCCATCGCGCACGCCCTGACGCTCCCGCTCGACGCGCCCGGGCTGTCGCCGCAGCACGATCAGCCGCCCGATCCACGACCAGAACGGCTCCGGCGGAAGTTGCCCCGCGTACGCCGTCAGCTCCAGGTGCGTGTGCGGATTCACCAGCCCCGGCATCAAAACCGCCTGGCCGAGATCCTCCGCGCTCTGTGCCGCCGCCGGCGGCAGCTCACGCTGCGCCCCGACCGCGCGGATGCAGTCGCCCTCGATTTCGACGTAGCCGTCCGCAATCGGCGGCGCGCCGATCGGCAACACCCAGGCTGCTTTCAGGATCATGCCGAGGCTGCACTGTTCTGGGGGGATGAACCGTTCTCGAACCACTCGCGCCAGTTGCCGTTGCGGCCGTCGTGCGGCGGCGGGATCTGGAGCGTGCCTTCGCTCGCGATCAGGTCCGGCTGGCGGTGCAGCGTCTCGTGCACGCGATGGATGATCGCCGGCAGCGGCTCGACCGCGGCCTCGGCTCGCTTGAGCAGCATGGATTCACTCATCACCCGGCCGGACTCGAAAGCCAGGTAGGGGGTGCCGGTCTCGGCGTAGCAGGCGACGAAGCACAGGCTGGCGTAGCTCATTTGCAGCTCGCGGGCCAGGAACACCTCGGGCGCCAGCGTCTGGCCGATCAGGTCGCCGCCGTAGCTGGCGTACTTCCGCGCCTCGGCCGGTGTCTCCTGCCGCGGACCCTCGATGCAGATGTAGATGCCGCGATCGACGAACTTACAGCCTTCTTCGGTCAGCGCCGCGGTGAAAGCCCGCCGCAAGGTCGGGCAGAAGACCGGCCAGTTGCGGATGTGGCCCAGCTCTTTGTTGTCGAAGAACGAGCGGGGACGGGAGACCGTCTCGTCGATGAGGTCGTCGACGATGACGTATTGCCCGATCGTGAGGTTGCGGCTGATGGCCCGCGTCTCGCTCCACGAGATGATCGCCTGGACGTCGAGGTCCTTGAGGGCGTAGATATTGGCCTGGTAGTTGATGTGGCCCGGGGCGACCTCGTAGCCGGCCTCACCGTGGCGGCAGACGAGCAGGAACTCGCCCGCCTCCGAGCGGCAGCGGTAGATGGGCTGCGACTCACCGTACGGTGTCTCGCGCGGACCGAGACGTTCGCCGACGAACGCCCCTCGCGTCACCAGGTTGTACGCTGCCCGTCCCCCGATGCACGCCAGTGTGATGCCCATGCGAGTACTCCTGCCCGTGTGGCCGCGTTCCGCATCACCGATTTCGGCAATAACGCTGCTGCCCGCCGTGTCGCCGTCGCCCGTTTGCTGCAACTCGTTTGGAACGGCTCCCAGTATAGAACCACCCGCCCCCTCGGCCAAGCGCCCGTCCCGGCGGTGTGGCATGCCGAAGCCGAAGGCGCCGGCATGTAGCGTCGGCCCCCCGTGGCCGACGTCGATTGAAACACGCCTCCGGCCCGCGTGCGACCCCACGCCAGCGCGCAACCACTTCCCGATAACGAACTTACGAAATCCCCCAACCCCGCCCGCACCTACCGCCCCGTGGTCACCACCTCGCCAACCGCCTCGACCTCCGCCCCCGTTGGCGGCGAAAACCAATTGTGCACCGGCACCGACACCCACGCCGCCAACTCCCGCTCCCGTCGGCGGGCATGCACGTACGACGTGTTGCTCACCACCCACGCCTCGGCCCCCAGTGCCTCCGCCGCTTCGCTGCTCATCACGGCTGCGTCGCGGTATATCCGGCCCGGTGCCGCTAGCCGATCATCGGCCACGGCCAGCACGTTCAGCCCCGCCCGCTGTGCCCCGCGCCAGAACGCATACACATTCTTCCCCATGTCGGCCAGCACAATCCTCCGCACGCCCTCCCGCCGCAGTTCGCGCATTCGCCCCTCGATCCGCGACCAGCAGAACACGTCCTCCAGCACGTCCGGCAACAACTGCCGTCGCAGTCCCGCCCGCCGGTCGGCCAGCATCCGCTGCCGGCCGGCCGCGATCCCCGCCGCGAACGCCTCGCCGTGCCCCGCCTGCTCCGCCAGCCAGCCGTACCGCCGCAGCCAGTCGTGCCGATACGCCCGCGCCACGGCCGGCGGCAGGTACCGCCCGATCACCCGCAGGTTGTTGCACACATCGTAGAACGTCGTCCGCTCCGACCGCCGCGCCACCGGCGATTTTCCGTGCTCGACCTGCAAATCGCCCAGCACCTCAACTCTCCACCCCGCCTGGAGCAGCCGCAGACTCAGGTCGTATTCCTCGGCCTGCATGAAGAACGACCGGTCCAGCCCGCCCACCTCGCGCAGCGCCCGGGCCCGCAGCCCGACGCCGCAGCCGACGAACACGTGCGGCAGCGCACTGCACTCCTGCCGTCCGTCCGCCAGGTGCACGGTGAAACCAGCCGCCCCCAGCCGCGCGTCGGCTGCGAAGTGCGCCTGCATCCGCGCCAGGCAACCCGGCCGCGGATACGAATCGTCGTCCAGGAACAGGATCAGCTCCCCCCGCGCCTGCTCGACCGCCAGCGCCTTCGCGCACGACCCCAGGTTCTCATCCAGCCGCAGCACGCGCACATGCGGCCGCCCCGCGAACACCTCCGGCGTCCCGTCGGTCGACGCATTGTCGGCGGCGATCACCTCGTATTCCCCCTCGCCCAGCCCGCAGTCGGCGATCTGGTCCAGCGTATGCCGCACCACCTCCCGCCGGTTGTACGTGGCCATCACAATGCTGACGAGCGGTGTCGCCTTCATGGTCTCGTGTGCCCCCGCGGCTAACTGTCCGTCGCGGCTTCTTCGAGACACTCTTCGGGTTGCGGCAGCGGCGGAGCCAGCAGGGCGATGTCGGCGATGGTGGCCGCGTCGGGAAGGAACCGGCTCTGTGGCCGTAGCTCCGGCCGCGTGTCCATCCACGCCCGCAGCGCCGGCCCCTGCACGGTCGTCCGCCCCGCGCGACCGGCGGCGAGCGCCTCGGCACCCGCGGCGATGTACGTCCCCATGGCCAGCGTGCCACCCGTCACCAGCGTCAGGGCCACGACCGCCAGCGCCGCCTCTTCCGCCCCGAGCAGGTCCACGCAATGGTGCGTCAGCGCCGGCACAAACTCACTTCGCAGCCGGCTCGGCACCGGGTTTCGTACCGTGCCTGCGGCCAGGTTACCCATCTGCTCGCTGTGACCGTCGAAGCCGATCAGCCCCCGCTTGTGCAGTCCGACCAGCGCCCGCCGGCCGCGCGTGTTGTTCAGCAGGTTCCACGTCACCGACGGCAGCCCCGAGCCCATGTCGTGCATGGCCTCGCGCAGTCGCCGTTCGGTCACCGCCAGCAAATCCGTGTCTTCGAGCACGCGGATGTCGCCGCGCCGCCCGGGTGCACAACCCGCCACCATCACGCCCGCCCGTCGTGCCGCCGGCGTCACCCGCCGCACCAGCCCCGGCGTTACCATCCCGTACCCGTGATCGCACCAGACCAGCAGGTCCACCTGGGCGAGCTGATCGACCAGCAGCGCGTGCGCGTGCCGCTCCCACGTACTGTCCAGCGGATGCCCTACGCCATCAGAAAGCTGGAACAGCTTCGCATCGTCGGCCACGAACGTCCGGTGCTCGACCGGCTCCCGGCGAACCGGCAGCAGGTGCGTCTCGATGTCGTTCTCGTTCAGGGCGGCGGTGTCGGCCGCCGTCTGCTCACCCTCCACGCCCGAGGCGATCAGTGTCGCACTGGCCCCCAGCGCCCGCATCTGAAGCGCCATCGCCGCCGCCCCGCCCCAATACGACGTCGCGCCCAACTGCTGCAACGACAGCACCGGGGCGTCTTCCGCCGCCTCGCTGGCATCGCACGAGATGTACCGCTCGCGGATCAGGTCACCGACGACCGCCACCCGCACCCGGGCCAGCCGGGCCAGCGCCGCGCGGGCCGACTCCAGGTCGATATTCCCCCGGCTGCACAGCGTCCGCAGCCGGCATTCGTCCAGATCCTCGTCGTGCTCCAGGCTGCGGACCAGCCGCGTCGAGCTGAACACGACGTCGCCGCTGTGAAACACGACCCGCCCGCCATACCGCTCCACGATCTCGCGTTCGCGCAAGAACCGCGGGTCCTCCATCTGGGCGTACTCGCGCCCCTTCACGTACACGTCCGGGCGCAGAGCGGTCAACAGCTCGGCGGCGGTGGGATGCGGGTCGATCAGGACCCAGTCCACGAATTCCAGCGCGGCCAGGCTCTCGGCGCGCAATTCCTGCGGGATATGTGGCCGATCAGGACCCTTGTTGACCGCGTTGTCGCTGGTCACCGAGACCACGAGCACGTCGCCCAGCTCCCGGGCGAAGCGCAAATAGCGAATATGCCCCGGATGAACCAAGTCGAAGCAGCCGTGGCAGTGCACCAGCCGGCGGCCCGCTTTGCGCGCAGACGCCGCCCGCTGGAGCAACTCGACGAGGTCGACGATCTTACGATCCACGGGTTCGGTCACGGCACGCCCGAAAAATGGACAGGCTAATTCTTCCCGTCCTATCGGGACCGCGCCAGGCGACCCTGAACGAGGACCGTACCCGCCGGGGTAGGCGTGTATTCTCGGACCTTACCCGCCGCCGTTTCGCCGGCGGGAGGCTGACCGCCTAGTGCCGCTTGCTGCGGAAGCAGTCGCGGCAGTAGACCGGGCGGTTACCCGAGGGTTTGAAGGGGACCGTGGTTCGCGCGCCGCAGGCCGCGCAGGTCACCTCGAAAGATTCGCGGCTTTCTCGGCGACCGCCGCCGCCGCCACCGCCGCCGCCGTGGTCACGAGGCGGGCGGGAGCCTTGGGCTTTGCGCTTCTCACGGCAGTTGCGGCAGCGCTTCGGTTCGTTCGTGAATCCGCGCTCCGCATAGCGGGCCTGATCGTCCGCCGAGTGCACGAACTCCTCGCCACAATCGGCGCAGACGATGGTTTTGTCTTCGAAGGGCATGATTTTCTCCGCAGTAGCTACGGGCTCCGTTCCGAGAGCCTAGACATGGTTATCCAAGCGGGGGGGGAAGGGGGGAAGCCACATGAGGAGCGTTCCGTTGGCGGAGCGTCGGCCGTCTCGTTAGGTCGGCCCTTCGTGCCCTGCGTAGCCCGCGTTGGCGAGGCGTGAACCGGCTCACGCCCAAAGCCTGAGTATCCCCGAAGATCGACTCCGCGTCAATCGGTCCGCCGACAGGGGGACCGCCTTGGCCGCCGGCGGCTCGGCCCCCCCCGGGCCCCCCTCAAAGAGCGACCCCGGGGCGAGCAACCTGCCGCTGGGCAGTCGGCCGCTCGACCCGGGGTCGCGGTTCAGCGTTCAACACCGGCCGGCGAGCTTAGCCGCCGGTCAGCAGCTCCACGAACGGGGCGATGTCGAAGTTGTTCACCTGGGCGTCTCCGGTGACGTCGGCCGCCCAGTACTGGCCCGTCGGGTACTGGGCCACGAACTCCGCCTCGGTGTGCGTCACGGCGAACACGAACACGGCGATGTCGAAGTTGTTGACGATCAGGTCGCCGTTCACATCACCCGGCACGAAGCCCTGCTCGCACACATCGGGAATGCCGTTCCCGTCGTCATCCGGCATCCCGTTGGCGATGTCGCACGTGTCCGGCACGCCGTTCCCGTTGCAGTCCCGGCCCGCCAGCAGGTTCGCCGACGGGATGGCCACCTTGGTCATGCCCGGTGGCCGCCAGCGCAGCGCGGCCACGGCCCCGCCGCCGTTCTCGTAGTACTCCATCACGAGCGGGTAGTCCTGCTCGGCTTCCAGGGCGATCGTGCCCGACCACTCGCGCGGGGACTGATCGACCCACCGGTTGATGATCTGCTGTCCGGCCACCCACAATCGCACGCCGTCGTCGGTATAGGTGTAGAACGTATACGTGCCCGCCACGGCCGGCGTACTCACCCAGCCGGTCCAGCGGATGCTGAACGTGTCGGCGCCCAGTCCAGCCCACGGCTCACCGTTGCCCCAGTTGAAGTTGATCACGGGGTCTACGCGGCCCTGTAGCTCTCCGGTGAAGCCCATCCCGTCGTAGTACGCCCCGGCCAGGCCGTTCACCGTGCCGAGTTCGCAGGCGTCCGGCACACCGTTGCCGTTGCAGTCGTTGGCCCCGCCGGCGACGTCGCACTCATCGGGCACGCCGTTGCCGTCACAGTCGTAGCTGGTGCCGTCGGCGATGTCGTCCTCGTCCGGAACGCCGTTGTTGTTACAGTCGTTCTCGGGGAAGAAGACGGCCGTCACCGCCTTGTTGGCATCCATCAGGATCGACTCGGGGTTATCCGACCCGTCGAGCGAGCCCGACCAGTGGCTGAACACCCAGCCGTCGTCCGCGTCGGCGGTCAGCTCGACCGTCGTATCCTCGAGGTAGATGCCGCCGGGAGGATTGAGCGTCACGTTGCCGTGGCCGATCGTACTCGCGGTCAGCAGGTAGGAGGCGACGCCGTCGACCAGCGCCTCCCCCTCGGCCGGGACGTAATTGCGCCTCGTGGCCGTCACGTAAAGCGAGCCACCCGAGAACGGGGAGATGTCGAACGAGGCATAGCCGTCGGTGCTGGTGGCCCAGACCGCGTAGACGTCGCCGGCCTTCCAGAGGCACACGCGAGCCGCCGTGATTGGGGTGCCGTTGCTCGTGACGTAGACCTGGAAGGTGCTCGGGCCGCTCGGAACGGTGTCCGGGAAGTCGATCTCCAGCGGCTGCGGCGCCGTCGTCCAGACGCACAGCTCCGGGTCGCCGAGCAGCGTCAGCTCCTCGAAGACGTAGCGGTACGTCTCGTCACTCTGGTAGGCGTCGTTCTTGTGGTCGGAGAAGGCCTCGCCCAGCCGGTACTTGGTCTGATTGAACAGCGACCGGAAGAAGTAGCGGTCGTAGCGCAGCGAGTAGTAATCGCCCGATCCGGGCGAGTACCAGCCGTAGCGCGAGTTGCCGACGAAGCCCACGCCGCCGCCGTTCGCGTTCTGCACGAACGCCTCGGCGATGCACGTGCCGGCGTTGTAGTCACAGGCCCAGCAGCCGATCGAGTAGAGGATGCTCTGCCGCTCGCCGTTGGTCAGGCCACTCATATCCGCGCCGCTGACGCCGGTGTTGTGGTTGGTGTACCCCATACCCATGTAGTCGGTGCTGGAGTGGTCGATATGGTTGACCAAGTTGTTGCCCAGGTTGAGGTAGGCGATGCAGTCGCTGAGGTGGCCGCCACTCTCGCTGTCGTACTCGCTGCGATAGGTCCAGGCCGAGGGGATGGAGGCCGAGCGGATGGCCACCTTGCAGCTCTCGCCTTCGTCGCTGCCGTACGTGTTCAGGTCGAAACCGAGGAAGGCCGCCGTCTCCGGATAGTTGGTCAGCGGGGGCGCCTTCTCGTAGGTCATCGCCTTGTTGATGAACGTGCCGATGGCCGAGGTGTTGCGCACCGCCGCCCGGCCCACGTACACCTCGCAGGTGTAGTCGTTGTCGTAGTCGCCGTAGCACGTGTCGTTGGGGATGTCGTCGCCGCCGACGTTCACCGTGCCGCACGGAACGATGTTCGTGTCGCCGCCCAGCAGGAAGTACAGCGCTCCCCAATTGGCCGCCGCGTCGTAGACGAAGCTCTGGATCTTGCTCGTGTTCGAGTTCCCCGAGTACTCGGCGTAAATCCACTCGGTGCTGACGATCGTCGCGTTCACGCCCTTCTTGGTCTTCCAGTCGGCCAGCGGCTGGAAGTCGTCCACCCAACTGTTCTGCGTGATGATGACGTAGTCGTAGTCGCCCGAATCAACGCCCCGGCCCGTCGGGGCAAAGGGCGATTCCTGCAGCAGCACCGCTCCCGGATTGGCCACCATCTCACGCACCTCGGCGAGACGGTCCGCCTGCTCCGCGTCGGTCATCATTGGCGAGAGATAGTCCCCGCACACGTAACCCGGCTCACCCTCGATCACAACCTCGATCGACGTGCACAGCGTCAGCTCGCCCGTCGCCGGCACGTACTGCACCGGCGAGAAACGCACCAGGGCCATGCTCTGTCCGGCCAGGTCGGTCTGCTCCATCAGCTCGGCCAGCACGCCCGGGTAGGCTTCGGTCGACGAGTAGGCCGTCGCGTCCGGCGGAACGAAATCGATCGGCGGCGCCGAGATACGCTGCGGAGGTTGTGCCGGGTAGATGTCGTATTCACCGGGCAGCAGGACGCTCTCGCTGCTGACCACCCGCAGGCCCGTCGCCCGCATGCCCGCAGGCAGGGCGATCCGCAACGTGCGATTGGGGAGCATGGGCTGGCCCGGCTCACTCCAGATCCCGCCGTCGGCCAGGTGCACGACGTCGTAGCCCTGCTGCTGCTCGCTGCGCAGATCCTGCATGCTGAACTGCGCGGTGTACGAGACTTCATCCGCCAGCGCGGCCGGCACGAACGCGCATGCCAGCCATGTGCAGGCCACCAGGGCCGGCGCGCAGAACAGGCGCGCCCCATTCCATAGCCTCGGGCTCATTCCATGCTCCTTGTGATACACCCAATCCATCCCAGACCGCAGCAGGCGAAACCACTAAGCCGCCCGAGAGCGAGCGGCGGTTTCGACAAGGCGGCAGCGCCAAGCGGGTGACCAACCGGCCGGCCGTGCTCGGCACGGAGCCGTGTAGCGTCCCGCGTACACTCGGAGCGGTCGGAACCGCCGAGTGTCTTCGGTCACCATTATACGCACCGCGCCAAGCCGTTCCCAGTCCAAAAGCGGCGCTGCCGCCGCCGCCGCGGCTCTCCTCCGCGCCGGTGGGCTACGGGCTCGTCAGGATGCTGATGAACGGGCTGATGTCGAAGTTATCGACCGCACCGCTCTCGTTGCAGTCCGCGCACCAGTAGCAACCATTGGAGTACTCGATCTCGAACAGCGTCTGCGAATGCAGGATGGCGTATACGAACGGGGCGATGTCGAAGTTGTCGCAGAAGCCGTCACCGTTGACGTCACCCAGGACCAGCCCGCCTTCCGTCACCGCGACGGTCGTCGTCTCGGGCAGGCAGTTCTGGGCCGTCGTCGTGACCTGCATCGAGCCCACCTCCGCCGGCGTGACGTTGAAGCTCACCGTCCCGCCGCTCGTGTAGCCGATTTCGTAGACGTCGCCGCTCTTCAACAGGCACACCCGGGCGCCGTCGACCGGCGTGCCGCCGGACGTCACGCTCACCTCGAAGTTGTTCGGCTGGCCGGCCGCCATCGTCGGGCTGTGATCCACGACCAGTTCGGCGGGCGTGTCGGTCCAGATCGGCAGATCCGGATCGCCGAGCAGCGTGAGGCCCACGAAGATGTACCGGTACGTGTCGTGGTTGATGTACGAGTCGTTCTTGTGATCGGAGAACAGATCGCCCAGGCGGTAGTGATTCTCGGTCGGCTCCATGAGCGAACGGAAGAAGTTCCGGTCGAAGCGCAGCGACCAGTAATCCAACTCGCCCGGCTGATACCAGCCGTACCCCGAGTTGCCGACGAAGGCCACGCCGCCGCCGTTCGGGTTCTTCACGAAGGCCTCGGCGATGCACGTGTACGCGTCGTAATCGCAGGCCTTACAGGCCGTGGAGTACAGGATGCTCTGGCGGTCGCCGTTGGTCAGACCCTCCATGTCGCTGTTGTTCAGCGACCCGCCGTTGGTCAGCGAGCCCGTGCCCATCACGTTCGTGTCGCCGTGGTCGATGTGGTTCAGGATGTTGTTGCCTTCGTTCATGCAGGCGATGACGACCGGCTTGTGGAAGCTCGGCTGGTCGCTGTCGTACACTGTCGTCAGGTCCCAGTCGTCCGGAATCCAGAACAGATCGATCAGGAACTTGCAGTCCTCGCCCTCACCGCTGCCCGGCTCCTCGGCGTCGAAACCGAAGAAACCGACCTTCGTCGGATAGTCCGTCATCGGCGGATTCTGCTCGTACGTCAGCGCCTTGTCGATGAATACGTCCAGATCCGTCGCGTAACGCGCCGACGCGCGGCCGACGTTCACCTCGCACGTCCAGTCGTCGTCAAAGTCCGCGTAGTACGTGTCGTTGACGACCGGCTCCGGGTCCGGCACCGTGAACGTCCGCGACGGAGCGGGGATCAGGTTCGTGTCCCCGGCCAGCAGGAAGTACTCCGCTCCCCACGTGTTGTGGGCGTCGATGATGAACGCGCGAATACGCTCCGGGTAATCCGCCCCAGAGTACTCGGCGTAGATCGTGCTCGTGTCCATGATTGCCGTCGGCACGCCCTTCTGCGTCTTCCAGTCAGCCAGCGGCTCCGCGAACGACCGCCAGCTATAGATCGTGATGATGACGTATTCGTAGTTGCCGGGATCGAGCGCGCGGCCCGTCGGCGCCCAGGTCGATTCCTGCGGATGCACCGCCTCCGGATTGATCACCATGTCCCGCACGCGCTGCACCTGCTCGGCCTGCTTCCACGCGGACAGGCCGGTCGGCAGGTAATCACCACAAACGTACCCAGGCTCGCCCTCGATCACGATCTCGATCGACGTGTGCAGCGTCAGCGTGCCCGTCGCCGGCACGTATTGCAGCGGCGAGAAGCACACCAGGGCCATCGCCTGGCCCGCCAGGTCCGTCTGTCCCGCCAGCTCGGCCAGCACGCCCGGATACGCCTCCGCCGAGGCGTACGCCGCCTCATTCTGCGGGACGAAGCCGGTGGCCGGCACCTGCATCCGCTTCACCGGCTGCGCCGGGTACATGTTGTATTGGCCGGGCAGTGTAACCGCGTCGGTGTTCACCACGCGCACCCCCGTGGCCCGCATGCCGTCCGGCAGCGCGATGCGCAACGTTCGATTGGGGAGCATCGGCGCGCCCGGCACGCTCGTGACGCCGCCGTCAGGCAGGTAGACGACGTCGTAGCCCTGAGCCTGCTGGAACTGCAGGTCCTGCTGCGGGAAGAACACGGTCTGATACACTTCTTCCGCCGACACCGGCGCCACCAGCGCCAGGACGAATACCACGCTCAGTACCGCGGCCACTCCCCAGCCGGTGTGCACTGCCATCCTCTGCCTGAAGCCCATCGCCTTCTCCTTATACCCCGTTGAATCCATCCCATGGCCCGGCCGTGACCGCCACCATCACAGAGTGTCAGCCCCGCAATTCGCGAAACGGGCGATAACACTGGCCCGCACGACCGTTGCGGTCGCTTACCGGCTGTTGAAGCACCCGCGGCCCGCCCCGCGCCTGTTGCGCAGAGCACCATGCTCACCCCTCACGCGAACAACTCCAGCAACCCGTAAGCGTCAAGCTGGATCGGTTTCTAATATAAACGACCGGAGCCGCATGTTCCATGAAAATGCGGTCAGGATTAACACGCGTGCCACAGCACGCTTCGCACCTGTCTCTGTGATCTTATCGGTCGCGCAATGCACAGCCGACGCGCGTTGTCGCGATCGACGCCCGCCGAGTACGATTGGCCGCGCTATGGCCGCCAACGCCGTCCTAGCTCGAGATCCGACCGCCGGCATCGACCACCACCGGCCCGATGACCGTTTCATCCCGTTTCGCTTTACCGGACTCGTCGCCCGGCTGCGCGCAGATGATGCCTGTTTCGGACCCGACGCCGCGCTGCTCGTGCCGCTCGCCAGCGCGATCGAGAGCATCTGCGAGCAGCAGGCGGCGGCCTTCGAGCGCCTGCTGGCCGAGCGCTACGAGCCCTTCAACCCGGACCGCGACACGATCCCGCTCATCGACGTGGCGGCGGCACGCGATCCCGAGCACCACGCCGCGCTCCAGGACCGCCTGGACTACCTGCTCGCCAAGGCCAACTTCGAGCCCCTCACCAACACCCAGGTCGAACAGGCCTTGCAGGCCGCCCGTTCCTCCGGCCTGCGCGTACGCCTCGATCCCGAACAGGTCGCTTACCTGAGAGTCTGGGTACGCGGCGCCGCCGTCGTCGATCGCGTTCGGCGGACCTGGCGGCACCCGCGCTTCGGCGTGCGCCAGTCTTGCCCCGTCTTCCGCCGACTCGTCGTCGTGAGCCGCCTGCACGACGATCCCGGCCTGCGCATCAAGATGTTTAAGGAGATCCCCGTCGCTGACGTCGAGTCGCTGCTCCCGCACGCCCGCGTGGCCATGACCTGGATGGACCGGGCCCGCATGATGGGCGGCGGCGCCGGCACGCTCGGTTCAACCGTCATGAAGATCACTGGCGCCCTCGCGCTGCCCGGCAAGCTGCTCTGGATCCTCGCCGGCGGCTTTGCCATGCTGATGTTCAAGACGTTCACCGGCTACCGCAACGTTCGCCGGCACCGCGACCTTCAGCGCACTACGCATCTGTATTATCAGAACCTCGGGAACAACGCCGGCGCCGTCCACCTGCTGTTGTCGATGGTGGCCCAGGAGGAGGCGAAAGAGGCCTTTCTCGCCTACGCCTTCCTGCTGCACGCCACGCCGCCCATCCGTTCCGCGGCCGAGCTCCGGCAGCGCGTCGAGTCCTACTGCGCCGAGCGTCTGGGCGTTCATTTCCTGTTCGACGTCGCCGATGCGCTGGAGTCTGTCGATCGCCTGCAACTCTGGAGCGACCGGGAGGCGTGGCAGGTCCTGCCCGCGGCCGAGGCCGTCCGGCGGCTCCGCGAGCACTGGCAGCAGCGCCTATCCGCCGACTATCACGAGCAAATGGTGCTTCGTTCCCCCGCGCCGAACCCCATGCCATAGGCTTTTCGTCCGACGCCACCCCGCGCAGCAGCTCGGTATGGCCGTTCGTGATCGCTTCCGTAGATTTCTTATGGGTAGCGAGTGGACATTCCGAAAAGAGGGTGCCTAGAAGTATGTCAGACTCCTCCTCCTCTCACGACCCGCGACGGCGGGTCGTCTTTTTTTGCGCCGAAACCCCGTGGGGCCCCGCCGCCGGCTGCGACGGGCGGGATTTTCAGACATTCCTGTTTCGGCAGTGGAAATCCGCCGGCGAGGGGGCCTACAAGTTCAGTGATTCCTCTTGGAAGACTCCTCCTCTCCTCCTCGGCCCGCGACGGCGGGCCTCTTTTTTGCGCCGACGCCGCCCGCGGCACGTTCGTTTGACCGTCCGCTCGCCGCGTTCTTATACTCGTCGCCCGGCGAGGGATTCGCCGTACCACGATGGCGTCGATCCCCGCCGACGAGGCTGCCATGGCCGAAGTCGTCTTGGAACAGGTCTCGAAGGTTTACCCCGGCGACGTTCGGGCGGTCGATAACATCGACCTGACCATCCAGGACCGCGAATTCCTCGTTCTTGTCGGACCTTCCGGCTGCGGCAAGAGCACCACGCTGCGCATGGTCGCGGGGCTCGAGGACATCACGTCGGGCGTGATCCGAATCGGCGGCCGCGTCGTGAACGACGTCGCCCCGAAAGATCGCGACATCGCCATGGTCTTCCAGAACTACGCCCTATATCCACATATGAGCGTTTATCGGAACATGGCCTTCGGGCTCATGCTCCGCCGACGGCATGCGGGTTGGGGGAGTCCGCTCGGCTGGCTGCTGTCCCGGGAGCGCTACCGGGCAGCCCGGGAGGAGCGGGCCCGGATCGACCGGCAGGTGCGCGAGGCGGCGGCGACGCTTGGTATCGAGAACCTGCTCGATCGCCGACCGCGGGCCCTCTCCGGCGGTCAGCGGCAGCGCGTCGCCGTCGGGCGGGCCATCGTTCGGAACCCGAAGGCGTATCTGTTCGACGAGCCGCTGTCGAACCTCGACGCGAAGCTGCGCGTCGAGATGCGGGCCGAGTTGAAGAGCCTGCATCGCCAGGTGCAGACGACGACGATCTACGTCACGCACGACCAGGAAGAGGCGATGACGCTCGGCCAGCGTGTGGTCGTGATGAAGGACGGCGTGATTCACCAGCTCGGCACGCCGTTCGAGGTCTATCGCCGACCGGTGAACCGCTTCGTGGCGGGTTTCGTGGGCACGCCGCCGATGAACTTCGTCGAGGGACGGCTGGTGCGTGACGGCGACGGCCTGGTATTCGAGGCCGCCGGCCAGCGATTGAACCCGACGGCGGAGCAGCAGCGGCTGCTGGCGCCGCACGCGGACAAGCCGCTGACGCTGGGGATCCGTCCCGAGGGCGTCGGACCGGCGGCCGCGGCGCCAGCGGGCAGTCGTCTGCGGCTGAATGTGAATGTGGTCGAGCCGCTGGGTGAGCGGATGGATGTGCACGCCATGTTGGGCGAGCAGGTCTTCGTCTGCCGCGTGGACGCCGCGACGCCCGTGAAGGAAGGCCAGGCCGCCGGCTTCGGCGTAGACATGACCCGCGCCCACTTCTTCGCTCCCGGCCCCGAAGGCCAGAACCTGACCGCGCCGTAACGTCCGGCCTCCGCACAGGACTGGTAGCGGCCGGTCTCCGTGCCGGCCGTCTTCGGAGTGTGGCATGCTGAAGCCTTAGGCGCCGGCATGTCTTACGTCGTCCCGTAGCGCCCGACCTCCGCGCCGGCCGTCCCGTAGCGTCGGCCCCCTGTGGCCGACGTCTTGGGGGGCCGTGAGCCTTGAGCCGTGAGCTGCCGGCCGTCCGTATTCAGTGTAGGAGACGAAATCCCGGCTTGGCCGATTGGCGGATTCTGCCGCGTTCTGGCGGATTCTGTTGGGGTTTGGGCGGGATGTGGGGGGCTAACGAACGGGTGGACGATGCGCCGCGCCGCTTTCAGATCAATTGGACGTCCGCCTTTTCTTCAGGTTGTAGCCCGCCAGCCTCCGCATATACTGCTGGAGTCAATGGGAGGTAGATGTGCCATGGACAGCACTGCCAACGATATGGTCTTCATCGTCCGTAACAGCGACAACCAGAAGCGGATTCAAGATGCTGTGGATACGTTGCTGGGAATCCTGCCGTCACTCGATGGCGAGTCGGTCGAATCGATCATCTCCGACATGTCGTACATCATCAGGAACAGCGATGAGGACTTCCGGCGGAGGTTCGCACAGCAACTGCTTATCATGTTCAAGAACGCTCAAGGGCTCCGATAGCCAGCCTCCAGGGTGAGCGCCCGCTAGCAGCGATGGAATGCTGTCCTACCCCGACCTCGACCGCTGGTGTCTCTTCGCTGCGGAACCCGTCTTGTCTCTCGCGTCGCCGCGCCCGCAGGGGAGTGTGGCACCTGCCAATGGCTGGTGATCTGCACGCCGCGGAGCAACCGCGCGGTTGCGTTACCTGTTCCACTGCTTCACGGTTCACCTGCTCTCGCGCAGCGCGGCCCGCGCAGCGGGCGTCGGAATCTAGTGTAGTGCCTCACAAATACGCTAACGTATGATAGCTTGGCGTGTCTTCTTCTTTGCAGGAGGATACAGCCATGCGTCGAGCGGTTGCGATCAAGCTGACCAAGGATGAACGGACCACGTTGA